>JBMORI010000113.1:0-44637 GCA_049322415.1 Thermodesulfobacteriota bacterium | reverse complement strand
GTCCTAGCCGCGCGGCAGGGGGCGGCGCGCTCGCAGGGGCTGGGCGGACCTACTGCGATCAGTCGATATACCCCGCGAAGCATCAAGGGGATTTCAAAGGGACATTGTCCCTTTGGCCGCCGGGGCATCCTACCTCTTTTTCATGGCGATCACCGGAACCATCCCGGCGACGATCACCGCCGCCACGTACAGGAAAGCCTCCGAGTAATGTCCGGTGTGGGTCTTCACCCATCCCATGAGGTACGGCCCGGCGAAGCCGCCCACGTTGCCCACCGAGTTGATGAGCGCGATGCCCGCTGCCGCCGCGGTCCCCGAAAGGCTCGCGGTGGCGAGCCCCCAGAACGGCCCCATCACGCTCCATATCCCCACGGCGGCCAGGCTCGCCCCGGCCAGGACGCCCGCGAGCGTCGAACTCACGGCCAGGACCAGCATCCCCGCAAGACAGAGCGCCATGGAACCCGCCACGTGCCAGCGCCTTTCCCCGAACCTGTCCGAGCTGGCCCCAACGATCACCATGCCCACGGCGGCGCAGAGGTAGGCTATCATCACGTGGAAGCCCACGGAGAGCGTGCCCTCGCCGGTCACGCCCGCCACGATCTGCGGCAGGAACATGACAAGCCCGTACATGGCCAGGACCGTGCAGAAATAGACGAAGCCGAGCATCCACACGCGCGGCGAGGCCAGCCCTTCGCGCAGCCCTCCGCCCGGCGCGACGGGAGAAACGCGGCCTTCCTCCTCCAGGGCGGCGATGAGCGCGTCCTTCTCCCCGGCCGTGAGGAACCTGGCGTGGCGCGGGCCGTCCGGGAGGACGAACCACACGACAACGCCAAGGAGCACTGCGGGGAGGCCCTCCAGCAGGAAGAGCCACTGCCATCCGGCGTGGTCCAATGCGCCGTGCAACTGCATGATCCAGCCCGAGACGGGGCTGCCCACCAGCCCGGCCACGGCCGTGGCGGTCATGAACAGGGCCACGGCTTTGGCGCGGTTGGCGCGCGGGAACCAGTAGGTAAGGTAGAGGATGATGCCGGGGAAGAATCCCGCCTCGGCCGCTCCCAGCAGGAAGCGCAGCATCGAGAAGGATTTCGGCCCCTGCGCGTAGGCCAGGGCCATGGTGCAAAGCCCCCAGCTGACCATGATGCGGGCTATCCAGCGCCTGGGACCCACTTTTTCGAGAATGAGGTTGCTAGGCACCTCGAAGATGACGTACCCGAGGAAGAAGATGCCCGCGCCAAGGCCGTAGGCGGTCTGGTCCAGCCCTATGTCCTGGTTCATGCCCAGGGCCGCGAAGCTCACGTTGATGCGGTCCAGGTATGAGATGATGTACAGGATGAAGAGGAACGGCAGAAGCCGCCAGGAAGTTTTTGTGAGCGCGCTTTGGAGCTGCATGATCGTCACGGCCTTGTTTCAAGGTTTGCCGCGGCGGACCGCCATCGGCGACGGGCATGTACCATCCTTCGCGCCACTCGACAAATACGCCGTCATCAACTATAGGCGCGCCAACGACGCCAACCGGAGCCTTCATGCCCTGCCCCCTGCTCACATACCAGCGTCCCGAGGATTTCGCCCCACTGCACGAGAAGCTGGGAGGCCGGGAGAATCCCGACCAGGCGGTGGAGACGCGCGTGCGCGACATCCTGGCCTATGTGGCCAAGGAAGGCGACGAAGCCCTGGCGGACTTCACCCGCCGCTTCGACTGCCCCTCCTTCACCGCCTCCATGCTGCGCGTGCCGGCCGGGGAGATCGCCCACGCCAGGTCGACCGTCGTCGGCTCGGACCTGGCCATCATCGAGGAGGCTGCGGCCAACATCCGCGCCTTCCATGAAAACCAGAAGGAAAAGTCCTGGATGACCACCGGCCAGGACGGGACAATCCTGGGCCAGATCGTGCGTCCGGTGGATTCGGTGGGCCTTTACGTTCCCGGCGGCCAGGGCGGCGAGACCCCGCTCATTTCATCTCTCCTGATGAACGCCATCCCGGCCCAGGTGGCCGGGGTTGAGCGCATCGTGGCCATCTCGCCCCCGCGCAAGGACGGCACGCTCAACCCGTACATCCTGGCCGCCGCGTCGCTTCTTGGCATCGACGAGGTTTACAGGGCGGGCAGCGCCTGGGGCATCGCGGCCCTGGCCTACGGCACCAAGACCATCGCGCCGGTGGACGTGCTGGCCGGTCCCGGCAACATTTACGTCACCACGGCCAAGCGGCTGCTGGTGGGCCAGGTGGGCATCGACATGATCGCCGGGCCGTCGGAAATCGTCATCCTGGCCGACCAGTCCGCCCCGGCGGCGTGGATGGCGGCGGACCTGCTCTCCCAGGCCGAGCACGACCCGCTGGCCGCCTCCATACTGGTGACGGACAGCCCGGCGCTGGCCCAGGCCGTGCTGGCGGAGTTGGAAAAGCAGCTCGAACATCTGCCCCGCAACGAGATCGCCCGCAAGGCCCTGGCTGACTGGGGCGCCGTGATCACGGTGCCGGGCCTCAAGGAAGGCGTGGAACTGGTCAACAAGCTGGCCCCGGAGCACCTGGAGCTGGCCGTGGCCGACGCCTGGAGCATCCTGGGCGGCATCCGCCACGCAGGAGCCATATTCATGGGCTACGGATGCCCCGAGCCGGTCGGCGACTACTTCGCGGGACCGAACCACGTGCTGCCCACCATGGGCAACGCCCGGTTCTCCTCCGCTCTTTCCGTGGAGACCTTCACCAAGAAGTCGAGCCTCATCGCCGCGCCTCCGGCATACTCCCGCAGGCACGGGGCCAAGATAGCCAGGCTCGCGCGCCTGGAGGGCCTGGAGGCCCACGCCCGTTCCGTCGAATGCCGTAACGAATAATCCCTGGAGACAACCGCAATGCAAGTCGTAAACACCACCGACATCAAGGAATATCCGCTGCTCTCGCGCGGCAAGGTCCGGGACATCTACCAGGTGGCCGGCGACGCCCTGCTCATCGTCACCACCGACCGCATCTCGGCCTTCGACGTGATCCTGCCCGACCCCATCCCGTTCAAGGGCGTGATTCTCAATAAAATAACCATCTTCTGGATGCGCATGTTCGAGAAGCTGGTGAAGAACCACCTGCTGGCCGTGGACCCGGCCGACTTCCCCGAGCCGCTCAGGAAGCACGCTGACATGCTGGAAGGCCGGGCCGTGCTGGTGCGCAAGGCCAAGCCCCTGCCCATCGAGTGCATCGTGCGCGGCTACATCACCGGCTCCGGCTGGAAGGACTACAAGGCCACGGGCATGGTCTGCGGCCACAAGCTCCCGGCGGACCTCAAAGAGTCCGACAAGTTCGAAAAGCCCCTGTTCACCCCCTCCACCAAGGCGGAACTGGGGCAGCACGACGAGAACATCACCCTGGACCAGGCCATCGAAATGGTGGGCAAGCCGCTGTTCGAGAAGGTCCAGGACACCGCGCTCTCCATCTACTCCCAGGCTCGCGACTACGCCACCTCCAAGGGCATCATCATCGCCGACACCAAGTTCGAGTTCGGCATGACCGGCGACGAACTCATCCTCATCGACGAGGTGCTCACGCCGGATTCCTCGCGCTTTTGGCCCGCCGACGGATACGCCCCCGGGAAAGGCCAGCCCAGCTACGACAAACAGTACGTGCGCGACTGGCTGGAGTCCGTGGGCTTCAACAAGAAGCCGCCCGCGCCCTCCATGCCCGCCGATGTGGCCGTCCGCACCCGCGAGAAGTACCTGGAGGCCTACAAGGCCCTCACCGGCGAAACCCTGAGCTTCTAACGCCCGATTCCCCCGCCACGCCGCACCTGCGGCGGGAAACATTGACGCATCGGGCATGATCGCATAAATTGATTGAATTTCGCGCCGTGTCCGGCCGGATTCCTCAAAACAGGAGAGGACAGCAAGTATCATGGAGACCCTTCGCACACTCCCCGGAGACGACGTACGCCAGATCATGTGGCGTTTCTCCGACCGCTACGACGTACAGATGGCCGTGCAATCCGCCCGCTCGCTGGCACGTACCCTGGTTGCCCGGCTGGTGGCCGAGGGCGCGCGCCACACCCACGAGTGGACCGATCACAAGGCCCAGCTTCTTGAAGCCTTCGACACCTCTGGCCTGACCGCCCTCTTCATGGACCCCCACCAGGGCGGATTCATCGAGGGTCCCAAGAACCTGGCCCTTGCCCTTGTCGCCTTCGAGCTCTCCTGGGTGGACGCCGGCGCGGCCACCTGCTCGCTGGCCACCAACCTGGCCCTGGCCCCCATCCACGAGCGCGGCACCCCCGAACAGCGCGACTACTACATGTCACGCTGCGTACCGCCCCAGCCCGGCGAGGACCGCAAAATCTACAGGGGCGCGTTCGCCCTCACCGAGCCCCTGCCTTACGTGGGCGTGGAGACCAACACCCTGGTGGGCAAGGTCCGCGTCGCCGAGTGGGAGGAAGGCAAGGAGCCCATCCTCCAGGTGGACAAGCGCGGCCGCTTCATCACCGGCATGGACTTCGCCAACTTCGCCACCTGCGCCGTGGACACCGACGACCCGCGCATCAAGTCCTCCTGCATCATAACCGTGGAGGACACGGACGAGGGACTCTTCGACAGGGGCGCGCCCACCCTCAAGATGGTGCACCAGCTCTCCTCCACCCGCGACCCGGTCTTCAACCTGAAGGTTCCGGCCAGCAGGATCGTTGGCGGGTACACCGTGAAGGACGGCGTGATCGTCCCCAACTACACCCACTCGGAGATCATCGGCGCGGTGTTCCACCGCACGAGGGTTCCCGTAGCCCTCATGACCACGGCCAAGCTGCTCTCCGCCATCGAGCCCGTCATCCGCTACCAGCGCCAGCGCTATCGCGGCGGCGACGCCCAGCCCGGCACCGCCAAGTACGACCTGGGCATCCAGCAGAAGCCCGACGCCGTCCTGCGCCTGGCCGGAATCTGGGCCATGGGCGAGGCCGGTGCCTCCCTGGGCTTCGAGACCGCCCGCCTCTTCGACCAGCTCGACCCCTGCGAGAAGGAGAAGGACCGCGTCTTCGCCGAGAAAGGCATCGTTGGCGGCAAGTCCCAGCTGTCGGCCCTGCGCAAGATCGAGAAGCTGGCCGTGGAGTACCTGAATCTCAAGTCCGCCCCCGAGGCCGGGCGAGACAACGCCCGGCTCCAGGAGCTGGAGAACGACACCCTGGTGCGCTACGCCCAGCTCGAAGCGCTGGCCAACATCCTCTGCCCGGCCTGCAAGCTCTGGAACACCGGGCAGGGCGCGACCGTCATGCGCGAGGCCCTGGCCCTCATGGGCGGCTACGGCATCACCGAGGACTGCCCCGGCTTCCTCTTCTACAAGTGGACCGACGCCCAGCTCGAAGCCACCTACGAAGGCCCCGAGGCCGTGCAGCGCCGCCACCTGTCCATCACCATGACCAACGAGGTCTTCCTCACCCAGCTTCGCATCTGGATCGGGGAGTTCGCCAGGCTCGGCGCCGAAAAGCCCGAGACCGGCGCGGCCATCGTTTCCAAGGCCATGGAGATGTGGCTGTGGACGCTCGAATTCCTGCACCGGGCCAAGGACCCCTCCGGCGCGCGCCTGTACCACAACCGCCGCCAGAACGTGACCTTCCCCATGGCCGACGCCCTGTGCTGGGTGATGGCCTCCCGCTGCCAGGTTTCCGACGTCCAGGAACTGGCCGCCAAGGGGCCCGAGAACCCCATCGTGGCCGAGGGCTTCGAGGGAACGCTCGGCTTCTTCAACGACCTGACCGTGGTTCAGGCCGCCCAGGCCGCGGGCGAGTGCGCCCGCATCTGCGCCTCCATGGTGCACGGCTTCGGCCCCCAGGACGAGGCCGAACTTGACGCTTTCGACAAGCTGCGCGGCCAGCTGGACCGCACCCTGGCCGGGGCCGCCCTGGCCAAGGACCGGGCTGGGCACGCGCTCACCCAGGTCATGATCCCCGAGGCCCTGGACTACCCCCTGTAGCCCAGGCCCCAACCACGCCCCCCACGCCCGGGGTCTCCCAAAAGGGAGGCCCCGGGACACGAATTTCCGGAGGTACGCTTGATGAGTGAAGCCGTCGAACGCCAGAGCATGGACGTGGACATCGTCTGCGTGGGATTCGGCCCTGCCATGGGCGGGTTCCTCACCACTCTGACCAGGGGCCTCGTCGATCACGACGGAATGCCCGTGGTGGACAGCGCCGTCATGCCCGGCATGCCCCCGCAGGTGATCTGCTACGAACGCGCCGACGACATCGGCGCGGGCGTTTCCGGCGTGGTCACCAAGGCGCGCGGCATCCGCGAGTCCTTCCCGGAGTTGACCCCTGCCTCCTTCCCCATGTGCGCCGATGTCACCCACGAGAAGGTTGTCTACCTGCTCGATCCGCACGGGGCCAGCCGCCGCCAGGACCTGCTCGACTTCAAGGACTCCCTGATCCGCGCCTTCGGCAAGCATCTGCCCTTCTGCGGCGACGAGGCCGTGGAGCTGCCCTACATCCCGCCCTTCCTGCGCAAGGAGCCCGGTCTGGTCTTCTCCATCGGCCAGTTCAACCAGTGGGTGGGCTCAGAGATCATGGGCGGCGGCCTGGCCCAGATATGGCCCGGCATGCCCGTCTCCAAGGTCATCATCGAGGACGGCAAGGTCACGGGCGTTCGCCTTGTGGACCAGGGCGTCACCAAGACCGGCGAGCCCGACGCCGGCTTCATGCCTGGCATGGACATCAAGGCGGCGCTGACCGTCATCGGCGACGGCCCCGTCGGCCCCGTGGGGCGCGACCTGGACGACGCCATGGGCATGCCCCACGGCCACCATCGCCGCGACTGGGCCCTGGGCATGAAGATGGTGGTGGACCTGCCCGCCAAGTGCGACCTGCCCGAGGGCTTCGTGCTGCACACCTTCGGCTATCCCGAGCCGGACATTTTCGGCTTCATGTACGTGCTGCCGGACCGCGTGGCCTCGCTCGGCATCTTCGTCCCCTCCTGGCTGGACCTTCCCGTGCGCACGGCCTACCGCTACATGCAGCACTGGGTAACGCACCCCTATCTCTGGAAGCACCTGAAGGGCGGCAAGATGCGCTCCTGGGGGGCGAAGTCGCTTCTGGAGTCAGGCCGCCGTGGCGAACCCTGGCTGGTGGGCGACGGCTACGCCCGCATAGGCGAGGGTTCCGGCACCACCAACGTGCTCACCGGCTCCGGCGTTGACGAGGCGTGGACCTCCGGCGTGCAGCTGGCCGAGGGCGTGCTCGAGCTGATGAAGGCGGGCAAGCCATTCACCCGCCGGAACCTGAAGGAAGCCTACGTGGCCAGGCGTCGCGCCTCGCGCCTGGAAGAGGAGGCCAAGGTCGCCGAGAAGTCCCGCGACGGCTTCGGCAGGGGCTTCATCCAGGGGCTTATGGGCATGGCCATGACCGGCTACACGGACGGCAAACTGAACATGCCCGGCGACCACCGCGCCCCGCACGAGCGCGTGCCCTCCATCGAGAAAACCTATTATCCTCAGATCCCAGCCTCCGAGCTTCAGAAGATGCGCGAGGAGTGCCAGGCCAAGGGCGAGGCGCTGCACGACGCCATCATGGACCGCATCGGCTGGCCCAGGATCGAGTACGACGGCGAGCTTCTCGTCTCGCATCAGGACGCCCTGCTCCTGGGCGGCAAGGTGCAGGCCCCCTTCGGCTACGCCGACCACGTGGTGTTCGTGGACGAGAACACCTGCTGGCGGTGCCAGGAGAAGATCTGCATCGAGATGTGCTCCGGGCAGGCCATCACCACCAATCCCGAAGGCGGCGTGCCGCTGTTCGACCGGGAGAAGTGCGTGCACTGCGGAGCGTGCCTGTGGAACTGCTCCAAACCGCACCCGAGCGACCCCGAAAAGACCAACATCGAGTTCCGGGCCGGAGCGGGCGGATTGCACTCCGCCGAAAACTAGGCCAGGAACCGGCGCATCCAACCCAACTAAGGAGAACCCATGAGCCAATCTTATCATATCGTCGTCTGCGGCGGCATCGTGCCAGATCCGCTCCAGACCCTGGAGCCCGTCAAAGGCCCCGCCGGATGGGGGCTCAAGAACGAACTGATGCTTCCCGCCATCCTGGACCCCTGGGCCGGCCACGCCCTGTTCGAGGCCGCCAACCTGGCCAAGAACGCCCCGGGCAGCAAGGTGTGGCTGGTGAGCATGGGCCCCAAGGCCAAGCTTCAGCAGGTGATGATGACCGTGGCCCAGAAGGTGCCTTTCGAACTGGTGGTGCTGGACGGCCCTGCCGGAGGCTTCGTGGAGGCCGACGCCGTGGGATCCGCATTGGCCTCCGCCATCGAAGCCATCCCCGGCCTGGACAAGTCCAAGCTGCTGGTCTTCGGCGGATGGCAGTCCGCCTCGCGCGGCGCCGGCGCCACCATGCAGATCGTGGGCGAGAAGCTCGGCATTTTCGAACAGTTCCAGGGCGTGGACAAGCTGGAAGTCCGCGCCGACGGCTCCATGCGGGTTCTCGAGCGCGTGGAGGGCGGCAGCTACCAGGAGTCCGTGGTGTCAAGCGCCCCGGCCGTGTTCGGCTGGGCCACGGGAGAGCTCCCCGAGCCCCCCAACAACCCCCAGGTGGGCATGCAGAACATGCGCCTGGTGATGCCCGCCCTGCAGAAGGCCAAGCCAGTGAAGGTCGAGGGCGGACCCGAGTACGCCGGTGTTTCCATTCCCAGCCAGAAGCGCGAGACCCGCATCGTGAAGGACACCCCCTCCGATGTCATCGCCAAGGAGATTGTCGACTGGCTGAACGCGTAATGTCCGCGCGGAACTCCAAGGGGCGAAGCTCTTTGGCCGCCGGAGGCGCCCGAATCAGACAAAGCTTGCAATTCCGGTGAAGACTCCCGGATTACCGGAGGATAACATGGATAAGATTCTCTTCGTCGCCCAGACCGAATGCGACGGTTCCCTGGGCAAGGCTTCCCTGGAGGCCCTGACCGCCGCCAAGGATCTGGCCGCGCAACTCGGCGCTCCCCTTTGCGTGGGCATCGTGGGCGCGGACGTCCAGGCCGCCGCCGACTCCATCGCCGCCTGCGGCGCTGAAGCCTTTTTCGCCGTGGCCGGGGCCGAATACTCACAGGCCAGATACGCCACCGACGCCGCCGCCCTGGCCGCCCTGTGCAAGGCCTCTGGCGCGGGCATGGTCATCGGCGCGGCCACCCCGCGCATGAGCCGCGTCCTGCCCGGAGCGGCCGCCCGCCTTGGCGGACGCTCCGACACGGGCGTCACCGCCCTCTCCGTTGCGGACGGCAAGCCCATGGTGACCCGCTGGTACTACCGCCAGCGCATGTACGCCGAACTCACCCGCCGGGAGCGCCCCTGGTTCGTGAGCGTTTCCGCCGGGTGTTTCACCCCGTATGCCGGGGCCGCCGGGTCCGCCTCGGTGACCGCCGTCACCCCCGAGATGCCCGCCGCCGCTCGTACCGAAGTGACCAACATGATCTGCCCCTCCGCCGAGGAGCAGACCATCCGCCCCGACGCGGCCCTGCTGTTCGTGGCCGGCGCTGGCTGGACCAAGAAGCAGGCCGATGGCGCGATCCACATGCAGACCGCCGAGGAGTTGATCCTCGGCTTCCTGAACAAGGCCCAGGCGTCGCTTGGCACCTCCAAGTCCCTGGTGGACCTCTCCGGCGAGGGGCAGCAGGTGATGAGCTTCCTCACCCACATGCACCAGGTCGGCCAGACCGGTTCCACGCCCCGCCATCCCAAGGGGCTGGCCACCTGCTGCCACGGCGAGGAGCCCCACACCGTAGGCTGGCGCTTCATCGGCGAGCGCCGCGCCATCAACCTGGACGCGGGCTGCGGCTGGGCCCAGGGCAAGGCCGACGTGCTCTACGTGGCCGACGCCTTCGAGGTCATGCGCAAGGTCATCGAGATGATGCCGTAGTCTGGCGCTCCTGGATGATTGAGACAGCCCCCCGCCCATGGCGGGGGGCTTTTTTTGGCCAGCCCGCCGTCTCCGGACTTGACTCAGTTCATTTTTTCCATTCCATGATCAGATAGATTCCCGCCATATTCGTTTCCCGGCACAAGGAGAAACCATGCTGCTAAACGGCAAGAAAGCCCTCATCTTCGGTGTGGCCAACGAACGTTCCATCGCCTACTCCGTGGCCAAGGCGTTCAAGGCACACGGCGCATACCTGGCCTTCAACCATCCCGGCGAGGCCATCCTCAAACGCGTGGAGCCGCTCGCCCGGGAGCTCGGCGGGGACTTCATATTCCCCTGCGACGTGACCAGCGACGCCGAGATAGCTTCCGCCGCTGCGCTGGTGCGGGAAAAATGGGGTTCAGTGGACATACTGGTCCACTCGGTGGCCTACGCCAGCCAGGACGACCTCAAGGGCAGGTACGTGGACACCTCCCGCGCCGGGTTCTCCCTGGCCCTGGACGTGTCCGCCTATTCGCTTGCCGCCCTCTGCAAGGGATTCGAGCCCCTCTTCGCCGCGAACGCGTCCGTGATGACCATGACCTACCTGGGGTCGGAGAAAGTCATAACTTCCTACAACGTAATGGGGGTGGCCAAGGCCGCGCTTGAATGCTCCGTGCGTTATCTGGCGGCGGACCTGGGCCCCGGCGGCATCCGCGTGAACGCCATCAGCGCCGGGCCGCTCAAGACGCTGGCGGCGTCCGGCATCGCCGGTTTCAAGAACATACTCCCCGTGGTGGAGGAGCGCTCCCCGCTAAGGCGCAACATAACCCAGGACGATGTGGCCGGAACAGCGGTATATCTCGCTTCCGGGCTGTCCTCCGGAGTCACCGGCGAGGTGGTCCACGTGGACAGTGGATTTAATATCATGGGGATATGAAAAAGTGCTTGCCAAGCGGAGCTGGAATGGATAACTAGCTCCGTCTCGCGGAGAGGTGACCGAGCTGGCCGAAGGTGCACGATTGGAAATCGTGTGTAGCGGCAAAACCGTTACCGAGGGTTCGAATCCCTCCCTCTCCGCCACTTTTCCAAGGAAGCCAGGCGGCGAAGGCGCCGCCAACCCCGCCAGGCCCGAGAGGGAGCAACGGTAACGGTTGCTTTTGGGTGCCTGGTTTCCTTCAAAGGCCCGCGCTTCGCCGGGCCTTTTTCTTTTTTCCGCCCCTTGCGTCATCCCCTGCGGAAAATCTCCCGCGAAACACGCCCCACGGCCAGGCAGTAGCGCCAGTCGATAGCCCCGCACACCACGGCGCTGGCCACGGGCACGGTCTTGAGGAGTATCCCGGCGGCCTGCTCCCCGCCCTGGGCCAGGAGCCTCGCCCCCACCCCCGCCCCGATGTCCGCCAGGACCTTCTCCGAAAGCTGGGCCGCACTGCGTTCAAGAAGCATCGTTGTGAATTTGACTCCCACGCTTTTGAGGAGCTCAACGGCCCTGCGCCCGGCCATGGACAGCCCCACCATTGTCCGCACTCTCTGAGAGCGGATGTCATGACCGTAGACCAGCGCCACCGCCGCCGCCAGCCGGGCCTGATAGGCGAAGGAGGCGTAGGCGTTGACCGGGATGGCCAACGGGAGGGTCAGTACGCCGCCAAGGTTGGTGACGGCTGTGCTGAAGGCGTTCTTGCGCGATTCACGCCGGATGAGGGCTTCGACGCGCTCGTCGTCGCCCGCAAAGCTGCCGTCGCCCATGTAGCGCACGGCCAGCTCCCAGGAGGAATCGAACGGGGGCAACCCCTCGATGCCCCGGTCGACGACGTTGTTGAAAACCTCGTGCGCCTTCTTCCACATGATGCCCATGTCAGAACCCTAATCCATTATACACAAGAGGCAAGCCCCCAGTACCGCGTCCTCAATCCGTCCACGCGGTTTTCCCGGCAACCATTCAAATCCGCTGGCTGTTAAATTGTCTCTGCCTTGAATGCAGCTGGGCTAGTGTAGCGTTTTTGAAGAACATGAACATGTTTTTCAATATACAAATCAATGGATTTCATTGATTGCCCTAACAGTCAGTGTGGGCGGATTCTGAGGACGCGACCCTAGGCTTCACCGCGTCCGCGCCTTTTTTCCTCTGACCAAATGCCTGGCCAGCGACCAGGCCACGGCGACCGCGATCACCACGATGATCGCCGCCTCCTCGTACCGCTTGATGTTGTCGAAAACCAACTCAAGCGCGTGCCCGAACACGTAGCCCGCGCCGCAGACCAGAAACGACCACAACGCCGCGCCTAACAGGTTGAACACCATGAACCGCCACGCCGGTATGCCGCTTGTGCCGATCACCACCGGGCCGGCCACGCGAAGGCCGTACATGAAACGGACCATGATGATCACCAGCGAGTGGAAGCGGTCGATGAGCCCGTTTACCCGCTCCACATGGATTTTCAGTCTGGGAAACCGGTCGATGAGGCCGCGGCCGTACATTCGGCCCAGGAAGAAGAAGGTCTGGTCACCGAGCGCGCCTCCCAGGAACCCGATGGCCACCGCCAGGGGAAATGACAGGTATCCCTGATGCGCCGCGAATCCGGCCAGTATGAGGATCGTCTCGCCCTCCAGGATGCTCCCGGCGAACACGGCCAGATACCCGTACTCGGCAAGCAGTTGGGTGGGCGAAAACGTCATGGGGGCTCCTTGGTCCGGGTTCCGGAACAAGACCCCGGTATCTTCCCCGTTCTTATGCGTCAAACACCCATCCGCGCAAGTCCGTCGGGACTTATCCGCTCTTCATTCCATGCCGGGATGGATTTTCCACGCCCGGGCCTGTAAAAGCCTCGAAACAACGGAGAAGGATATGAATACCGCCGGATTCACAGGATTCAGTGCCGATGGCCTCGCTTTCCTCAAGGAGTTGATGCGGCTCCAGGACGATGGCGACTTCGACGGGGCCAGGGATTTCTTTACGCGCAACAAGACCGTCCATGAGCGGGAACTGAAACTCCCCATGGGGCTCCTGATGGAGGAATTGGCCTCGCGGCTTAAGGCCAAGGGAATCCCTCTCAGGGGCGACCGCAAGAGCGCCCTCTTCCGCATCAACCGCGATGTCCGCTTCTCCCGCGACAAGAGCCCCTACAAGACCCACTCCGGCGCGGTGCTCACTCCCACGGGGTCCCGCAAGGACCAGGGCGTGCTCTACATGCACGTCTCCCCTGCCGGGTGTCTGATGGCCGCCGGATTCTACCGGCCGGAACCCGGGCAACTCGCCAGGCTGCGCGCCCACGTGCGGGACAATCCGGAGAAGTTCCGCAACGTTGTGATGAAGCTGGCCCAGCGCGGGATGGCCCTTGACGCGGACGACACACTCAAGCGCCTGCCGCGCGGCTTCGAGGACGTGGAGGAGCCGGACATCGCGGCGGCGGTCAAGCTCAAGGGCTATACGGTGATGACCCCGTTGGAGACGCAAGACGTCATGGACGCGGCGCTGCTGGACAAGCTTGAGGAGTATGCCGGGGCGGCGCTGCCGCTTCTGGAGTTCGGTTGGGAGGCGCTGGAGCAGGAGCAGGAACAGGAGGAGACATGATCACCACGACGTTGTTTCCTGGCCGCTACATCCAGGGAAGCGGTGCGCTGTACCGTCTGGGCGAGGAGCTGGCCCGTTTTGGAGGGCGGCATCTGCTGATCTGCTCGCCCCATCCGTTGGAGTACATCGTCCCATCCATCATGCCCGGCCTCGCGCTGGCTGGGGAGGTGCGCGTGGAGCGTTTCAACCGCGAATGCACCGACATGGAGATCGAGCGCCTTTTCGGTCTGGCGCGCGATAGCGGCGCTGAGTCCGTGACGGCCATTGGCGGCGGAAAGGTCATCGACGCTGCCAAGGCGGCGGCGGCGCGCGCGGGCATTCCGGCAGCCGTCGCGCCAACCATCGCCTCCACGGACGCGCCGTGCAGCTCCGTCTGCGTGGTCTACAACGAGGACGGCGTCTTTCAGCGGGCCGACGTGCTGCCCCGGAATCCCGCGCTCGTGCTGGTGGACACGGCGGTCATCGCCAGCGCCCCCGCCCGGTTCCTGGTGTCGGGGATGGGGGACGCCCTGGCGACGTGGTTCGAGGCCGAATCGTGCCGCATGGGCAAGGGGCACAACATTCCGGGAACAAAGGGGGCCATGACCGCCTACGCCCTGTCGCGGCTCTGCTACGAGACCGTGCGCGACTGGGGGCCGTCCGCCCTGACCGCCTGCGAAGCCAAGGTCGTCACCCCCGCATTGGAGCGGGTCGTGGAGGCCAACACCCTTCTCAGCGGTTTGGGCTTCGAGAGCGGCGGCCTGGGCGCGGCGCACTCCATCCACAACGGCCTCACGGCTCTGCCCCAGGTCCACGGGCTGTACCACGGCGAGAAGGTGGCCTTCGGCGTGCTGGCATCGCTATTCCTGACGGACAAGCCTCTGCCCCTGATGGACGAGGTCTTCGGCTTCTGCGAAACCATCGGCCTGCCCACCACCTTCGCCGCTCTCGGCATTCCCGGCATCGACGACGCATCCCTACTGATCGTGGCCGAAAAAACCTGCGCGCCGGAGGAGAGCATCCACAACGAGCCTTTCGACATCTCCCCCGCTCTCGTCTTCTCCGCCCTCAAGGCGGCTGACGCCTTGGGCCGTTCCCGTCGTCCATCTACACCGAAATGAACCTTTCGCCTCCCCTCTTCACCAAATAGAATGCGGGTTTCACCGGTCATCCGTTGAAACCCGCGACGTGATGCACGCGATGCTCCAGGAGGAGCTTGAGGAGTTAGCCGGTTCGGTGCTGCCGCTTCTCGAGTTCGGCTGGAAGGCTTTGGAAAGGGAGGATTAGCGCGCTATTGAGCTTAAGGCGAGGCTTCGTCCTGCCCCTGCCAGGGTTCACTTCTGACCCCACTGGGTTGGGGGCCGCCCCCTGGGTCCCGACAGCTGCTTTGCGAGTGGCAGCAGTAGATCGACGGCAGAAAATTGGTTCGAACGCCCGCCGCAATTTTATTCTGGCGGCGCCCATTCACAGGGGCATCTTGGGTCAGGCTTGTTATTATATTCTCTTTCGTAAATATCAATTGTTTCGCAGGCAGTTGGATGAGGTGAATTTGCTTCTCCAGACCTTGTTTCTTCACAGAACTTTGCAAATCTGACCAAGTCTCGCTCAAATATCATACATGCATCTTTGTCTCTTTCATTTCCTTCCCGTTTAAATTTATCACACCTATTTCTCCAAGACCACAACTCCCTCGCATTCGAGTCAGGCTTAACGGATGCATATGTTGAGAATTCATAAACTACTTGCCCTCCAGCAGCAATCACCCTCTTCTCGTGATAGATGTCAGCACCAACTAAATTTGTAGGATAAAAATAATCCGGTTTTCTCTTGAATTCCTTTTCGAAAATATCGATTATTTCACAAGAGTCGTTACGATATTTTGCTGTTCCATTTTTAGTTTCTTCACACAACTTCATATTCCGAGACAAGTCTTCCTCAAATTCCACACACGGATCCACCCCTCCAATTATTCCCTGCTTATATCTTTCGCACTGTATTTGCTTTCTCCATATATTGTGAGCTTGCGTATTAGGCATTGATGGACCATACAGCCGTTGGATCTGGTTAGTGCCACCCGTTTGTACAATGTCAATAAGACCGCACCCAGACAACCAAAACAGCAACAAGACTACAAAAGGTACTGAAGCAATTTTGAGCACTTGTTAACTCCAATGAAACACTGGACTCAATATCCAAGTGCCCACGAGAAGCAATTGCGGATACAAGGGACACAATTCCGATATCTTTAGGAATCGGACGCTTCGCGAAGCGTCCGAAGGGCGTTGGCCGGGACAGCCCGAATCATCATCCACTGGCGGGGAAAGTAGCAGCTCCCTGCCAGGTCTGGGCGGAGCCCGGCCTTCAACTCTTTCTACAAATAATCCGGATCGATGCCCGCGCGTCCGTTGGCGGTCATGAGCTTGAGAAACCGCACGGTCTTCTCGTCGGCCGGAACCACGGGGAAGCGCTGATGGCAGGCGTCGCACTGGGCCATGGTGGGTTTGGTGGGCGCGATGAGCGGCACCTCGCGCACGCAGAACGGGCACGGGTAGAGGTAGACCAGTTCCAATCCGCTGGGCTTCACCGGGGTGAGGGGCTTTTTCTTTTCGGACACGGCGCTCAATCCTCCACGAGGGGCTTGCCGGTCATCCGGGGGGGCTGCGGCAGCCCCGCGAGCCGGAGGATGGTGGGGGCTAGGTCGGCCAGCTTGCCGTCCTTCAGTTTCCCGCCCTTGCGGCCCGGGTCCACCAGGATGAGGGGGACGTCGTTCAGCGTATGGGCGGTCATCTTGCCGCCGGAGGCGTCGATCATCTCCTCGGCGTTGCCGTGGTCGGCGGTGACGAGCACGCGCCCGCCCGAAGCCAGCACCGTGCCGACGATGCGCCCCACGCACTCGTCCACGGCGTCGCAGGCCGCGACGGCGGCGTCCAGAACGCCCGTGTGGCCCACCATGTCCAGGTTTGCCAGGTTGCACACGGCCAGGTCGTATCCCTTGGCCCAGGCCTCCTCGAAGGCGGCGGTGACCTCGTAGACGCTCATCTGGGGCTTGAGGTCGTAGGTGGCCACCTCGCGCGGCGAGGGGATGAGGACGCGGTCCTCGCCGGGGAATGGCTCCTCGCGCCCGCCGTTCAGGAAGTAGGTGACGTGGGCGTATTTCTCGGTCTCCGCGATGCGAAGCTGCCTGAGCCCCGCGTCGGAATAGACCTGCCCCAGGGTGTGGGTCAGCTCCTCGGGGCCGAAGGCCACGGGCACGCGGAAGGAGGACTCGTATTCGGTCATGGTGGCGTAGACGGCGAGCTTTGGCGTCCTGGCGCGGGGGAAGGCGTCGAAGCCCGGCTCGATGAAGGCGCGGGTGATCTCCCTGGCGCGGTCGGCGCGGAAGTTGAAGAAGAATACGGCGTCGCCGTCCCCGATCAGCGCCAGGGGCTTGCCGTCTGGCCCCGCGACGAGCCTGGGCTTGATGAATTCGTCGGTCTCGCCCGAAGCGTAGGCCTGCCTGATGGCCTCCACCGGATCGGTCACGAGCTGTCCTTCTCCTGCAGTGAGGGCGGCGTACGCCTCGGCCACGCGCTCCCAGCGCTTGTCGCGGTCCATGGCGTAGAAACGCCCGGTGACGGAGGCCACGGCTCCGCATCCGATGCGCCCCATGGCCTTGCCCAACCCGTCCACGTATCCCGCTCCGCTCTGGGGCGGGGTGTCGCGGCCGTCCATGAAACAGTGGACGAACACCTTCCCCAGCCCCTGGTCGCGGAAAACTTCAAGCAACGCTTCAATATGTTTCTGGTGACTGTGCACGCCGCCGTCGGACACCAGCCCCATCAGGTGCAGCTTTCCGCCGGAGGCCTTCACCTTGGCGGCCACGTCCAGGAGAACGGTGTTTTGCCACAGGGTGCGCTCCTCGATGGCCAGGTCGATGCGGGTCATGTCCTGGTAGACCACGCGGCCCGCGCCGATGTTCATGTGGCCGACCTCGGAGTTGCCCATGAAGCCGTCCGGAAGGCCCACGGCCCGGCCCGAGCATTTGAGGCGCGAGTGGGGATACTCGGCGGCGAGCCTGGCCAGGTTGCCCATGCAGGACACAGTGACGGCGTTGCCAGGACCAGCCGGGGCGATGCCCCATCCGTCCAGGATCAAAAGAAGCGTGCGCGAAGTGCTCATGGATGGTTTTCGCTTGAGGGACCGGTTTGCGCTACGGCCCCGGGCAGGGCGATCGAGGTCCCTTCGGCCCAGAGGCCCTCGATGTTGTAGAACTGGCGGGCCTCGTCCATGAAGATGTGGACGATGACGTCGTTTAAGTCCACAAGTACCCACTGGCCGGTCTTGTAGCCGTCCATGCCCAGGAAGGATATCTTCTCCTCGGAGCACTTGGCGAGAACGTGGTCGGCCATGGCCTGCGCCTGGCGCACGTTGGCGGCGGTGGCCACGATCATGGCCTCGGTGACGCTGCAGACCTTGCTCACGTCGAGGGCCAGGACGTCCTTGGCCTTCTTCTCGGCGAGCCAGGCGGCCACGAGGCGGACTTTGTCGATGGTGGGGATGGTCGGTTTCTTCGTTTTGGTCATGTCATTGTTCCGTGGCCCTCTTCGTACAGACTTTGACCGCCTCCCGCAAACGCAAATTGCCGGGATATATTGACGCAAGCCCGGCCCTTCGGGCACAAATCCCGTCACGCGCGCATGATGGAGGTGACGCCCCTATGATTTTCGACGTCGAGATGGAAACCCTGCCCAGGGAAGACCTTGAAGCCCTTCAGCTCAAGCGGCTCAAGTCGCTGGTGGAGCGGGTGCACGCCAACGTCGGCTTCTACAGGCAGAAGTTCGACGAGATGGGTGTGAAGCCCTCCGACATCAGGTCGCTGGCCGACCTCAGGCTCCTGCCCTTCACCGAGAAGCAGGACCTTCGCAACCACTATCCCTTCGGGCTCTTCGCCGTTCCCAAGGAGAACGTGGTGCGCATCCACGCGTCCTCCGGCACCACGGGCAAGTCAACAGTGGTGGGCTACACCCACCGCGACGTGCGCAACTGGGCCAAACTCATGGCCCGCTGCTTCGTGGCCTCCGGCGCGTCGCCCACGGACGTCATCCACAACGCCTACGGCTACGGCCTGTTCACCGGAGGCCTGGGCGCGCACTACGGCGCGGAGGAGCTGGGCGCGACCATCGTCCCCATCTCCGGCGGCGGCACCAAGCGCCAGGTGATGCTGCTCAAGGATTTCGAGCCGGACGTCATCTGCTGCACCCCCTCCTACGCCCTGGTGCTGCACGAGGCCGCCCAGGAGGCTGGCATAGACATCAAGAAGCTGCCCCTTCGCATCGGCATCTTCGGCGCCGAGCCCTGGACCGAGGAGATGCGCCGCGACATCGAGGACAAGATGGGCATCACCGCCATCGACATCTACGGCCTCTCCGAGATCATGGGGCCGGGCGTGGGCATCGAGTGCAACATCGCCCAGAAGGGTCTGCACATAATGGAGGACCACTTCCTGGTGGAGATCATCGACCCCGACACAGGCGAGGTCCTGCCCCCGGGCGAGATCGGGGAGCTGGTAATCACCACGCTCACCAAGGAGGCCCAGCCCCTCATACGCTACCGCACCCGCGACATCACCAAGCTCGACGTGGTGCCCTGCCGCTGCGGCCGCACTTTCGCCCGCGCCCACCGCATGATGGGCCGCTCCGACGACATGCTCATCATCCGGGGAGTCAACGTGTTCCCCAGCCAGATCGAATCCATCCTGCTGGAGACCGAGGGCCTGGCGCCCCACTACCTGCTGGTGGTCAAGCGCGAGGGCAACCTGGACACCCTGGAGGTCCAGGTGGAAGTGGACGAGAAGCTGTTCTCGGACGAGATCAAGAATTTACAGCGCATCGAAGGCAAGATAGTGAAGAACATCAAGGATTACCTGGGCGTCACCGCGCTGGTGAAGCTCGTGGAGCCCAGGAGCATCCAGCGTTCGGAAGGCAAGGCCAAGCGGATTCTCGATCTGCGCAAACAGAACTAGGGAGCGCCCATGAAAGTAGAACAGATCTCCATCTTCCTGGAAAACAGGGCCGGACGGCTGGAGGAAGTCACCCGCATCCTCTCCGAGACCGGAGTGAGCATCCGCGCGCTGTCCCTGGCGGACACCTCGGACTTCGGCATCCTGCGCCTCATCGTCTCCGACCACGAGAAGGCCAAGAAGGCCCTGAAGGAACACGGCTTCACCGTGGGACGCACCTCCGTGGTTGCCGTGGAAGTGGACGACCGCCCCGGCGGGCTCAACCAGATACTCCAGATTCTGTCCGGCGGCGGCGTCAACGTGGAGTACATGTACGCCTTCGTGCAGCAGAGCTCCAAGACGGCCATCATCGTGTTCAGGTTCGATAAAACGGATCAGGCCATAGAGCTTCTGGGGCAGAAGGGGATAAAGATCATTCCCGGGGACGTGCTGTACAACCTTTAAGAGAAAGGCATGGAGGCGGAAGACGCCTCCGGCGGCCAAAGGGACCAGTCCCTTTGGAATCCCCTACAGCGAGAAGGCGGCCTGACGGCCGCCTTTTCGCGTTTTTTGAGAAGCGAGTCCGAATCATGCGCACGGAAATCGAGTTACGTGGATCGTTTTGTGATAGCGAAGTGCGCCGATGATGATTTGCTGCGATAGCGTCCGACACCGTTAGTCTAGCCTGGAAGAAAATATGGCTATTACGACGTGACGGAGTTTGACGCCAATACTGTCTTCCTGAATCTTCAGCAACAAAGACGATAAACAAAAAAACAAAGGAAATACCCTGAAAACCATGCCAAGTATTTTAAATGTCGAAAAACCGGCATGGTTTCCACAGGACATGAATGCATCCACTTCGCCAACAGTAATCCTTGCATAATGGCCTGCCCAAGAGCAGACACCTTCGTACTCGCCAATGCCGCAAAACTAGACGTCCTTGCGCCTATCACGTATCTCCTTGATATCCTTCTTGATGCGCTCGATGCGCTTCTCGTCCGTGGGGTGCGTGGACAAAAACGCGAACACCTTGGGCGAGGACGGGTTCTTGCGCATGTTGTCCCAGAAAGCGAGCGCCGCCTCCATGTCGTACCCGGCCTTGTCCATCAGGTGCAGGCCGATCTTGTCCGCCTCGTATTCCTGCTTGCGGCTGTAGGGCAGCGTCACTCCGAGGTTGGAGCCGTATCCCCAAATCTTCGAGGCGATGTCGGCAACCATCGGATCCTCCTCGGAGAGGACGAAGTTGAGAATCGCCCCGCCAAGCCGGGCGGCCATCTCCACCGTGGCCCGCTCCGCCCCGTGCCGGGCCATGGCGTGGGCCACTTCGTGGGCGACGACCGTGGCCAGCTGGTCCTCGTCACGCACGTATTTGAAGAGCCCGCTGTACACGAATATCTTCCCGCCCGGCAGGCAGAAGGCGTTGGGCACGGAGTCGTTGTCGATGACGTGGAACTCCCAGGCCATGTTCTTCTCGCCGCTTACCCGCGCGATGCGCTCCCCCACCCGCTTGACCGCGTCCACCATGGCCGCGTTCCTGGAGAGCTTCTCGGTGCGGAGTATGTCTCTCGCGGCCTGGGCTCCCATGGCCCTTTCCTGGCTCTCGGGGATGACGATGAGCTGCCTGCGATCCGTGACGGGGGCGGAATCGCAACCGGCGAGGACCAGCAGCAGAAGGGCCAAAGCGGCGGTGAAGGGGCGTGCGGTCATGGTGTTGCTGTCATGTTAGCGGTTCGGGAAGCCGTTTGTTCCAAAGGCCTGTCCTTTTGAACGCAATGCGGCCCCGCGGGGTCGAAGCATACAATAAGCAGGGCGGAAAGAACGGCAACCGCCCTCCCCGCCCATGACATCATTCCCGTTCACGGGCAATCAGCGAAGCGCCAGCCTGCCCGGAGCCCCTAAGGCCTTGGCCCCGCCGGACGCGTTGCCGGACTGCATCTCCTCGATGAGGCGCTGCAGGTCCGCGGTCTGGTTGGCCAGCTCGCCCACGGCCTGGGCCGCCTGGGTCATGGCCTGGGCAGTCTCGGAGGAGATGGTGCTAACCTCCTCGATGGAGCGGTTGATCTCCTCGCTGGCGGCGGACTGCTGCTCGGAGGCGGTGGCGATGGAGCGGACCTGGTCCGTGGTCAGGTCCACCAGGTGGACGATCTCGTTCAATGATTCGCCTGACTTGTGGGCCAGGCCGGTGGAGTCCTGGATGGTGCGCACGGCGCGGTCCACGTTTTCCATGTTCTTGCGGGTGCCGTCCTGGATGCCGCCGATTGCGTCGCCCACCTCCTTGGTGGCGGACATGGTCTTCTCGGCCAGCTTGCGGACCTCGTCGGCCACGACGGCGAAGCCGCGCCCTGCCTCACCCGCGCGGGCGGCCTCGATGGCGGCGTTCAGGGCCAGGAGGTTGGTCTGGTCGGCGATGTCGGAGATGACGTTCATGATGTTGCCGATGCCCTCGGCCTGCGCGCCCAGAGTGGCCATGTCGTCCTTGAGGGCGAGGGCCTGCTTCTGCACCAGGCCGATGCCGTCCACCACCTCGCCCACTATGCGCGCTCCGTCCTGGGCCTTGTCGCGCGCCTGGCTGGAGGTGTCGGCGGCCTGGGAGGCGTTGCGGGCCACCTCCAGCACGGTGGCGTTCATCTCCTCCATGGCGGTGGCCGTCTCGGAAACGCGCACGGACTGCTGCTCCGCGCCCCGGCTGGACTGCTCGATCTGGGCGGACAGCTCCTCCGATGCGGAGGTGGTCACCTCGGCCACGCGCTGGAGCCTGGCCGCGGCCTCCATCATGGCCTCGCTCTTGGCCATGGCCTCCTTCTGGGCCTTCTCGGCCTCCACCATGGCCTGGCGGGCCTCCTCGGCGGCCTTGGAGGCCTCCTGCGACTTCTGGTTGGCCTCCAGGATGCGCTCCTTGAGGTTGCCGACCATCTTGCGCAGGCTGCCGGCCAGCTTGCCCACCTCGTCCTCCTGGTGCACGTCGAGCTGCCCGTCCAGATCGCCCCCGGCCACCTTGTCCGCGAAGTCGACGCTCCTGAACAGCGGCGCGGTGATGACGCGGGTCAGATAGACGGCTATGGCGACTCCGATAGCCAGCGCGGCGATCAGGCCTCCGATCATGAGCGACGTGGCGGAGGAAAGGTCCGAGACGCTCTCGCTGGAGATGCGCTTGGTGTGATCCAGACCAGCCTGGGCTGTCGCCTCGGCGGCCTCGATCAGCTGGTTCGCGGCCTGACCTCGTTTGACGTTCAGCTCCTCGAGGGCTTTCCAGTTGGCAAGAAGGTCCTTGACCGCCTTTTCATAGGCCAGGGAGGCCTCTTGGATGTTTGAGAGCGTCTTGAGGTTCTCGGCGGTGTAGGTCTTGTTCTTGAGGTATTCCAGCAAGGCGTCCATCTTCTGGAAGCCGCCAAGGGCATCCTCGATAACCTTGCGGTCGTTTACGGCCTGCGCCTTGAAGTTCCTGACACGCAGATCGTTGATAGTCTCGATGACCCCCTTGAAGCGCTCAATTTTTTCGTGGCGTTCCAAGAGTATGCCCTGGAGGCTGTTGGTCTTGATCTCACCTTCGAGCTTCGCGGACTGGTCGGCCATCCACTGTTGCGACAGCTTGACCAGCGCGGAGGCGCTGTCGTCCATGCCCTTGCGGAGAATAGAAAAAGCCTTGACGCGCTTCTCCGTTTCTCCGGCGAGCTTGTTGTATTCCTCTAGCAGGGTCTTGGACTTGGCGGCATCCTCCTTCAGCTTGACCAGATTGGGATACCTTGCTGCGAGAGCGGTCGCGTCGTCCAGGAATTTGGCCACCTCCGCGAGCTTCTTCCTGGCCTCTTCGAGGAACTTGGGGTCCTCGCTCAAGGAATAGCCGCGCATGGCGTACATGCTCAGGAGCACGGCCTTCTGCAGGTCGGATGCGATGTCGACTTCCGGGACGTATTCGTCCGCAAGCCTCGCCGCGCCCGTCTGGACACCTTTCATGCTCACCACGGCCATCGCGCCCAAAAGGCAGGAGAGCAGTATCAGCAGCCCAAACCCCAGCCCGATCTTATAACCGACCTTCAAATTCTTCATCTCGGATCCTTTCTGCAGCGTATTCCGGCACGGATGCCCGGCTGCCCCCCCAATGACGAATATATCCCATTTTGTAAATCATCATATCAGGAGCCGCCAGCGCAGGCCTTGAGGACCGGGAACACCCGCGCCGCTGACAATAAGCTGTAATAACTGAATTATTCCACAAGCGCCAGATGTATTTCAAGGAAGCGGCACAAGTGCGTCATCCGTAACTCGCACAGCACACCAAATGATTAACAAGAAAACCTGGCTGGATGGACTGTTCTTCCATGAATACGCCGAACAAGCATAAACATGATGTGCTTGCCGCCCGCAGGAATGCATCGAAAACCTGATGGCAGAAATGACGACCGAAAAAGAAGCCCTCCATCGGATCACAGCGTCTGATCCGATGGAGGGCATCGCGTTTTATATGGGCGCAATCTGTCAGGTGGCGGCCTTCTCCTTGTCCTTCACCCTCGGCTCGAATTCGAAACGGAGCGCGGGCTCCACGGAAGACGGCTTGCCCTTGCGCGGCCCTTCGGCGGCCATGTCCACTTTGACGCGCCCGCCCTTCTGGAGCTTTCCGAAGAGGAGCTCGTCGGCCAGGGGGTCCTTGACCTTCTCCTGGATGAGGCGCGACAGCGGCCGCGCTCCAAAAGCCGGATCGAAGCCTTTCCTGGCCAGCCAGGACACCGCCGCTCCGGAGACGTCCACCGTCACCTTGCGCTCCTTGAGCTGGGCGTTCAGCTCAGTGACGTACTTGCCCACGATCATCTCCATCACTTCGGAGGAAAGGGGCTTGAAGGTGACCACGGCGTCCAGCCTGTTGCGGAATTCCGGCGTGAACAGCCTCTCCAGGGCCTTCTGGCCGTGGAAGGCGGCGTCCTCGGGCTTCTGCTGGCCGAAACCGATGGCCTTGGCGGCCATCTCGCGGGCCCCGGCGTTGGAGGTCATGAGCAGGATGACATGGCTGAAATCCGCCTTGCGCCCGTTGTTGTCGGTGAGCGTGGCGTAGTCCATCACCTGCAGGAGGATGCTGAACATGTCCGGGTGGGCCTTCTCGATCTCGTCGAGCAGCAGCACGCTGTAGGGGTGCTTGCGCACGGCGTCGGTCAAAAGCCCGCCCTGGTCGAAGCCCACGTAGCCCGGAGGCGCGCCGATGAGGCGGGCGACGGCGTGCTTCTCCATGTATTCGCTCATGTCGAAGCGCATGAAGTGTATGCCCATGACGTTGGCCAGCTGCTTTGCCAGCTCGGTCTTGCCCACGCCCGTGGGGCCTGTGAGCAGGAAGTTGCCGGTGGGCCTGCCCGCCTGCGACAGGCCCGCGCGCGAGCGCTTGATGGCCTTGCACAGGATGTCCACGGCCTCGTCCTGACCGAAGATGAGCCGCTTGAGCTCCTCCTCCATGCCGGAGAGCTGGCTTCTGTCCGTGGCGGAGACGCGCTGGGCCGGGATGCGGGCCATGCGCGAGACCACCTTCTCGATGTCGTGCACGCCGATCACGTTCCTGCCGGGCTTGCCGGAGAGCCTGAACATGGCCCCGGCCTCGTCGATGACGTCGATGGCCTTGTCGGGCAGGTGGCGGTCGTTGATGTGGCGCGCGGACAGCTCCACGGCGCTCTTGAGGGCCGCCGCCGTGTACTGCACGCCGTGGTGTTCCTCGTAGTGGGCCTTCAGGCCCTTGAGGATGTCCACGGCCTCGTCCTGGGTGGGCTCACGCACGTCGATCTTCTGGAAGCGCCTTGAGAGTGCCCGGTCCTTCTCGAAGTGGTTCTTGTATTCCTCGTAGGTGGTTGAACCGATACACCTGAGCTGCCCGGAGGCCAGCACGGGCTTGAGTATGTTGGAGGCGTCCATGGTGCCGCCGCTGGTGGCCCCAGCGCCCACGATGGTGTGGATCTCGTCCACGAACAGGATGGCGCCGGGCTTGGCCTCAAGCTCCTTGAGCACGGTCTTCATGCGGGCCTCGAAGTCGCCCCGGTACTTGGTTCCGGCCAGCAGCGCCCCCATGTCCAGGGCGAAGATGTCAGCGTCGCGGAACGTCTCCGGCACTTCGCCGTTCACGATCCGCAGGGCCAGCCCCTCGGCCAGGGCGGTCTTGCCCACGCCGGGGTCGCCCACGAACAGCGGGTTGTTCTTGCGGCGGCGGGCCAGCACCTGCACGGTGCGGGTCAGCTCCTCGTCGCGGCCGACGAGGGGGTCGATGGCTCCCTTCCTGGCCTTGGCCACGAGGTCCACCGTGAACTGCTCCAGGGCGGTCTCCTGCTTCTTTCCGGGGTCGGCCTGGCGTTCGCCGCCAACGGCCCCGGCCTCCTCCTCGACCCCCGAACCGTGGGAGATGCACTCCAGAACATCCAGGCGGCCCACGCCGTGGGATTTGAGGAAGTACACCGCGTAGGAGTCGTCCTCCTCGAAGATGGCGGCCAGTACGTCGCCCACCTCCACCTTGGTCTTACCGGCCGACTGCATCTGCATGATGGCGCGCTGGAGCACGCGCTGCACGCCCAGGGTCTGGACGACCTCGGAGGAGTTCTCCTGGGGAAGCGGCTCCATGTGTTCGGCGAAGAAGCGTTCAAGCTGATGGCGCAGGCGTACCACGTTGGCGCCGCAGTTCACGAGGATGGACTTGCCGCTCTCCTCCTGCACGATGGCGTGCAGCAGGTGTTCGAGCGTGAGGTATTCGTGGTTGCGGCGCTTCACTTCCTTCACCGCGTTGGTGAGGACGCGTTCGAGTCTTTTTCCGAGCATTTATTCCTCTTCCATGGTGCATTTGAGCGGATACCCGCCGCGCCGCGCCAGCTGGCGCACCGCCACCACCTTGGTTTCGGCCACCTCGGCCGTGTACACCCCGCACACTCCCATGCCGTTCTTGTGCACGGCCAGCATGATCTGCGTGGCCTCCGCCTCGGACTTGTGGAAGACGGTCATGAGGATCTCCACCACGAACTCCATGGTGGTGTAGTCGTCGTTGTGCAGGAGCACCTTGTATTTGCGCGGCTCCCGGATCTGTTCCTCGACGCCGGCGCCGGATTCGGATTCGTTCTGATGGATCGGATCGGTCATTTCTTAAGGCTCCGCATGGATGGACCCTGCCGGTCCATGAGATAAGTCGTCCCCTGATTATGTCGAGTGCCTGCCGGGCGCATGCCCCAACTCGGCTTCTTCCCACTACTGGAAATCAAGGCCGCCCGCAACACGCCCCGAACGCGCTGGACTTCGCCGCCAGCCGGGATATAATGACGCCCAGCGCCATAATCCGGAGGCAGGACCATGCGACACGAGCTCACCTGGAACGGACACTCCAACTTCACCCTGAGGACCGACGGACTCACCATCCTCATCGACCCCTTCTTCGACGGCAACCCCTCCGCCTCCATGGCCGCAAGCGCCATCACGGCAGTAGACTACGTGCTCGTCACCCACGACCACGGCGACCACGTCGGCCAGGCCCTGGACATATGCAAGGCCACCGGAGCCAAGCTGCTGGCCATCGTGGAGACCTGCTCCAAGCTCGTGGCCCAGGGGCTGCCCAAGGAGCAGGTGGTGAACGGAATAGGGATCAACATAGGCGGGACGGTCAGCCTGGGAAGCGTGCGCGCCACCATGGTGCAGGCGGTCCATTCGAGCGAGTCGGGCCTCCCGGTGGGCTACGTGCTCACCCTGGGCGACGGCTACACCCTCTACCACGCGGGTGACACGGCCATCTTCGCCACCATGGAGATATACGGCAAGCTCTTTGGCATCGACATGGCACTTCTCCCGGTGGGCGGAACCTTCACCATGGACGCCAGGCAGGCCGCCGTGGCCTGCAAGCTGCTCAGGTGCGCCAAGGTGCTGCCCATGCACTGGGGCACGTTCCCGGTGCTTGAGAAGAACACCCGCGCCTTCGGACTTGCGCTTGAGGACCTTGGCGTGGACGCCATGCTGGTGGACTGCAAGCCCGGACAGACCATCGGCCTGGAAAAGGACATCTTCAGCGAGGAGTGCGGGTGTGATTGAGGCTTGAGGGGGGACTGCAGGCGGTGAACCGGTGGGAGTCAGTTGCCGGTGCGCCCCGTGTAGTTCCCCCGGGCGTCGTATCGCCTGCCGTCCTTCTCGATCTTTCCGGCGTAATTGCCGCGTGAATCGTACACGCGGGTCGCGCCCGAGGAGTCTTTTTCCTCGCGGCCTGCGTAACTGCCGTGCGAGTCGTACATGCGCCCGTCCGAATTCTTTCTTCCCACGTAGTTGCCGCGCGCGTCGTAGATGCGGGCATCCCCCGTCGAACCGGTCTCGGTCTTGCCGGTGTAGGCTCCGTGCCTGTCGTAGGCGCGCGAGTTGCCGCGCCCGTCCTCCTGTATCTGTCCCGAATAGGAGCCGTGCTTGTCGTAGAGCCGTTTCGTGGAGCTTTGCGGCAAGGCCGGCCCCGCGATCAGCAACAGCATGATGATGACGAGAGGCGCCAACGCCAGGAAGGCTCGGACTGCCGTCATACGGACCTCCGCGGGCTAGAGGGGATGGTGAGGCCATCCTACCCCATCCCGCGGGTCCGCGAAAGCCCCTTCGGCACTATTTGTGGAGCCGGATGAATTTTCTCGGCTTCTCGTAGCCTTCCTGGATGGTGGAGAGCATCTCGACCTTCCAGCGGTCCTTGAAGAAATCGAGAACGAATTCGAGCACGTGCACGTCGCCGCCACGGATGTAGGTTTCCGGGTAGTGGCGGCGCATCTCATCCGGCGTGGAGCCAAGCTCCTTGCGGATCATGTAGGATTTCTGGACCGAGAGCACCAGTTCCTTGTCGGAGAGGCCCTCCAGCACGGCCAGGGTGCGGGGGATGAAACCCTCGCGAACGAAGGTCTTGCCGATGAACTCCACCAGCATGGCCATGTCGAATTTACGGCCGGTGAGGCAGTTGGGGTTTATCTCGATGTCGCAGGAGACGAAGTCCACCCCGTCCAGGCCGAAGACGTCGCGCAAGAGCTGGCCGCCCTCCAGCACCTTGGTCTCGCGGTCCACCGCCAGCACTTGCTTCGCGCCCAGCCTGCGGGCCTCGAAGGCGAAGAAGCCGAAGTTGCAGCCAAGGTCCACCACATCCTTGCCCTTAAAGTCCACCTTGCGGAAGTCGTCGAGCCCCTGGGGGTCGAGAGGTTCCGTGCCCTCGATGACCGGGGCGTAGTTCTCGTCGTAGATGGTGCGGTAGACGTGTTCGGGGGCGAGGCCGGACACAAGCTCGCGCAGCCTCTGGAAGCGGGGCATGGGAACTCCTTGGAGTGGCGTGACACGGCGCGGATAACGGCTTTTCGAGGGAAAATCAATGCGGCCCTTCCGATTGCAGGTAATCGAACACGGCCTTGGCCTTTTTCGGCCCCAGCCCTCCGACCGCCTCCAGGTCCTCAAGGGAGGCCCGGCGCATGGCTTCAAGGCTGCCGAATCTGTCCCAGAGGAGCTTCGCGGTCTTCGGCCCCACTCCGGGCATGGCCAGCACCTCGCTCTTCATGGCCGTCTTCTTCCTTGCCTGGCGCTGCCTGCCGATGACGAACCGGTGCACCTCGTCGCGCAGCTTCTGGAGGAACAGCAGCTCCTTGCTCCCGGGCCTCAGCGCGAGGGGATTCTTGCGGCCGGGCCGGAAGACGCGCTCCTCCATGTCGCTTTTCGTGTGCCCGGCCTTGGCGATGGAGGCCAGCTCCCACAGGTGAGGCAGCCCGGCCTGCTCCAGGGCGCGTTCCACGGCCGCGAGCTGCCCCTTGCCGCCGTCGATGAGAACAAGATCGGGCCAGGGTTCGCCCGAACCAATGCGCCGCTCCACCCATTTGGCGAGCGCGGCGTAGTCGTCCCCCGTGCCTTCAAGCTCCGGCATGGCGTACTGGCGGTAGGAATCCTTGGCGAAACGGCCTCCCTCGAAGACCACCATGCCAACGCGCATGCCCTTCCCGCCAAGATGCGAGACGTCCACGGCCTCGATGCGGTTCAGCTCGCGCCCCACGTGGAGCTTGCGTCCGAGCAGCGCCGGCGCCGGCTCGCCCTCGCCCGTGGCCGAGGTCTCCGCGACGGCCCTTGCGGCGTTCTGCGACGCGATCTCCAGAAGGCGCTCCTCGTCGGCGTTGCGGGGGCCGCCCACCGCCACCTTTGCGCCGCGCCGCTCGGCCAGCACCTCGGCCGCCATGGCGGACGCGTCCTCGCCCATGAGGGCCACGAGCCTGTCCGGCAGCAGGATGCGGCCCGGCACGAAGCTCTCGGGGCGGTAGTACTGGGTGAGGAAGCTCGGCAGGGCCTCGGGAAGCTCCTCCTCGGAGAAGTCCGGCCAGAAATAGTTGGCCCGGTCCAGGAGCCTCCCCTGGCGGACGAAAAGCACCGTGAGCCCCATGCCGCCACCGGCCGCGAAAACGTCCACGGCGTCCAGGTCGGCGTGGTTGGGCAACACGGCGGCCTGGCCCTCGATGGTCGCCCGCATGGCCGCGAGCAGGTCCCGCAGCTCCGCCGCCCGCTCGAACTGGAGAGCCTCGGAGGCTTCGTGCATCTCCCGCTCGACCCTCTTGAGCACGTCGGAGGAACGTCCCGAAAGGAACGCCTCCACCCTCTTCACCAGCACGGCGTACTCGTCTCGCGTGACGTTGCCCACGCACGGGGCCAGGCACTGCCCGATGAAATGGTAGAGGCACGGGCGGACGCGGTTAGTGAAGCTCGCGTCGCGGCACTTGCGCAACGGGAAGAGCTTGTTGAGCTCTTTCCAGGTCTTGCGGGCGGCCTGGGCAGAGGTGAAGGGGCCGAAGTAGGTGGAGCCGTCGCGCACCACGCGGCGGGTGAAGGTAATCTTGGGGAAGTCGTGGGTCTTGTCCAGCTTGAAGAGGATGTGGCTCTTGTCGTCGCGCAGCACGATGTTGTAGCGCGGCCGGTGCTTCTTGATGAGGCTGGCCTCCAGGAGCAGCGCCTCCTTCTCCGTGGCCGTCACCAGGACGTCGATGCCCGCTATTCTGGAGACGAGCAGCCGGGTCTTCGGGTGGGCTATCTCGCCGCGAAAATAGGACGACAGGCGAAGGCGCAGGTTCACCGCCTTGCCCACGTAGATCACCTTACCCTGGGAGTTCTTCATCAGGTAGACGCCCGGGTCGGCGGGGTAGTCTCTGGGAACGAATTGGAACATGGGGGGAAAATGCCCCGAAGCGGAAGCCTCCACAAGCCTTTTCGCGGCTTGCCCTCGGAGCCGCAAGGGTGTACGGAGTGAACCCAACCAAGTGATAAATAGGATGAAAAAGCGTATTTCCGTTATCGGCGCGGGCTCCTGCGGCCCCGAAACCGAGGCCGTCGCCGAACGGCTTGGCGTCCTCATCGCCCAAAACGGGTACGACCTGGTCTGCGGCGGCCGCGAGGGCGTGCAGCGCGCCGCCTGCCGGGGCGCGAAATCCGCCGGAGGCCTCACCATCGGCATCCTGCCGGGGCTCGACTTCTCCCAGGCCAACGAATTCGTGGACATACCGGTCGTGACCGGCCTTGGACACATGCGAAATTTCCTCGTGGTGAAAAACGGCGACGCGGCCGTCGCCGTGGAAGGCGGCGCGGGCACTCTTTCGGAAATCGGCCTGGCCCTCAAGTCGGGCATCCCGGTGGTTGCCATCGGGCGGTGGTCGGGCATCGAGGGGGTGCGCCCCGCGGACGGCCCTGAAGAGGCCCTGGACGCCATCAAGACGCTGGAGGCCCGCTGATGGATGTGCTATGGGCCCCCTGGCGTATGCAGTACATCCTCGGCCCCAAACCGGACGGGTGCGTGTTCTGCATCCCGGAGCACGCCGGGGAGGACCGCGAAAGACTCGTCCTGGCCCGGGCCCGGCACTGCTACGTGATCATGAACAAGTTCCCCTACAACAGCGGGCACCTCATGATCTGCCCCTTCAGGCACGTAAGCTGCCTGACCGATCTTTCCCCGGACGAATCCAGCGAGATGATGGAGGCCATGCGGACGGCCACGGCCATCATCAAGGACGCCTTCCGGCCCCACGGCGTGAACGTGGGCCTGAACCTGGGCGAAGCGGCGGGGTCCGGCATCGCGGCGCACCTGCACTTCCAGATGGTGCCCCGCTGGAATGGCGACAACTCGTTCATGGCCGTGTTCGGCCAGACGCATGTGATCCCCGAGCTTTTGCTCGAAACGTACGACAGGATCAAACCGCGCTTTACGGGCGCGGCCCCATTTACAACCATCTGACGAGGGAGGCGGGTATGCGTTTTATCAAGTTCGTCCTGCTGGTGCTGTTCTTCCTGTTCTTCATGGTGTTCTTCGTGCAGAACCAGGCACAGCTTTCCGCGGCGCTGGAGCTCAAGTTCAACCTGTTCAACCTGCACTGGCAGGCCCAGCCCATGCCGTTCTACCTGGTGGTGCTCATCTTCTTCGTGATAGGCGCCATCTTCAGCACCATCTTCTTCGTCATCGACCGCATCCGCGTGGGCTCCATCTGCCGCGAGGCCCAGTCCAAGGCCAAGAGCCTGCAGACCGAACTGGACTCGCTGAAAGCCAAGCAGAGCCTCTCCTCCCCGGCTCCCGCCCCGGCTCCGGCCCCCGCCGCCGCGGAAGAGGCCAAGTCCTAGGACTGCAGGGCCGCGCCAGTGAACTCGGCCGGGCGCGCGAGCGTCCGGCCTTTTTTTCCCGATTGACGCGACGATTTTGTCCGTGCAATGTGAACCGGACGGACAACAGGGCAACTTTTAACAAAATCGTAAAAAGAACACTTCCGCGCCATGAGCACCATCCGGCTCACCCCCATGCTTGAGCAATACCTGTCGATCAAGGGCGAATACCCTGATTGCCTGCTCATGTACCGCATGGGGGACTTCTACGAAATGTTCTTCGAGGACGCCGAAGTCGCCGCCAGGGAGCTCCAGATCGCCCTCACCTCCCGCGACAAGAACTCCGAATCGCCGGTGCCCATGTGCGGCGTGCCGCACCACGCCCTCTCCGCCTACCTCAGCCAGCTCATCGAGAAAGGCTACAAGGTGGCCATCTGCGACCAGGTGGAGGACCCCAGGCAGGCCAAGGGCCTGGTCAAGCGCGAGGTCACGCGCGTGCTCACCCCGGGCACCGTGGTGGACGACATCAACCTCCAGGCCAAGCAGAGCAACTACCTGGCCGCCCTCTTCTGGGAACCGGACGAGCGCGCGGGCGGGCTCGCCTGGATCGAGTTCTCCACGGGCGAGTGGTCGGGCCTTTATTCGCGCGAAGAGGCCCAGCTCTGGCAGTGGGCCGAAAAGCTCCAGCCCAGGGAGCTCCTCCTGCCAGACATGAAGTCGCCCCCCAGGCATCTGCCCGAACTTGGCATCCAGATAACCAACTATCCCCACAAGCCACACTTCGACCTGGCCACCGCCACCAAGCGCGTGCTGGAAGCACAGGACGTCACGAGCCTCGCCGTGCTGGACGTGGCCGACAAGCCGCAACTCGTGCGGGCCATGGGCGCGCTGCTCGCCTATCTGGAGCAGACCCAGAAGCAGCGGCTCGGGCATCTCTCCGCGTTCAGGCCCGTAAACCTGAGCCGCCACCTGCTCATTGACGAGGTGACGGAGCGCAACCTCGAAATCTTCCGCCGCCTGGACGGCCGCAAGGGTCCGGGCACCCTGTGGCACGTGCTGGACCGCACCGTCACGCCCATGGGCGGCCGTCTGCTTGAGACCCGCCTTCGCCAGCCCTGGGTGGACCTGGACGCCATCGCCGAAAACCAGGAGGCCGTGCGCTTCCTTTTCAAGGAAGACTCCCTGCGCGAGGCCGTGCGCCGCCACCTGGACGACGTGTACGACCTGGAACGCCTCTCGACCCGAGTCTTTCTTGGCCGGGCAACGCCAAAGGACTTCCTGGCGCTGCGCCACAGCCTGACCGCCCTGCCCGGCATCCGGGACCTCCTCCTGAGCGACGGGCTCTCCGGCGAACCGGCTTTCGCCACCGAGAAACCCAAGGCCGTGGCCGCGATCATGTCCGCCTGGGACGACCTTGAGGACATCCGGGAGCTCCTGCTCTCCGCCCTGGCCGACACCCCCCCGGCAGTCATCACCGAGGGAGGACTGTTCCGGGCCGGGTTCGACCCCAAGCTCGACGAGCTGATGGAGCTCACCGAACACGGGGAGGCAAAGCTCAAGGAGCTGCTCGAAAAGGAGCAGCAGCACAACAACCTGCCAAAGCTCAAGCTCGGCTACAACCGCGTCTTCGGCTACTATTTCGAGTTATCGCGCGCTTCGGGGCAGGCCCCGGCCCACTTCGAGCGGCGCCAGACCCTGGCCAACGCCGAGCGCTACATCACCCCCGAGCTCAAGGACCTGGAGGACCGCCTCCTCTCGGCCAGCGAACGCCGCAAGGACCTTGAGTACCGCATGTTCGGGGATCTGCGGGAGACCGTGGCCAAGGCCCAGTCCCGCTTCAAGGCCCAATCCGAGACCCTGGCCAGGCTGGACTATTGGCAGGCCCTGGCCGACGCCGCGCGCCGCAACGAATGGACCCGCCCCGCCCTGCACCAGGGGCTGGACATCGTCATCCAGGCAGGACGCCACCCGGCGGTGGAGGCCGTGCAAGGCCCGGCCAACTACATCCCAAGCGACCTGCACATCACCGGCGACACAAGGCTCCTGCTCATCACCGGCCCCAACATGGCGGGCAAGTCCACCGTGCTCCGGCAGGTGGCCATCATGGCCCTGCTGGCCCAGATCGGCTCCTACGTCCCGGCGGCCAAGGCCCGGATCGGCCTCACCGACCGCATTTTCTCCCGCGTCGGGGCGTCCGACAACCTGGCCCAGGGCCAGTCCACATTCATGGTGGAGATGATGGAGACCGCCCGCATCCTGCGCCAGGCCACCCGCAAAAGCCTTGTCATCCTCGACGAGATCGGGCGCGGCACCTCCACCTTCGACGGATTGGCCCTGGCCTGGGCCGTGGTGGAAGACCTGTGCGGGCGCGGCCAGAAGCCGGGATCCAAGGAGCCAGGAGGCATCCGGGCGCTCTTCGCCACCCACTACCACGAACTGACCCAGCTGGAGGGCAAGCTCCCGGGCTTGCGCAACGTGAACATCGCCGTAAAGGAATTCAAGGGAGACATCATCTTCCTGCGGCGTCTCGTGCCCGGCCCCTCCGACCGCAGCTACGGCATCGAGGTTGCCAGGCTGGCGGGCGTGCCCGCCAGGGTGGTCCAGCGCGCCAAGGACGTGCTGGCGGGCCTGGAAAAGAAAGCCCGGGACGCCAAGCATTTCGCCCAGGCTCCCCCGCCCGCCAGCCAGTCGCTCCTGCCGGGAATGCCCTCCAAGGACGCGCCCGGGGTGGGACGGCCGGAACATCCGCTGATCGAGGAACTCAGGCAACTGCAACTGGACGCAATAACCCCGCTGGAAGCCCTGAACATCCTGGGCGGCCTGAAAGCCAGATGGAGCGGGGACACGAACACCCAAGGAGACTAGCCCCATGCATTTCTTCGAATACAAGGACGGACAACTCTTCGCCGAGGGCGTCCCCGCCGCGGAGCTGGCCAAGCAGTACGGCACCCCCCTCTACGTCTACTCCGCCGCCACCCTGCGCCGCCATTTCGAGGCCTTCGACTCGGCCTTCGAGGGCCTGCCGCACATGACCTGCTATTCGGTGAAGGCCAACTCCAACCTGAACCTGCTTAAGATCCTCAAGGGCTGCGGCGCGGGCATGGACATCGTCTCCGGCGGCGAGCTGCACCGCGCCCTGGCCGCCGGCGTGCCCGCCTCCAAGATCGTCTACTCCGGCGTGGGCAAGCGCGCCGACGAGATCCGCCAGGCACTTTCTGCCGACATCCTCATGTTCAACGTGGAATCCGTGGGCGAGCTGGAACGCATCTCCGCCGTGGCCTCCGACATGGGCAAGACAGCGCGCATCAGCCTGCGCATCAACCCCGACGTGGACCCCAAGACCCATCCCTACATCTCCACCGGGCTCAAGAAGAACAAGTTCGGCCTGGACATCGAGCAGTCCCTGGCCGCCTACTCGCGGGCCGTCACCCTTCCCGGCATCGAGCCCGTCGGCATCGACTGCCACATCGGCTCCCAGCTCACCTCCCTGGACCCCTTCATGGAGGCCCTGGACCGCATCATTCGCTTCTACGACCGCCTGAAGGCCATGGGCATCCGCATCGAATACCTCGACCTCGGCGGCGGCCTCGGCATCACCTACAACGAGGAAGAGCCGCCCCACCCGGCCGAGTTCGGAAAGGCCCTGGTCAACGTCCTCAAGGACCACCCCATGACCCTCATCCTTGAGCCCGGCCGCGTCATCGCGGGCAACTCCGGCATCCTCCTCACCGAGGTGGTCTACACCAAGAAGACCCCCTCCAAGGACTTCGTCATCGTGGACGCCGCCATGAACGACCTGGTGCGCCCCTCCCTTTACGGCTCCTTCCACGCCATAAAGGAAGTCGCCCCCAAGGGACGCCAGGAGCTCAACGTGGACGTGGTTGGCCCCATCTGCGAATCCGGCGACTTCCTGGCGCGCGACCGCGACCTGCCCGCCGTGGAACAGGGCGAACTGCTGGCCGTGTTCTCGGCCGGAGCCTACGGCTTCACCATGTCCTCCAACTACAACTCCAGGCCGAGAGCGGCAGAGGTCATCGTCGACGGCGACAAGGTGACACTGGCCAGGAAGAGGGAAACCTACGACGACCTGATCGCCTTGGAAAAATAAGAGAAGAATTCAAGATGTCTCCGGCGGCCAGAGAGGGCGCTGCCATCTCTGGACTCTCCCGCCAGGGGGATGATCCCCCTGGACCCTCGATTGCTTCGCGGGTTTCGGGCGATACCATCGAGAAGAGCGGGGAGCGTGCAAAGCCACGCTCCCCGCTCATGTTTTTACATATCGCCGCTTGCGGCGATGGCGGTCCGCCGGGATAAGCGCCGCTTTGGGCGCGTTCCCGGCGGCTCACCCTGCCGTGCCCCAACCCATGGCCTCGCCCGCCACCTGCGAAGCAACTGGCGGGTCCAGGGGGGCCTCCCCCCTGGCGGGTGCAGGGCAGCGCCCTGCCGGGTCTGGGCGGAGCCCAGCTCGGCGCGTCACAAAGCCCGGCCTAGAGCGCCGTCAGGTCAAACGTCGTCTCCGTCTCCTCGTCCCAACCGTCCCACAGGAAATCGTCCGCCCGGCCGTCGGCGATGAGCCGCAGGGCGTAGCGGGTCTGCTCCTCGTAGAAGCGGCAGAACGCGCCCTTCTCCCGCATGCCGCCGTTCATCTCGGCTGCTTCGGCCGGACAGGGCGAACCGCAGAAATGACGGATGGCGCAGCGCGAACAGCCCTCTATGTCCTCCACCTTGCGGCCGGTGACGGCTTTGAAGGGCGGGCTTCCCAGGATGTCGCCCATCGGGTCCTTGAAGAGGTTGCCGCCCTTGTAGTCCGGCAGGCCGATGAACTCGCTGCACGGGAAGATGTCGCCGCTGGGGGCAAGGGCGAAGAAGCAGCGCCCGCCGCCGCAAGGCGAAATGTCGCACATGAGCCGCCGCGCGGAGGGGGCCATGATCGCCAGCAGGATGTTGGCGAAGTTGGCCACCACGAGCTTGCGTCCGGTCTTGAGGTACAGCTCATGCGAGCGTTCCAGCGCCTTGACGAACCACCTGGCGGCTTCGTCCTCCCGGGGCTTGATCTCGCGCGCGCCCGGCAAGGTGCAGCGCACCATGTTGAGCAGGCAGGTGGACACCTCGCGCTCGTTGAAGAACTCCACCACCTTGGGCAGCGAGCGGATGTTCAGGCTGGTCACGGTGCAGATGACGTTGAATGCCGGATACCCGTGCAGCTTCTCCATGACGGACGTCACCTGGCGCGACACGCCGTTGCCGCCCCATCCCCTCCTGGCCCTGTCGGCGACGGCGGGGCTGTGCCCGTCCAGGGAGACGCCAATGCCCACGCCGTGGCCTGTCAGGAATCCGATGGCCTCATCGTCCAGCAGGGTGGCGTTGGTCTGCACGCCGAATCGGAAGTCTCGGCCGTGCCGCTCGATGCCCGCGAACATCGCATCCTTGTTCATGAGGGGCTCCGCGCCGTGGAAGATGATCTGCGGGCGCGTGCCTTCGGGCAGCGTGCGGCCGAAGTGATCCTTGAGGACAGCGAGCGCCTCCAGGAGCTTCTCCGTGGACATGTTGACGCCGCCGGAACGCATCCCGGCCGGGATGTAGCAGTAGGAGCAGTTGAGGTTGCAGCGCTCGGTGGGATTGAAATAGACGGCGGAAGGCGTCAGCCCGAACCGGAGCCTGTCCATCTCGGCCGCGAACTCGCCCGCCTTGGCCGTGTAGGAGGCCAGGAACGTGCGTCCGGTGAGGACGTCCCCGAGCTTCTTCTTTTTCACCAGCGCCCAGAAGGCCGTGTCGGGATCGACGACGGCCATGTACTCGCGGTGTCCGATGTCCACGGGCTGGATCGTGGGGCCGTCGCCGGTATTGAAATGGCGGCCCCCGGCGGGGGCCGCCTTGTTGACGACAGGAGCCATCAGCGGGGCTTGGGGTCCATGAGGATGTAGTGGGAAAGGCCGGTCCCGTCTGCCTTGCAGGACTTCCTGAAGGCGATCACGTCTTTCTTGGACTTCTTTTTCATGCGTCCTCCATTGGTTTGAGATTCAAATAAAAAAAGGGTTCCGGCGGAACAAATCCGCCGGAACCCTTTTCCATCGGATTCCGTTTTCGAGCGATTCGACAGGTCTTCTGGCTTCCGGATCGTCCGCGAGGGGGCCAGCCTTCCCGGGGTGCTCCCCCAGTGACCGGCGTGCAGCCACGCCCTCCCGCGTCCCCGGTTACAGCGGCGGGTCCGCCACGGATTCGCACCGTGTTCCGAGATGTCGAACGCTAACAGGGGCTTGATAGCGCGACGTGAAGCGCAGGTCAATGCAGGCAGGGCGGAGCCCCGGCTACTTCCTGCCGAACCTCTCCAGGACCGCCACGTTGTCGTGTGTGTCCACAACGCGCACGAAGTATGCCACTTCCGGCGAATACCACATGCGGTAGACCCCGCTCCATCCGGTGTCGTTCTTCTTGTTCACGCGGATGCGGAAGGCCTTGAATGTCCCGGCGGGGACGGTAATCTGCTCCGAGGCTTCCACCGTGACCACGTTGGTGTAGTTCTGCGTGCCCCTCTTGGTGCTGGTGCTCTGGGTGTAGGTGCGCGACTCGCCCACGGCCAGGGGGAAGAAGACGTAGGCGTCCTTGCCGCTGTCCACGGAGTAGGAGAGCATGCCGCCCGCGGATTCCCTGACGGTGAGGTCCTTGTTCAGGCGGGCGAACCTGGCGGGGTTGCCGTCGCCCACGAGCACGATCTCATCCCCGGAGGATTTCACCTCCATGTGTTCGGCCAGGACGAAGGGGCTTCTTGTCTTCCCCGAGAAGACCCAGAAGTCCCCCGGCTTCCACTGTGGGGCCTGCGCGGGCGGCAGCGGCGCGATGGGCGTCGACCTGGAGGCGCAGGCTCCAAGCGCCAACAGGAAGAGCACGGCCATGAGTGCATGGCTTGGGCGCATGGCGTCCTCCTATTCCTGGGCGTCCTTCTTCTCTTTGGCCAGCTCATCGGGGCTCATGCTCCACCAGGGCATGCCGTCCCTGGTGCGGCGGACCTTGAGCTGCTTGTCCTCGTCCTTCTTCACCTTGGAGGCCATGACCACGTCCTTGCCTCCGATGGTGGCCCACACGCCGTAGACCTTCACGGAATCGCCCTTCTTGAGCCCGATGGAGTCGAGCTTGACGAAATCCTTGGGTCCGAGGTGGACGGTCTCGGCCTTGTTGTCCTTCTTGTCGCGCACGACGAGGCCCACGCCCGGATCCATTCCCGGCATGGGGACGATCTCGATGATGTCGTCCACGCGGCCTTTGAAGGAATCGGCTTCCTTGGCATCGTAGTACTTGTCGTATGCGCCTCCCTTCTCCCATCCCGTGATGCCGGCGGCGAAGGCGAGCACGCCGAGGCAGAGAACGGCGAGGGCGGCAAGGATGGCGCCGCGTGTGATCGTTTTCATGGAGTCCTCCCGAAAGGGTTTGTGCGAATGATGGACAAGCTAAATCGTGATGGAGGGCGTGTAAAGATGGCCGGGAGCAATTGACGTGTGAACCCCGCAAAGACCGGAAAGGCGTGCGGCGCGGCCGGGTTCAGTCCCAGTTTCCCTCTCCCGCGCTGCGCAGGCGGGCCATGGCGTAATCGTACTCCTGCTCGCCCGCGAAGAGGAACTGGTACGCTATGTTCTCCCGTGCGAACGCCTCGAACGCATCCTCCCAGTCGTTTTCCGGCAACTGCTGACGGCGCTCCATGTGCAGGACGGCAAAGAGAGGCTCCCTGCCGAAGGCTTCCGAGCCGAAAAGGTACTTGCCGTTCATGTGGAACGGCCTGCGCCCGGCGATGACCGGGTTTCTGAGCGGCTCAGGGAGCATGGCCACGGCGAACGACTGCATCTCATTGAGATGGAAGTTGGCGTACAGAAACGTACCCCATCTGTGCATCTCTCCGTCCATTGAATTCAACTCCGTCTCGAGATAGAATCTCGCCTTGGCTCGAAGACAATAGACATCTGCGCCATGCACGGCCATGACCATCTTGTTTATTCCAATGTCGAACGGAATCTTCATAAGATAGACAACATAGAATCCTTTTACGAGATCAAACAGTTCTCCGACATACTCATGCCTATTGAAGTCAAGAAATTTTTCGTTGACCGTATCTCCGAACATGTTCTGGAGCATGATGGAAGGCGGCGCCACGTCCGCTTTCCCCTTTACTATGGCGGTGACGAAATCCGGGTCGGTATGCTTTATGCTATCATCCGCCAGCATGGACGGCGCGACGTTGAGAAGCGACGCATAGCGGAACAGTCTGTCGTATGCCACGCCATGGCGGATGTCCTCCTTGACGGTTTTTATGCTCTTGGGGAGGCCGCACGCGCCCCATCGTTTCATATTGAAAATATGATTTGGCACGTTGGTGTTGCTGCCCCAGGTCTTCTGGAGAAGCATGAACGCCATGCGCAATTTGTCCCCCGCGTGGACGAGCCTGTCCTTCCTTGGTCTGCCGGGTGTTTGTTCGAAGTCTGCCGCCATTCACCATCCCCGCTGTCATGAGTTTTCTCCGATGGCACCATGCCAGATCGCGGCACAATTTATATGCCCCTTTTTTACCGTAAAATAAACCAAAAAAGGGCCATTGCTAAAACGGCTCCCGGCTACCATTTTGTGGTTGAGACATTTACGAGCGGCCAGCCCCGCGGGTATGACGCCCGATGTATGCCGGGGCAGAGCCAGCCGGAAACGCATTGGATACAGGTGTTTTGTTGTTCAACCGTTTTGTCAGGAGGGTCGAGAATGACGCGGCGCTTCCAGACATCCACTGCCGGGGACGCTCTCTGCCATGCGGAGGATGCGCGCTCGTGCTACCGCGTCGAAGTGACAAGGGACATCCTCATCGAACTGGCGGTATGGTTCAGCAACAGCAAGGATGTCAGGCGAATACACCTCAAAGACCTGGGACCTCCGGCCTTCTCCCTCGGCAAGCCGCCCTACCCTTTTATCGACAACATCTCCGCGAGCGGCCTTGCCCTGTCCTTCTTCGCCTCAGGCCCCGGCCAGTCCGAAGCATTCCGTGAGCGGCTTCCCCTGGCGCTGCTCTATTTCAAGGTTCAGGATCCGGCAGGCGTGCATTCCAGCCCGCTGTCCTTCATGGCCGGATACGTGGTGAAGCGTGTGGAGTACGCCGGGGGACGCATGCGCCTCGGCATGTGCCTCGCCCTGGACGGCGTGCCCCACCCCGGGGAGCTGATCCTGGATTTCGTGGACGCGCGCAAGTATGGTAACGCCTGCCTCACAAAATGGTGCGAGGACATGCACCGCCGGTCCGCACGGCCACGCGGTTCAGGGGCCTGCCCTGGGCTTCGCCTGGACATGCTGCTCAGCCAGTTGGACATCGCCATGACGGAAATGCCGGAGCACGCGGTCTGAAAGGACGGCGTGCATGATTACCAAGAGTGTACCGATGCCGCGCGGAAAACGCACCGCACCATCCCATCCCTCACTGGCCATGCGGACCGGAGACCGCGACATGGTCAATCAAGACTCAAGGTTCAGAAAGATTTCCGTTCTCGACCTCGAAGTCGGCATGCGGGTCGTGGACACCGGCCTATCCTGGACCGAGCATCCATTCCTGTACTCCTGCGAAGGCCCGGTGACGTCCGCCGCCCAGATCGAACAGCTCCGCGAGCAGGGCTACAGGGACGTCTTCATCCTTGATACCAAGCGGCAGGAGCCCCGGACAGGAAAAGAGCCCGGCGGTGAAACCCGGCCCGATGCGGCCGAAGGGTCCGGGCGGCGTCCCCCCGGAACGGACGATTACGCCAAGGCGCTTTCGCTCCATGACGAATCGTTCGGCGTGATTAATTCCTTCATCCTCGCGGCCAAGCTCGGCAAGCCCATGGACCGCGACGCCCCTGTCCGCCTGGTGGAGGGCGTGATCGACAGCGTCACCAGCAACCCGGACGCGCTGGTGAGCCTGATCAAGCTTCGCTTCAACGACGAATACACGTACACGCACTGCATCAACGTGTCGGTGCTCGCCGTGCTGTTCGGCCACTATATGGGGATGCGCAAGCCCGAACTCCAGACGCTCGGCGAAGCCGGGCTTTTCCACGACCTGGGAAAGGTGAGGATACCCGACGGCATCCTCGACAAGCCGGGCCGCCTGACGCCCGGCGAATTCGAGGTGGTGAAGTCCCACCCCGAGGAGGGAGCGGCCCTCCTGGAGAAGCAGGACATGACCTCTCCCGGCGTCCTCTCCATCATCAGAGAGCACCACGAGAAGTTCAACGGCACGGGCTATCCAAACGCCCTTTCGGGAGACAGGCTCGGCCGCATGGCCCAGATGATCGCCCTGGCGGACTGCTACGACGCCATGACCAGCAAACGGCCCTACCGCGCCGCCATTCTGCCCAACACGGCCATGCGGATCATGTTCGCCATGCGAAACAAGGACTTCTCCCGCGAGCTCATCGAGCCATTCATCAAATGCCTGGGGATCTATCCGGTCGGCAGCCCCGTACGTTTGAAAAACGGCCAGGTGGCCCTGGTCTGCGGCTCCAATCCCCGTAGCCCCTTGTTTCCCACGGTGAAGATCATCCTGGACGCGGGCATGCGCCCCCGCCCGCACAAGGTGCTCGACCTCTCCTCGCCGGAGGCGAAGTCCCTGGGCGACGGTTTCGCCATCGAAGCGCCGTTGGACATGTCCGTGCTGGGCAAGGACCCGGCTGGGTTCCTGTTCTGACGGCTGGTTCAGGGAGAAATGCCTTGCTGCGAAGGATAATCGCCATGCTGGCCGGGTGGTTGCTCATCAAGGCGGACAGCCCCTCCCGCCCGTACAGGGAACGGCCCTCATTCGGAACGGACCTGCCCCGCCACAAGCGCCCGCGGCGCCGGAAGCCGGGCGCATCGATCCCGCCTCCGCATCGCGCTGTCCCTCGCGCCGCGTGCATGAAAAAACGCCCGGCGCGGGCCGGGCGTTCCTGAATGCGTCGCGGACGTCTCCTGAATCAGCAGGCGAACTGGCCGTCCTCGTAGATGACACGGGTTCCGCCGCCCTTCAGCCGGGCGGTGACGCGCTTGCGTTCGGTGTTGACCAGGTCCCAGTGCAGGGCGGAGTCGTTGAAGCCGAGCTCCGCCTTGCGGGCCTCGGTGAGCGTGGAGGGGTCGCCGTCGTAGGTGTCGGAGTAGGAGCTTCCGAGCGCCACGTGGCAGTTGCCCCACTCGCCGCCGTAGTTCTCGTCAAAGAGGGTGTTGGCCATGAACCGGTCGATCTTGGAGAAGCGGCGGTCGGTGAGGGAGAACTCGCCCAGCCGCTTGGCCCCGGCGTCCATGGCGACCTGCTTCCTGACGAACTCCTCGCCCAGCTCCGCCTTCACGTCCGTCACCTCGCCCTTCCTGAACTCCAGGCGTACGCCCTTGACCAGGTTGCCGCTGCGGTAGGAGGGCTGGTCGGCGAAATAGACGCCCTCGGTGCCGCGCCAGTCCGGCGAGGTGAACAGTTCGAAGCTCGGGATGTTGTGCCCGGAGATGCCCTTGAAGCGGCGGCTCTCCCCGGGGGTGACGACGAGGTCTGTGTTGTCCGACTCGACCCTGTAGGACTCGGCATCCATGGCGTTGAGCCAGTCCTTGATGCGCATGGCCTCATGAAAGATGCGGTCCCACTCCGCGACCGGGTCGGCCGCATTGAGGTGGCAGGCCTTGACGATCTGGGCGGTGAACTCCTTCTTGGTGAGCCCGGCGCACCTGGCGTATTCGTCGGTGGGGAAGACGCACAGGGTCCACCCGAACTGGCCCGCCTCCTCGCGTTTGACCAGGATGTCGCGGTAGGGTTTGCGCGCGATAGCGGTCCGGGCGATGCGCTTGGGGTCGATGGCCGACAGGTGGGTCAGGCTTTCCGGAGCGATCACGTAGATTGCTCCGTTGAGGTTCTCGAAGAGCTCCTTCGTGCCCGGGGCGATGAAAGACAGCTGGGTGTCGTTGGCCTTCTGGTAGAACTCAAGCTCCATGTTGGAGGTGAAATTCATTCGTGGCACGACGTTTATGCCCTTGTCCACCAGTTTGGCGAACAGCGCCTCCACGAGTTTGAGCCCGGCCAGGTCGCACTGGACGAGGACGTTGTCGCCCGGATTGTAGCCGCTCGGGCGGGAGGTGGTCAGGCCCCAAAGCAACACTTCTGCGTATTTATCAAGCTGTTTGGCGGTCAGCACGGATGTCTGCTCCCTTGATGAGTGTGCGGATTGCGGGAAAACTGCCCAATTCGAACGCCCTTGTAAAGGCCGGGCGGACTGTTCGGGATCGATTCCATGGCTTTGAGCCGGGGCGCCGTCTTGAACAGCGCGGCGAAATAGGCTATACGGTGCTGCTTCACATCACCAAGGAGGCGGCAAATGCCCAAGGAAGACGCCATCGAAGTGGACGGAACCGTCCAGGAAGCACTCCCCAACGCCATGTTCCGGGTGGAACTGGAGAATGGGCACGAGGTGCTGGCGCACATTTCCGGCAAGATGCGCAAGTTCTATATCCGCATTCTCCCCGGCGACAAGGTCAAGGTGGAACTCTCCCCCTACGACCTCACCCGCGGCCGCATCACCTACCGCATGAAATAAGGCCTTCCGCCAGGGAGCCATCCGCTCCCGCCCACCCCCCTGGGAACGGTTCGTTCCCGCTCCCGGCTCGTGCCTCCGGGCACGCGAAAGGGGCTCCGCCGCGTCCGGCGAAGCCCCTTGAAAGCACATAGGCCGATGGGCCGTCACATCTGGGAGATGAGTT
>JBMORI010000112.1:0-6302 GCA_049322415.1 Thermodesulfobacteriota bacterium | reverse complement strand
CCTGGAACCAGAAAGGCGGTTTCGGAGTGGTTCATCTCGGCGGCCACGGCGCGCATCCAGGCCTCGGCGGCCGGGGCCTCCAAAAGACAGACTCCGGCCGGATTGCCGGAGAAAGGCGCGTCGGCGAAAGCGTCCACGGTCCAGATGCGGGTGGTCATGAGAGCCTCCTTTCAGAGTGGGAGTGGCCACTCACTTTCGAATCGTTCCAACCCGTCGCAACGGCCAATCATCCAATACGGTCAATGGGATCGGGAAGCGTAAAGTTGGTTTTCAACTCCGCCAAGCCATTGTTCCGATGGAGGATAGCACTTCTCGCATAAGACATGGTAAGCAATGCCGTTTTGCAAGACGTCCATCGTGTGGGTGATCCCATCTCCAGCGAATCTGGTGTGGCGTCCACGAAGAAAGTGGACACTCTTTCGTGGTCAGCAATGTCAAAAAAGACATATGAGGACAAATATTTATGCGTTTTTCTTCGTATGCACGTTTCTAGTCGTACTTCACGGAGCTGAACTTCATGAGCTTGTCCCAGGTGTGGTGCGACTCGATGCGCCGCATGGTGCCGGTCTTGCCGCGAAGCACCAGCGAGTGCGTCACCGCGCCGTTGCCGGTGAAGGAAACGCCTTCCAGCCAGGTGCCGCCGGAGATGCCGGTGGCGGCGAAGAAGGTGTCGTCGCTGGAGACCAGTTCCTCGGCGGTGAGCACGCGCTTCAGGTCGTACCCGGCGTCCAGAAGGTTCTTCTTCTCCTCGGCTGACTGAGGGTCCAGCCGGGCCAGCATCTGCCCGCCAACGGCGCGGATGGCGCATGCCGAAAGCACGCCCTCCGGCGTTCCGCCGGTGCCCATCATCACGTCCACCATGTCCTTGGGGTCCAGGGCCATGAGCGATCCGGCCACGTCGCCGTCGGTGTGCAGCTGGATGCGCGCACCGGCGGCCCGGATGGCCTCCACGAGTTCACGGTGGCGCGGCTTGTCCAGCACGAAGACCACCAGATCGTCCACGTCCTTGCCGAGGGCCTTGGCGATGGCCGTCAGGTTGCCGGCCACGGGGGCGTCCAGGTCCACGGCGTCCTTGGCCTGGGAGGGGACCACCAGCTTCTGCATGTAAAAGCTGGGGCCGGGATCAAACATGGAACCCTTGGGGGCCACGCCCACCACGGAGATGGCGTTGGGGCGGCCGTAGGCCAGCAGGCGGGTGCCCTCCACGGGGTCCACGGCCACGTCCATGGCCGGTCCGGAGCCGGAGCCCACGGCTTCTCCGTTGAAGAGCATGGGAGCCTCGTCCTTTTCTCCCTCGCCGATGACGATGACGCCGCGTATGTTGATGGTGTCGAAGGAGAGGCGCATGGCGTCCACTGCCGCCTGGTCTCCGGCGTTCTTGTCGCCCTTGCCCAGCCAGCGGGCGCTGGCGAGGGCGGCTGCTTCGGTGACGCGGACGAGGTCGAGTGCGAGGTTGCGGTCGGGAGCTTCCATGTTGCCTCCGGTGGGGATTGGTGCGGGGCAAGGTAGAGAAAAAGCCCGGCCCCGTAAAGACCGCGCGGGCGGACTCTCCTGCATGGAGAACCAGCCCGCGCGGCATGCGCCCGGCTGGCCGCAGGGACCAGGGGCGAAGGCGTACGGCGCTACTTGGCCCGGAACGTGATGCGGCCCTTGGTGAGGTCGTAAGGGGACATCATCACCTTCACGGCGTCGCCGGGGAGGATCTTGATGCGGAACTTGCGCATCTTGCCGCAGAGGTAGGCCAGCACGGTCTGGCCGGTCTCCAGCTTCACTTCGAAGTTGGTGCCGGGCAGGGCTTCCTGCACGACGCCGGGAATTTCTATTCCGTCTTCCTTGGCCATGGATATAACCTCCGGCTGGAAAGCGGTTGCGGGAAAAAAAAAGCCCCGTCCCAGCCGGGACGGGGCTCGGACTGACTGGAGATCCCAGGGACTACCAGGGGCGGCGGTTGCCGCCGCCGGGGCGGTCGCCGAAGGAACGGCGGGGACGCTCCTGAGCTTCGTTGATCTTCAGGTTGCGGCCCATGAAGCTCTGGCCGTCCAGGGCTTCGATGGCGGCAAGGGCACCTTCGTCGTTCATCTCGACGAAGCCGAAGCCGCGCAGGCGGCCGGTCTCGCGATCGGTGATCAGGGCGACGGAAATGACTTCGCCGTAGGGGGCGAAGTAGTCGCGGACGTCGTCCTCGGAAGCGGAGAAGGGCAGGTTGCCGACATAAAGTTTCTTAGCCATGTGCAATCACTCCAAAATGGTATTTTGGCATTCATTCTTATCAAATTGGAGCGAAGCACAAGCTTGACCCAACACTCAACAAGACCGATGCCGTTTGCTGGGCAAATTTAATTTCATTTCGCAAAGAGTCAAGTGCAAAAATGGGCGGCGCACATTATTTTCGCGTTTTTTCCAGCTTCGCGAAAACAGGGGGGGATAATCCCCGGCGTGATGCTCAGGGAATTTCATTAGATGGAATCCGGACTTTTGGCGTCAAACGCCCTCATCGTCTCCGGAGAAGCCGTTGCTGATGTCGCGAAGAGTCTGCGTCGAGCCCTCCATGCAGGAGGCCTGGAGGCGGTCCTTGATTCGCTTGAGCTCCGGGAAGCGGACCGCGAGTCCGCCCCCGTCCTCTCCGCCGCGCAAATTCTCCCAGGCCACCACCAGTTCGCCCACGGTGATCCTGTCCGGCGCGGCGGCCAGCACGTAACGCTCGGCGTCTCCCTCCGCGCGCACCGCCACGCCGATGCGGGCCAGCCTGGCCATCTCCTCGGCCGCGAGCAGGGCCGGGATGCCCAGTGCCTGGGCCGCCTCCATGTCGGAGAGGGGGGGCTCCCGGTTTTCGGACCGCCGCGCCAGCAGGACGGCCAGCATGAGGGCCAGGTCGCGCCGGTCGGAGAAGGAGCAGTCGCGGAGGGCGTTTTCGTTCTTGACCCGCGAGAAGTTCTGGCAGGCGTTGGCGATCTCGGCCCCGGCCAGCACGATGAGCCAGCTGATGTAGAGCCACACCAGCAAAAGCGGTATCTGGGCGAAGCTGCCGTAGATGGCGTTGTAGCCCGTGACGCCGATCTGATACTTGATGTATACTGCCTGCGTGCTCTGCCAGGCAATGCCGGACACAGCCGCGCCAATTCCCGCCGGGATGGCGTTCACCTTCACGTTGGGCAGAAACTTGTAGAGGATGAACAGAGATACGCCGACCATCAGGGTAGGAACAGCCTTCAGCGCCAGGGTGAGGGCCCAGTTGACCAGCTCGATCTCGCGCAGCCACTGGACCACGGCCGCGTTCTGCAGTGTCGCCGTCAGGCTGAAGGCCGCCAGGATGAACACCGGGCAGACCAGGATGACCGTGATGTAGTTGGAAAAGCGGCTCCACAAGCCGCGCTGGCCCCGCGCGTGCCAGATGATGTTGAAGGCCTCCTCCATGGTGGAGAGCAGCCCGAACGAGGTGGCGAACAGCGTGGCCACGCCGATGAAGCCCAGGGCCTTGACGTTGGTGTTCTGGATGTAGCCGAGCACCGCGTCCACCACGTCGGTCTTCTCGGCGAAAAGCCGCATGAGCACGTCGCGCAGGAACGGGGCCTCGTAGATGCCAAATCCCTTGGACACTGAAAAGGCCACCGCCAGAAGCGGCACCAATGACAGCACCGTGGTGTAGCTGAGCGAGGCCGCCAGCAGAAGCCCCCTGTTTCGCAGGAAGGATGCCGCCACGAAGCCGAGCCAGGAAAACAGCAAAGGTGATCGCATCATGAGCATAATCTAGAAGGATTTGGCCCAAAACGCCAGGGGCGTCCGCTCCGGGATGCTTCGCCGCCCTTCCTTGACATCGCACTCCGGAGCCGGGTAGCCACTCTGCTGCCCGCCCGGCGAAGCCATGAGCGGACGGAAATCAACAACGATGCCTGGAGGATGGATGGACACCAAGATCATTCTGCCCGAAAGCGAGATGCCTCGCGAGTGGTACAACGCGCTGCCCGACCTGCCCACCCCGCTTGCGCCGCCCCTCGACCCGGCTTCCGGAAAGCCGGTCTCACCGGACATGCTCGCCCCCATCTTCCCCATGAGCATCATCGAGCAGGAAGTCAGCGACAAGCCGCGCATCGCCATCCCAGATGCCGTGCTGGACGTCTACAGGCTCTACCGCCCCACGCCGCTGGTGCGGGCGCGCAACCTGGAGAAGGCCCTAGGGGTCAAGTGCAAGATCTTCTACAAGGACGAGTCGCGCTCTCCGGCCGGGTCCCACAAGCCCAACACCGCCGTGCCCCAGGCCTACTACAACAAGCTCGAAGGCGTGAAGCGCCTGGCCACCGAGACCGGCGCGGGCCAGTGGGGAACGGCCCTGTCCTTCGCTTGCAAGATGTTCGGCCTGACCTGCACCGTGTACATGGTGAAGGTGAGCTACAACCAGAAGCCCTACCGCCGCATCCTCATCCACTCCTACGGGGCCGAGGTGTTCGCCTCGCCCTCGGACAAGACCCAGGTGGGACGCGCGGTGCTGGCCAAGGACCCGGACTGCCAGGGCAGCCTCGGGCTGGCCATCTCCGAGGCCGTGGAGGACGCGGCCACCCATGACGACACCAAGTACGCCCTTGGCAGCGTGCTCAACCACGTGGTGCTGCACCAGACCATCGTGGGCCTGGAGACCGAAAAGCAGCTGGCAATGATGGGCGAGCATCCCGACTATCTCGTCGGCTGCGTGGGCGGCGGCAGCAACTTCGGCGGGCTGGTGCTGCCCTTCCTGCCGCGCAAGCTCTCGGGCGAGAAGATCACCTTCGTGGCGGCGGAGCCCAAGGCCTGCCCCACGCTCACGCGCGGCCAGTTCCGCTACGACTACGGCGACGTGGCCCGGCTCACGCCGCTTCTAAAGATGCACACGCTCGGCCACAACTACATGCCCGCGCCCATCCACGCGGGCGGCCTGCGCTACCACGGCGACGCGCCCATCGTGTGCAACCTGGCCGCCGAAGGCATGGTGGACGCCCGCGCCTACTTCCAGAACGACTGCTTCGAGGCCGCCAGGCTGTTCCAGGCCACCGAGGGCTTCCTGCCCGCGCCCGAGACCTCGCACGCCATCAAGGCCGCCATCGACGTGGCCAGGGAAGCCGAGCCCGGACAGAACGTGGTGTTCCTGTTCTCCGGCCACGGCCTTCTGGACCTGGCCTCCTACGACGCCTACCTCCAGGGCAACCTGACCGACTTCGAGCACTCCCAGGAGGAGATCGACGAGGCGCTCAAGTCCTGCCCGGACATCGAATAGTGCCTCGCCGGGACAAACGAATGAAATGAAAACGGCCGCCGGACAGTTCCGGCGGCCGTTTCTCGTTGATATTGCTCCCGGCCTACTCCTTCGGGGCAACCGCCCTGGCGCGCATGTTGAGCATCTCCACGCCTAGCGAGAAGGCCATGGCGAAATAGATGTAACCCCGGTCGATGTGCTTGCCCACGCCCTCCGCCACCAGGAACACCCCGATGAGGATGAGGAACGACAGCGCCAGCATCTGGATGGTGGGGTGACGCTTCACGAAATGGCTCACCGGGTCCGCGAAGACCATCATGACCACCACGGCCGCAACCACCGCCGCGATCATCACGGCCACCTGGTCGACCATGCCCACCGCCGTGATGACCGAATCCAGCGAGAAGATGATGTCCAGAATGGCGATCTGGGTCACGGCCGCGCCGAAAGTCAGCGCCTTGCCGCCCTTGCCGTCCGGCCCATGCCCCTTGCTTTCGGTCTTTTCGTGTATCTCGAAAGTGGACTTGGCGATGAGGAACAGTCCCCCCGCCAGCAGGATGATGTCCCTCCCCGAGACGCCGTGCTCCATGACCGCGAACAGAGGCTCCGTCAGGCGCATCACCCATGCGATGGAGAGCAGCAGCAGGATGCGGGTGCCCATGGCCATCATCAGGCCTATCTTGCGGGCGCGTGATTGAACCTCGGATGGAAGCCTGTTGGAGATGATGGCGATGAACACGATGTTGTCGATGCCGAGGACAATCTCCAGGGCGGCGAGAGTCAGGAAGGCGATCAGATTGGATATGGTGAAGATTTCCATGTTCTTTCAGGTCGAGGTTGATGGTTGGCGGATGAACAGAATCAGCCTGTATATGCGAAGGGGAACGGTATCAAGTGAAATGCTGGGCTTTGCCCAGGCCACCAGGGGCCCGCCCTGGACCCGTCAGGGCAGTGCTTCCCGCCTTGCCCCGGAAACGGCTTCGCGGCTATCATTTGATGATCAAGGCCCCCGTGGGTCTCGTCCGCTCCGCTCAGAAAAGGGACGGCGACGGATCGTCTTCAAATCGGTCCTAGCCGT
>JBMORI010000111.1:0-46670 GCA_049322415.1 Thermodesulfobacteriota bacterium | reverse complement strand
GCGCCTACTTCAGGCCCACAACGTACATCTCCGCCTCGTCGCCCTCGGGCAGGCTGCCGAAGGCCACGGATTTGGGGTAGTTCTTGACGCGCACGTAGTAGGACGACTTCCCGTCCAACTGGTTCTTCACGGCCCAGGCGTCGAAGCTGGCGTCGCCCATGGTGAACTTCACGCCCTTCATGGGGTATTCCAGGGTGGCCTTCTGCGGCACCGTGCCGCGCGGCCCGACGCCGTGGGCGTCCACCTCCGCGCCGTCCGCGCCGAAGATGACGCCCGCCCACGAGTGGCCCTCGGCGGGGCCCACCTCGAACCATTGGCCCAGCCCGGGCAGGGGATGGATGTCCAAGTGGTATTCCATCGGCGTTCTGGGCACGGGGGTGTTGGCCTTGGCCACCAGCTTGGCCATGAGGCTGGCGTCGCCGGCGGCGACTGTCGCGCCTTTGAGCGGCGTGGGCAGCCCGGCGGGGTCGAGCGCGCCTCCCTCGGGGATGAGGACGATGGGGAAACCGTTCCCCTTCATGGCCTGGACCATGACGGCAAGCATGGAGAGGCCGTAGCGCTTGGCCTCGTCCTTGAAGCTGTCCACTGTTCCCTGCACCAGCCAGACCGCCGTGTCGGGCTTGGATATCTCCGAGAACGCCCCCGCCCATTCCATCTTTTCAAGATCGTCCACCCAGAAGTGTCCGTTCACCCCCAGGCCGTAACGGTGGATGGCTTCGAAGAGGGCGCGTCCCTTGGCCTCGTCCTTTTCCAGGATGGTCACCCAGATGCTCTTGGTCATGGCCCAACCTTTGCTAGTTGAATCGTGCTAAGGATTTTCCTTTGTTTCAATGCATGGTATAGCCCAAGGCGTACGGCGAGGACAACAATTTCCAAGGGCGTCAGGAGTTTTTCATGACCACCGGGGCAAAGTGGGTGCTTGCGGTTCTCATGCTGCTGTCGGCGGGGCTGGTCGCGCTGGGGGCCGGACTTTCCGGGCGTTCGTCGGCTGCGCCGGAGCGCCGCGCCCACGATCCGGACGCCGTCTCGCTCTATCTGGCCGCTCTCAGAGGTGGCCTCCCCGCCTGGGCCGCCGCCGAGCCCGCCGCCGCGTCCAGGCTTTTGTCCCACGCGTTCTCGCAGATGGGCCGGACCTACGTCCGGGGCGGGACCGGCGGGGCCGGTTTCGACTGCTCCGGCTTCACCAGCTGGGCCTACGCCAAGGCCGGGCTGGACCTGCCCCGCACCTCCGGCGAGCAGTTCAAGGCGGGCAGGGCGGTGGCCGCCTCCGCCCTGAGGCCTGGCGACCTCGTTTTCTTCGAGGACGGCGGCAAGGTGGGGCACGTGGGCATCTACACGTCCGGCGGCCGCTTCATCCACAGTTCGCGCGCCTCGGGCGGCGTGGCCGTGGACGACCTCTCCGGCTCCTACTGGAGCCGCGCCTACGCGGGAGCCCGGCGCGTGACCGCCGGAAGGGAGCTTCCCAGATGATGCGGACTATCCTTTTGATCCTCTCGCTGCTGGCCGGGCAGGCCCACGCCATGCCCCTGAACGACGTCCAGCTGGCCCAGAACGCAAAGTTTCCCTTCGACTCCACCATGACCGTCAAGGAGGCCATGGACGGATACTACTACTTCAACCGGGTGACGTGGCAGGTCTATTACGACATCAACAACAGGAAGGTGGTGGAGGCGCGCGGCTACTACGACATGGCCAAGATAAAGACCCGCACCGACCAGTCCACCTGCGTGGACAGGGCAGGCACGTTCGTGGGCCTCACAGAGGGGCAGCCGTTCTATATCCTCCAATACCGGCCCGATTTTACGAAGCAGAAGGCCGAGCTCATCTATTCGGGGCTGTGGGGGCTCCACGACGACGGACGCCTGGACGACCCGGACCTGCTCTGGGCCAAGGCCCTGGTCACGGGAGAGCTGCCGAGCCCAACGCCGCTGTGCGACATGAAGGTGGACCAGCTCTCTCCGCAGGACCAGCTGGCCATTCAGGAAGAACCCGTCCACGATCCCGGAGCCCCCAAGCCGCCAACGCAGACGCCTGAAGGCACGCCGCGCGTCGCGCCCGACGAGGCGAAACAGCCCGTCGGCCCCGCGCCCAAGTCGGCTGCGCAGACCGCCAAGAAGATTCAGGAAGAGCCCCCGACGCCCACGAAGGCGGGGAGGTAGTAGGGGCGGAGAGGAGAGGACGGAAAGAACGCCTACCCCAGCGTCAGCACCGTCACCTGGCTCGGGGCGATGGTCAGCCCCACGGCGTTGGGCAGCTCCACCAGGCAGTTCTGCCGCGTCAGGCTGGTCAGGCGCTGGCAGGGCGCGGCGTCCATGAAGATGGTCACGCACCCGAGCGTGTAGTCCGCCTCCCCCGACTCCATGTGCGACACCGCCCCCAGCTCCACGCCGGGTTCGTCGCCCTCGCTCACGAGACCGATGCTCATGAGGTTGATCACCGGCATGCAGTCGATGGTGATGTTGTCGGCTGCGGGCTGGGTGGTGATGCTCTCGGCTATGTTGGGGTAGGGGATGGGCACCGGCACCACGATGGGCGTCAGGCACACGTCCGGGAAGGCGAAATCCACTCCGGTGCCGAGGGTCAGTGCGAACATGGCGTCTCTCCTATGGCTGGGCCGGGACGAAGCTCTCGGCCTCGGCCATGTCCTTGTTGGTGGCGCGCACGAGGGTGCGCTCGGTCATGTCGTAGATGGCGTGCTCGTCCTTGATCAGGTGGAAGTTGGCCATGGTCATGTCCGAGCGCGAGAAGTCCGTTCCGGTGCAGTCCGCGTGGGAGAAGTCTGCGTGGCGCAGGTCGCAGCCCGCGAGCTTCGCGCCCCGGCAGACGGCCTTCTTGAAGGCGCACTTGAAGAGCGCCGCCCCGGTGAGGTCGGCGGCGGCCAGGTCCGCCTCGGAGAACACCGAGTTGCCGAAGCGCCCCCCGGCCAGCCTGGCCGTCTTGAGGTTGGCCCCCAGGTACATGCACTTGGAGCCGTCCGCGCCGGTCATGTCCGCGCCTTCCAGGTCGGCCTTGCCGAAGTGGCAGTAGTTGAACCTGGCCCCGGCGAACTTCGCGCCTTTGAGGCTGGAGCCGGAGAAGTTCACCTGGTGGAGCGTGAGCCCGGAGAAGTCGTGCCCGGAGAGGTCGCAGCCGGTGAGCAGGGCCTTGTCGAAGCGCACGTCCCTCAGGACCGCGCCCTTCATGTCGCAGCGCGAGAGGATGGCCTTCACCAGCGACGCGCCCGTGAAGTCCGCCTTGGCGAAGACGGACTCGCGGATGGTGAGCTTCTCCAGGGTCGCCCCAGCGAGCCTCGCGCCCTCGAACCTGGCCTTGTCCGCCACGGACCAGTACAGCCTCGCGCCGGAGAGGTCCGCGCCGGAGAAGTCCGAGCCGCCAAGCAGCGTCATCCGGGTTTGGACGCCCTTGAGGCTCGCCCCGGCGAAGGAGGTTCTTGAGAGGTCCATCTTGGTCAGGTCGCACCCGTCCAGCACCGCGCCCGAGAAGTCGCACTTCCTGAATCCCGCGTCCTTGATGGCCGCCCCGGCAAGGTTGGCCCCCCTGAAGCTGGCCTTCTCGAACCGGCAGCCGGAGAGGTCGGCCCCGGCGAGGTCCGCGCCGGAGAGGTCCGCCCCCTTGATGGGGATGCGGGCGCGCACCGCGTCCAGTATTTCCTGCCTGGTCATGGGCTACTCCAGAAGGTCCGCCTTCCCGTGGAGGGCGGTCAGTTTGAGATTCGCGCCGTCGAAGCGGGTCCGGCCCACCACGGCCTTGTGGAAGTCCACGCCGAAGCAGTTGGAGCCGCGCAGGTCCGCGTTCACGATGCGGGTCTTGGCGAGAGAGCCGCCCAAGAGGTCCGCGCCGGAAACGTCGGCCCCTTCCAGGTTCGAGCCGGGGAACGACGTGCCCCTGGCCCTCACGCCGCGCATGCGGCAGCGGGTGAGGTCGGACCCGTCCACGCGGCAGCGCGAGAGCGTCGCGCCCCTGAAGTCCGAACCGCCGAGGTTCGACCCCCGGATGTTCACGGTGCTGGCCGCGACGCCGGTGAAGTCGCACTGCGGGAACTCGCACTCGGCCAGCGCCCCCTTGTGGAGCCGGGCCTTGGCGAAGCGGACCTTCTCGCCCCTGGACTGCTGGATCTGCGAGCAGGTGAGCTCCGCGGCGGTGAAGTCCGCGCCGGAGAGGCTCGTCTTGCGGATGAGCACGCGCTCCATGCGCGCCTCCCTGAACAGGGCCTGGTCCGCCAGCGACTCCTGGATGGCCGTGAGCCTCATCGACGCCCCGGCGAACACCGCGCCGGTGAGGTTGGCCTTGTTCATGGATGCCATGGTCATGTCCGCGCCGGAGAGGTCCGCGCCTGTCAGGTCGGCCTGGTTGAAGCTGGCCTGCTTGAGGTTGGCCCCGGCGAGCACGGCCTTCCTGAAGGCGGTCTTGTTGAGCATGGCCTGGTTGAAGCCCGCCCCCTTGAGGCTCGCCCCGGAGAAGTCGGCGTTCTGGGCCATGGCCCTGGCGAAGACGCAGCCGTCCAGGCGGGCGTTCCTGAAGTTCGCGCCGGTCAGGCGGCAGCCGGTGAAGTCCGCTCCGGAGAGGTCCAGCTCCGAGAGGTCCACTCCGGACAGGTTGGCCTGGGACAGGCTTGCGCCCGTTGCGTGCATCCCGATCACCTCCTCGCGGGTGCGGGCCTGCATGGCGTCCAGGTCCATGCCCGCGTCCCTGAAGGCGGCCTTCATCTCCTCCGGGACCTCGCCGGGCTTGGCCTGCTTCACGGCCTCGATCTTCTTGGCTGCCTCGGCCAGCTGCTTCTGGCCGTCCTGCCAGCGGGCCTCGGAATCCGCGCCGAGCTGCCGCGCCTGCGCGGCGGCCCTGGTCATCCCGGCTTCCTTGTCCGCCGGAAGCAGACCCTGGGCCTTGAGGGCGTCGCGGCGGGCCGTGATATGGGCGGCCATCTCCTGGCCCACCTGGTCGAACCCCTTGCGCGGCTCGGACAGCGCCTGTGCCTTGATCTGATCCAGATCCTGGCCCTGTTTGGCCAGGATCTGGCGGAACTGGTCCTCCATGCCCTTCATGGAGTCCTTGAGGCCGGCGAACCTGGCCGTGTGGAAGGCTCGCGCCTCCGCCTGGGCGGCCTGGATCAGCCCGGCGATGTCCGGCATGGCCGGGCGCTTCCTGGGGGGGGCGGGGCCGTATGCCGGGGCGGGCTCGTCCTCGGGGATGCCGATCATGGACGGCGGCAGGGCGTCGAACACCAGCTCGCGCAGGTCCGTCCCGGCGGCTGCCGCCTCGGTGCAGCCAGCCCCCTTGGGCAGGGCGAGCCACTGGGCCTTCCCGGAGAGGGCGGCGTAGGGCGCTGCGCTGGAGAGGTTCTCATGCGACCCGGCCGGAGCGACCACCAGCACGGCGGGCGCGGCCTTGAGGGCCTTGGCGGCCTCGCCGGGGGGCGCTGCGTCCGGTCCGGGCAGGGCCAGCACGTGGCAGACTTCTCCCGCCTCCTGCTCCATGAGCCGGGCGTCCAGCTCACTGGAGGTCACGATGACCGGAGCGATCTCGTCCGGCGCGGCCAGCCACTGCTGGGCCGCGTCCGAGCCGGGGGCGAGGCGCGCGGCGTCCGGTTTCGTCTCGGGGCCGGGCCACTGCTCCAGGACGAGGATGCGCGTGAGCTTCTTGCCCTCGAAGCGGGGCAGCACCAGCCCCTTTGGGATGGTGAAGGCACCGGGGGGCAGTCCCCAGTCAGCGCCCTCCTGGACCGACGGGGCGGGGTTGAATCCCGCCCAGGACGCGGCGATGGTGCGGGACGTGAAGCCCATGGACCTTAGCCGCCCCGTCAGGGCGGGGTCGTTCTCCAGGTTGCGGCGGCAGGCGACCGCGAAGGGGAAGGCCTGTTGGTGCCAGAGGCCCAGGCCATCGTCCTTCTCCGGCAGCGGGTTGTCCGGGTCGATCCCGGCCTTGGCAAGGTGTTCCGGGGAGACGTTGGCTTTCAGGTGTTTGCCCATGTCCGCCTTCATCTGGTCCTTCATGGACATGAGCTTGGCCTTGGTCTGTCCGGCCTTGGCGGCGGCCTGATCCATCCTGGCGGCAGTCTCCTGGAGCTTGGCCCGGCGCGGCGCGAAGGAGGCCGGGTCCAGGGCGGCGCGCCACCCGAACCTCTCCTGGAACTGGCGGGCCATGGCCTCCATCCTGTCCAGGGTGGCCATGCCTCCGTCGATGACCTTGCGGCCCATGGCGGCCATCTCCTCGGGCTCGCGCGGCATGACCGGCGTCAGGCCCATGGCGGCGGCCTTGGCCTGGGCGATTTCCTTCTTGACCCTGTTGAACTTGAGCAGCTCCCGGTTGACCTTCTTGTTCACGTCCGGGATTTCGGGCTTCACCGGCTTCATGGCCGCCACGCGCCGGTTCTGCGCTTCGAGGTAGTACGCGAGATCCTTGGGGGCCTCTCCCATGGCCTCGGTGGCCAGGTAGACGTAGCGCAGGTCGGCCATGTCGTCGCGGTCCGTGTTGAACACCCCCCTGAACACCGCCACGCCCCTGACAGCCTCGGGAAAGAGCCAGAGGGTGTCGATGCGAAGGGGCACTTCCTCGAAGGTGTCCTTCTCGGGCGGGGCCTTGGGGTCAGCCTTGCGGGTGAGGAACAGCCGCACCTTGAACTGGGGCGCCCGCGAGGTGATGACCTGCCGGGTGGGGTGCATGTTCACGATCTCGATGGCCTCGCCGCCCTTGAAGTACCCTTCGGCCCACTGGTCCGGCGCCGAGCCCAGGAAGAATTCGGGGTTGAGGTCGTCCGGGTAATAGGGCCAGCGTTCGGTCTTCCACTTGTCGTCGTATGTGCCGGCCTTCTTCTGGCGGTCGGGATGCATGACGTCCAGGGGCAGGAAGGATGCCGGAGCGGGGCGGTCGGAGGGGGAGCCGATGGTCTGGCCCGGGTACTCCACGTTGGGCAGCGGGACGGGCTTGCCGTCCGGCTGTTTGGGGAAGGCGCCCGTCCCTTTGGTGTTGCGGGGGTCGTCCTTGCCGCCGAAGGCCCTCTCCCAGGTGAGGGGCATCACGGAGAAGGGTTTGGGGTCCGAGATGCCCGCGGCCGTGTTCCCGGCCATTATCCACTGGCGGTCGCCGAAGACGTCGAGCGTCTTGCGCACCCCGCCAACAGCGACGCTCACCTTGGCGGCCTGCCGGGGCTTGCCGTCCGGGGCGAAGCACTTTCCGGCGCAGAGCACCTCGGCGCGCGGTTTGGGCTGGCCCGTGTCCAGCACCGGCGGCTGGGGCAGGAGCTTCATGACCTGGGGCCACATCTCCTTGTCGGGCAGGGGCGTCTCGGGGTCGTCCAGGTCGAAGTAGACCATGACCGTGCACGAGAGGTGCATCCTGCCCACGAGGGCCATGGGCAGGAACATGGGGCTGTGGTGCGCTTCCTTGAGAATCTTCACGCGTCTAACCCTCTTGATGATGCAACGTTGGTCGCGGCCGGACGCCGGGCGGATGCAGCCGGCGGGGTCATACGAAGCCCACCTCGCCGGCCACCACGTTGACCACGCCCCAAAGGTTGGAGACGTCGCCCGCCATGCTGGTTATCTCCCCGGCCTGCTGGTTGACCGTGCCCCGCACCTGCTCCACAGAGGCAGCCACCTCGTTCTTGGCGGCCAGCACCTCGTCCTTGGAGGCGAGGGTGGCGGTCTTGTTTGCGATGGCCTGGGTGTAGTCGGCGGCGATGGTGTCCTTCTGCGCGGTCATCTCGTTCTTCGTGGCGTAGGTGCGGGTGCACTCCGCCGTGACGTCGGCCTTGGCCGTGTTGAGCTCCTGCTTTGTGGCGCAGAGGTCGGTCTTGGCCGTGATGAGGTTGTTCACGCTGGTCTTGATGGTGTTGTCGGTGAGGATGAGGTTGTTGACGTCGGTCCCCAGGTTGTTCTTCGTGACATAGAGTTCCGCCACCTCTTCCTTCAGCCTGTTCTCGGCCATGGAGTAGGACAGCTTGGAGGGCCACTGCAGCTCCACCAGGCCGCCCAGCACGCTGTCGATCTGCGCGCCGACCACGGTGGAGGTGTCTATGCCGCCAACGATCTCGTTCTTGTTGCCGATGATGAACTCGAAGCTCTCCTGGGCCTTCACCGTGAGCGGCCCAGCGCTGAAGAGCTTGAGTCCGTCCGGGCTCTCGGCCCACTCCCAGTTGGCCAGGTTGTCTTTGGTCAGCTGGGTGTCGGGCTTCCAGGTGGGCGGCTCCTCGTCGTCGGGGTCGTTGTGGGAGCCGATGCGCACGAAGCTCTTCTGGGTGGGGCTCGAGAGCAGGATGCGCTGGTTTCCCTCCTGGTCCTCGAAGTGGATGAGGTTGCCGCCGGAGGTGGTGATACGGGCCTGCGTCTGGGACTGGTCGGTGACGGGGCTGCCCTGCTCGGGGTTGGGCACGGCGGCGGCGATGACCGGGCGGTCCGGGTCGCCGTCGATGAAACTCAACAGCACCTCGCAGCCCTTGTGCAGGGGCATGTGCATGCCGAAGCCGCCGCCCGCGTAGGGCTGGGCCATGCGCACCCAGGCCGAGGCGTGGCCGTCCTTGCGGCCGGAGAGATCGAAGGGGAGGATGATCTTGTAGCGGCCCTGGGAGTCCAGCTCCGCGTACTTGCCGGAGCCCTCGGCGTCCACCTTGGCCGAGAGGGTCCCGGCGATTCTGGGGCGCTCCGTGGCCAGCTCGGAGCGGTACTGCACTTCCGCCGGGATGGCCGTGAAGTGGTTCCTGTAGAAGAGCAGGTCATCACGCCCCTTGCCGAAGGAGAGTCCCAGCCCGGACACCAGCCACCCTTCCTGGGAGCCTTCGTGGCGGCAGGCGATGGTCTGGTACTTGGCGTTGAAGCTGTCCCGGTAATGGTTGTCGATGCTGAAGGTGTATCCGGTGCGCACGAAGGGGATGGTGGAAACGCCGGTGAAGACTTTCTCGCGGCACTTGAATTCCTCGGCGCGTATCCCGGCCAGGTTGCTGCCCTGGCTCGCGGTCAGGAAGTGCAGGCCGTAGAGGTAGTGGACGCCGTGCCCCTTGGGGCTCACCATGGCCTCCGCCGAGAGGTCCTGGGAGGGGGTCTGGTAGTTGTAGTCGCGAAGCTGGACCTTCTGCGGCAGGCGGCGCTGGGTGAGGATGAAGTCCGTGACCACCTCCTCCTCGTGCCCGGCCTGCATGCTGGACGGCGGGGAGTAGCGGAAGCTCTCGCCCTGCGGCATGGGGGCGTGGGCGGTGAGGGTGTCGGTGACGACCATCTTCTCTCCGGTCTCGGCCTGCTCGAAGAAATAGTAGAGGCCGTCGCGCTCCATCCAGCGGGAGGCGAAATCGAAGTGGGTCTCGCCGTACTGGGCCAGGTATTCCCAGGTGGGGTAGCTCTTCTGGAGGCTTATGCGGAAGTCGATGCCCGGGCTGAGCCCCCCGTCCTTGAAAACGGCGGCCAGGAACTCCCCGATGTTCTGGTTCAGGAACACCTGGTTGTGCTGCGTGAGGGTGAGCCACCACGCCTTGGGCACGAGCACGGCCCGGTAGAATGTGTACGGGCCGGAGTGGCTGAGCTGCTCGATGTGCTCGAGGATGCCGTGGAAGGGGATATCCCCTTTCTGGCGTTTGATGGTGAACGTGGCGTTGTTGGACAGGGCCTTGTCGAAGTCCACGTCCTTGTCGCCCGCGTAGAGCACAATCTCGAAGCGGTAGAGCGTTGAAAGGCCTTCCTCGCCCGTGAAGCGGACCACATGGAAGGTGTCCTTGTCGAACCCGCTGATTTCAAACGTGAATTTCTGGTTGTTGTTTGCCATGTTCAGGATTCCTCATGCCCCCGGTGCGCGGGCGGCCGGTTATGCGAAGCCCGCCGCGTCCAAGGATCGCCGGAGGCTGGTTCGGGCTGGTCTTGGCATTGTCACGTGTACTGGACGGCCGCCGACAGCACGGTGATGTCCTCGGACATCTGCGTGACCTGGGCCTGCATGTTCTGCACGGTGGCGGCGGTCTGCTGGAGGTCTCCCACGGTCTGCTGCATGCTGGCCATGGTCTGGGTCTGGTCTCCCACTGTCTGCTGGAGCGAGCCCAGGGTGGAGGTCTGGTCTCCCACGGTCTGCGTGAGGTCGCCGATGTTCTGCTGCATGGCCCCGACCTTGTCGGTAATGTCGCCCGCGAACCTGTCGATCTCTCCGATGGTCTCGTTCAGCGCGCCGACGTCCCGGGTCAGGCTGGCTATGCTGGAGGTCTGCTTGGCCACGGTCCTGTTCAGGCTGCCTACGATCTGCATGTGATCACCCACCCTGTCGTTCAAGATGGCGATGTCCTGCCCCTGCTTGGCGATGACCTCCTCCTGCTCGCCAATCATCTTCTGCACGTCCGCCCTGAGGTGCCTGGAGGACGTGGAGTAGGAGAGATAGGAGGGGGTGTGGACCTGGACCTCTCCGCCCAGGATGATCTCCGTCTTGAGCCCGAGCACCAGCCCGAACTCCACGCCTCCTATGAACTCGCTCTTGTCGCCAAGGATCATCTCGTTGACCGTTGCCGCCTCCACCTTGAACCACTTGCTGGTGGAGAGGGCGATGCCCGGGGTCTGCTCGTGGCCCTCGGCCCCGCCGCCCTCGGCGTGGCCTCCGTCCTTATTGGAATCCTTGCCGGAGGAGTCCTTTCCGTCCGCGTGCTTGGGCTCCTCCCCGGCCGGGGACGGCGGGTCGTTGGGCATGCCGATGCGGACGAAGTCCCCGGTGGCCGAGGAGTGCAGCAGGATGCGCTCCGAGCCCTCGCGGTCCTCCATGTGAATCCGGTTGCCGCCCGCCGTGGTGATGTTGGCCATGGTCTGGTTGTCCTGCGTGACCACGGACGGCGACTCGGAGTTGTGCAGGGCCCCGGCGATGATGGGGCGGTCCGGGTCGCCCTCCTGGTGGATCACGGCCACCTCGGTCCCCTTGTGCAGGGGCAGGTGCATGCCGTGCCCGCCGCCCGCGTAGGGCTGCATCAGGCGCAGCCAGGTGGAGGCGTGGCCGTCCTTGCGGCCTGAAAGGTCGAAGGGCATGATGACCTTGTAGCGGCCCTGCTCGTCGAGCTGGGCGTACTTGCCCGAGCCCTCGGCGTCGATGACCGCCAGGATGGCCCCCTGTATGACCGGCTTGGGGGATTTGGGCTCGGCCCTGAACTGCACGGAAGCGGGGATGGCCGCGAAGGCGTTGCGGTAGAAGAGCCGGTCGCCCAGGCCGGACACGCCAAGGCCCGAGGTGAGCCAGCTCTCCTGCGAACCCTCGTGCTTCACCTCGATGATCAGGTAGTTCTGGTTGAAATCGCTCCGGTAGTGGTTGTCTAGCTTCGCGGTGTACCCGGGCCGCAGGAAGGGCGCGTTGGACTCCCCGAAGAACACCTGCTCGCGGCATCTGATGCTCTCGGCCCGCATCTGGGCAAGGAAGCTGGCCTGCCTGATGGAGCGCAGATGCCCGCCGTGCGCGTAAACCGTGCCCTCTCCGCTTTCGCTCACCTGGGCGCGTCCCTGGATGTCCAGGCTGGGGGTGCGGTAGTTGTAGTCCTTGAGCAGCACCTCCCTGGGCACGCGGCGCTGCTCGCACTGGAGGTTCTTTACCGCCTTTCCGGAAATCCCGGCGTCCAGTCCGGACATGTCCGAATAGGTGAGCTCCCCCCCGCCCGGGTGCGGGCCGTGGATGTTCAGCGTGTCGGTGACGACCATCTTCTCCATGGGGCCGGACTGGTCGAAATAGTAGTAGAGCCCGTTGCGCTCCATCTTGCGGGAGGCGAAGTTCAGGTGGGTCTCGTTGTACTGGCAGACGTACTCGCGCCTGGGGTAGCTCTGGGAGGTCTTCAGGTCGAAGTCCAGGCCCTGGGAGAGGCCGCCGTCGGTCAGGCAGTCCCGGATGCTCTGCGCGACGTCCTGGTTGAGGAATATCCGGTTGTGCTGGCTTATGGTGAGGAGCCACGCCTTGGGGGCGAGGATGGCCCGGTACACGGCGCGTTTGCCCACCATCTGCTGCTGCCTGAAGTCGCGCAGGATGCCGTGCCAGACCAGGTCGCCGCCCTCCTGGCGCTTCACGGCGAGGGTGGCCGTTCCCGAGAGGGCACGGCCCAGGTCGATGGACGCGTCGTCCGAGAGCAGGGTGATGTCGAACTCGTAGAGCTTGGACAGCCCCTCCGACCCGGAGAACCGCACCACATGGAAGGCGTCCGGTTTCATGGAGGAGACGGCGAACGTGAAGTGGGGCTCCAGGGGGGCCATGCGCTCATCCTCGCGGGCCGGCGCGGCGCCGGGTCCGAAGTTGCTGCCGGGTTGGACGGGGCGCAAGCCCGGTCAGCCCATGTGGATCTGGTCGGCGTTGATGACCACGTGCTCCTCGGCCATCATGGAGTGGTTCCTGGCGTGCAGGGCGCACAACTCCTCCACCAGTACCCGCCGGGACCCGGCCTGCACCTCGTCGTGCTCCTTGACGAAGCGGGAGGACTCCTGGCTGCGCTGGGTGAAGCGCCTGAACATCTGGTCCACGCTGGCTGCCGCCTGGCGCACGCGCTTGAACTGTGTCCTCAGGGCGCGTCCGGCAAGGCTGGCCTTCTCTATGACCGCGCTGCAGGAAGACGCATGGACGCTCAGCTCGCCGGAGACGGCGGAGATTGCGCCGGGGCAGGCGAGGCTCACGTCCCGGTCGGAGGCGATGGTGAGGGTGCCGCCGCGCGCCGAGAGGCGGGCGTCGCCGTCCACGGCCAGGTTCACGGTCCCCGCGCTTTCGAGCACGGAGAGAATCCAGGCCCCGCCGGAGAGGTCCACGGCCAGGAGGACCTTGTCGCCGCAGGCCGGCTCCACCAGGCAGCTCACGGCGCGCGCGGCCTCCACCTCGGCGAAGGAGGTCTCGACCAGGAACCGCCCGGGCGCGGCGGACAATACGCGTCCGTATTCCAGCGAGGGAACGGGCGGCCGCGCGGGGGACTGTTTCGTGCTTTGCATGGATACTCCTCTCTGCCGGGTTTCCGGGTGCAATCCGGATGCTGATTTCACCCTACGACAGTTCCACCATTTTGGACAAGCCTCAACCGCGACGAGGGCGAGGAAATGGGAAAAGAACCGTCGCGGCCTTGCAGGCCGGGACCGGCTCCAGGGAGGAGGGCGTTTCTCCGGGATGACTATTTCGCGGTCAGGCTGACGCCTAGGCCGTCCTTGAGCTTGTTCAGCACCGGGTCGGCGGGCTTGGGCGCGTTGGGGTCCCGGAAGTGGAGCGTCACCCGCACGTAGTCGGGGTGCTCGCCCACGGCGGCGCGTGCGATGAAGCCGGATTTGAACTCCGTGTTGCGCGGGGCGAGGTTGCGCCAGACCCCCTGGAGGTTCACGGCCAGGCGGCGGGGATTGTCCAGGAAGAAGTAGGTCACTTTCTCCGGGGGCGCGGTGGTCGCGAGGGTCATCTGGAAGCGGACGTCCCCGGGGTCGTATTTCACGGCGTTGACCACGCCCAGTTCGCCCCGCATCAGGGGCGGTCCGGCGGGGGCCTTGGCCCTGGCGGGCTCCGGCTGGGTGATGGCCTCCTTGATCACGTTGCTCTCCACGGGGGGCGCGGCCGGCCTGTCGGGGGCCAACCCGGGCCTGAAAAGCTTTTCGGCCCGCAACTCGAGATGATGGACGCCTTTCTCGACCTCTGAAACGGCCCATCCGGCAGGCGGTCCGGCGGGGGCGGCCTGCTCGAAGGGGTTGTGGTCGGGCCGGAAAGGAGCCGAGGCGTCCGGAGTGGGGCCGGCAGGCAGGCTCTGGGCCATATGCCTGGCCTCCCTGGCGCTCATCATGGCGTCCATCATGCCGTAGAATCCTCCCCAGACGGCGGTGATGAACATGAGGCCCACGGCCCCGGTCCAGATCACAACGGCTGCGAGGTAGAAGGTGCGGGAGTATCCTGCGGCTTTTGTCTCGAACATGTGCGGCAACCTCCGGTTCGGCCCCAGGATACGACCCGGGCCATACACATGAGCAACAGTCCTCTATCCCGACTCAGGGAAAGCATCAAGTATCTATTGAATGAATCTGCATCATGAAGTACAGGGTACACCGTTCCAACACCAAATAACATCAGGTGACGGAGATGCCCTTCCTCAGACCGGCGCTGCGCCTGCTTCTCGTTTCCTGTCTCCTGGCCTGCCTGGCCGGACCGGCGCGCGCCGAAGGCGCGGAGGCCATATACAACCAGGGAGACATGGCCGCCGCGTACAAGCAGCTCAAGCCGATGGCCGAGGCCGGTGACGCCCAGGCCCAGTACTACCTGGGCGTTCTCTACGAATTCGGCCGGCACGTGGCCAAAAATCCCGCCGAAGCGGCCAGGTGGCACCGTCTCTCGGGCAAGCAGGGCAACGCCAAGGCCCTCTATCACCTGGGCCTGCTCCTTTCCGCCAATCCCAAGCTCGCCTCCTCCCCCGGAGAGGCCGCCTCGGCCTTCACCCGCGCGGCCGAGCTGGGCGAGATGCCCGCCCAGTTCGCCATCGCGGAGATGATCCTTGGCGGCGAGGTTCCCGGCGCCGACCTTGCCCAGGCCGAGAAATGGTTCCGCCAGGCAGCCGGGCAGGGTGACGGCAAGTCGCAATACCGGCTCGGCATGATGCTGCTCACCGGCCGTGGCGTGCCCGCAAATCCCCAGGAGGCGGCCAAGTGGCTGTCCATGGCGGCCGAATCGGGGATCGCCCCCGCGCAGTTCCAGGTGGGCGTCCTCCACGACCGTGGGACGGGCGTGCACAGGAACGCAGCCGCGGCGGCCAAATGGTATCAGAAGGCGGCGGAGCAGGGCGACGCGGACGCGCAGTTCAACCTGGCCGTGAAGTTCGAGCGCGGCGACGGCGTGACGAAGGACCCCGCGCTAGCCGCAGCCTGGATGGAGAAGGCGGCGGCCCAGGGGGACCTCCCCGCGCAGCTCACGCTCGGGTTGTGGTACGAGAAGGGAACCGGGGTGGCGCAGGACCACGCCAAGGCGGCCCAGTGGTTCGAGAAGGCTGCGAACCAGGGCAGCGCCGAGGGCCAGTACAACCTGGCCAGGCTGTACGCGGGCGGCCTTGGAGTGAAACAGAATCAGGCCTTGGCCGCCAGGTGGCTGGCAATGGCTGCCGAGCGCGGCGACGCGGAGGCCCAGAACGGCCTGGGCGTGCGACTGTTCGAGGGCGACGGGGTGCGCAAGAACCCCGTTCAGGGCTATATGTGGCTTCTGCTCTCCTCCTGGCAGGGCAACCAGGAGGCCAAGGCCAACCTGGAGCACGCGGGCGCGAAGATTTCGGATAGGCAGAAAGCCCAGGCCGAGCGCAAGGCCAAGGCCTGGCAGGTGAAAAGGTGATCCGGCGGCGCCCGGTTGCTTGACAATCCGGCCGCGTGCCGCCACTTACCGGGGAGACATGGAGAACCCGATGCGAAAAGCCTTACTTCTCGGGGCGCTGGCCGCCCTTGCCCTCCTGGCCGGATGCGGGGGCGGCGGCAAGACGGCCCCGCCTTCCCAGTACACCAACCCCGCCACGAGCCCCCAGACCATGAGCTGGGCCTTCGCCCCCAAGGCGCTGGAGCTGACCTTCGTCTCCGACCCCTTCCTCAACGAGTACGAAGGCGCGGCCCACACGCTCTCCGCGTGCGTCTACCAGCTCCAGAACCCGGCCGCCTTCCAGCAGCTGGCGGCCACGGCCCCGGGCATCTCAAAGCTCCTGGAATGCTCCAACTTCGACCAGGGAAGCGTGGTCAGCTTCCAGCGGGTCATCGTGCAGCCCGGCCGAAACGAGGTCATCACCCTGGACCGGGGGGAGAAGGCCAAGTTCGTTGCCATCGCCTGCGGCTTCTACGACCTGAACCTGGGCACGGCCACCCAGGTCTTCGAGATCCCCATCAGCTCGGACACGTCCGGCTGGCTGTGGTGGAAGGAGACCACCTACCAGCCCGCCAAGCTCTCCAGGAAGATCCTCCTGGGCAAGACCGGCATGCAGGGAGGGTGATCGTGAGCGCGCAGTCTCCACTTTTCTGGCACCAGGGCCTCTTCCTCACGCCGCAGCACTTCCAGCTGTCGGACTGGCACCAGCAGTTCAAGTTCAACACCATGGGCCGCTTCGCCCTGCGCCATTTCCGGGGCGTGGGGGCCATCGAGATGCGTCAGGACGCCCTGGCGGCCCGCAAGGTGGAGATCACCCGGCTGGAGGCGGTCTTCCCGGACGTTGGCTACGTATCCTTCCCCGGCAACGCGGTGCTCGGGGCGCGCTCGCTGGACGACGCGGCCCTGGAGTCCGGCAAGGCGGTGACGGTGTACCTGGGCGTAAGGAAGCTTTCCCCCGAGGGGCCCAACGTCTCCATCCAGCCCGAGCTGTCCGTCACCGGCCAGCCACGCGCCACCTTCGTGGCCAGGGCCGACCCGGACACGCAGCCCGACCTCCACGCGGGCGGACCGGCCTCGCAGGTGAAGACCATGCGCTTCGCCCTGTCCATCTTCTTCGAGGGGGAGACGGGAAACCTCGGGGACTACCTGCTCATGCCGGTGGCCAGGGTGACGCGCGAGGCTGAGACCATAGCCTACGACGAGGCCTTCATCCCGCCCAGCCTGACCATCGGCGCGAGCCCCGCGCTCGAAAAGCTGGTCAAGGACGTGACCGACCTTGTCGCGTCCCGCGCCCGGGCCCTGGAGGACTACAAGATGCGCGGCGAGCTCACCTCCAAGGAGTTCGATCCGGGCTACATGGTCTTTCTCATGGCGCTCATGACGCTCAACCGCTACGTGCCGCTCCTCACCCACTACGTGGAGACCCTGAACGTCCATCCCTGGGACGTGTACGGGACGTTCCGCCAGTTCCTGGGCGAGCTCTCCACCTTCGCCGACGACTTCGGGGCCACGGGCGAACGCTACGACGGCGAGAAGCTCGTGCCCTCCTACGACCACGACGGCCTCACCGGCTGCTTCACCGCCGCCCGCGACCTCATCGAGCGCATGATCGAGGGCATAGGCACCTCCATCGAGCTGCTCACTGCCTTCCAGAAGAAGGAGAGCTACTTCGTGGCCGAGCTGCCGGAGCGCGTGTTCACGCCCACCAACCGCTTCTGGCTGGTGGTCCGCACCGAGGAGCGTCCCGAGGCCGTGCCTCAGCAGGTGCTCTCCACGGTGAAGCTGTGCGCCACGCCGCTCATGGCCACGCTGCTTGTGAAGGCGGTCCCCGGAGTGCCGCTCACCTATTCCAAGAACCCGCCAGCCGGACTGCCCAAGCGCTCCGGCACGCATTACTTCCTCATGGACACGGGCACGGCGCTCTGGCCGGACGTGGTCCGCAACAGGTCCCTGGCGATGTTCTGGGACAACCCGCCCGAGGACCTGTCGGTCCACCTCGCGGTCTTGAGGGGCAAGTAGGATGCGTCTGGCCGACTGCTTCATCCCGGCCGTTACCTACGTGCTGGAAGTGGCGCGCAAGCCCGGCTCCTTCCCGGATTTCCAGGCCGCGCGGGCCAAGGTGGAGGAGCTCCTGGGCTCGGCCGGGCGCATGGCCAGAACTCTCGGCGTGGCGGCCTCGGAGTTCCAGGACGCCCGATTCGCCGTGTGCGCCTGGATGGACGAGATAGTGCTCGGCTCCGCCTGGGAGGGGAAGGCCCAGTGGCTGCACCAGCCGCTGCAGCGCGCGGTCTACAACACCGTCAACGCGGGCGAGGAGTACTTCGAGCGCCTGGACGGCGTGCTGGCCAGGATGGACAAGGATTTCAGCTTCAGCGCCCCCGGCGAGAAGGCGTCCGTGGAGGACCTCTCCTTCGGCGGCGACGAGGAGCAGCCCGCCGGCGAACGGTGCTCCCTCGCGGCCGGGGACGCCGCGTTCGCGCCGCCTCCCGCCGACGACGGAGCGGGCATCGGCGTGCGCGGCGTGCTGGAGGTCTTCGGCCTGACCATGATGCTCGGATTCCAGGGCAGGTATTTCCATCCCGACGACCAGCCCATGCTCAGGTCACTGCGGCAGAAGGTCATCACCGCCGCCCTGGGCGGCCCCGAGAGGTTCGGGGCCGACAGGTTCGGTCGCGATCCGGCCGCCAAGCTCTTTCCGAAGCTCTACGAGGGTGGGGTGGGGGCCTCCGGGGGCCGGCGCCGCTTCTGGCGCGGCCTGGACTGGGTAGACATGGTGACGCTCGGCGTGCCCGTGCTGGCAGCGGCCGTCATGTATTACGCATACAGCTTCCTGCTGTCCGGCGCCCTCAAGGGCTTCCTGGGCGGTCCGTAGGCCAAGATGAAGAACATCCTCGTCATCGCTCTCAAGGTCGTGCTCTGGCTCCTTCTTTTCGCCGCCATCGGCGTGGGGGCCTGGTATCTGGCCCAGTGGCGGGGCTGGCCCGAGTGGGCGGCGGCGGCCATGGGCCTGGGCGCGGCCGGACTCATCGTGGGCGCGGTCTTTTTGCGCCGCTGGTGGTTCCGCCGCCGCGAGCGCCAGTTCGTCAAGAGGGTGGTGGAGCAGGACACGGCCGCCATCTCGGCCGCCCAGGGCGAGCAGATGCGCCTCATGCGCGACGTGGAGGACCGCTTCGCCAAGGCCGTGGAGATCCTTCAGGGGTCGCAGCTCAGGCAGCAGGGCGACCCGGTCTACGTGAAGCCCTGGTATCTGGTGATGGGCGAGACCGGCTCCGGCAAGTCCCTGGCCCTGAAAAGGGCGAAGCTGGCCTCCATCCTCACCGACGTGGGCCAGGAGCGGCTGCCCGCGCCCACCCGCAACGTGGATTTCTGGTTCGCGGACGAGGCCGTCATCCTGGACACCGCCGGGCGCTACGCCATCCCCGCGGACGAGGCCCGCGACCGCGAGGAGTGGGAGCGCTTCCTCTCGCTCCTGGTGAAGCACCGCCGCAAGGAGCCGCTCAACGGCCTGGTTGTGGCCATCGAGGCGGACAAGGCCGTGGACTCCTCCGACGACGTGCTCGTGGACTACGCCAAGGGGATGCGCCGCAGGGTGAACGAAATCATGCGCGTCATCGGGGCCAGGTTCCCGGTCTATGTGCTGGTCACCAAGATGGACCGCGTGCTCGGCATGAACGGCCTGATAGACCAGCTAAGCGACGAGGAGCTCTTCCAGGGCATGGGCTCGCTCGCGGCCCGGACCCCGCGGCCGGCGGCCAGCTCGCTGGACGAGGGCCTCGCCGGGCTGGCCTCCAGGCTCAAGGACCTGCGCCTGCTCCTGCCCTGCGACGCGGGCGGCATGGACCCGGCCTACCTGATGCTCCCCGACGAGATGGAGCGCCTGGGCGCCCGGCTCAAGACGTTCGTGGGCGCGCTTTTCGCCGAGAACCCCTATCTGGAGACGCCGCTCTACCGGGGCGTCTTTTTCTCCAGCGCCCGCCAGGAGGGCCAGGCCCACGTGATGGACGCCGGGCTCTCGGACGTGGCGGTCCAGCTCTCCGAGCGCGCCACCACCGAGCGCGGGGCCTTCCTGCACGACATATTCGCCCGCTTCCTGCCCGGCGACCGCAACGCCTTCACGCCCATGCTGGAGTTTCTGCGCTGGCGCTCCAGGACCCGCTTCGCCGGGATGGTCGCATGGCTGTTCCTGTTCTTCTGCCTGGCGGGAATGCTCACCCTCTCCTACACGCACAACGAACGCGCCCTGCGGGTCATCTCCTCGGAGTTCCCCGCGCTGCCCACGCTCAGCGGCGGGCTCGACCAGAAGCTTCTGTCCATCGACCAGCTGCGCCGCCAGATCATCCGCATGGAGACGGTCAACAAGGACTGGTTCCTGCCGCGCATGGGCCTGGACCAGAGCCTGGCGGGCGAGCGCAGGGTCAAGCTCGGCTTCGCGAAGCTCTTCGACGAGCAGATCCTCAAGCCGCTGGACGCCTCCATGCGAGCATCCGTGGACGGGTTGGACAACCGGGCCTCGGAGACGGCCATCGGCCTCTACATCGGCCACATGGTCTGGCGCATCGAGCTGCTCAAGGCCAAGGAACGCGGGGCGTCGCTTTCCGACATGAAGAAGATCCCGGCCTACCCGGATGCCGTGCTGGCCCAGGTGGACCCCAAGCTGGTGCCCGAGCTGGCCCCCTTCTTCAACGACTGCTACCTGGACTACCTGGCCTGGGAACCCTGGAGCGAGACCCTCGCCCAGCAGCTGGCCGACTTCAAGGCCCGCCTCACCCGCCTGGCATCACTCAAGGACGGCCAGATGCAGTGGCTTGTGGACTGGGCCAACACCAGGCCATACCTGCACCCCGTCACCCTGAACGACTTCTGGGGCGGAGCGGGGCAGGTGTCCGGCCAGGACGCCTACGTCCCGGCGGGCTTCACGGCCGAGGGCAAGAAGGCCATCGAGGCCTTCATCAAGGAATTCGACCAGGCCGTGGACAACCCCAAGGCCTTGAAGGCCAAGATCGACGCCTTCTGGAACTGGTACGCCAACCAGTTCTTCCTCAGCTGGAACCAGTTCGCGCTGGGCTTCCACACCGGCTACGGCTTCCTGCTGGACGATGCCGACAAGCGCAGGATGGCCGCGCGCATGCCCACCTTCCACAGCCCCTATTTCGCCATGCTCGAACGCATGGCCACCGACCTCAAGGCGGTGCGGAAGCTGACCGCGCCGCCCGCGTGGGCCAACGAGGTGGACCGGTTCCACATCGTCATGGAGCAGGCCAGGGCGCAGAGCAAGACCGAACCGGCCCTCGAAAAGGACAAGGAGAAGGTCAAGGTTGCCCTGCAGCGGGTCGTGGGCGACGTGGACCCCGGCGAGGCCCGCAGCTTCGAGAACCTTCTCGCCGCCACGGGCAAATTTCAGGAGTACCAGAAGGCCCTCTCCGACATGATCCCGGCGGTGGCCAGCTCCGAGGCCGCCTTCCGGTTCGTGGCCGCCTCCATGGGGCAGTCCTCCGCCGTTGCCCAGCAACCGGGCGCCGGGCCCGTGGCCAAGACACCCGCCCAGGACGCCGAGACGGCCCTGCTCGGCATGAACGCCCTCCTGGGAGCGGCGGGCAGCGCGACGTCCGACGCCTTCACCCAGGTTGTCAGCGGACCGCTCGCCTTCTTCGTGCTCTACTCCACGGACCTTGCCTCCTGCGAGATGCAGCGCCTCTGGGAGAGCCAGGTGCTGGCCGAGGCCCAGGGCATTCCCCAGAGCAAGTACCGCTCGGCGCTTTTCGACAAGCAGGGCGGGCTGGTCTGGAAATTCGTCAACGGCACGGCGAGGCCTTTCCTGAACCACGAGATCAGGGGATGGACCGCCAGGAGTTGGATGAACGTGGTCTTCCCGTTCCACCGCGCCTTCCTCGCCTTCCTGGACGAGGGCGGGCAGGAGACCCAGGCCGTCCAGCCCGAATACGACGTGGTGGTCAAGACCGTGCCCACCACCGTCAACCCCGAGGCGCGCCAGAAGCCCTACCTCACCACTCTCTCGCTCTCCTGCGGGGACAAGCCCCAGGTGCTGGACAACTACAACTTCCTGGACAGCGCCCTGTTCAAGTGGAAAACCGACGGCTGCTCCGACACCAGCGTCACAATTGTCTTCAACGATCTCAAGGTGGTGAAGACCTACCCCGGCCCCAACGGGTTCGCCCTTTTCCTGCGCGATTACCGCAACGGCGGGTCCAAGACCTACACGCCGGAGGACTTCCCCGGCCAGAAGGACATGCTCGGTGCGCTCGGCGTCAAGCGGATACAGGTGAACTGGGTGTTCCAAGGCAGCGAGCCCGTGATCAAGCTGCTTTCGGTGACGCCCGCCGTCCTGCCCCAAACCATCTGCGACTGCGTGCGGTAGCGGCGCGGGGGCTTCAAGCGACGCGGCGAGGCCCGCGCCGGGAATGTCCGGCGCGGGCCTCGCTTTTGGGCGGCGCGCCTGGGCACGCTGGGTTGCCCCGCCGGAGGTGCTTGTTGTGTCCTGGCGCCTGAAGCCCGGCCAGCCCGCCGTGTAACCTGCCAGACGGCGCGGGGGGCTTTCTGCTCCGGTCATCGCCTGGGGCTTGTTCCGAAGGATGATCCGTGTTCGCGCCGCCCGGCCCGCGGCCATCGGTCCAGACGGCGCGGACGCCAGTCGTTGCGGCCTGACATTTTTGTTGCAGTATACAATTTTGTTGGCCGACGTGGTGTCTGCATCCAGCGTAACTGCCTGTAATAGTATGTCTCCTTCTTTGGCAGACTACTTGCTTCATGCGTGGGATGCCCCCTCTCGTCCTCATACACGGAGCCTTCACGGGCGGTTGGATATGGCGGCGCACCATGCGCCGCCTGGCCTCGCTCGGGCACGAGAGCTTCGCGCCCACCCTCACAGGCTGCGGGGACCGCTCCCACCTGCTGCGCCCGGAAACGTCCCTGGCCATGCACGTGGAAGACGTTGCCCAGCTCATCTTCCACGAGGACCTGGAGCGGGCCGTTCTCGCCGGGCACGGATACGGCGGCATGATCGCCTCGGCCGTGGCCCATCGCCACGGCGGCAAGGTGGCCGGGGTCATACACCTCGATTCGCTGATTCCGGAGCGCGGGACGTCGTTCCTGGACACCCTCGGGCGGCACGCCGTCCGAGCCGGGCCGGACTGGCTCGTGCCGCCGCCTCCGGCCGAGAGCTTCGGCATCACGTGCAAGGAAATGCTCCGCTGGCTCTCGGTGCGCCTGCAGCCGTTCCCCAGGTCGTGCATGGAGGCGGCGTATCCTTACGGGCGTCGCGACAGGAGCCTGCCGTCCGTCTACATCCGCACCACGGGGCACGCTGGCGGCTGCGCGGTCAGGGCGCAGGCCGCGCGGGCAGCGCTGGCCAAGGCCCGGGTGGCCGAACTGCCCACAGGGCCGCTGCCCATGGTCACAAATCCAGGGAAGCTGGCCAAGTCGCTGGCGGAGGCGGCCAAGGGGATGGACATGGTCCCGCCCGGGATGCAGGGCGGCAAGGACCGCCGGGCGGGCGAACGCACCAGGGGGAACTCCGATGGCTGACTTGTCCGGGAACGACGGGTTGAAACGGTGGTGGGTGCTGATCGCCATCCTTGTGGCGGTTGCCTTGAGCTTCGGAACAGCCGCGGGGCCTGACGCGTCCCAGGTCCGGGAGTCATCCCTCTCCGTCTCTTCTTCGCATTCCCCGCCGCAATAAGGTTGTTGTCTTCTCCGCGTTCAGGTTAGGATGTCCGGGCCGGACGCAACCCTTACCCGGAATCCCCATGGACGTGAAAGACATAGGCAAAGCCCCCGTTTCCGCCGCACAGCCAGCCGGGGCCGACCCCGCCTACGAACCCGAGTTCGAACAGCTTCAGGCCGAGATCGACAAGCTCTCCATGCCCTCGGCGGACGGGCAGGGCATCGACTGGGACAAGGTGCTCAAGCTTGGCGAGACCATCCTGACCACCAAAGGCAAGCATCTGCCCACGGCGGCGTACATGGCCGCGGCGCTGCTCAGGAAGAACGCCATCCCGGGACTGGCCGACGGCGTGAACCTGCTGGCGGACGTCACCATCACCTACTGGGACGGCCTCTTCCCGCCCAAGAAGCGCATGCGCGGCCGGATCAACGCCATAGCCTGGTTCCGGGACCAGGTGCAGGCCTTCTTCGACAACTACACCACCGACGCGGCCTTCCCCAAGGACGTGGTGGACCGGCTCGTCTCCGGTTTCGAAAGCCTGGACAGGTTCATGGCTGAGAACGTCCCTGACGGGCCTGGGCTGCGGGACATGGCCGAGTTAGTCAAGCGCCTGCCTGTGGAAGCGCCCCAGGAGGAGGCCCCGCCGCCTCCGCCCCAGGAGGAGCAGCCGTCCGGACAGGCCGCAGGGGCTTCAGCTCCCCAGGCCGCGCCTGCCCCCGCGCCGCCGCGTCCGGCCGCCGCTCCCTCCGCTCCGGCCGGTCCCGCCGCCGTGCCCAAGGATCCGTCCGCCGCGCTGGAGGCCTGCTTGGGCCAGATGGTCGCCACGGCGGGAGTCCTGCGCGAAGCCGACTCCAGCGACCCCAAAGCCGTCATCCTCACGCGGCTGGGCGCGTGGCTTCGCGTGGACGGGCTGCCCCCGGCGGAGAACGGGCAGACAATGATCCCGCCCCCGGACGAGAACATCAAGTCTTCGATCGCGCAGCTCGTTTCCGGGCGCCAGTTCGAGGAGGCCGTGCGCCGCGCCGAAGCGCAGGTGCCGGTGTACCTGTTCTGGCTGGACCTCTCCCGTCTCGCCGCCGAGGGCCTGGACTCCCTGGGGGCCAAGGGCGAACCGGCGCTCGCGGCGCTCAAGGCCCAGACGGCGTTGTACGTGACGCGCCTGAAAGGCATCGAGAACATGAGCTTCTCGGACGGGACGCCCTTCGCGGACGCGCAGACCAGGACTTGGCTCAAGACCATCGCCCTGGGGTCCGGGCGCGCGGTGGAGACGGCCCCCGGGGATTCGGCGTTGAGCAAGGCCCTGGAGGCGGCCGACGCCCTCTCCGGGCAGAAGAAGTTCATAGAGGCCGTGACCGCGCTCCAGGACGCGCTGCGCCAGGCGCGCTCTGGAAGGGAGCGATTCGACGGGCTCATCGCCATAGCGGGAACCCTGTCGAGGTCGGGTAGGGCGGACCTGGCCGGGCCAAACGTGGAGGAACTTCTGGACCTCATCGGCCAGTACAAGCTTGAGCAATGGGAGCCGGATACTGCCCTGAGGGGCCTCCTGGCCGCCTACGACGTCTTGTCCATCGATTCGTCCGACGAGGGGAAGGGGCGCACCCGGCAGGTGCTGTCGCGCATCGCGCGCATCAATCCGGCGGCGGCCATGAGGCTGAGCGGGTAAGCGTCGTTTTTCCTGCCGTGACGCGGGCCGCCGTGATTTCATTCCGGCGGCCCGCTGCGGTTGTTGCTATGTACGGTCCACGGTGGGAGCATCGGGAGCGTTCTTCTTCACGCTTTCGATGCCGTTGTCGCGGGACTGCTCGCTTTTGTACCCTTCGCTTTTTCCGATGACCTGACCGTTGCCGGCATTGAGCCTGAAGCGGTATTCACCGGCGCTGTCCTTGAGCTTTTCATAGCGAGCGTCGAGCGGCGCGTTTGCCTTGACGGAATTGATGCCCTTTTCCGCGCCCTGTTTGGTCACGTATGTCTCGCTGCTGGTGAGGATGGTTTCATGATTCCCGGCTTTCAGGTTGAACATGTACTGATCGTTCGTTGTCTTGAAGAGGACGAAATATCCTGCCATTTTTCAATCTCCTTTTGTATGGCGTGTGACGCCTGATATCGCTACGAGGAGATAATTCGGAATGGCTGGTTGTCAAATTATTTATTACTTTATGACAAGCTATAACAGATGGTATAATTATACTTTACAGGTGGGAATTCTCTTGGGGAAAGAACTGAGAGGCGAGGGTGAATGGGGGCGAAGCGCCAAGTGCAAGGCTTTGATCCGCATGGTGGTCCACGGCGGATAGCCAGGCCGGACCGGTAGAGTGAAAAGGAGGAATCAACTCCTGTCGATCACCACCGCCCGGGGCGCGCAGGCCTTGAGGTCGGCGATGGCCTTGCCGAGCCCTTCCGGAGTGGGATAGGTCGCGCTCACGCCGAGGATCTCGCCGCGGTCGCCCATGAGGTGGAAGTAGAAGCGTCCCTGGGCGTCGCGGGCAACGGCGTAACACCCGTCTTCCAGCACGCACCGCCGCAGGGTCTCCGCGTCCTCCAGGGCCTTGGCCTTGCTCGTGCGGGGTTCCCCGGTGAGAAGGGGAGCGCCGTCGGTGGAACGGAACAGGAAGTGGTAATTATCCTGCCTCGTTGTTGTTATGGAGATATGCCCAGGCATGTCGTGCCGTCCTGATGTGCGATTTGTCTTGTCGTATTCGCGATGTGGTTGCCTATATATGCGGCAATGCCTAAAGCGTAAAGTAGGTTTTCCCTCCTTTTTGAGGCCGGCTGCACATGAGCGGCTGCCTGGACGTTTCTCTTTGCGGCGCATTGGCTTCCACGGCGAAATGAGCTAGACCCGGGCCGGGCGGCGCGCTCGTTCCCCTGATCACTCGAAAAGCCCAGGAACCTGGTCCATGCCCGATTTCGTTCATCTTCACTGCCACACCGAATACTCCCTGCTGGACGGCGCCATCCGCATCGGCGACCTCGTGAAGCGGGCCGCCGAGTTCGGCTGCCCGGCCGCCGCGATCACCGACCATGGCAACATGCACGGGGCCCTGGTCTTCTACGAATACTGCAAGAAGGCCGGGATCAAGCCCATCGTGGGCTGCGAGGTCTACGTGGCCAAGGGCGACAGGGCCTCCAAGGACGCCCGCTCCCCGCGCGACGCCGGGTACCATCTGGTGCTGCTGGCCCAGAACCTGGTGGGCTTCAGAAACCTCCTCAAGCTCTCCACCGAGGGCTACCTCACCGGCTTCCACTACAAGCCCCGCGTGGACAAGGCCCTGCTGGCCGCCCACTCCGAGGGCGTCATCGCCCTGTCGGCCTGCCTCAAGGGCGAGATACACCAGGCGCTGCTCAAGGAAGGCATGGACGCCGGGCGCGAGATGGCCCGCCAGTACATGTCGCTCTTCCCTGACAGGCTCTACCTGGAGCTCCAGGCCAACGACCTGCCCGAGCAGGCCCAGCTCAACAGGCTCGTGACAGAGCTGGCTGACGATATGAAGCTGCCCATGGTGGCCACCAACGACTGCCACTATCTCAACGCTTCCGACGCGGACGCCCACGACATTCTTCTGTGCATCCAGACCCAGGCCAAGGTGGACGACGCCAAGCGCATGCGCTTCACCACCCGCGAGCTGTACTACCGCTCGCCCGAGGAGATGGCCGCCTCCTTCCCGGACCTGCCAAAGGCCATCGCCAACACCTGCGAGATAGCTGAACGCATCAACCTGGAGCTGGACCTCAAGACCTACCATTTCCCGGTCTACGAGGTGCCCGAGGGCAAGTCCCTGGACGACGAGATGGCAGACATGGCCCGCGAGGGGCTCAAGCAGCGCCTCGACGCCATGGGCACGCCAGAGGAGGACCGCAAGAAATACTGGGACCGCCTGGAGTACGAGCTGGGCGTCATCACCACCATGGGCTTCCCGGGCTACTTCCTCATCGTGCAGGACTTCATCAACTGGGCCAAGCGCCAGGGCATCCCGGTCGGACCCGGGCGCGGCTCGGCGGCCGGGTCCATAGTGGCCTGGGCGCTTCGCATCACCAACCTGGACCCGCTTCCCTACGACCTTCTGTTCGAGCGCTTCCTGAACATCGAACGCATCTCCATGCCCGATATAGACGTGGATTTCTGCGAAAGACGCCGCACGGAGGTCATACGTTACGTCTCGGAGAAGTACGGGCGCGACTCGGTGGCCCAGATAACCACCTTCGGCACCATGAAGGCCAAGGCCGTGGTGCGCGACGTGGGCCGCGCCCTGGGCATGACCTTCGGCGAGACCGACCGCATCGCCAAGCTCATCCCCGAAGACCTGAAGATGACCATCGACAAGGCCCTGGACAAGGAGCCGGAGCTTGCCGTGCTCGTGGAGCAGGACCCCAGGATCGCCCAGCTCATCGACGTGTCGCGCCGCCTGGAGGGCCTTGCCCGCCACGCCTCCACCCACGCGGCGGGCGTGGTCATCTCCGACAAGCCCATGACCGAGTACGTGCCGCTCTACCAGGGCAAGAACCAGGAAATCGTCACCCAGTGGGACATGAAGCGGGTGGAGAAGATCGGCCTGGTGAAGTTCGACTTCCTGGGGCTCAAGACCATGACCGTGATCCAGGACGCCCTGGACATCATCAGGGAGATGGGACACGAGCCGCCAGACCTGGACAACCTGCCCCTCACCGACAAGGACACCTACGACCTCTTCTCGCGCGGCGACACCGACGGCATCTTCCAGGTGGAGTCCGACGGCATGCGCAAATACCTCAGGCAGCTCAAACCCAACTGTTTCGAGGACATCATCGCCATGCTGGCCCTGTACCGCCCAGGCCCGCTGGGGTCGGGCATGGTGCAGGAGTTCATCGACCGCAAGCACGGCATCGTGGAGGTGAAATACCCCCACCCGGACCTGGAGCCCGTGCTCAAAGCCACCTACGGCGTCATCGTGTACCAGGAGCAGGTCATGCAGATCGCCCAGGTGCTCTCGGGCTACTCCCTGGGAGAAGGCGATCTGCTGCGCCGGGCCATGGGCAAGAAGATCGCCGAGGAAATGGCCAAGCAGCGCACCCGCTTCCTGGAAGGCACGCGCAAGAAGGGCATCCCGGACGACCAGGCCAACGAGATCTTCGACCTGATGGAGAAGTTCGCCGAGTACGGGTTCAACAAGTCCCACTCGGCCGCCTACGCGCTCATCTCCTACCACACGGCCTATCTCAAGACCCACTACCCCCTGGCCTTCATGGCCGCGCTGATAACAAGCGACATCGAAAACCAGGACAAGGTCCTCAAATACATCTCCGACTGCTCGGACAAGGACCTGGAGGTGCTGCCTCCGGACGTTAACATCTCCATGCGCCACTTCAGCGTGCGCGACGGGAAGATCGTCTACGGGCTGGCGGGCATCAAGAACGTGGGCGCGGAGGCCATAAACGAGATCGTGCGCGAGCGCGAGGAGAACGGCCCCTTCGAGAGCCTTCTGGACCTGTGCTCGCGGGTGAACCTGCGCAAGGCCACCAAGCGTGTGCTTGAATTCCTCATCAAGGCAGGGGCCATGGACTCCTTCGGAGCGCCGCGCGCCGCCCTGCTGGCCGGGCTCGACAAGGCCGTCTCCCAGGGCCAGAAGCGGGCCGAGGAGAAGAACTCCGGCCAGCTTTCGCTCATGAGCCTGGCCCCGGCGCCCAAGTCCAGGACCACCGGCCTTGGGCTCAACTGCGAGGAGGCCACCGTCCCCGAGTGGGGCCACGAGGAGCTCATGGCCAAGGAGAAGGAGGCCCTGGGCTTCTACCTCACCAGCCATCCCCTCAAGGCCTACTCGCGCGACTTGAGGCGCATGGGCATCAAGACCCTGTCCGAGTGCAAGGGCTACGCTCCGGACTGCGAGGTGAAGGTGGCGGCCATCATCACCACCAAGAAGGAGCACATCACCAAGAAGGGCGACAAGATGGCCTTCTGCGGCCTGGAGGACATCGCTGGCGACGGCGAGGCCATCTTCTTCCCGGAGGCGTTCGCCAAGTCCCGCGAGTTGCTCGAAGGCGATCTGCCGCTGCTCATCACCGGCAAGATCGCCAAGGACCGCGACGAGGACGCTGGCGACCGCCAGGCCAGGCTCAAGCTCATCGTGGAGTCGGTCCGCTCGCTGGTGGAGGCGGTGTCCTCGGGGGACGAGCCCGTGGAGGTGCGCGTGGAGGCCGGTTCCTGCCGCACACTTGCGGGACTCAAGGAAATCTTTAATAAGTACCCAGGCCCGGCGAAAGTCAGGCTGAGACTCATATACGACGACCTGGAATGTCTGGCCGGGCTCTCCGACGAGGTGTCGGTGGGGCCGTGTCCGGAGTTCTGGCAAGCCGTGGACGACTGCCTGCTAAAGGCGGCAGAAGCTCCGGCATAGAGGGATTCGCCATGACCACAAACGCAAAGTCCGACCGCCAGCCCCCGAGACGGGGCATTTTCCGGCTGACCATCACCGACGAGTTCTCCTCCTCCCACTGCCTGCGCAACTACAAGGGGCCGTGCGAGGCCCTGCACGGCCACAACTTCGTGGTGGAGGCCGTGTTCGAGGGCGAGCGCCTCACGCAGGACACCGAGATGCTCATGGACTTCAAGGACCTCAAGGGCTTCCTCAAGCAGGTGCTGGACAAGCTGGACCACACCCACCTGAACAACCTGCCCTATTTCACCCGGCGCAACCCCACGGCGGAGAATCTGGCCCGCTACATCTACTGGGAGCTGGGCAGGCTCCTGGAGGGCCAGCCCGCGGCCGTCCGCGAGGTGAGCGTCTTCGAGAAATCCACCAGCAAGGCCACCTATTTCGAGGTTTCATGAGGCTCGTGGCGCAGCGGGTGGCCAGGGCTTCGGTGGACACGGGCGGAAGGCGCGTGGCCGCTATCGGGCCGGGGCTTCTTGTCCTGGCCGGTTTCGGGCCGGATGACGGAGAGGACGCTTTCGCGTCCTCCTGGTGGAGGACCATGGCCGAAAAGCTCGTGAAGCTGCGCGTCTTCCCCGACGAGGCGGGCAGGATGAACCTGGGCCTGGCCGATGCCGGGGGCGAGGTGCTGCTCGTCTCCCAGTTCACCCTCTACGCCGATTGCCGCAAGGGGCTTCGCCCCTCTTTCTCGCGCGCCGCGCCTCCGGCCCTGGCGGAGCGCCTGTTCGACCGCCTTGCCGCCGGCCTGGAGGCCTTGCTGCCGGGCCGGGTGAAGACCGGCGTGTTCGGGGCGGACATGGCCGTGGAACTCGTCAATTCCGGCCCGGTCACGATCATCCTCGACAGCCGGGATTTTCGCTGATGGCCGCCGCGGAGGACATCCGCGTCCTGGTGGTGGACGACTCCAAGACGGTGCTGAGGCTGCTCACCTACATCCTGGGCCAGCAGTACGTCCTGCACGCGGCGGAGGACGGGCAGGAGGCCATCGAGTCCCACGCTTCCTTCAGGCCTGACATCATCATCCTGGACATGAACATGCCGGTGAAGTCCGGTCTGGAAGTGATGCAGCACATCCGGGGAACCGCCCAGGACCACGATGTGCAGATCATCGTCCTCACCGCACAGGACACCAAGGCCCTCAAGGCCAAGGCCTTCGCGGCCGGAGCCAACGACTTCCTGGGCAAGCCCTTCGACCGCGAGGAGCTCCTGGCCCGCGTGGGCGCGGCCGCCAGGCAGGTGAGCCTCACCCGCAGGCTGAGGCAGGCCTACGAGCGCATCAGCCGCGAGATCGACCTGGTGGCGGGGCTTCAGAAGCGCCTGCTGCCGGACTGCTCGCCGGTGCTGGGCGAGACCATGGTGGAATGCTTCTACCGCCCCTCCGGCCGGGCCTCGGGCGACTACTACGACTTCTTCACCCTGCCCGACGGCTCCATCCGGGTGGTCATGGCGGACGTGTCCGGCCACGGCGCTCGGGCGGCCTTCCTCATGGCCGTGGTGCGCACCCTGGTCCGCGTCTCGCAGACGCACTACCTGTCGCTGCCCGAGACATTCTCCCTGGCCAGCCACCACCTGCTCTCCTCCATCGGGGAAGAGCCGGACTTCGTCACCCTGGTCGCGGCGGACATCGACGCCGACGCCCAGACGATAACGTACGTCAACGCCGGGCACTGCCCGCCGCTTTTGGCGAGCGGCGGCAGCATGGTCTGGCTCGAGCCCACCTGCTCCGTGCTCGGGTTCTTCGACCAGCGCTTCGACCCCCGCACGGTCAGCTTCGAGAAGCCGGCAGGGCTCTTCCTCTACACCGACGGCTGGTACGAGTGGCGCGGACTGGAGCGGGAGATCTACGGCCTAGAGAACTTCAAGGAGCTCGCCGAGAGGCTGGTCTCCACCGGAGATTTCAGCCTGACCATGGTGCTTGAAAACCTCTGCGGCGAACGGGCCGGGCCGGTCTTCTCCGACGACGTCACCGGCCTGTGGGTGAGCGTGGGCAGCCCGCGCACCAAGGTTTTCACCGCCGTGTCCGCGCCCCAGGCCAGCCGCGCCCTGGCCAAGGACGCAGTGGCGGCGGCCGCCGGGTTCGTGGCCGACGCCGACACCCTGCATGACCTGGACATCATTCTCACCGAGGCCTGCGCCAACGTCTCCCGCCACGCCTACGGAGGAGGCACGGGCCCCATGGAGGTGCGCCTCAAGGTCAACAGGGGCCAGTCGCTGGAGCTGGAAGTCGTGGACTGGGGCAAGGGCTTCGGGGAGAAGATCAGTTTCGAGAACGCCGCGCCCGACTCGGAATGCGGCCGGGGCATGTTCATCATCTGCAAGCTCTCGGATTCGTGCGAGGTGAAAAGGCGGGGCCGTGAGAATGTGCTTCGAATCATCAAGGAAATAAGGAAGGACCTGTGGAAAATCTGACCTGGCAGAAGAGGGACGCCGTCCTGGTGGCCAGATACTCCGGCGAGATAACCATGGAGATCACCCAGGACTTCAAGCGCGAAGTGGAAAAGACCCTGGAAGGATCCGGCGCCAAGGCCCTGGTGCTGGACCTCTCCGAGGTGAGCTTCATGGATTCGTCCGGCATAGGCTTCCTGGTCGCCTGCAACACGCGGCTCCAGACCTCGGGGCGCGTCCTTGCGCTTCTGAGCCCAAGCCCCCAGGTGCGCAAGACGCTGGGGCTGGTGCAACTCATGGATTTCTTCAAGGTGGCCGAGAGCGAGGACGAGCTGGACCTCATCGGAAAGGAGTGACCGCGCCATGACCGGCGCGCCCAGGGTCCTTCTCGTCACCAGCCGGTTCTTCCTGCTGGGCGAGGTCATGAACGCCTTCGACCGCATGGGGGCGGCCTACCGCTACCTGGACACGGGCGGCGACGAGATGGACCTGGACGCCTACCTCCGGGCCGTGATCACCGCCGTCAAGGAGCTCCGGCCGCACTTCGCCCTCACCGTGAACCACCTGGGCGTGGACCACGAGGGGCTGCTCACGGGGCTGCTCTCCAAGCTCGGCATCCCGCTGGCATCCTGGTTCGTGGACAACCCGGCCCTGGCCCTGGCCCTCTATTCCAACCCGGCCGCCAGGAAGACCGCCGTCTTCACCTGGGACGCCGACAACCTGGAGCCCCTGCGTCAGCAAGGCTTCGACAACGTCTTCTACCTGCCTCTGGCCGCCGATGAGCGCCGATTCGTCCCGCCCGCCGCGCCCGCGCCGCCGGACCATCCCTGGCGCGCCCGCGTGAGCTTCGTGGGCAACTCCATGGTCATCAAAACCGGCAAGCGCATCGAATACGCCGACCCCGGCCCGGAACTGCGCGCCGCCCTGCCGGAGATCGCCAGCGAATTCGGACGCCATCCCGAGTGGAGCGTACGGGCCTTCATGGCCTCGCACTTCCCCGGCCTCATGGACGGCTTCGCCGCCCTGGCCACGCCGCAGCGCCAGCTGGCCTTCGAGACCGCCGTCATCTGGGAATCCACCCGCCAGTACCGGGCCGAGTGCCTGGGCCGGCTCATGGAGTTTCGCCCGCTCATCGCCGGGGACGAGGGCTGGCTGGAGACCTTCCCGGGGGAGGGCGAACGCTGGAGGCGGCTGCCGGAACTGGCCTACTACGACCAATTGCCCGGCTTCTACCCGCTCTCGGAGATCAACTTCAACTGCACCAGCCTGCAGATGAAGGGCGCGGTGAACCAGCGCGTGTTCGACGTGCCAGCCTGCGGGGCCTTCCTGCTCACGGACCACCGGGCGCAGATGGAGCGCCTGTTCGCGCCCGGCAGGGAGGTTGCCGTCTACTCCGACCCGGCCGAAATACCGGACATGGCCCGGCACTACCTGGCCCATCCGGAGGAGAGGGCCAGGATCGCCGCCGCCGCCCGCAAGAGGCTTCTGAAGGAACATACGTATGTTATCAGGATGGGGCAGTTGGTCGAGACAATGAGGAAGACTTTCGGATGACCCGGCGGTCCGGTTCACGTCAAAGGAAGTGCAGAATGCCGATCATAGACTGGGACGAGAGCATGTCGATAGGGTTGTACCTCATCGACGAGCAGCACAGGGAGCTTGTGACGCTCATCAACAACATCCACGATGCTGTTGAGGCAGGAGCGAGCACCACGGAGGTTTCCAGGTTCATCAGGAGGTTCTACAACTACACCATCACCCACTTCCAGACGGAAGAGTCCCTGATGGACCACGAGACCTACCCGGATTACTTCACCCAGGTGCGCGAGCACCTGGATTGTTCTCTCAAGGCGCTGGAATTCCACCGCAAGTTTATCGAGGACCCGCAGTTCAGCCTCAAGGAGTTCCTGGATTTCATCGTGGAGTGGTTTGTTCACCACACCACCGGCATAGACCAGACCCTGGCCCGGCACCTGCTGGAACGAGGCCTGGCCGGGCGTTGCTGAACTGTCGCTCATAGCCCTGGCGCGGCCTCGCGCACCCGGGCCGGATCGTTTCCCCCCGCGTCCGTGTTGCCGGTTGCGCCCGCGAAGCCGCAGGGGATTCCAAAGGGACATTGTCCCTTTGGCGGGAGAGTCCGGAGAGGGCAGCGCCCTCTCTGGCCGCCGGAGGCATATGCTCATGACCTGGCTGCTCGAAACACTGCCCGTCCCATTGCGCACCGCTCTCGTCCACGGTTCGGAGGGCGCGGCCCATCTTTCGTCCTGCGCGGCCCTGGCAGCCGGAGCCGGTCTCTCGCGCCTGCACGATGAACTGCTCCTGGCCGCCTGGGCCGAGTCGCCGCTGGACGCCGTCCTTGCCGCACGCGCCGCCGCCGTGCCGGACGCGCCTGCCGTTGCGCGCGAGCTGGCCGCCTACGTGGCCGCCAACACCGCCCCGCCGGGGGACCTGGCGTACTACCGCCGCCTGGCCGGGCGGCGCGACGCGGAGAAGATCGTCCGCTACCTGGAGAGCCAGGCCGCCAAGGAACCGGGCAACCTCTTCTGGGACCGGCTCTCGCTCACCCACGCCATGGACGGCGAGGACTGGGAGCGCGCCGCCCGCATCGCCGCCGGGCTCCCCGAACAGCTGGCCCGGCCCTTGTCCGGCGACATCGCAATGCTCAGGGGCGACCCGGCCACGGCCCTGGCCAACTATTCGCGCTGCGCAAGGCTCTGGGAGGCCCCGGGCCTGGAGGCCCGCCTGGGCCTGGCCCATCTGGCCGCCGGGGACGGGGACGGCGCGCGCTCCTGGCTTTCGGCATCCGTCGCGCGCGAGCCGTGGCGGACCCAGGCCCTGTTCGCGCTGCACGACCTGTCCTCCGGGGTGCGCGGCCTGCGGAGCATGCCCACGGGGCAGGTCAGCGTGCTCCTCTACACGTACAACAAGGCCGCCGACATCGGCCGCACCCTGGAGAGCCTGTTCGCGAGCGAATTGGGCGCGGCCAAGGTAATCGTGCTGGACAACGGCAGCACGGACGCCACGGGCGGGGTGCTCGCGGCATGGCGCGAAAAGGCCGGTCCCGGACGCTTCGCCACGGTGGATTTGCCCGTGAACGTGGGAGCTCCGGCCGCCCGCAACTGGCTCATGAGCCTGCCGGACGTCCGGACCTCGGACTGGGTGGTCTTCCTCGACGACGACGTGGAGATGCCGCCGGACTGGCTCGGCCTCCTGGGAGCCGCGTCCAGGCTCTATCCCGAGGCCGGCGCGTGGGGGGCAAGGGTCACGGATCATTCCCGGCCCGCGCACATCCAATCGGCGGACATGTTCATCGTGCCGGAGGAGGGCGGAGAGGGCCGCCTCTTCAACCTGTCCTCCTGCCACCACCAGACCCTGGACCGGGGCCAGTTTTCATACTGCCGCCCCTGCGCCACTGTGACCGGCTGCTGCCACCTCTTCATGGCGGAGCGGCTGTCCGGCGGCGGGTTCGACCTGCGGTATTCACCCTCCCAGTACGACGACCTGGACCACGATATCCGCCTGCTGCTCTCGGGCAGGAGCGCGGCTTGCCAGGGGCATCTTGCCGTGAGGCACTTCAAGTCCACCGGGAGTCTGGGCGGCGAGGGGCAGGCCCAGTATGGGATCGGGTGGGCCAACCAGTTCAAGCTGCACCGCAAATTCGCCCCGGAAGACATCCGGCGGGCCGCCCGGACAGCGGACGAGGCGGCCTGGGCCGACGCCCTGGCCAAATGGCGGGCCTTGGCCAAGGGGTGAGGAGCCCCCGCCCGGCCCTTGTTTTTTCACCCGGTTAGGCCCTACAACCGGGGAGCCCTCCGGGCGAAACTGCCATGTCCGAAAAGCCGGTACTCATACTCCAGATGCAGCGGATGGGGGACATCGTCCTGTCCTTCCCGCTTTTTTTGTGGATGCGCCGCAACCGCCCCGGCCGTCCGGTCTGGGTGGTGGCGGAGCGCACCTTCTACGACCAGCTCATGGACGTCTCGCCGGGGGTTGTCTACCTGCCCTGGACGGCCACGGGCGAACTCTCCTCCCGCGATTACTCCCTCATCGTGAACCTGAGCCACCGGCCCGAGGCCGCCGCGCTGGCAGGCAGCCTGGAGGCCCCCCTCAAAATCGGCCCCGTGCGTCAGGGCGATGCCCTCAACATCAACGGCCGCTGGCAGCTCTACAGGGCCTCGCTCACCGGCAACAACCGCCACAACCGCTTCCACTGGGCCGAACTCAACGCCCTGGACTGCGTGGACCCGGGCGTGTTCGGAGCCACCGGCTTCGACCCGCCCCGCGACCTGCCGGGCGACAACATGTCCGTGGGCCTCTTCCTGGGCGCGAGCCAGCGGGAGAAGCGGCCCGACCCGCCGTTCTGGGCGGCCCTGGCCGGGGAGCTGGAGCGCAGGGGCGCGAAGCCGGTGCTCATGGGCGGTCCGGCCGAGGTTCCGCTCGGGGAGGAGGTCAGGCGGCTGCACGGCGGCAGGCTGGTGGACACCTGCGGCAAGCTCGGGTTGCGCGAGTTCATGGCCGTGGGCCAGACCCTCTCGCTCCTGGTGACGCCGGACACCGGCCCCATGCACCTGGCGGCCTGGTCCGGGCTCAAGACGCTCAACCTGTCCATGGGGCCGGTGAACCCCTGGGAGACCGGGCCCTTCCAGCCCGGGCACTACGTGCTGCGCGCGTCCATGTCCTGCCTGGACTGCTGGCAGTGCCGCTTCGGCGAGCCCCGCTGCCGCGGCCGTTTCGACCCCGCCCAGGTGGCCTATCTGTCCTGGCGGCTTGCCAGGGGAGGAGGGCGGTTCACGCCGCCGCCGGGCACGCGCCTTTTCAGGACCGGACGCACGCGGGAGGGCTTCTACGACCTCGTCCCCGTGGGGGCCAGGGTCAGGCGCGCGCCGGACATCCTGGCCGAGATGTGGCGCGGAGCCTTCGGCGCGTTCTTCGGGCTGTGGGACGAGTCAAGGCCTCACCGCGAGTGGGAGACGCTCGTCAATGAATTCCCCAGGCTTCGGGAGAAGTTCCTGCGCGGGGTGGCACTGCTGGCCGGGAAAATCAGGGACGCGGTTGTCACCGGGGTCATGCCGGGCGACGAGTTCTGGAAGTCCGCGCCGCCCATGCTGAGGCCTCTGGCCGGGTACATCCACATGCACCTGGAGAACGCGGACTTCTCCCGCCCGGCCCTTGCCGAAAGCCTGGCAATGATCGAGCGTCTGCGCTCGATTCTGGCCTGAAAGTCCGGAGGCAGGGAAAAAGATTCCCTCCGTGTTCTGGTAATATGCTGAAATGATTGCCTGTGTCCTTCTGGAACGGCTCTTGAAGATAAGGGCGCGTCAGGAGGACGACAATGCAAATCCTTCCCACCCAGAAGAAGACCCTCGGGATACTCCCGTTTGATTTCCTCGGCTCCGGCGCTTTCGGGAGCACGGGGTCCGATCTTTTCGCGGACCTGCTCAAGACCAGCGCTCCCGTGTCCCCCACCGCGTCCATGCAGGATAATTTCGCTTCGGGAAGGCCCGTGGCCGACCGGGAGGCGGTTTCCTCCCGTCCGTCCGAGCCCGCCTCCGCCTCCATGAGGCCGGACGACTCCATGCGCGACGTGAAGATGAGCCGCGAGGACTACACGGCCGTGCGGGAGAAGCTGGAAAAGGCGGGAGTCTCGAAGGAAAAGCTCGAGGAGCTGGACCAGAAGGCTCAGAGCCCGGAAGGGCTGACCTGGGGGCAGATGATGCACGCGGTGCGCGAGAACGTGGTGGAGCGCCACCTCAAACCGGTGAAGCTCAGCGACTCCGACAAGGCCGCCGTGTCCTCCATGCTGACAAAGGTAGGCTTCACCCCCGACGAGGCCGGCAAGCTCATCCAGACAATGCAAAGCGGCAAGCCCGCCAAGGCCTTCGAGGCCATCGCGGCCAAGCTCGCGGCCATGGAGCCCGGCCAGACCGTCTCCCTCTCCAAGGACGAGATGGGCGCGCTGGCCAAGGCGCTCAAGCTCTCCGATTCCGCCTCACAGAAGTTGCTGGCCGGTTTCGGCGGCAAGGACAGCCTGGAACTGAATGCCGAGGGGCTGAAGCTGGCCTTCGCCGCCGTGAAGGATGAGCTCTCCCAGGCGGCGGCCCTGATCAGGGGCGGCATGAAGGAAGTAAGGGACGCCCTTGAGCCCCTCAAGGAAAATGCCGCCAAGCGCATGGGTATCGAGCGTGACGCCCTTGACGCCAGGGTGCAGGCCGACCACGTGAAGCCCTCCAACATGCTCAAGGAACCTTCGGACGCGGTGGCCGCCAAGGACGGGAAGCCCCAGTCCGGGCAGCACCATGGCCATCAGCCGGGCGACCCGGCCCTTTCCAGGGACCCCAAGGGCAGGGATCAGCAGGGGGCCTCGAAGAACGGCGGCCAGGACCCCAAGGATCAGACCGGAAAGGCCTGGGGCGAGTTCGCCTCCAAGGTGCGCGTCGAGGGCAACGCCCAGAACACGGCCGACGCCCGCTTCGCCTCCCTGCAGGACATGGCGGCAAAGCTTTCCGGCCAGACCCAGGGCAGGGGCGCCGAGGGCCAGGCGGCCAGGGTGCAGAACTCCCAGATCCTCTCCCAGGTGGAGTCCGGCATTCTGAGGAACCTGGGCCAGGGCGTGAAGCAGCTGACCCTGGAACTCACCCCCGACACCCTGGGCAGGCTCAACGTGATGCTCACCGTGAAGGGCAAGGAAGTCCAGGCCGTGATCAAGGCCGAGTCCCCCCAGGCCGAGCGGATGATCGCGGAGAACCTGCAGCAGATCAAGCAGAGCCTGGAAAACCAGGGCCTCACCGTCTCCAAGATGGAAGTGCGCGCGGGCCTCTCGCAGGATTCCAACCTGGGCCAGCAGTGGGCCGGGGCCGAGAAGCACAACCTCTCCCAGGAGCGCCGCGAAGCCATGGACCGCATGCGGACCAACGCCCTGTTGGCCGGGGGAAGCGACCCCCAGGACTTGGCCCGGGGAATGCAGAACAGTGGCGTACAGGTAAAAAATTCCCAGGGCGGGCTGAGTCTCATCGCATAGGCCGTCCAGAGGTAAAAAGCCATGAGCGTCGCATACACTGGAACCAGCGCGGGAATCTTCGGCAAGGCCGAGGCGGAATTCCAGAAACCCAAGACTTCGGGCGAGTCCAGCCTCGGCAAGGATGCCTTCCTCACCCTGCTGGTCACGCAGATGAAGTACCAGGACCCCTTGAACCCCACCAGCGACAAGGAATTCCTGGCCCAGCTGGCCCAGTTCTCCAGCCTTGAGCAGCTGACCAACCTGAACTCCGGCGTGGAGAAGCTCAACACGGCCCAGGCCCGCCAGGACATGATCGGCGCGGTGAGCTTCATCGGCAAGGACGTCAAGGCCAAGGGCGACAGCCTCTCCAAGGCGGGCGACAAGATCAGCACCCTGTATTTCAACCTGTCCGAAGCAGCGGCCAAGGTCACGGTGAACGTGTTCGACGAGAACGGCAACATCATCAAGACCGAGGACCTCGGAACCAAGGCGGCCGGCGCCCAGACCTACCAGTGGGACGGCAAGGACTGGAACGGCAACAAGATGTCCGACGGCATCTACCATGTGGGCGTCGGAGCCGAGACCGCGGACGGCCGGCCGATACTGACCAATCTCAAGGTCACCGGGACCATCACCGGAATGGCCAACGTGAACGGGCAGTATCTGCTCTCCACCAGCGACGGCAGACAGGTTTTCTTCACGGACATCGAGGAAGTCGTGAACCCCGTGTCCACGGCTTCATAGGAAAATATTTCCCGGATTGACCATCTCGGAGGTGGAAAATGGGTCTCTCGACATCAATGTGGTCAGGCGTCACCGGCCTGCTGGCCCACGGCGAAAAGATGGGCGTCATCGGCAACAACCTGGCCAACGTCAACACCATCGGCTACAAGTCCGCCCGAATGGACTTTGAGGATCTGGTCTACACCAGCATCGGCACCGCCACCGGAACCGAGCAGCTCGGTCAGGGCGTGCGCGTGGAGGCCATCCTCTCCGACTTCACCCAGGGCGGTTTCGAGACCTCCAACGAAACCACCGACATGGCCATCTCGGGCATGGGCTTCTTCACCGTGCGCGACCGCAACAACCAGTCCACCTTCTACACCCGCTCCGGCAACTTCCGGTTCGACCGCGACGGGTTCCTGGTGGACCCGCACAACTACGCGGTGCAAGGCTGGCAGGTGGACAGCGCCACCCTGCGCTCCCAGCGCGCCAACGGACAGGTGATCAGCCAGATCCCCACCAGGGGCTCCGTCACCGACGTGCGCCTGGACACCCTGGCCCTGGCGGCCCAGGAGACCAACACCGTCACCCTGGTCTCCAACCTGGACCCGCGCACGGCCAGCAAGTCCACCAGCTCGACCAACCCCTTCTTCTCGCTCTTCGAGAACTACAACTACAACCCCAACCGGCCCGACGACCCGCCGCTGGCCGACACCTCCTTCGGATTCCAGAACACCCTGAAGGTGTACGACCAGCGCGGCGGCTCTCACGACCTGACCGTCTACTTCGACAAGGTCTCCGACGTGGGCGGCCGGGAGTACTGGGAATACATGGTCGTGACCACCCCCGCCGACGACGGGCGCCAGTTCACCATCGGCGGCAACACCGTGAACATGGCCTCCAACTCCAAGGCGGGAGTGGTGATGCTGGGCAGCCTGGTGTTCGACGACTCCGGCGGACTCCAGAACATCACCTCCTACACCCTGAACAGCACGAGCTTCGCCACCTCCGTGAGCGACCTCTCCAACTGGACCCAGGCCAGGATATCCAGCTCCGGCTACCCGGTGTTCACCGCCAACTACAGAAGCGTCTCAGGCGGAAGCGTCACAACCGCCTCCAACGCGGTTTCCGTCTCGCTCAACCTGGGCATCCGCAACGGCAACACCTCCTGGTCCGCCAACAACCCGGCCTCGGCCGACCTGATCGGGTTCGCGCACATCACCGACCCAGCCGAGCTGCAGGGGTTCGACTCCAACACCCTGACCATCAACAACCTGCAGACAACCAACTACGAGGCGGCCTCGGCCACCCTGTTCGTCTCCCAGGACGGATACCCCCCGGGCACCCTGCAGAGCGTGTCGGTCTCCCCCGACGGCGTGCTCACCGGCCGCTACTCAAACGGGCAGGTGCAGGAGCTCTACGTGGTGGCGCTCTCGGACTTCGCCAGCCCCTGGGGGCTCAAGCGCGAGGGAGGCAACCTCTTCTCCCAGACCCGCGAATCCGGCGACGCCCTGGTGGGCAGGGCCAACACGGGCAGGCTCGGGTCCATAGCCAGCAACTCGCTGGAGACCTCCAACGTGGACATGGCCCGGGAGATGGTCCAGATGATCCAGACCCAGCGAGGCTTCCAGGCCAACTCCAAGGTGATCACCACCGCCGACACCATGCTCTCCGAGGTCATCCAGCTCAAGCGCTAGGCCTGGCCGGACTATGAAACGAACGAAGCGCCGGGGGCGAAAGCCTCCGGCGCTTTTGTCTTGCCCGCGAGGCGGGGAGGCGGTAATGCACTGCCCATCCTCAGGGCGGGGTGGAATTCCCCACCGGCGGTATCCCGGCTTAGGCCGGGGAGCCCGCGAGCGCCCGCGTTTCACGCCGCGTCCCCGATGCAACGGACGCGACGCACGCGCGGGGTCAGCAGATCCGGTGAGATGCCGGAGCCGACGGTTACAGTCCGGATGGAAGAGGAGACGGTTTGACGCCTTCCACGGCGCCGGTCCCCCCCGGCGTCTGGCTGCCGTGCGTTTACGCGCGCGGCGTCCGTCCTTTTTCCGTGCCCTGATTCTGGTAACTCGAAACGAGAAGGGAGCATTACCATGAATCAGAACACGCCAGACGTGTCCCACGAACATGTGAAACAGGTCGAGAGAGCACTCGACGCCCTGCGCGGCGGAAGGGGCGTGCTCGTCGTGGACGACGCGGACAGGGAGAACGAGGGCGACCTCGTCTTCGCCGCCGAAACCCTCACCGAGGAGCAGATGGCCATGCTCATCAGGGAGTGCAGCGGCATAGTCTGCCTGTGCCTGACCGGCGGCAAGGTGGACGAGTTGGGCCTGCCCATGATGGTCGCGGACAACACCAGCCTGCACCGCACCGCCTTCACGGTGTCCATCGAGGCCGCCAGCGGCGTGACCACGGGCGTCTCCGCCGCGGACAGGGTGGCCACGGTCAGGGCGGCCGTGGCCGACGGGGCCGGCCCTGACGACCTGCGCAGGCCCGGGCATGTTTTTCCCCTGCGCGCGAAGCCGGGAGGAGTGCTGGAGCGCGCGGGCCACACCGAGGCCGTGATCGATCTGACCAGACTCGCGGGGCTCAAGCCCTGCGGGGTTCTCTGCGAACTCACCAACCACGACGGCACCATGGCCCGCATGCCCGAGATCTGCGATTTCGCGGCCCGCCACCACATGCCCGTGCTGACCATCGAGTCGCTCATCCATTACAGGAAAGTGCTGGACTGCTGAGCCTTCCACGCGCCGTCTTCCCGGCCGGGGGGCTCTCCGGAGCGGCCGGGACGGCGGATGCGGCCCGCCCATGGACGGGCACGCGGATAATCGAGGCGAGGAGGACTTTCGGGCGGCGGCGTCATCCCGCCGCCCGTTCATTTTCCTGCCCGGGACGCGACTTGAGGAATACGCAAGGGCGCGCGGTTGGAGGAGGCCAAGAGAGCGCCAAGCTTTTGAAAATAGAGCTGGAAAAAGCCGCCGGGAGCGCGGCAACTTTGACCCCGGAGAGGCGAAACCACGGGGAAAAACATGCACACCTCTTTGTAAATACTTATAAATAGGATGCTTTTTTGTGTTGGCACGGACTTGGCAAACATCTGGTCAACAACAAGGAAAGTTGCCTACTCACAAGGAGGTACTCCCATGGCCCTGGTCATCAATCACAACTTAATGGCGATGAACGCCGCTAGGAACCTTTCCGATTCCTACTCGCAGCTCGGCGTCTCCACCCGCCGCCTGTCCTCCGGCCTGCGCGTCGGCACCGCCGCCGACGACGCCGCCGGTCTGGCGATCCGCGAACTCATGCGCGCGGACATCAGCTCCCTCAACCAAGGCGTGCGCAACGCCAACGACGCCATCTCGATGATCCAGACCGCCGACGGCGCGCTCCAGGTCATCGACGAGAAGCTCATCCGCATGAAGGAGCTGGCCACCCAGGCGGCCACCGGCACGTACACCTCCGACCAGCGCCTGATCATCGACTCCGAATATCAGGCCATGGCCTCGGAAATCACGCGTATCGCCATGGCCACCGACTTCAACGGAATCTATCTGCTGAACGGAAACCTCTCGAGCAACGTGCACGACGGCGGCGGGCTCAATTCCATCGGCAAGATCAAGATCCACTTCGGCACCGGCAACTCCAGCGCCGAGGACTACTATTTCATCAACATCGGCACCTCCACCGCCTCGGCCCTGGGCCTGGGCATGAGCGCCGCGACCGGCATGAACGGCCGTTCGATCTCCACCCAGAGCCTCGCCCAGCGGGCCCTGGACCAGATCAACCAGGCCATCGTGTCCAAGGACAAGATCCGCGCCCAGCTCGGTTCCACCCAGAACCGCCTGCAAAACACCATCCAGAACCTGCAGATCCAGGCGGAAAACCTGCAGGCCGCCGAATCGCGCATCTCGGACGCCGACGTGGCCACCGAAATGACCGAGTTCGTGCGCCAGCAGATCCTGACGCAGTCCGCCGTGGCCATGCTGGCCCAGGCCAACAGCCTGCCCAAGATGGCCATGCAGCTCATCGGCGGTTAGCCGGTCCGGTGATTTCTCGACGGCTAGGACCAGGGAGCGGGGGGCAAGGAATGCCCCCCTCCCTGGCCAGCGTCAGTAGGAGAGGTCCAGGATGTCGAGAGCCTGGCGGGCGGCGGCCTGTTCGGCCTTTTTCACGCTCGTTCCCTTGGACAGGACCACGCGGCCGTCCGGCAGGGCGAGTTCCACGTCGAAGAGCTTCTCGTGCTCGGGGCCGGAGCTGCCGAGCAACCGGTAGATGGGGCGCGACTTGTGCTCGCGCTGGGTGAATTCCTGCAACCTGCTTTTGAAATCCCTCGCCTTGGGCTCCTCGATCCGTTCGGGCCAGAGTGAAGCGAAGACCTTCCGCACCACCCCCCTGGCCGCTTCGAATCCCCCGTCCTCGAACACCGCCCCCAGAAGCGCCTCGAAGGCGTCCGAAAGAAGCGAGTCGCGGTCCCTGCCGCCCTGGCTCTCCTCGCCCTTTCCCAACTGGATGTACGTCTCCAGCCTGAGCTCCCTGGCCATGCGCGCAAGGCTCGGCATGCTCACCAGTTTGGCCCTGAGCTTGGTGAGGGCCCCCTCCGGCGCCTCGGGAAATCTTTTGTAGAGCTCCTCCGAGACAGCCAGCTCAAGCACCGCATCCCCCAGGAATTCCAAGCGTTCATTGTGGCTGCTCCCCTGCTCGTTGGCATAGGAGCTGTGGGTGAGGGCCGTGGCGAGCAGCTTGACTTGCCCAAAGCGATAGGAAATAGATTCCTGAAGGCTTTCCAACGCATCTTCCGTCATTACAATGCCTTCCTTCGGCGGCCGCATGGAACGAAACGACCAGTTGCATTCGCTCTTCGAGCCCCGCGCCGTGGCTGTTATCGGCGCATCCCACACGCCTGGCAAGGTGGGGCATCTCATGTTGTCCAACATCCTCTCAGCCGGGTATACGGGGCGGATTTTTCCGGTCAACCCCAAAGGTGGCGAAATCCTCGGCTTGGAGGTCCTGACCGGCATCGGCCAGCTCCCGCGCGGGCTCGATCTCGCGGTCATCTGCGTGCCCAGGTCCAAGGTGATGGACGCGCTTAGGGAGCTGGGGGACATCGAGGCCAGGGCGGTGGTCCTCATCACCGCCGGTTTCAAGGAGGTGGGCCGCAAGGGCTACTACCTCGAGGAGGAGGCCGCGGAGTTCTGCCGCGCCCGCGGCATGGTGCTGCTGGGCCCCAACTGCCTGGGGCTCGTCAACACCGGGGCCAACCTCAACGCCACCTTCGCCGCCGGATACCCCGAAAAGGGCAACATCGCCTTCTTCTCCCAGTCGGGCGCGCTGTGCATCGCCATCCTGGACGCCGCCCTGGGCAAGGGCATCGGCTTCTCCAAGTTCGTGAGCCTGGGCAACAAGGCGCAACTCGACGAGACGGACATGCTCCGCTGCCTGAAGGACGACCCGGCCACCGAGGTCATCCTGGGCTACGTGGAGAACATAAACGACGGCCAGGCGTTCCTGCGCGCCGCGCGCGACGTCACGGCGGTCAAGCCCGTGGTCATGATCAAGTCCGGCTCCACCTCGGCGGGCGCCCGGGCGGCCTCCAGCCACACCGGGGCCATGGCCGGGTCCGACGACGCGTACAACGCGGCCTTCATCCAGTCCGGCATCATCCGGGTGAGCGGCGTGGAGGACATGTTCAACTTGGCCATGGCCTTCTCCACGCAGCCCATGCCCGCCGGGCCGAACGTCTGCGTGGTGACCAACTCCGGCGGGCCTGGCATACTGGCGGCCGACGCGGCCGAGCGCTCCAAGCTCTGCATGGCCCCCTTGCGCGGCCAGACCGTGGAGGAACTCCAGAAATTCCTCCCCGCGCACGCCGCCTTCTACAACCCCGTGGACATCATCGGCGACGCCGACGCCGCCCGCTTCGCCAAGGCCCTGGAGGTGGTGGCGGCGGACCCCATGGTGCACATGGTGCTGGCGCTTCTCACCCCCACCCCGGCCGTGGACGTGGACGCCGTGGCCGAGGCCGTGGCCGCGAGCGCCAAGGCCTGCGGCAAGCCCGTGGCGGCCTGCTTCATGGGCGAGGCCAAGGTGGCCCAGGCGCGCGACATCCTGCGCCGGGCCAAGGTGCCGTGCTACGCCTACCCCGAGGCGGCGGTGCAGGCCCTGGACGCGCTCTTCAGGCACGCCGAGTGGAAGACAAGGCCGCTTCCAGTCGAAATCTGCTACATGTCCAACACCTTCCTTGCCCGCGACGTCCTGGACGCGGCCAAGGCCAAGGGCTACACCGAATTGGTGGAGTTCCAGGCCCAGGACGTGCTCAAGGCCTACGGCCTGCCCGTTCCCAAGACCGTCCTGGCCCGCACCTCGGACGAGGCGGCCCAGGCGGCCAAGTCCATCGGCTACCCGGTGGTGCTCAAGATCGCCTCGCCGCAGATATCGCACAAGTCCGACGTGGGCGGCGTGGTGGTGGGCATCGAGAACGAGGAGGAGCTCAGGCGTCAGTTCATGAACGTCACCAACCGCGCCCGGCGCGTGAAGGAGGCCTACGTGCTCGGCTGCCTGGTGCAGCAGATGGCCCCCAAGGGCGCGCGCGAGGTGTTCGCGGGCTTCAAGCGCGACCCGCAGTTCGGACCGCTGGTGATGTTCGGCCTGGGCGGCGTATACGTGGAAGTGCTCCGTGACGTCTCCTGCCGCCTTGCCCCGCTGTCGCTTCTGGACGTGGGCGAGATGGTGCGCGAGATCAAAAGCTATCCCATCCTGAGGGGCGTGCGCGGCGAGCCGCCGGTGGACTTCAGGGCCATCGAGGACGTGCTTCTGACGCTGTCGCAGATCGCGGTGGATTTTCCGGAAATCGAGGAGTGCGATTTCAACCCCGTCATGGCTTATCCGGGAGGGGCGCTCGTGGTGGACGCCCGCTTCACGTTGGGCAAGCCGTCCAGGGACGGGAGTTGATCAAGGGGCGTAAAAAGGGCTAGTGTCGCTTGGGATGTCCGCGTTCTGGGCGGATGGACTTCGCGGCACGTCCGCGCCGGGAGAGACGGCCCGCGCGGAGCACAACGAATACCAGGGGGCGCTCCGGCCGGAGCGCCGCCTAAGGGAAGGGCGGAGGGAGCCATGGCTGGCATCTACATCGGATCCACGGCGGGTTATTCCGGCAAGAACATGGTCATCATGGGCCTGGGACTCAAGTTCCAGAAGGAAGGCTACCAGG
>JBMORI010000110.1:43557-46688 GCA_049322415.1 Thermodesulfobacteriota bacterium | reverse complement strand
GGGCCATACCGGCTTCAAAGGCGTGTACCAGGCCATCAACCAGATGTTCCTGGCCAGCCTGGACAAGCCCTACACCCTGGTCAACCGCGAGCAGGACCTGGGAGACGAAGGGCTTCGCAAGGCCAAGATCAGCTACAATCCATTGGATTTTCTCAGGAAGTGTGCTGTGGTCATTTCTGGCTAGCGCCATCTTACGGGTATGAGGACGTCCGCCCAGGGCATCCTTGAATGAGTCCGCCTCCCCGTCGGCGCAAGGCGAGCATGAGCCTCGCAAGTACGAGGGACCGGCTGTCGGCCAGTTCCACCTTGCATTTGGAACATTCGTTGCTAGAAAGCTTGATACCGCGTGAGCCAAGGAGGCCAAGAATCAGCCCGGACATCGCTCTCAGCGAGTCAGCAACGCCATCCGGGCGCGCCTGAATCGTAACCCGGTTACGGAATTTGCTCCCCGGACCGACAAAAAGAAGGAGAAGTCATGATATTTCGTCAAGCGATCTGCGCAATACTGGCCCTGGCCTTTCTGACCGCCTGCGCCGACGATGGCCGCATCCGCGGACGCGACGTGGGCATGGTGGGCGGCGCCGTGGGAGGCGCCATCGCGGGCCAGGCCATCGGAGGCGCCGATCCCACCGCCCGGGTGCTCGGCACCATCGCGGGCGTCATCATCGGCGCGGCAGCGGGCGGATATTTGGGAAGCCTCTGGGACGACTACGACCGCAGGCAGGCCAGCTACGCCCTGGAGAACAACCCGGACCGTCGGCCCGCCACCTGGAGGAACCCCAACACCAACTCCAACGCCACCGTGACCCCCACCAGAACCTACTACGAGCCCGACGGGTCCCCCTGCCGCGAGTTCACCCAGACCATCTACATCGACGGCAAGAAGGAAGTGGGCCGGGGCACCGCTTGCCGCCAGGCCGACGGCACCTGGCGCGTCAACAGCTACCAGTAGCCGCGCCGCCCAAATCGTTTAAGGCCCGCCGGGACCGCGTCCCGGCGGGCTTTTCGTCATTTTCCGGCCGGGCCTTCCTTGCCTGTGAGGTGGTTCATGGAATAGCCGCCCTGGTAGACCACGCCCGTGGCCGTATCCAGCACGTATTCCAGATCCCCTTCCTTCAGGTAGGCGTACCTGCCGATGTCGCGGCCTTGCGCGTACAGCCAGACGAACACGGCCAGCAAGGCCACCGCGGCAGCCTTGAAAAGCATATCGACCAGATTGTTCATGCCGTCCTCCGTGGCACGGTGGATGTACCCGGGCGGGGAAGGAGTCAAGCCCGGACGCGCGAAGACCGCATTGCTTTTCAGAAATGAAGGCAAGGCCCCATGCGCGCCCGGAGGCCGGAAAAACAGGAAGCCCCCTCCAGGCCTGGCCTGGCCGTAGGGGGCTTGCGAAACTGCGGCGCGGCGCGGGTCAGCACATTTCCAGCCCCGCTTCACGGCCCTTCTTCTCGTTGACCATGCCCTCAAGGCCGAACTTCTTGATGCGGTAGCCCATCTGGCGAAGCGTCAGGCCCAATTCCCTTGCCGCGCGCGACTGCACCCAGTTGTGCCGCTCCAGCGCCGCCATCACCTCGCGCTTCTCCATGTCCTTGAGGCTGCCCTGCCCGTCCAGCGGCACGTGCGCGACGGGCTTTCCCGCCGAGAAGAAGTACGGGGGGATGTCGGCCAGATCGATGCGCTCGTCCTCCACCATGATGGAGAGGCGCTCCACCAGGTTCTCCATCTCGCGCACGTTGCCGGGCCAGTCGTACTTCACCAGGGCGTCCAGGGCGCGCGGGGAGAAGGACAGCCTGCGCCCGTACTCCCTGGACAGCTTGTCAAGGAAGTGGTTGAGCAGCGCCGGGATGTCCTCGCGCCGCTCCCTCAGGGATGGCGACATGACGGGGAACACATTGAGCCTGTAGTAGAGGTCCTCCCGGAACATGCCCAGCGTGACCGCCTCGGCCAGGTCACGGTTGGTGGCGGCGATTATTCGCACGTCCACCTTGCGGGTCTTGGAGCCGCCAAGGCGCTCGAACTCCCGCTCCTGCAGGAAGCGCAGGAGCTTGGCCTGGATTCCCGCCGACAGCTCGCCTATCTCGTCCAGGAAGATGGTGCCCTTGTCGGCCTCCTCGAACCGGCCTGGCTTGGGGGCGACGGCCCCGGTGAACGCGCCCTTCTCGTAGCCGAACAGCTCCGACTCCAGCAGGTTCTCGGGGATGGCGGCGCAGTTGACCTTGATGAAGGGATACTTTGCCCGGTCGGAGAGCTCGTGGATCATGCGCGCGGTGAGGGTCTTGCCCGTGCCGGACTCGCCAAGCAGCAGCACCGTGGCCCTGGTGGGAGCCACCTTCTCGATCATCTGGTGCACGCGCACCATGGGCTGGCTCTGGCCCACTATGAAGAAGCGGTGGTAGCTCTTGGAGAGCTTGAAACGAAGCGACAGGTTCTCCCGGCGCAGGTGCTCCTCTCGGGCGCGCACCTGCTTGCCCAGCTGCACGAACTGGCTGATGAGCGCCGTGACGATGGACAGGAAGCGCACGTCCTCCTCGAAGGAGACGTCGTCCCCGAAGAGACGGTCCACGGTGAGCACGCCCACCGTCTGCCCCTTGAGCAGGATGGGCACGCCGAGGAAAGCGATGCGGCCGCGCTCCAGCCGCCTGGACTGGGTGCGGTCCAGGAACAGGGGCTCCTTGGCGATGTCCGGCACCACGAAGGGCTTGCCGGTCTGGAAGATGCGGCCGGTGACGCCCTCGTCGAGGCGGTAGACCCCGCGCTTCTTCTCCTCCGGGGAGAGGCCGTGGGAGGCCCGGATGGAGAGCAGGCTGGTCTCCTCGTCCAGAAGGGTGACGGTGGAGCGCTTCATTTCCAGTGTTTCCGAGAGGATGCGCAGGATGTCGCCCAAGGTCTGGTCGAGATCCAGGGCCTGGCCGATGATTTGCGAAATTTCGTAAAGGACTTTCAGTTCAAGCTGGCAGACGTTGTTCATTGCTTTGTTCCGGACGGGTTCGCGGGGCGTCTTCACTGACGCCCCTGTTCTCCGCGCGGAAACACTAACTACAAAATTGTCAACTTGCAATCCGATTTTCCGGGTATTTTCTCTTTTGCCTTATTTTGCGGGACAAAGAAACAAGGGCGGCTCCGCCGCTCCT
>JBMORI010000110.1:0-43547 GCA_049322415.1 Thermodesulfobacteriota bacterium | reverse complement strand
GCCGGAGCCGCCCCTCACATTTAACGAAAACGTCAATCAAGCGCTTCGCATCCAGCCGCTCTGATGGTGGCTGAGGAATCCGGCCAACCCCTCCTTGCCCAGGTAGCGCTCCAACTGCCTGCGGTCCGTCTCCAAGAGGTCCACGACGATGAGCCCGTCCAGCGCGTCGCTGAAGGACTTGTCCACATTGAAGGCCAAAAGCTTGCCGCCAAGCTTCAGGTATTGCCTGAGCAGCACGGGGATGCCCTTCTGATCGGCCTCCACGGCGCTCACCAGCTCCGAAAGCCGCTCCACGTCCGACACGAGCGTCCCGGCTGCGCGGGATATCCACGAGGCCCCCTTGAGGGGAGACCGGGGCTTCACCAGCCTGGCCAGGGAAGGTTTGTCTCGGCTTGTCTCGAAATACCCCGCGATGAGCTGCCGGGAGACGGCGTGGTATTCGTTGGTGATGGACACCGGGCCGAAGAGCCTGCGGTAACGGGGCTCGCGGGCCACCACCGTGCCGATGCCGCGCCAAAGCAGAAGCAGGGCGTTGTAGCTCTTCTGGTATTCCGGGCGCACGAAGGACCGGCCCATTTCGAGCGACGGGCCGAGCTCGCGCAGGAATCCGGGTCCCAGCTTGAAAAGCGTGGTGACGTAGAGACCGTCCGGGCCCCGGGAGGCCAGTATCTCGTCGGTGCGGCCCAGGCGGTAGGCCCCCACGACCTCGTTCCTGGCGCGGTTCCAGATGAACACGTGGGAGTAATGGGAATCGAACCGGTCAAGGTCCATTGACTTGCCCGTCCCCTCGCCCACCTTGCGGAAGGAGAGCTCCCGCAGGCGGCCTATCTCCCTGAGCACCTGGGGAATGGACCCGGCCCGGGCCTCGCGCACCTCGAACTCGCCGCTGGCGAGAAGCAGGCTCTCCCCGGGAAGCCTTGCGATCTCGCTTGCCATGAGTCCGGAGTCCCTGGGGGCCGCCAGGGCCTCGCGGCGTTCAAGTCTCTTCACCGGCAGAGACGGCAGGCGTCTCGGCTTCGCCGCCGCCCCCCCCAGCACCTCGGTGTGCAGACGGAGGTATCCGGCGGCCTGCTCGTCGGTCATGTCCATGAGCCGCGAGGCGGGGATGGGGCGTCCGATCCTCACCTCCACGCTCTTGCGGGACTTGTTCACGAATTCCCGCCCCAGCAGCATGGTCCTGAACCTTGGATGGATCATCCCGGCCAGGTGGAAGAGCGGTCCGTTGGCCCCCCGGAAGCGCACCGGCACCACCGAGGCCCCGCAGGCCTTGACGATGCGCGCCACGGACGGGCTCCACTCGGGCTCCGCCACGCGGCGCTCGCGGATGTTGTAATGCGCCACCTCGCCGGCCGGGAACACCCCGAGGCAGCCCCCGCCGCGCAGCCAGGCGACGCTCTCGCGCAGCGGCGAGATGTTGCGGGCCAGGGATTTGGCCGCGCCGAACGGGTCCACCAGGATGAACAGGTCGCGAAGCTCCTGGATGTGGCCGAGCAGGTAGTTGGCCATGATCTTCACGTCGGGCCGGACGGCGCGGAGCATGCGGGCAAGGAGGAGCCCCTCCATTCCCCCGAAGGGATGGTTGGCCACAACCATCACGGGGCCCTCTGCCGGGATGCGCTCCAGCTCGCCCGCGGGCACGGAGCAATCGAAGCCGAAGGCGTGGATGAAGCCTTCGAGAAACTCTCCAAGCCCCCCAGCGGCCGGCATGGCCTGGTAGCGGCTGGAGATGGCGTCCAGGGCCAGCGCCTTGCCAAGGGGCCTGCCCACGGCCCTGAGAACCGTGCGGGCAAGAGGATTCGCGACTTTGCCGTCGAGGCTGAACACTTGCGCCCGGCGGGCCTTGTGGTCAGGGGTCATTGTCTCCTCCGGTTGACGTGGAGTGTGGAAGCTCTTGACGCTTGCTAGCCCGCCAATGTTGCGAAACGGTTAACCCGGCGTGAACGTTGGCCGCCATTTGGGTTCTCCGCCCCGGCGCTGTTGACGCGCCCCCCTCCCGGGAACTAACGTCGCCCATCTCCCCCGAAGGAAAGCTCCGTGCCACAAGCAAAGCTCTACTCCATCGCGGCCGTCGCCAAGCTCCTGGACCTCCCCGAGTCCACCCTGCACTACTGGAAGAACCGCTTCGACCAGCTTCTGCCCAGCGTGGGAACCGGACGCCACAAGCGCTTCAGGGCCGACGCCGTCGAGATATTCAGGGCCATAGGCAATCTGCTCGGGGCCGGGCTCTCGGTGGCAGACGCAAAAGCCGAGCTGGCCAAGCGGTTCCCCGTGAACATCACCCCCGAGGAAGGCCAGGAGCCGTCCCCGGTCTCTCCCCTCGCCGCCCCCTCACAGACCGGCGCTTCCGGCGAGGAGCTTGCCGCGCGCATCGGCGCGGCCATGGCCGACGCCCTGTCACGGAACCTGCAGGCCATCCTGCAACACCCCGCCGCCTCCCAGGCCGCGCTCCCCTTGGAGAGTATGGAATCCCTCAAGTCCGAGCTGGCCGCCGCCAGGGAGGAGATCGCCCTGCTCAGGCAGGAGGGGGAGACCTCCGCCAACAAGCTCCGGGTGCTCGAAGCCGAACTCATACGCTTAAGGCGCGAGGGGCGCGAGATGGAAAAGCATCTGCTGGGCAAGATCAAGGCTGGCCGCTGATGCCGCCTGCGCGCTTCCGGGCCCTTCTCGCCGCGCTGGCTCTGCTGGCGGTTCTTCTCCCGGGCTGCTCCACGGTCAAGGTCAAGCCGGTGGACTTCACGCAGCGGTACGAGGCCCTCGACCGCACCGCCCTTAACTCCTCGCGCCCCAGCGAGCGCACCCTTGCCTTTCTCAAGCAGCGGGACATGGACGAGCAGTGGGGACGGGACCCCGACGGCCTCATCGCCCGCCTGGACGCCAAGTACCACGCGGACCCGGGCATCGGCACGCTGTACGCCCTGATGGAGCTTACTCACCTCCAGGCTAGGCGCAGCGCCTCCCAACCGGACAAGGCCGCCGCACTGGACCTCTCCTGCGCCTTGTACTCCTACCTTTTCCTGTTCGACCCAAAGGCCGCTCCGCCCAAGGGCTATCTTCGGCCATACGCCCGCCAGGCCTGCGAGTTCCACAACCGCTCGCTCTCGCGCTATCTCCTGTACGCACGCTCGAAAGGGATACGCTTCCAGCCAGGCGAACGGCTGCCCATGGCCCACGGAGAGCTGGAGCTCAAGGAGCGCCGGAGCAACCTGAGTTTTCAGCCCGAGGACTTCTCGAGCTACCACCTCGCCTTCGAATTCGCCGTATCCGGCCTGGACGTGACCTACGCCGTGCCGGGCATGGGCGTCCCGCTCATACTGGTGCGCGAGCCGGGGCAAGGCTCCGGGGAGGCCGCCAGGGACCGTTTCCTGCCTCGCTTCCGGCAGACCCAGGCCGCCACCTTCTTCCTGAGGCTCAAGACCGAACCCTCGCCGGACGCCAAGGGGAACCGCGTCTACTCCTCCTGCCTGGAACTCCACGACCCCATGCGGGAGAGCGCCGTCCAGGTGGACGGCATGACGGTCCCCCTTGAGACCGACACCACAACCCCCCTTGCCTGGATGGCCGCCAACGCGCCTGCGCCCGAGGGCATCAAGGGGCTCATGGACCCCGAGGCCCTGAAGCCCTACCAGGGGCTCTACATGCTCCAGCCCTACCAGAAGGACAAGATCCCCGTGGTCTTCGTCCACGGGCTCATCAGCTCCCCCATGACATGGCTGCCCATGGTCAACGGGCTCATGGGCGACCCGGAGCTGAGGGAGCGCTACCAGTTCTGGTACTTCTCCTACCCGACCGGCAATCCGGTGTTCTACTCGGCCATGCTGCTGCGCCAGTCTCTGGAATCCGTCAGGGAGGCGTACGACCCGGACGGGACCAACCCTGCCTTCAACGACATGGTCATCGTGGGCCACAGCATGGGCGGCCTGCTCTCCAAGACCATGGTCCAGGACAGCGGCGATGAGCTTTGGCTGAGCGCGGTGGGCAAGCCCTTCTCCGAGGTTCCAGTCCCGGACGACGTCCGGGAGCTTCTGGAGAGAATGTTCTTCTACAAGCCCCTGCCCTACGTTACCGAGGTGGTGTTCATCGCCACCCCCCACCGGGGCTCGGGGTTGGCACTTGGCACCATCGGCCAGATCGGCAAGGCGCTCGTCACGCTGCCTCTGACCCTGGCCAAGGTGGGGACCACGCTGCTGGAATCCATGGCCCGCATCGGCCACAGCCTTCCCATCCACGGGCTGCCCACCGGAATCGACGGCCTCTCGCCGAGAAATCCCATGCTGAAGGCCACTGCGGCCCAGCCGGTGGCCGTGCCCTTCCACTCCATCATCGGCAACGAGGCCAAGGCGGGCGCCGCCGGGGGCTCGGACGGCGTGGTGCCCTACTGGAGTTCGCATCTGGAGGGCGCGCGCTCGGAGCTCATCGTCAAGTCCGGTCACAGCGCCCATGAGCATCCACTGGCCGTGCGCGAGGTCCGGCGCATCCTGCTGGAACACCTGAAAGGGCAGCGGGCGGCCTCACGGTGAAACGCGCCGCCGCGCTGGCCGTCATCATGGCCACCGCGTGGGCCACCATGGCTGCCTGGTGGTCGGACCTGCCAAGCCCGGCCGTGCGCGGCTCGCTGGCCGCACTGATGGTGATCGCGTCCCTGGCGGCTCTTTTCGCCGCCCGCCGCCGCCCTGTCGCGCTGCTTTTGTGGCTGGCCGGGTTCGGCCTGTTCGCCCTCTGGTGGTCTGGCATCGAGCCCTCCAACCAGCGGGATTGGCAGACGGACGTGGCCGTGCTCCCTTACGTCCAGATGGACGGCGGCACGGTCACGGTGAGGAACATCCGCGATTTCTCCTACCGGAGCGAAACGGACTACGCCCCGCGCTACCTGGACAAGACCTTCGACCTGAACCGGCTGGAAAGCGTGGACCTCATCGCCGTTTACTGGATGGGGGACGCCATCGCCCACGTGATGGTGAGCTTCGGCTTCGCGGGGGAGGACCACCTGTGCCTCTCCATCGAGACGAGGAAGGAGAAGGGCGAATCCTATTCATCGCTCAAGGGCTTCTTCAAGCAGTACGAGATCATCTACGTGGCGGCCACTGAGCGCGATGTCATCCGGCTGCGCACCGATTACCGCGTCCCGCCCGAGGACGTGTACCTCTACCGCACCCGCCTCCCGTCCCCTGACGCCAGGAGGCTCTTCCTTGAATACGCCGGGGAAATGAACGCGCTTCGGGAAAGGCCTGCCTTTTACAACACCTTGACCACCAACTGCACCACCAACGTGGTCCGGCACTTCAGGGCGTTCGAGGACAGGGTGCGCTACGACTGGAAGATCCTGCTTTCCGGGTACGCCCCGCAATACGCCTATGAGTTGGGAGGGCTTGACGATTCCATGCCCTTTGCGGAGCTGCGGGCCTTAAGCCTCGTCAACGCCAGGGCGCGCGCCGCGGGGGACGCGCCGGATTTTTCCCGGAGGATTCGCGCGGGGCTTCCCGGCATGGGGGTATCCCGCCCCGCGCGCGATCAGTAGAGTTTGCGGTACTGATTGCCGATCATGGCCGCGTAGCTTGCCTTGGCGCCGTTGCATTCGGCGATCTTCGCCTCGACACGCCCCTTGCTCTCCAAGGCCTGGGCCGTGGCGGGGCCGCCCGCGTACCGCATGTCGAAATCGCGGGCGAGTTCCGCGGCCTTGGCGCAATCCTCCTTCACGGTGCGGATGAGCACGTCCGTGTCCTTGGCCTGGCGCGGGTTCTTGAACACCAGCCCCTGGTAGTAGTTCTCGAAGTTGCGGACGCTCTCCTCGGCAAGAACCCCGGCCGTGGTCTCCACCGCCACGTTGACCCCCGGGTCGAGCTCCACCACCACCCAGGCGTGGTTGAAAGCGCCCATCATCTGCGCCGGCGACATTCCGGAGACGTCCTGCGTCACCGTTCCGGCCACCACGCTGGCCTTGAACTGCCTGGTCTTGAGGATGTTGGCCATCTCGAGGGCCATGTCCACGCAGACGAAGTAGTCGGTCATGGAGTAGGTGTGGTTGCGCTTGTACTCGGCCGCCAGCTCGCGCAGCTCCGGCAGGCGGGGGTTTTCGCGGGCCTTGAGGAGCATGGCCTTGATCACCCCGGCGCGCCCCCCTTCCGCCGCTGGCGCCGGAGTGTTCACCGTGACGCCCTTCCCGGCGGGGACCTTGTCCCTGCGGTCGGTCATGTGGACCACGCCCTTCTCGTCGGTCCAGGTGAAGAGCTGGGCCGAGGCCGGGAGAACGGCGCAGGCCAGCAGTACGAGGGAGAGGACCAAGGCCAGGAAAGAACGGGAACGCACGGCTCGCACCATCACCTCACAGCGGCCGGGCGGAAGCAGCGCGGGCTTCCGGCCGGGCCTTTTCACGAACGTAATGGTCAATTAAAATCGTCCCGGCCCCCAGTCAATGGCGCGCAGTCCGGATCCAGGCCACTTCCGCCGTATTCCTGGGCGGAACCATCAGATACCTGAACCTGGGCGGCCGGGCATGAGCGCGCCCCGGACCACATGCCCCCAAGGCTCTCCGGGAAACCCCGCGAGGGACGGGGAATTCACGGCGGCGCGATCTCCCAGTATCCCGTCGCCCGCACGGAAAGAACAAGGCGCGTGAAAAGGCCGCGCTCGCGCGGACGCGGCGGCCACGAGAGCCTGAACGGCCTGGGTATCCAAGGACAGGCCGCGCCCGCGCGGACGCGGCCCGGGGACGCTCTTCTACGGCGAACCGACAGTCACGAAGGCCTGGTTGCCCGTGCTGATGGCCAGCGGGCCGCGCGCCAGGATGGACGACTCGAAGCTGTTCAAGGTGTCGCCCCGCTCGAACTTCTTCTCCACCTGCTTGAAGTAGGCCATGGTGACGAACTGGGTGGTGTAGTTGAAGTAGGCCTGGGCGGCGTTGTACTGCTGTTGCTGCTGCGGGGTCATGCCGTCGAAGATGGAGCCTTCGAGCCCGGTGTAGACGGTCTGGGTGGTCGTGGTCTGGGCCAGGGCGCTTCCGGCCAGGCCAAGGATGCAGATTGCGGCGAGAACGGTCTTGAACATGACGGATCCTCCCTGTTTGCCTCGACCATAGCAGGAACGGGAGGATTGGCAAGCGGTTGCGCGCTCTGTTCGCGTATCCGGCATGAACGGGCCGGACGGCGTATCAGTTCCTGGCGTAGCGCTCGATGCGCTCCTTGTAGGCCCTCACGCCGTCCGCAATGCCCCTGGCCAGGCCGTCCAGGTACTTCTCGTCCTTCATCCTGGCGGCCTCGGCGGGGTTGGTGATGTAGCCTATCTCCACCAGGATGGCGGGCATCTTGGCCCCGAGCAGCACGTAGAAGGGGGCCTCGTGCACGCCCCTGTCCCGCAGGTTGAGGCTTTTACGGGCCTGGGAGAGGGCGGACTGATGGGCCACCTTGGCGAACTCCCGGGACTCGGAGAGCTTTGAGGCGTGCATCAGTTCGTCCAGGATCTTCTGCATCTCCGAGATGCGCCTTGCGTCCACGGCGTTCTCGCGGGCGGCCACGCGCACCTCGTCCGGCGTCGAGGCGAGGTTGAGGGAATAGGTCTCCATGCCGGACGACCCGGGGTCGCCGTGGGCGTTGCAGTGAATGGAGACGAACAGGTCGGCCTTGCGGGCGTTGGCCATGGCCGTGCGCACCTCAAGGGGCACGTACTTGTCCGAGGTGCGGGTGTGGAGCACCTCGAAGCCCATCTTCTCGAGCCTCGCCCCCAGGAGCTTCGCCACCTTCAGGTTGACATTCTTCTCCCACAGGCCTCCAGCGCCGCGAGCGCCCGAATCGCGCCCGCCGTGGCCCGCGTCCACCATCACGGTGCGCACCGTGAGCCCAAGCTGCTCCACCAGCTGGCGGGCCATCCTGCGCTTGCCCGGCGAATCCAGGCTCACACCCGGCAGGCCAGGTTTACCGGCGTCCCGGAGGCTCTCCCCTGTCTTTCCGGCGGGCTTGCCACTGCTCTTGGCGGCCTTGGCGGGCTTGTCTTCATCCGGCCGCGCGGACTTCCTCTCGGGTGACCGGACGGCATGCTTCGGCGCGGCCTCTCCCTGAACGTCCACGATGACCCGGTACGGGTTCTGGAGGACGAACACGTTCTGGCTCCTCAGGTTCTCCACCTCCACCACCATCCGGGCGGTGTCCGGCTTGAAGTAGCTCATGCGGACCTTGCGGGCCACGTCGCCCTTCACGTCGAAGCGGGAAGGCACTCCTGGACGGATGACCACGTCCTCCAGGTCCACGTAGAGCCGCCGCGTTCCTCCGTCGCCGGGGTCCGGCGGCAGTATCTGCCAGCGATGGCGGGCCTCGCCGGAGAGCACGACCACGATGCGGGAATAGTCCTGGCCGGAATAGACCTGGACATCCGTCACCTGAACCTTCTTCGGGGCCTTTTCCTGAGGCTTGCCGGTGGCCTTGGCTTGCGGCTTTCCCGCAGCCTTCCCGTGCGGGGCGATGCTGCCGGCGGGCGCGTTTCCCGCCTTGTCCCTGGCCTTATCCGCCGCCGCGGCCCAGGGAACGGCGGGGCCGGCCAGAGCCAGCCCCGCCGCGAGAAGCAACGCGGTGATAACCGCGAAACAACCGCGCGTCACGCCGGGCTACTCCACCGTCACCGACTTGGCCAGGTTGCGCGGCTGGTCCACGTCCTTGCCCAGGTAGTCGGCCATCTCGTAGGCGAACAGCTGGAGCGCGGGCAGAAGCAGGAAGGTGTTCATGGCACCCCACACGTCCGGCACCTCCCAGCAGTGGTCCACGCACAGGTCCTGGCTGGCGTGGGTCAGGGTGATGATCCTGCCGCCGCGCGCCTGCACTTCCTGGAGGTTGGATTTCACCTTGGGGTAGAGTTCGTCGCAGGGGGCGAGGGCGAAGGTGGGGAACTTGGGATCGATGAGCGCGATGGGGCCGTGCTTCATCTCGCCGGAGGCGTAGCCCTCGGCGTGGATATAGCTGATTTCCTTGAGCTTGAGTGCCCCCTCCAGAGCCAGGGGGAAGCACGGTCCGCGCCCAAGGTAGAGGAAGCTGCGGGCCTCGGAATAAGCCCTGGCCAGTTCGCTGGCGCGCTGGCGCATGCGGGGCAGCTCGGCGGTGAGGATGTCCGGCACGCGCCCAAGGGACTTGAGGCAATTGGCCCGCACGTCCGGGGGCAGCACGCCCTTTGCCTGGCCCCAGTGCAGGGCCAGCAGGGTGAGCAGCGTCAGCTGGGAGCACATGGCCTTGGTGGAGGCCACGGACATCTCCGGCCCGGCCTGGGTGTAGATGACGTGGTCAGCCTCGCGCGAGACCGTGGAGCCCACCACGTTGCACAGGCCGATGACCCTGGCCCCGCGTTCGCGGGCCAGGCGCATGCCCGCCAGGGTGTCGGCCGTTTCGCCGGACTGGGAGATGGCCAGGACCGTGTCGCCTGGGCCGAGGATGGGCTCGCGGTAGCGGAACTCGGAGGCGATCTCCACCCGCGTGGGTATCCTGGCCCAGGTTTCGAGCAGGTACATGCCCCACAGCCCGGCGTGGTAGCTGGTGCCGCAGGCCACGATGTACAGGCGCTCGGGCGGGGCCACCCCCTCAAGCTCGGAGAGGTTGGCCTTGCCGGACTTGTGGTCCACGCGACCCGCCAGGCAGTCGGTGATGACTCGCGGCTGCTCGAAGATCTCCTTGAGCATGAAATGCTTGTAGCCGCCCTTCTGGGCCGCCTGCACGTCCCAGGCGATGTGCTGGGGCGTCTTGGCCAGGGGCTCCAGGGTGGCCGCGTCGATCACCTGCCAGGAGTTGGCGTCGATGCGGGCCATCTCGCCGTCCTCCAGGAAGACCACCTCGCGGGTGTAGGGGAGGAAGGCCGGGATGTCCGAGGCCAGGAAATTCTCGCCCACGCCCACGCCCATCACCAGGGGCGACGACTTGCGCGCGGCGTAGAGGATGCCCGGATGGTCCAGCGACACCACCACTATGGCGTAGGAGCCATCCACCCTGGCCAGGGCCTTTGACACGGCCAGATCAAGCCTCTTCGTCTCGGCCAGGTACGCGCCCACCAGCTGGGCCAGCACCTCGGTGTCGGTCTCGGAGGCGAACGCAACCCCCTTGGCTTTCAGCTCCTCTCGCAGTTCCTGGTAGTTCTCGATGATGCCGTTGTGCACCAGGGCGATCCTGCCGGAGGCGTCGCGGTGGGGGTGGGCGTTTCTCTCAACGGGCAGGCCGTGGGTGGCCCAGCGGGTGTGCCCCATGCCGGAGGTGGCCGTGTGCACGGGCATCTCCGCCAGCTTGTTCTCCAGGTTGACCAGCTTGCCCTCCGCGCGCACGACCTTGAGCTCGTGCTGCTGGATGTAGGCCACGCCCGCTGAATCGTACCCTCTGTATTCCAGACGCCTCAGGCCCTCTATGATGACCGGGACGGCCGGACGGTGGCCGCTATAACCGATGATGCCGCACATGGATGGTCCTTTGTCGAAGGTTGTCAAAAACGGCTTCGGTCAGTTTCAGCAAAGCCGCGCGCGTGTCAAGCGCGGGAGGCGGTTCATACCGCCAGGAAATCCCCGCCGCGGCCCTGGCGAAGAGCATGGGGAGGCCAGTCCGCCAATGCGCTCCGGCATGGCCGCCTCGGGCGGAGGAGGATACGCCGGGAGGCACACCAGCAGAGGCTTGGAAAGCGCGTCCACGATCAGGATGAGAAAGGTGCGCCCCCCGGCCCCCCCCTTCCCGGCGGACACCGGAACCGTGAGGAACGCGGGAGCAAGCCCTTCCGGACGCGGCGGCCTGCCATCCCGTCCGGCGCGGCCGCGAGCCGCCTCCGGCGGGATCATGCTGTCGCCGCCCTTCCGGGCGTCAGGTCCTGTCCATGAAATACGTGGCCTTCACGCGCTTGGAAAAGGTGAGGTAGGTGATCGCCGCCGAGGCCGCGAATAACCCCGGCAGGGCGTTGGCGGTGACCGCGGTCTGGGCCAGCTTGAGCACGTCGGGGGGATACTTCAGATATAGCGTGGCCGCGTACTCCACGGCGCTCGCCAGGGGCACGGCCAGCCAGGCGGCCTTGGCGAACAGGACCGCGCCCCGCTTGCGCCGGTAGAGGCTAAGGCCCGCCCAGAAGATGAGCAGCCCGATCACCGCCGCCAGGGTGTTCTGCAAGGTCAGCCCCTTGGCCACCTCCGCCGCCACCTCGCGCGGCGGGCCGCCGGGGGCGTCCAGCGCGTCGATGAAGCCCAGGTTCCTCGAGACCATCCAGGCCGAGAACACAGGAACGACGATCATCATGACCATGCACAGGAACTTGAGCCAGCCGTTCACGCCCTGGTAGGCGTCCCGGAAGGCGCGTTGGCCGGGGTCCATGGCCGCCTCGCGAGCTATCTTCTCAACGAATCCGGGGAAATACTTGATGAGCTCGCGCACCGCCCTGCCCCTGTGGCTGCGCTCGTTCTTTTGTTCCGGCGTCATTTCCGCGGCGGAGAGCTTCAGCTCGGGATCGATGAAGAGCGGGTCGTAGCCGAACCCGTTCCCGCCGCGCGGGGCCTCGGCCACCTGACCGAACCAGACTCCGTGGAACACCAGCTCATGGCCGTCGGGGGCGTGGACCACCACGCAGGAGATGAACTTGCACCCGCGTTTTCCGGCGGGGACATCCTTCATGGCGGCCAGGAGCTTCTCGTTGTTGGAGGCATCCGTGGCGCCCTCCCCGGAGTACCTCGCCGAGCGCACGCCGGGCTCCCCGCCCAGCGCGTCCACGACCAGCCCCGAGTCGTCGGCCAGGGTGATGAGGCCGGTGGCCTCGCTCACGGCCTTGGCCTTGATGCGGGCGTTCTCCTCGAAGGTGGAGCCGGTCTCCTCGATCTCCCCGATCTCCGGGAACCGGTCGAGCCCCAGCACCTCGATGTTCTTGCCTTCCAGCATGGCCTGGAGCTCGCGCACCTTGCCCTGGTTCCGCGTCGCCAGAACGACCCGCGTCACTCGCCGCCCTCCTTCGCGCCTGCCCCGGCTATCCATTTGGAATCGTGTCGCGGGGCGGCCTGCGCGCTCACGTCCGTCTCCTCGGCGGCCATCACCGGCGGCAGCACGAGCCGCACCGTGGCGCCCTTGCCCCGCTCGCTCTCGAGCTCCACCGAGCCTCCGGCCTCGTCCAGTATCTTCTTGGTCATGGCCAGGCCCAGCCCGGCCCCCTTGTCCTTGGTGGAGAAGAACGGGTTGAAAACCTGGTCCAGGTTCTCGGGCGGGATGCCCTCGCCCGTGTCCTCCACCTCGATGACCGCGAACTCCCCCCGTGGGTAGCATCTGAGCGTCAGCCTGCCGCCATCCGGCATGGCCTCCATGGAGTTCTTGACCATGTTGATGATGCACTGCTTGATGAGTTCAGGGTCTCCCTTGGCCGCGTGCATGCCGGGCCTAGCCTCCACCGCCACCTCGATCCCCTGGTTCTGGCAGGCCAGGGCCATGAGCTCCATGGTCTGGCGGACCACGCTTTCCACGTCCATCCGCCCTTCCATGCCCTGGGTGGGGCGGGAGAAGTTGAGCAGGCTCTTGAGGATCTTGTCCAGGCGGTTGGACTCCTCCAGGATGATGGACACCTTGGCCCGGCTCTTCTCGTCCAGGGAGCCGGAGCGCAAGAGCGAATTGGCGAAGCCGGCGATGGCGAACATGGGATTTCTTATCTCGTGGGCCACGTAGGTGGAAAGCTCGCCCACCGCCGCCAGCTTCTCGGACTGCTGAAGGCGGCGTTCCATGTAGGTGCCCTGGGTGATGTCGCGCCGAAGCACCACCACGTGGGTGACCTGGCCCGACTCGTCCGACACCGGGTACATGTACACGCGGAAATACCGGACACGGCCCTTCTCGTCCACGGAGGTCTGGACTTCCTCGCTGCGTCCGCCCTTCCTGACGTTCTCCCACCTGGACACGTCCGATTCAGGCTCGCAGACGCCCTTGAATCCCGCGAGTGTCTCCCAGCAGGGCTTGCCCAGGAAGTCCTCGCGGTGCCCGCCCAGGCGGTCCATGGCGGCGCGGTTGATGTCCACCACGTTCGACGAGGCGTCCAGGATGACGATGTCGTCGGGGATCTGGTCGATCACGGAGGACAGGAGGTTCTTCTCCTGGGCCAGGGTCAGCGCGCAGACCTTGTCAGGAATGGTTACTGGTTTGTCGTCCATCACTTGTCTCTACCCGGTTCGCCGCCGGAGTCAAAGACAATTTGCGCCTTGGCTCCCGAAGGGACGAGCAGGTTCACGTCCCTTTGCGGGAAGGGAATCTCGATGCCGTTCTCCCTGAAGAGCCTGTCCACGGCCATGTGGACGTCCGAAGAGGCCCTGGGGCCGTTGTCCATGTCATCCACCCAGAAGAGCAGCCTGAAACTCAGCGACGAATCCCCGAAGGCGGTGAACTGCGCCGAGGGCTTGGGGTCGGGCAGCACGTTGGGGTGGGAGGACGCCGCCTGGACGAGCAGGGCCTGCACTCTGGCCGTGTCCGACCCGTACGCCACGCCCACCTCCAGCGTGCGCCTGACCCGGCGGTCCTTGTGGGACCAGTTCACGATCTTCTGGGCGATGAGGTCCGAGTTGGGCACGAAGAGCGTGGCGTTGTCGAAGGTCTGCACCACGGTGTTGCGGATGTTCACGCGCTGCACCGTGCCCCAGATGTCGCCTATCTGGAGGATGTCGCCTGCCTGCACCGAGCGCCCGAACAGCAGGATGAGGCCGGAGATGAAGTTGTTGATGATGTTCTGCATGCCGAAGCCGATGCCAACGGACAGGCCGCCGGCCACCACGGCGAGGCTGGTGAAGCTCGCCCCCACCAGGTTCATGCACAACAGCACGAACACGCCCCAGATGACGTAGGTTGACATGGTCTCCAGGAGGTTCAGCACACCGCGCTCCAAGTCCGGACGGCGCGCGGGCAGCTCGGCCACCAGCCGGTGCGACACCCTGGACCCGGCGCGGGCCAGGTGGAAGGCCACCAGGATGGCCGCTAGCCTGATCAGGTCCATGCTGAACCAGCCCAGGACCAGATCGGCGTCGATGACCTCCTTGAAGACGCTGGCGCCGCCCATGTCCATGGACAGCCAGAAGATAAAGACCACCGCCATGGCGATGGCGATGAAAGGCAGGGCCAGGCCCCGGGCCACCGAGAGGGCCACCTCGTCCGTCAGATTGGCAGCCGGCCTGTCCAGGGCGCGGGTGGCCAAGGCGCGAAGCCCCGCGCCAGCCTGAATGAACACGAGGAGCAGGAACCATCCGATCACGGCCAGGAGCGTGAGGTTCACCCAGCCCAGCAGGGCGGGCAGGCACAGCACTGGATAGAGCCAGCCCCCTGCTCCGGCCAGCCGGGACACCGCGTCCGCGCCGCGCCGCGAAGCGCCGCGGCGGACAAGCCACCCGGCCCCGAACAGGACGAGCACCCAGGCCGCGCCCCGCAGCGCCTCGGGCAACCAGGGCATCTGCAGCAACACCGCCGCCGCGAACATCCACCACGCGGGCGCGGCAGGGTTCCCCTTCCGCCCCAGTTCCTCCAAGCGCAGCCCGTAGAGGAACCAGGAGAGGCCAAGCATCCCCCTGGCGATGAGTATCTCCGCCAGTGCGCTGGTCTCTGCGCGCACCAGCACGAAGCCCGGCCCCGACGTGGCCCACAGGACCGACACGCCAAGCGACGCCCACGCCAGGCTCCCCAGCGGGCGCGTCACCCTGAACCCGGGGAACATGCCCTCCAGCCGCTTGAGCGCAACGGCGCAGGCCGCCGCCAGGACGGCCGCGAGTCCCAACAGTTTGACCAAGGCGTTGCGGGGGTTCGCGTCCGAGGCGTCGAACATTCCGGCGTACATGCCAGTGAGCCGCGGCAGGTCGGCCAGTCTCTGCGCGGCCTCCTGCCAGGCCCCCACGGAAAGGAAGCTCTTGCCCTGGGCCAGGTAGTAATCCTTCCATGCCCTGGGGATGCGCTCAGAGATGGTCTGGGTGAGTTTGCCGATGCCGGCCTGGAGGTCCCTTGTGGGGCCCAGCCCCTGGTCGAGCACGGTCTTCACCCTGCCGAGCTTGCCCTTGAGCTTTCTCAAGTCACCCAGGAAATCCCCGAGCGCCTTGCCCACGTCCTGGGACGCCCCGTCCGGGGCATGGCGGGAGAACTCGTTCTCCACCTCGGTCAGGCGCTCCTGGAAGTGCTTGAGGTCCGCGTCCGCCTTGGCGAAGGGTTGGGTCACGGCGTCCACCCGAGCCCGCAGTATCTCGAGCCCCGCCAGCACGGCGCGAAGCTCCATGGGGCTCGACCCGGAAACCCTGGCCAGCACCATCAGCTCGTCCAGCTTCTTGCGCAGGGAGGCCAGGTCCTGCCGTGTCTGCTTGACCATGCCCGGCAGGTTGCGGGACACGCCGTCCACGTAGTCTATCTGGTATTGAAGCTCCTCGTAGTTGCGCTGGAGCATCAGCTTCCAGCCATCGGCCTGCTCCTCGGCGCCGACCGGAGCGGCGAAGACCATTACCAGAATGAAAGACGTCATAAAAAACCAGGGAAGCGCCGGCCGCCGAAAAGTGTCAGCACTGCGCATCAAGCTCGTTTCCATCTGCACCACCATACAAAACAATTTCTCTTCATTTCCAATTACATTGAAACACCACGCCAGTTGCAATGCGTCTGCATACTGTCCACCATGCAAAAGGCAGGTTGCGTCCATGCACGTCTTGGGCTAAACACCCGCCATGCTAAACGGCGCAGGCGAGAAAACACGCCTATCGGTCACCATATCGACGGCACTCGGCATCGTCACCGGCTCAACCCTAACAGTCTGGTTATTGATCACGGGCAGGCAGTCGTGGCCATTGGCGGCCATCTGCCTGGCCTGGATGACCATGGAGTTCCTCGTCCAGGCCCCGGCCAGGCCGTTGCTCGCCTTCATACGGGCCACATCACTCGCATGCGTCGGCATTCAGGCCGTGAGCGGGATAGCGGCCGTGGCGCAGGGCATCTGGGAGACCCCCTGGGCATTCAACCCGTCAGGGCTGATCAGTGCCCGAGAAACGTTAAAGATATGGCTACTTTATCACGGGCAAACGATCTATCCCTTGCCCGGCGAATATCCTTTTCTCGTCACACTGTATACTCCGATTTTCTTCGTTCTGGGAGCGGCTCTCAACGGGATGCTTCACAATCCCGTTGCCTCCGGGATGATCTTGACCACCGTCCCTTATACGCTTCTCACCCTGCTGCTCTTGCTCTGGATCAGGAAGGAGGGGGGGGCCTGGACGGCAGCCTTTCTGGCCGCCGCCGCCTTCGCCGCTTCTCGCGAGATGTTCCAGGCCGGCGTCATCATACGCCCGGACTGGCTTGCCTGGCTGCTCGCCTATTGCGGCGCGTATCTCTTCATGACCTCCGGGAGGTCAACCCCGAGGCTCGTTTGCGGCAGCTTGCTGGTGGCGGCCGCCTTGCTCACCAAGCAACAGACCTTCCCGGTCGCCCTGGGGCTGGCCACCGTCTGGCTTACTGATCGCTCTCTGCTGCGCCGGTCACTGACGATGACAGCGGTAACCTGTGCCGCGGTCCTTTTGGGAGGGGGGCTGACGCAATGGCTCAGCGGCGGAGGATTTCTCATCGATTCGCTGCGGTATCCCGTGGCGCTCGCGGCGAACCCCGACATCACCAACTGGGAATCCGCTGTTCCGCGCATCAAGCAGTTCGCCATCCTCAACCTGCCGGCCCTCATGCTTTGGGCGGGCTTCCTGATACACGGAGCGGCCAGGAGAAGGGTCCATTGGCTGGACTGGCTGTTGCTGCTGCACATCCCTTTCCTGCTGCGCCTGCTCATGACCTGGGGTGCCAGCGACAACTATTTCTGGGGTTTCATGACGGCCCTCTACGCGCGCGCCGGGATTGCCCTGGCGTACCTCATGGACAGGCACAAAGCGGGCCCCTCCATCGCAGCGTTCTTCTTCGCCGCGGCAACCATCATGGCGGGATCGCCGCAGCCACACCGGCCAACCGACTCTGGAGCGGTTCTGGACAAATTCAATCGGGACAAGGCCGTCATCGCCCGCCATGACAACGGCAAGGACCCTATCCTGCTCAACTCCGAACTCACGGGCTATTACCTCCCCGATGCATACGACCCCAGGCTCCATTTCTTCGACTCCATCGAGTCCTTCTATTTCGAGCTGGCCGGCTTCTGGAAGTTGACCGGATCAAGGCTGGAGTCGGACATCATCGCGCGGAAATTCTCCACCATCGTGCTCGGGACCACGTTCATCAACCCGGCCCTCAAGGACATCGTTGAATATTTCTACGACAAGGTCCACGAATCCGAGGTCTTCAGCATCTACCGCCCCAGACCCGGCGACGCCGTCCTCTACAGGGTCCCCACCGACAAGCCCCTGGAAGCGAGCGGATTGCGCCTCCAGGTGACCGGCGTCGAGGGCGTCGAAGTGAACCCGGGCTTCGGCGGTTTCTCCTTCACCCGCAAGCAGGGGAGCAGGGAATCGTATGTGGAGTTCACCTTGACCATGAACAGTTCGCCCGCAGCGGCGCATGTGATTTTCCATCCGAAGGTGGCTTCCCTCGGCACTGGCAACGAGGTATTCGTGGAGTGGGCTCCCGAAGGAGGGCAATTCAAACCCGCCTTCACCTCGCGCGGCTCGTCCGGGGACATGTCAAACAGGATCGGCGCTTTCCCCGCCGCCTTTTCCGTTGCGAGCCCGTCCCGGTCCGTCCGGTTCCGCTTTCACCCCAGAGGCAACGGCCAAATCTGGTTCGCCCCTGAAACCCCGATTCTGTTCAGGGTGGAGTCCACGGACAAATGAACAAAGCCATACCCATCCACACCATTTCCCTCGGCTGCCCCAAGAACCTTGTGGACTCCGAATACCTTCTCGGCGGCCTGCCGGGCAGGGCCAGGCCCGTGGACCGTCCCGAGGACGCGGCCGTGGTGCTGGTGAACACCTGCGGCTTCATCCGCCCGGCTGTGGAGGAGTCGCTCCAGGAGATCCTGGGCGCGGCCGGGGCCCTGCGCGGACTGACCCCAAAGCCCCTGCTGGTGGTGGCGGGCTGCCTGGTTAGCCGCTACGGCGACGAGCTCAAGGCCGGGCTCCCCGAGGTGGACCTCTGGCTCTCCACACACGAGCTGCCCGACTGGCCCTCCAAAATCGCCAACGCCCTCGACCGCAAGGCAGCGCCCGCTCCGGCGCGGCTCTTCTCCAGCCCGCCAAGCTACGCCTATCTCAAGATCAGCGAGGGCTGCCGCCACGCCTGCCGCTTCTGCACCATCCCCTCCATCAGGGGCAGATTGAAAAGCCGGGGCATCCCCGAGCTGGCGGACGAGGCCAAGACCATCCTTTCCACCGGCCGCAAGGAGATCATCCTCGTTGCCCAGGACCTCACCGCCTACGGGCAGGACCTGCAGGGGCCGGAAAACCTGCGCTCCCTGCTGGAGACGCTCCTGCCCATCAAGGGGCTTGAGCGCCTGCGGCTGCTCTACCTCTACCCGGCAGGGCTGGACGCCGCCCTGCTCGACTTCCTCAAGGACGCCGGACCGCCCTTCGTGCCCTATTTCGACATCCCCCTGCAGCACGCCCATCCGGACATCCTCAAATCCATGGGCCGCCCCTTCTCCAAGGACCCGCGACGGGTGATCGATCTGGTGCGCTCGCGCTTTCCCGAGGCGGCCATCCGCACCAGTCTCATCGTGGGATACCCCGGCGAGACCCGCACCCATTTCAACTACCTCCTGAACTTCGTGCGCGAGGTGCGATTCCAGCACCTGGGCGTGTTCGCCTTCCAGGCCGAGGACGGCACGCCCGCGGCGAAGATGCCCGGACAGGTGGGCGCGAAGACGCGCCAGTCGCGGCGCGAGGCCATCATGGAGGCCCAGGCAGGGATTTCCGAGGAATGGCTGTCGCGGTTCGAGGGCCATGAGCTGGACGTGCTGGTGGACGCCCCCCACTCCGAATGGCCGGGCCTGCACGTGGGGCGAGCCTGGTTCCAGTCGCCAGAAATCGACGGCGTGACGTACGTCTCGGGGCCGGGAGTGAAGCCGGGGGCCATGGTGAAGGCCACTGTGGAGGAAGCCAAGACCTACGACCTGGTGGCGTTGGCGGGGTGATTGCGTGCGCGATTTCGAAGTAAGGCGGATGTTCGACACCATAGCCGAGGGCTACGACCTCCAGAACAGCATGCTCTCCATGCGCATCGACGTGCTGTGGCGCAAAAAGCTCGCCCGCATGCTCCCGGAGAGCCGCCCCCTGCATGTGGTGGACGTGGCCGCGGGCACGGCCGAGGTGGCCATGGAGATCGCCCGGCAGCGCCCCCTTGCCAGGGTGACGGGCATCGACTTCACACCGGCCATGCTCGCCGTGGGCCGCCGCAAGATCGCCCGGCGCGGGCTCTCCTCCCGCATCGCCATGGCCGCCGGGGACGCGCGCGGACTCCCCCTGCCCGACGCATGCGCCGACGCCGTGACCATCTCCTTCGGCATCCGCAACGTGCAGGAACGCGACCAGGCCCTGGCCGAATTCCACCGCGTGCTCAGGCCCGGCGGCAGGCTTCTGGTGATGGAGTTCTCCCTGCCGGACAACCCCGTGGCGCGCTTCCTCTACAAACTCTACTTCGACCACGTGCTGCCGCCCTTCGGCAACTGGCTCTCCCGCACTGACTACGCCTACTCATACCTCATGGAGTCCGTGTACGCCTTCCCCGGCCCGGAGGAGTTCTCGGCGGAGATAAGGAGCGCGGGTTTCGCGGATGTGGACCAGACCCCGCTCACCTTCGGCATCGCCAGGATACACCGGGGCGTGAAGCCGTAGCTTGGCGCGCCGTCCGGTCTTTCCCTTACTCGACCCTGTTTATTGACGGACCAGGCCCTCCGGATGCAATGATGGGCCACCATCAGGCTCCCCCGGAGGAGGCCCGTCATGACCAGCGACCATATCGGCAAACTGGCCCACGAGCACGGCATCACCCGCGACGAGGCGGAACAGAAGTGGAAGCAGGCCGTGAAGCGGGCCAAGGACGAGGGCCACGCCGGGGACCACCACGCCCACGCCGTCTCCATTTTCAGAAGCATGGTGGGTAAACCCCGCAGGAGCCATCACGGCCACAAGCAATGACGGACGGGAATCACCGCCCGGAGTGCGAGATCCTGTAGACGGCCCCGGCGTGGTCGTCGCTCACCAGGAGCGCGCCGTCCGGCATGACCAGCACGTCCACGGGACGCCCCCAGGCCCGGCCGTCCCGGAGCCAGCCCGAAGCGAACGTCTCGTATCCCATGGAGCCGTCCGGCCTGAACGTGGCCAGCGTCACCCGGTAGCCCACCGGCGTGGAGCGGTTCCATGAGCCGTGCTCGGCGATGAACGCCTGCCCCCGGTATTTTTCAGGGAACATGGAGCCGGTGTAGAACTTCATGCCCAGGGCGGCCACGTGGGCCGGGAGCTTCAATGCCGGAGGCGCGAACGATGCGCAGTCCTTGTCACGGCCCAGGTCCGGGTCGGGCGTTCCGGAGTGGCAGTAGGGGAAGCCGAAGTCCAGGCCTGCGGCGGGAGCGCTGTTCAGGCTGTCCGGCGGGGAGTCGTCGCCCATCCAGTCCCGGCCGTTGTTGGTGAACCACAGCTCCCCAGTGCCGGGCCTCCAGTCGAAGCCCACGGTGTTGCGGACGCCCCGGGCGTAGACTTCGCGCCGTCCCGTGGCCACGTCCAGGCGCATTATGGAGGCGTAGGGATCCGGCCGCTCGCATACGTTGCACGGCGCGCCCACGGGCACGTAGAGCATGCCGTCCGGCCCGAAGGCGATGTACTTCCAGCCGTGGCTTCTGTCCGTGGGGAATCCCTCCGCCACCACCTCGTAGGGCGGCGGGCCGTCCAGGCGGTCCTCGATGCCGGGGAAACGGATGATGCGGCTCACTTCCGCCACGTACAGGTCCCCGCCGCGAAAGGCCACGCCGTTGGGCGAATCGAGTCCCCGGGCCAGCACGCGCACCGTCCTTTTGCCGTCCTCGCCGCTGGTCACCGCGTAGACCGAATCGCCCTTGCGGTTGCCCACGAAGACAGTCCCCTTCTTTCCCAGGGCCAGGGACCGGGCGTTGGGCACACGGGCGTAAAGCTCCACCGAGAAGCCCTCCGGCACGCTGACCATCTCCGGCCTGACCTCCGCGCGGCAGGACACGCCCATCACGGACATCAGAACGGCCAGGACGGCCGGCAGAAAAGCGGGCTGCCGCAGTGCAATACCGCCCGCGTCCGGCGCGGGCTCGGCGCGCTTGAGCATGTTCCACCTCCAGGACGGCTTGCCGGTTTGATGCGACGGTACACCACAATCGCGGCTACGCACAAGAACCGGCGGACTACGGATCTCAGCGGCCTCCTTGCCGGGGCAGGAGAGGACGGCGGGGCCTGACCGAGCCGCCGAGGCCCTTGCGGCTTGACAGCCTCCCCCACTCGGGTCATTAACCTTAAATCATGGAACCACGCGCCCTTAGCCCGGTGATTGCATCATGTTCGTGAACTGGCCCGAGCGCTTCTTCTGCAACTCCTTTGTGCGCCGCTTCATCCAGCGGGGGCAGGTCCGCCAATGGCTCGGCATGCGAAAGATGCTTCCCGGCCAGGACATTCTGGAGATCGGATGCGGCAACGGGGCCGGGGCCGCGCTCATCATGGAGACCTTCCGGCCGCGCTCGCTCAAAGCTTTGGACCCTGACCCGGCCATGCTGAAGCTGGCCAGGAGGCGGCTCGCCGGGACCGTGGCCGAGGTCATCAAGGGCGACGCCCAGAACCTGCCCTTCGACGACGCCAGCTTCGACGCCGTGTTCAACTTCGGCATAGTCCACCACCTGGAGGACTGGCGGAAGGGAATCAGCGAGGTGGCGCGCGTGCTGAAGCCGGGCGGGGCGTTCTACATCGAGGAGATTTTCGCCGGGCTTTACGCCAACGCCTTCTGGCGGCACATAGTGGCCCACCCCGAACACGACCGCTTCCAGGCCCCGGAGTTCAAGGCCGCCCTCGGGGATGCGGGGCTGGTCCTGCTGCCGGGACACCACGAGTCGCGACTGACCATGCTCGGCGTGGCAGTCAAAAGGGAGGCCGCATGATCGAATCCCTGTCCGACCCAGTTTTCCTCTCGCGGCTGCAGTTCGCCCTCACGACCATGTTCCACATCCTTTGGCCGCTGACCACCATCGGGCTTGCCGTGGTGCTGGTGGTGCTGGAGGCCCTGTGGCTTCGCACCGGAGAGGACGACTACTACCGCCACTTCCGCTTCTGGTCGAAGATTTTCGGCGTGGGCTTCGCGGCGGGCGTGGTGAGCGGCATCCCGCTGGAGTTCCAGTTCGGCACCAACTGGGCCCCGTTCTCCGTGGCCTCCGGCAACTTCCTGGGCCACGTGCTGGCCTTCGAGGGGACAATGGCCTTCATGCTGGAGTCGGCCTTCCTCTCCATCATGCTCTTCGGGTGGAACCGCGTGGGGCGCAAGGCGCATTTTTTCTCCACCATCATGGTTTGCTTGGGGTCATCGCTCTCGGCCTTCTGGATCATGGCCGCCAACTCCTGGATGCAGACCCCTGCCGGGGGCCGCTTCGTGGACGGCGTCTTCCACCTGGACGATTTCTGGGCGGCCGTCTTCAACCCGGACACCGTCATCTCCTTCAGCCACATGTGGGTGGCCTGCCTGGAGACCAGCATATTCCTGATGGGGGCCATCTCGGCCTTCTTCATCTGGCGCGGACGCGACACCGCCTTCTTCCTGCGCTCCTTCAAGCTGGCCGTGGCCATGGCCGTGGCCGTCACCCCTCTCCAGGCGCTTTTGGGCGACACCTCGGGCGTGCACATCGGCAGGCTCCAGCCCGCCAAGGTGGCGGCCATCGAGTCCCACTGGGAAACCAACAAGCCGGGCACGGGCGCGTCCTGGAACGTGGTCGCCTGGCCCGACCCGGAGAACGAGCGCAACGCCTTCGCCATCGAGATTCCCTACGTGCTCTCCCTGCTCGTCACCCACGACCCCACCGGCATCGTGCCAGGGCTCAAGGATTTCCCCAAGGACCAGCGCCCTCCCATCATCCTGCCCTTCTACACCTTCAGGGTGATGGTGGGCATCGGCTTCGCCATGGTCGCGGTGATGCTCGGCAGCGTCTACGCCTGGAGAAAGGGCATGCTCACGCCGGAGCAGGCCCCCCGGCACAAGCTGCTCATGGGCCTGTGGATGCTCATGGCCCCCATGGGCTACGTGGCCACGCAGATGGGCTGGGTGACGCGCGAGGTGGGCCGCCAGCCCTGGATCATCTACGGCTGGCTGCGCACCTCAGAGGGCGCGTCCATCCTTCACGCGGACGCGGTGAAGAGCACGCTCGCCATGTACGGCGTCATGTACACCCTCATTCCCCTGGCGGTGTGCTGGTTCCTCTTCAAGATCATCGCCAAAGGGCCGGACACGGCGCTTGAACCGCCCGCGCCCCGGCGGGGAGGACGGTCATGAGCCACGCCATGCTCGCCGAGATATGGCTCTGGACGCTGGCGGTCATCCTGGCCGCCGTGGTTATCCTGGACGGGTTCGACCTGGGGGTGGGCATCATGTGCCTGCTGGAGAAGGACGAATCCAGGCGCGAGGCCATGATGGACTCCATCGAGGGGGTCTGGCACGCCAACCAGACCTGGCTCGTCATCGCGGGAGGCGTGCTCTTCGGGGCCTTCCCCCTGGCCTACGGGATGCTTCTCTCCAGCCTGTACCTTCCGGCCGGGCTCCTGCTGCTCGCGCTCATGGCCAGGGGCATCGGGCTTGAATACTACTACCACGCCCAGGACAGGCGCGCATGGTCCACGCTCTTCGGCGTCGGCAGCCTGGCCGTCGCCATGGTTGAGGGGGCCATGCTCGGAGCCGTGATCCAGGGCGTGCCCATGTCCGGGCACCACCAGTTCCTGAATCCGTTCGGCTGGGTGGGCGGCGGGGCGCTCCTGGGCGCGCTCGCCATGGCCTGCCTCACGGGCGCGCTGGGGGCCGGCTGGGCCGCCTCCAACTCCGGCGGCTTCGCCAAGCACCAGGCCGCCATGCTCTGCGTGCTGGGCAGCGTCGCGTTCCAGGCCTGGCTGGCCGCCATCCTGCCGGTGAGCGGCCTGCACGCGCTCGCCCTGGCGGTGGTCTCCGTGGGATTCGCCGCCTGGGCCGTGACGGCCATGGACTCGGGGAGGAGATTCTTCCTGCCGCTGTGCGCCCACGCCCTGCTGGCCCTGGTTGCATGGCTTCTGGCCCTGCGGCCCGGCTTCACCGCACCGGGGCTCACGCCGCTGACGGCATCCGCCGCTCCAGGGTCGCTTACGAACATGCTGACCGGCTTCGGCATATTCCTGCCGATAATCGTGGCCTACACCATCTACCAGTACCGGGTGTTCCGTACGCCGCTGCCCGCGCAGTCCAGCCCGGACCGGTAACCAGCAAGGAGCCTTCATGCCTTCGCCCGAGTCCGTGGCCGCCGGTCCGATCGAGCGCCTCAAGCCTTTCCTGGCCCTTTCCCGCACGCCCCACGGACTTCTGGACATGGCCATGCCCGTCGCGGCCGCGCTCCTCTGGCTCGGCTCGTTCCCGCCCGCGCCCGTGGCGCTGCTCGGCCTTTTGACCGTCTTCGCCGGGTACACCTCCGTCTACGCCCTCAACGATCTGGCCGACTACGGCACGGACAGGGCAAACTTCCTGGAGGGCCAGGGCGACAACTCGGGCTACCTGGACGCCGTGTACGCCCGGCACCCCCTGGCAATGGGGCTTCTCACCAAACGCCAGGCTTACGCCTGGGCTGGCGGGTGGGCCCTGACCGCCCTTATCGGGGCGTATCTGCTCAATCCCGTATGCGCCTACATCCTGCTGGCCGGGTGCGCCATGGAGGTGGCCTACTGCCTGCTTCTGAAGGTCAGCCACCTGCGGGCGCTCATCAACGGAGTGGTGAAGTCTCTGGGCGGCGTGGCCGCCGTGCTGGCCGTGGACCCGGCAGCGCCGCTCTGGTTCCCGGCGCTGCTCTTCGGCGTCACGTTCCTGTGGGAGATCGGCGGACAGAACATCCCGGCGGACTGGTTCGACCTGGAGCTGGACCGGCGTCAGGGGGCCAGGACCATGTGCGTGGTGCTGGGGCTTGCACGCGCGGCCAAGGTGAGCCTGTGGACGCTCACCGGCGCGACGGCGCTGGCCTTCTTCCTGCTCGTCCTTTCGCCCGCCGGGCTCCCCTGGTGGCTTGTGCTGGCGGCGACCGCGGCCATCGCCTGGCTCCTGCCACTGCCCGCCTTGAAGCTGGGCAGGTTCCCATCCCGCGAGAGCGCCTCCGCCCTTTTCGCCAGGGCCAGCTACCTTCCCGTGGTTCTCCTGGGGACCATGCTCTTCTGGCTTGCCGTGCGCTGAGGACTCGCTTCTCCGCCGTGTGCGGCGAGGTGCTGGCCGCCCCCCGCGCGGGCCACGCCGCAAACAGCCAGTATGTTGCTCAAAAAGTGCGCGGAACGCCTGCACCACACTTAATTGCATGAATATGATTCGCGCAGCCGGTTGACATATTCATGCATTGCGGGAGGGGAACACTGACGGGAAGCCGGAAGGAAAAAGACGCGAAGCCATTAAGGATTCCATAGGAACCAGGTTCATTTGGCCGCCTGAGGCGTTCCTTGATCCGTTGAGCCGCGCAGGGTCTCCCGCGGCAGCAGTTCCCGTGACCGCCGGAGGCGCTCTTCTTCGTTCTATCAGTGGGCGATGCAGGATGTGGGGAGGTCCCCGGCGATGACCACCCGGTTCTTGCCGGTCCTCTTGGCCTGATAGAGGGCGTTGTCCACCTTGCGGATGAACGCCTGGATGGTCTCGCCCGGGTCGTACTGCGCGACGCCGAGGCTCACCGTGACCGCCCTGCCGATGCCGAAATCGTGGCAGCCTATGCTCTGGCCGAGCTTCCTGGCGCAGCTCAAGGCCCCCTCGATGCCGGTCTGCGGCATCACCACCATGAACTCCTCGCCGCCGAAGCGGCAGACCACGTCGGTCACGCGCACCCCTGCCCCAATGCGCCGGGCCATGTCCACCAGCACCCGGTCGCCCGTCTGGTGGCCGTAGGTGTCGTTGACCGACTTGAAGTCGTCGATGTCGAGCATGATGAGGCAGAGGTCGCCGCCGTAGCGGCTCGCGCGGCTGGTCTCCCGGGCCAGCTCGCTCTCCAGGGCCTGGCGGTTGCCGACCCCCGTGAGGAAGTCGCGTCCGGCCAGCTGATAGAAGCGCTCCCGTTCCGATTCGATGCGCGAGATGTCGGTGAAGGTGAGCAGGTGGAGCGCGGAGCCGTTGATGCGTACCGGGTCCAGCCTGAGCAGGAAGCGGCTCGGGCGGCCGTTGCGGATGTGGCCGTTTCCGGCCACGATGAATTCACGGCCTCCGTGGCGAACAAGCCAGGACTCGATGTCCTGGGGCAGGGAGGTCATGGCCATGCCGTGGCGCAGGGCCAGGGCGAAGTTGCCGCGCAAAAACGGCGAGAGATCGCCCCCCTCGTCGGCGCTTCCTGGCAGGATGCCCTGGGGGTCGTTGAAGTAGAGCACCTGCCTGCCGTCGGTGAGCAGGTGGCAGTTGGGCACCTGGGAGAGCAGTCCGCTGGCGATGGCGCGGCGGTATGCGTCGTGCCTGCGCTTGGCTATCTCGCCCGACGCGCGGTTCAAGCCGCTGAATATGTCGTCCGCGCGGTAGGGCTTCTTGATGAAAAGGTTCACGCCAAGCTCGATGGCGTCCAGGTAGGATTCCTCGGCCCCGAACCCCGAGGCAACGATGACGAAGGGGTCGCCGCCCGTTTCGCGAACGCCGCGAATCATGGACAGGCCGTCCAGGCAGGGCATGCGGATGTCGGTGATGATGACGTCCGGCGCGAGCTCGCGGTAGATCTCCAGGCCCGAGCGGCCGTTGTCGGCCTGGAGAACCTGGGCAACCTTGTCCTCGAGGGCCATGGTCAGCCCAAGCCGGGAGGGGTTGTCGTCCTCGACGATCAGGACTCTGAGATTGTGCAGGCCTGCTTGCGTCATCCGGGGGGTCGCTTCTTTAGTTTTTTTGCAGGATTGCCGACTGGCGGCACTCTGTCAAGTGGGGCCTCCCGAAAAATGGGTTCGCCTGGGGAGAGGCTCACTGGGCGCGGATTTCCGAAGCGGGCTCGGATGAAGTCATTCCCTGGACGAAAGCCGCGCCCATCCTTCCGAAGAAATCCTCCAGGCGGGACTGGTCCCGCTTGGGCCCGCGAATGAGGCGCGGGTTCTTCTTGGTGACGCCCGCGAGCTTCTTGAGCTCCTCCATGGCGTCCTCCTGGCTGCCCATCTTGTCCACAAGGCCGAGGGTGAGCGCGTTGGCGGCGGTCATGGCCTTGCCCTGCAGGGCCTTCAGTTCCGCCGGACTGACGTTCCTGGCCTGGGCCACGTCGCCCACGAAGATGTCGTTGAGGTCGTTGACGAGGTCCTGGAGGTAGGCCTTGTCCTCGCCGGTCATCTCCCGGAACGGGGAGCCCGCGTCCTTGAGCCTGCCGGTGGTGAAATTCTGGAAGGAGAAGCCGAGCTTCTCCGAGGCCTCGCGCACATTGGGGTACATGCTGCGCACGCCGATGGAGCCGGTGATGGAGCCTGGCAGGGCGTAGATCACCTTGGCGGGGCAGGCCGCGTAATAGCCGCCGCTGGCTGCCACGGAGCCGATGGAGACGACCACCGGCTTCTTGGCGGCCAGTGCCTTCACCGCGCGGTATAACTCCTGGGAAGGCCCGAAGCCGCCCCCGCCGGAGTTGACGCGCAGAAGCACGCCCTTGACGTCGGAGTCCTCCCGGAGCTTTCGCAGGAAGGCCACCATGCGCCCCGAGGACTCGATGGTCCCGTCCAGGTAGGCCACGCCGATGGACTCGGAATCGGGCAAGTGGAAGCCGATTCCGTCATCTTCATAGTAGGAGAGCGAAAAAAGGGCCATGGCCCCCGTTGAGAGGGCCATGGCCGCGAAGAGAACGCCGAAGACGAAGAGCACCGGATGGCGCTGCCTGAAACCCTTCTTCGGCTGATTGTCGATGTTACTGCTGAGCATCCTCTTGCTTCTGGCGCAGCAGGTCGCCCAGTCCGACGCCCACTTCGGGTCCGGAGGAGCGGTATTCCTTGGCCTTGCGCTTGTCCTCGTCGTCCTTGAGGGACTTGATGGAGAGGCCCAGGCGGCGCTCGTCGGCGCTCACGTGGATCACGCGGGCTTCGATGGTGTCGCCTTCCTTGTACAGCTCGGCCGGGGTCTTCACCTTCTTGCGGCTGATCTCGGAGACGTGGACCAGGCCCTCGATGCCTTCCTCCACTTCCACGAACAGGCCGAAGTCGGTGATGTTGGTCACCAGGCCCTTGACCAGGGCGCCCACGGGGTAGCGGGCGGGCACGTCGTGCCAGGGGTCGTCGGAGAGCTGCTTGATGCCCAGGGTGAACTTCTCGGACTGCTTGTCCACGGTGAGCACCTTGGCGCGCACCACGTCGCCCACCTTGTACATCTCGCCGGGGTGGCGGACCTTCTTGGTCCAGGAGATGTCGGACACGTGGATGAGGCCGTCGATGCCGTCCTCGATGCCGATGAAGATGCCGAACTCGGTGATGTTCTTGACGGTGCCTTCAAGCACGGCGCCCTCGGGGTAGCGGTCGGCCACCAGATCCCAGGGGTTGGGCTTGACCTGCTTCATGCCGAGGCTGATGCGCTTCTTGTCCGGATCGACGCCGAGCACGACAACCTCGACCTCGTCGCCCAGATGGACCATCTGGGACGGGTGGCGCAGCTTGCGGGTCCAGCTCATCTCGGAGATGTGCACCAGGCCCTCGACGCCGGGCTCCAGCTCCACGAACGCGCCGTAGTCCACCAGGTTGGTGACCTTGCCGGACATGCGCTTGTCCACGGGGTACTTGTCGGCGATGTTCTGCCAGGGATCGGGCGTGAGCTGCTTCATGCCCAGGGAGACCTTCTGCTTGTCCTTGTCGAAGGAGAGCACCTTGAGCTCGAGCTCGTCGCCCAGGCCCACCATCTCCTTGGGGTGCTTCACGCGCTTCCAGGACATGTCGGTGATGTGCATCAGGCCGTCCAGGCCGCCCAGGTCCACGAACACGCCGTACTCGGTGATGTTCTTCACGCGGCCCGTGACGGTCTGGCCTTCCTCCAGGGTGGTGAGCAGGTCGCGGCGCAGGGACTCGCGGCGCTCTTCGAGCAGCACGCGGCGCGACACGATCACGTTGGAGCGGCGGCGGTTGATCTTCAGGACGCGGAATTCGAATTCCTTGCCCACCAGGGCGTCCATGTCGGGTACGGGACGCAGGTCCACGTGGGAGCCGGGCAGGAATGCTTCTACGCCGCCCAGGTCAACGGTGTAACCGCCCTTGATGCGCCGCTGGATGCGGCCGGTGATGATATCGTCCTTGTCTTGGAGGTCTTCAAGCTTGTCGAAAAGCTGCATCCGTTTGGCGCGGTCGCGCGAAAGGTGGATGGTGCCTTCGGACTCGTTCTTGCCCACCACGTAGACGTCGATTTCCTCGCCCACGTTGACGGTGACGTTGCCCTCGGCGTCGGTGAACTCCGACACCGGGATCTGCCCCTCGGACTTGAAGTTCACATCGACCAGGATGTGCTCCTTGCCGACGCGCACCACCACGCCTTTGGTGATGACGCCTTCCTCGAGATCGCCGAAATCCTCGTTCAGGTAATCTTCGAGGGCGGCCTCGAAATTGACTTCCATGTCCGTGGGGGTAGAAGATTGAGACTGTTCATTGTTGACCATGACTTGGTTGACCTCCAACAGGATATTCCCTCGCAAAAGGATTTAGACCCGTACCCGAAAAGGCAAGGGGTGACAACAGCTAAAACGCCGCGGACGGTCTTCATCCGCCCTGGCTTGGGAGTTTTTGCACAAGGACCCTGTCCACGCGGCGGCCGTCCATGTCCACCACCTCGAACGTGTACCCGCCGTGTTCGAAGCTCTCGGCCACCCCGGGTATGCGCCCCATGCGGGCAAGCACGAAACCGGCCAGGGTCTGGAAATCACCTTCCGGGGCGGGCTCCCCGAGCAGATCGAACACCTCGCGCGCCGGGGTCATGCCGTCCACCAGCCAGGAGCCGTCCTTGCGCGCCACGATGCGCGGCTCCTCCCCGGCGTCCGCCAGGGCCGTCTCCCCCACCACGGCCTTGAGCACGTCGGTCAGGGTGGCCAGGCCCTGCACGTCCCCGAATTCGTCCACCACCACGGCCAGGCTCTGTCCCGTCTCCCGGAACTGTTCCATGAGCCTGAACGCGCTGGCGGTCTCCGGCACGTGGGGCGGCTGGATGAGCACGGGCAGCACGTCCATGGCGTTCTCGCAGACGTTCACCGCCAGGAGGTCCTTGGCCTCCGCCACCCCCATGAGGTGTTCCAGCCCTCCCCGCACCACCGGGAAGCGGTTGTAGGGCGTGGCTTTGATGGTCTCGCGGATGGTCTCCGGGTGCTCCAGGTCCAGGCAGACGATGCGCAGCCTGTGGGTCATGATGGCGCTTACGGTGATGTCCCCCAAGCGCATGACGCGCTCCATCATGTCGCGCTCTGCCTCTTCCAGCACCCCGGCGGCGGCGGCCTGTCGCACCAGCAGGCGTATCTCCTCCTCGCTGACGTGCGAGGCGGCCTCGTCCTTCACGCGCAACAACCGCAGCACGAGCCGGGTCGATACGGAAAGCAGCCACACCGGGGCGGAAGAGAGCTTAAGGAGGAGGGCCATGGGCCTGGCCACCCGGGCCGCTATGACTTCAGGCCTGGATATGGCCAACCTTTTGGGGACCAGCTCCCCCGCGATGAGCGAAGCATAGGTGATGCCCGCCACCACGAGGCCGAAGCCCAGACCTTGAGCATACGGGGCAAGGAGCGGAACCTTTTCCAGGAAGGCGGCCACATGGCTCGACAGCGACGCCTCGCCGTACGCGCCCGACAGGATGGTGAGCAGCGTGATGCCTATCTGCAATGTGGAGAGGAAGCCTTCCGGGTTGTTGGCGAGCTCAAGCGCGGCGAGCGCGCCCGCGTCGCCCCTGGCGGCCATGTCGGCCAGCCTGGACTTGCGGGAAGTGACCACGGCCATCTCGGCGGCGGCGAAGAACCCGTTGGCCAGGATGAGAAGAAACACCAAGCCGCATTGAAGGAGTAAGTCCGTCATCATCCGGCCCGCATACAGCCCTCCGCCCCGGCAGGCAAGAACGGATCACGGGGCAGGGACGCTCGTCCCGTCAAGCACGGAGCCTCCATCGCGCTCCCGAAATCGCTCTGGACTACCCTCACGTCACCACCCACACCGCCCGCCCCTTGCCCCGGTGCACGGCCGCCTTGGACACGCTGCCCAGGAGGAGTTCCTCCTTGGCGCCCCTCCCCTGCCGGCCGAGCACCAGTATCCCCGCGCCCCGGCGGGCGCACTCGTCCAGGATGCAGTCCGCCAGCGACGGGCAGTCCTTCTCCACCACGTCCACGGAAACGGCCCCCGGCGCCATCCCCGCCTTCAGCAGCACCGAACGGTAGGACTCCAGATACGCCGAAGCCTCGGCGCGTTGCGCGGATATCCATTCCAGGCGTCTGGCTGGCTGGTTGCCGAAATAGTCCGGGTCCGGCTCGGCGATCACGTGCAGCAGGGTGAAGTCGAACCCGGGCGCGCCGCACAGCACCTCGGCCACGTGCTCCACGGCCCGCCTGGAGTTTTCCGATCCGTCCACGGCGACAAGGACGCTCTTGGCGCTCTGCATGATCATGATCAGGCCTCCGAAGGCTGCGGCAGGGGCAGGTCCGCCTCCGCCGCCCGCAGGTCTTCCAGCATCTCCCCGGCCGTGCGGTAGGTCAGGCTGGCCTCGTTGGAAAACTGTGTCAGTATCCGGTTGAGGGAACCAGGAATGTACGGGTAGAGCTTCCCGAGATTGGCCAGCCTGTTCTGCCAGACCAGCGAGAGATCCTCCCAGTAGAGGCTGTCAAACACTGCCGGGTTGTCCCGCTTGATGTCCGAGACGATGACGTCGCCCTTTCCAGCCAGAAAGACCAGGATGTTGCCCAGCCCCACCACGTCCAGACTGTATATGTTCTCCACGTGCAGGAAGTTGTAGTCGAAGTCTATCCAACGCCAGCCGCCGGTGCAGGCCTCCACCATGATGTGGTCCCGGCGCACGTCGCCATGTTTCTCCCTGTGGTCGTGCAACAGGGAGATGGCCTCCACCGCCCCCTCGAACTTCCTGAACACGTAAGGGAATGTCTCGGAGAAGTAGCGCTCGTGGCCGCCCTCTATTCCCGTGATCTCGTCCTGAAGGTTCCTGCCCGCGATCACATCCAACACCCGCACAAGGTTGCCAGCCTCGTCCGTGAGCGGGTAGCCCTGCATGAAAGACGGCTTGCCCCGCACCAGCTCAAGAATGCGCGCCTCCTTGCCCGGGCTGCGGAAGCACTCGATCTCCACGCCGCCGATTCTCGTGACGAAGCGCTCGTGGAACACCAGCTTGAGGATGGCCCTCTCCCCCGTCACCAGGTTCCTGGCCCGCTTCACCCAGTATTTCACCTCGTCGTCCAGCCCGAAACGGCCCTCGCGCGTGTTGTTGCCTATGAGGTAGCGGTGTTCGGGCGAGAGCCAGACGACGTCTCCGGAATTGATGGAATAGAAGTCCGAGGTGTCGGTGAAGATGCGAGGCGAGACGGCCTCCCGCCCGGGGAAGAGCTTCTCCAGGTCCAGCGCGACGGCGCGGCGGCAGCCCTGCATGTCCATGGGGTCCCCCCTTATTTTCACATGCGCCCCGCACGCGCCGCTGTCAACTCCCCCCTGTCCGTATGGACAGCATCCCTTGGCGTCGTGTAGCCATGCTGGAGCTAGCGCCCAAGGAGCCGCACATGCCCGAAGAGTTGAAGACTTTCACCCTGGACGAACTGGCCAAGTACGACGGAAAGGACGGCAGGCCCGCCTACGTGGCCCACGGCGGCAAGGTCTACGACCTGAGCGGCTCCAAGCTGTGGAAGGACGGACGCCACATGAAGCGCCACGACGCCGGGCTGGACCTCTCCGTGGACCTGGAGCAGGCTCCCCACGGCGAGGACCGTCTGGCACGCTACCCGCAGGTAGGGGTGGTGCACGAGTCCTGCGCCGTGGAGCGCAAGGACGGGCACGAGAACGAACTCCCGTGGCTTTTGCGCAAGAACCCCTTCCTGCGCCGCCACCCGCACCCCATGACCGTCCACTTCCCCATAGCCTTCGCCACGGGCGCGGCCTTCTTCATGGCCGTGCACATGCTCCTCGGCGGCACGCTTCCAGAAAACGCCGTGCACGCCATGAACATCGCCGGGGCGCTGTTCACGCCGGTGGCCATCCTCACCGGCCTGGCCACCTGGAAATTCAACTACGCCTCAAGCCCCATCCCGCCCATCAGGACGAAACTCTACCTGAGCCCTGTTCTTTTCGCGCAGTTCCTCGTTTGCGCCGTGTGGTATCTGGCGGACCCGGCCGTTCTCTCCGGAGGCGGGACCGGCGCGGCCGTGTACAGGGGGCTGGTTTTCTCCATGATCCCCGTGATGGGCGTGGTGGGCTGGTTCGGCGCGAGCCTGACCTTCCCGAGCCACAAATAGGAAGCAACCCGGCGTTAGACCGCCAAAGCGCCCAGGGCGCCGGCCAGTTCCCCCAGGACGATTGCAGCGCCCATGAAGTCCCCGTTGAAACCGCCCTGCCTCCGGCTCAGGCGGGCCAGGAAGCAGACCGGCAGCGCGGCTGCGAACAACCCGGCCGCCATGGCCGCGGGCGTGGCCAGGACCAGGCCCGTGACGGCGGTCAAGGCGGTGGCGGCAGCGGCCGTTCCCGCCGTCGCGCCGGGTGCGAACAGCGCGCATAACCCTGGCCGGACGCGTTCCCGGCAGAGCAGCAGCGACCAGAGCGCGGCCGTCCTCCCCAGCGCGTAGCTGAAGCAGACCGCGCCGTACATTTCTTCCCCCGCCAACGCGCCGAAGGCCAGCACCTGTCCGCCGAGAACCATCACCAGCGCGAGCACTCCGAAAGGCCCGGCACGGCTGTCCTTCATTATCTCCCAGAACCGGCCGCCCGTCGCGGAGCTGCCCCAGGCGTCGGCCACGTCGGCCAGTCCGTCGGCGTGCAGGCCGCGGGTCAGCCACAGTCCAAGCCCTGCCATGAGCCAACCCTGTATGAAAGGATGCTTCCCGAAAAGGCCAAGCATGCAGGGCAAGACCGCCAGACCGCCCACGGCAAGGCCGATCACAGGGAACCAGGGAAGAGTCGAGGGGAAGTCCTCGTCCGCGATGATGCGCGCCCTGCCCAGGCGGGTCATAAAGGACAATCCGGCGGCCAGTCCCCCCGGGCCTGGAACCCTCACCGTTTCTCCAGATGAATCGTCACGCCGTCGCCCGGCTTGAGGCCAAGCCTGGCGGCGGCGCTTTGCTGGTTCATGGACAGCTCGAGGAAGCCCTGGCTGCCCTTGATGACACCGATCTCATCCGTTCCGAGCTTCTCGTAGGTGAGCGCCGGAACCAAGGGCACGCAAGCCGGGGACGCCAGTGAAGGCGTGTTGGCCTTGAACAGAATTGGTCCCCACTCTCCGGTCTCCAGATTGAGGATGCAGTTGCCGAAGCGGTCCACATGCAGAACCATGGCCGATACCGTGCCGTCCTCCCGGCCCGGCTCCGTTCCCGGCAGGCGTGCGAGGGAGTGGGGGTTGACCTCCTCGCCCAGATGGGACGGCGGCGTCTCGTTCAACAGCCGCGCGGCCAGTGGCGCGAAGAGATCGCGGCCGTGGAAGGTGGCGCTGGCGTCGCGCCGCCACGGGGGGGTGACGTCACGCACGCGGCTTGGGCCTCCATGGCGGAGCACAAAGGTGAGCAGGCCGTTGTCCGGAGCCAGGAAGAACTGGCGGAACTTCTCCAGCAGCACGATGCGCCTGTCGCCGCCGACGCCGGGGTCCACCACGGAGACGAAGACCGTCCCTTCCGGGAACCAACTCCTGCTGGAGGCAAGGAAAAAACCGGCCTGGAGGATGTTGTAGGGTTCCACCTGATGGCAGAGGTCCACGATGCGGGCCTCGGGGGCGTGGGTGAGCAGCATCCCCTTCATCTGGCCCACGTAGGGGTCGAGGAGACCGAAATCGGTAAGCAGGACTGCGTGCCGCGCCATGCGTCCTCCGGTGATCGCGCGCCCGGCTGGGCGGCGTTTTCACGGGAGAATGCCGCTAAGCGCTCTGGCTGTCCAGGGTCAGGTTGAAGGCCACTGCGTAGAGGTGGTGGAAGAAATCCACGTACTCCACGTAGATGCTCTCGGGCACGTTGATGCGGGCCGGGGCGAAGTTGATGATGCCGCGCACGCCAGCGTCCACCAGGTAGTTGGCGGCGCGCTGCGCGCGCTCGGGCGGCGTGGTGATGAGGCCGATCTCGATGCCAAGCTCCTCCACCTTCTCCTTGAGACGGCGCGAGCAGATGACTTCCAGGCCCGAGACCTCCTCGCCGATCTTGAAGGGGTCGCAGTCGAACGCGCCCACGATGTGGAACCCCCGGCGGGGGAAGTCCTGGTGTCGCAGGAGGGCCTTGCCCAGGTTGCCCACGCCCACGAGGGCGGCCTTCCAGACACGATCGACGCCCAGGGCCTGCTTGATGGAGGTGATCAGGTCCTGGACGTAGTAGCCCACCCCGCGCACGCCGAACTCGCCGAAATAGGCGAGGTCCTTGCGGATCTGCGATGGATTGACGTTGCAGGCCTTGGCCAGGACTTCGGAAGAGAGGACTTCGGAGCCTTCGCGCCGGAAGGTCTCCAGGACCTGGACGTACAGGGCCAGCCGCTGGATCGTCGCGCGTGGGATGTGCTCGCTTTTCACGGCCGTGGAGTTGTTAGGGGTGACCGGGCCGGGCCGGGCCCGGGAAAAAAAACCGGGAGGCCCGGCAGGGCCTCCCGGCGAAGTTCCGGCAATTAGGCGCCGAAGGGCTTCACGAACATGAGCAGCAGGCAGACGACCAGGGCGTAAATGGCCAGGGATTCGATGAAGGCCAGGCCCAGGATGAGGGTGGTGGTCAGCTTGCCGCCGATCTCGGGGTTGCGGGCCATGCCTTCGCAGGCGCCCTTCACGCCGATGCCCTGACCGATGCCGCAGCCCAGAGCGGCCAGGCCCATGCCCACGGCGGCGCCCCAGGCGGACATGGCGCCGACGCCCGAGCCGCCGTCAGCGGCGAAAGCCAGGGAAGCGAGACCGAGCATGGCGATGGTGTTCAGGACGGTAAGCAGAGACTTGCGCATGGAAATTCTCCTCACTTAATTATGTTGTTTGGTCAAATGACCATTTCCCCCGGTTTAGTGGGCGTGTTCGAAGGCTCCCTTCAGGTACACCAGCGAGAGCATGAAGAACACGAAGGCCTGGATGAAGTCGGCCAGGGCGAACAGGAAGTAGATGGGCACCGTGGAAGCGATGGGCGCCAGCATGAACAGCAGGATGAGCACCAGTTCCTCGCCGCGGATGTTGCCGAACAGACGCAGCGTCAGTGACAGGGGCCGGGCCAGGTGGCTCATGATCTCGAGGATGAGCATCATGGGAGCCAGCGCGGGCATGGGTCCGAGGAAGTGCTTGATGTAGCCGGGACCCCAGTTCCTGATGCCCCAGTAGTTGTAATAGACGAAGACGAACAGGGCCATGGCGGCGTTGTGGTTGACGCTGTTGGTGGCCGAGTCGAAGCCGGGCGTGAGCCCCATGAAGTTGCAGGTCAGGATGTAGAGGAAGATGGCCACGAGGATCGGGGTGACCTTGCGCCCGTCCTCACCCATCGTTTCGACTATGAAGTTCTCGAGCCCGCCTATCACGAACTCGAAGAAGTTCTGCAGCCCTCCGGGAACCATCTTGAGGCTCGCGGAAGTCATGAGCCCAAGGGTGACAAGGACGGCAATGGCCAGCCAGGAGAAAAGCACTTCGTTGGGGATGTGAAGCCCCGCACCCTTGGCCGCCAATTCCAAAAACAATACCGGATGTTCCAACCCGCCAGCCATGTTCCTAGGCCTCCTTCGCGCTGTTAGACCCGGCCCTCTTGAGGGCCCCCCACACCAAAATCGTCACCATCACCGTGGACATGCCGGCAAGAATCGCCCACACCGGCCATCCGGCCGCCACGATCATCGCGTACAGCCCCGCGCCCGTTATTCCAAGGCGCACGAAAAACCGGAAGAACGCCCCCCCCACGGCTCCCGCCGTGCTGGAGAGCAACCCCTGCGCGAAACGCACCATCCACCAGAAATTCACGGTGATGAGCAACGCTCCGCAGGAGTACGCCACACCCCAGGGTTCAAGCCTGGACAGCGAGAGAGCCGTCAGGCTCGTGACGAAGGCCATCACGATCTGGTCGCGCATCAGCGCGCGCCCGTCCGGATGATGAAAGCCCGCCTTGGCCAGGAGCTTGTCCAGATGCTCACGCATCGGGCTTGCCCTCCTTGCCGGGAACGTCCCCGGCGGACTTATCCGGCCCCGCCCCGCCGGAATTCTCTTCCGGCTTCGCCTCTGGGGTGGTGTCCAGGGACTGGTTCCGGCTCATCTTCATGGCGTCCAGGTACATGGTGCGAAAGCCCGCCACGATTCCCATGAGCAGCCAGAAGATCAGGCCCCAGGGCTCGGTGCCGAACCACTTGTCGCAGTAGTATCCGATCACCAGCCCGACCACCGTGTGGGCCACGAAGTTCGTGCCCATGGTGGCGGCCTTCTCGATGCCGTCCCAAGTCCCTTTGTCCCGTTTCTTAAAGATCATCCGCACCTCCCTGGCCTGCCGCCGGTGGCCGCGGAACTCGTGCTTTGCTTCACAAGTGCGGCTGGCCTAGCACAGGCGCAACGGCCGCGTCAACGCGCCAGTTGCCCATGACCAGGATTTTTCAGGACTTCCACGGTCAGCCAGAGGCCTTGAGGCCGCGTGGTTACTGGCGTTCCAGGCTTGTGCATATTTGTACTATCTTTTTTCGCCTAGGGGAGGACCTCGCCCGCGAGTGCCCGCCCCGAACCATCGTAACGCATCACGAACACGGTCTTGAGCGGCGGGGCGAGAGGCTGAGGATAGCCTATCTCGCCGGTCGCCCCCTGGTAGCCCCGCGTGGCGGCAAGGGCGCGCCGCACCGGGGCCCCGCCCGTGGAGCCGGACGCCTTCACCGCCCGCGCCACCAGCCCCAGCGCGTCGTAGCCCAGGGCCGCGAAGCCGCTGGATGGGGGCGCGCCGTGAACGGCCGTCCATTCGCCCACGAAGCGCTTCACCTCGGGGCGCGGGCTGTCGTACGCCACATGCGTGGAAAAGAAAATCCCCGGCGAGGCCTCTTCCGCGTTCAGGCCGGAGAGGAGGCCCGTGTCGAAGCCGTCCCCCGAAAACACGGGTCCGGCATATCTGGCCGCCCTGAGCGCCCTGACAGAGTCCACGGCGTCCCCGGGCATCCCGGCGACGAACACGCCCCGGCAGCCGCCGTTTTTGAGGCAGGCTGCCGCATCTCCCGCGATGGCGGGCGGCGACGTCTGGGAGAAGCTCGCCCGGAACGGGATCTCCCCGCCCCGCTCGCGGTAGCGCCGCACGAAATAGCCTGACAGGGCCGTGGTGAAGGCGTGGTCGCGGTTGGTCATGACCAGCATGGACTCCACCCCCATGTGCCGCAGGGCGAACTTGGCCACGGCCTTGGCCTGCGCGTCGTCGCCGAAGCAGGCCATGAAGAAGTTCGGCCCCAGAAGCCTGGGCAGGGTGGGCAGGGTCGCCCCGGCGGTCACGAACGGAATGCCGGCCATCACGGAGGTCTCCCCGGCAACCAGGGCGTAGTCGGAATCGTTGAGGCCCGCCATGGCCACGACCCCCATGTCCGCCAGCTCCCTGGCTGCCGTGCGGCATCGCTCCACGTCCGAGGCGCAGTCGCGGACCTCGAGCCTGAGCGGCCGCCCGAGCAGCCCGCCCTCGGCGTTGACGCGCGCGGCGGCCAGCTTCATCCCCTCGAGCCCCGGCACGTCAATGGACGCCATTGCGCCCGTGAGGTTGTAGAGGACCCCGACCACCACCGGCTCGCCTTGCGGCCCGGCCGCCCAGCACGGCGACGTGAACGCCAGAACCGCCGCCAACGCCAACACCGCTGCCCTCATGCGCTTCTCCTTATCCCCCCGGAACCGGCATGATCCTGACGCCGTGATCGCGGGATAGTCCGGCTCCGTCCTGGCGGACATCCTCCCGCCCCCGGACGGCGGGCCTAGCGCCGCGCGGACGCCTGCCGCCAGGGGATTCCGGCATCGTCCTTCAGGGAACCGTCCGTCCACCATTGCCTTTTTTCTCCTCGCCCGCAACGGGGCGATTGGAGCACGCCGGTCTTGACCCTACCCGTGGCCGCCAATTAGGGTGGGGAAGTTTACATATAAGGAAACGACATGCTCAAACCCGATTTCGAAAAAGGCGGAGGCCTGATCCCCGCCATCGCGCAGGACGCCGCCACCGGCGAAGTGCTCATGCTGGCCTACATGAACGAGCAGGCCTGGGAGAAGACCCTGGAAACCGGCGAGGTCCACTACTGGAGCCGCAGCCGGGGCAAGCTCTGGCACAAGGGCGGCACCTCGGGCCACGTGCAGAAGGTGAAGGCCCTGCGCCTGGACTGCGACCGCGACGCCGTGGTGGCCCTGGTGGAGCAGGTGGGCGGCGCGGCCTGCCACGAGGGGTACCGTTCCTGCTTCTTCCGCGAAGTGGGCCAGGACGGGGAGCCGGTCGTCTGCTCGCCCCTGGTGTTCGACCCCGAGAAAGTCTACGGACCCGGCGCCTGATGGCCGCCGGACCGCACCGCTCCCGCTGGCTGACCGCCGCCGCCGGCCTGCCGCTTCTGGCGGCATGCCTCTGGATGGGCGGGGCGTACGTCTTCGCCCTGGTCCTGGCCGTGAGCCTGGCCGCCTTGTGGGAGTTCTACAGGTTCTTCCCCGGAGCGGGCGCGTGCGTTCGCGGGCTGGGGCTCGCCCTGTGCGCGCTCACGGTATGGCTCGGCTTCAGCTTCGGCCCCGCGGCCGCGCTGGCCGTGCCGCTCGGCGCGTTCTGGCTCGAGGAGCTCACCCGCCTCTGGCACAAGCAGGCCGGTGAGGACCGCTGGCTCCTGGCCGCGTCGCTGCTCTACGTGCCGGGAAGCCTCCAGTTCCTGACCGTGTTCGGCCCCGGCGAGACCGCCCTGGTCCTGGCCTCTGTCATGGCCACGGACACCGGGGCATATTACGCCGGGCACGCCATCGGCGGGCCGAAGATCTGGCCCTCCGTGTCGCCCAAGAAGACCTGGGCCGGCAGCTTCGGCGGGCTGGCCGCGTCCGTGGCCGCATGCCTCGCTGCCGGACTCGTCTGGGGCAAGGCTTCCCCCTGGTCCTTCGTCCTGCTCGGAGCGGCGCTCTCCGTCTGCGCCCAGCTTGGAGACTTCATGGAATCCGCCATGAAGCGCGCCTCCGGCATCAAGGACTCGGGACGCATCCTGCCCGGCCACGGCGGCATCCTGGACCGCATCGACGGGCTCATCCCGGCCGTGCTGGCCTACGCCCTGGCCAGAACCCTGACGCAGTACCTATGATCGACTACATATCATCCCTTCCGGACGCCGCCGGCCTGCCGCCCTTCCCCCGCCGCCTGTGCGTGCTGGGAGCCACCGGCTCCATCGGCGAGTCCGCCCTGGCCGTCGCCGCCGGACACCCCGGTCAATTCGAGGTCACGGCCCTGGCCGGGGGGCGCAACGTGGAGCGCCTGGCCGCCCAGGCCGCCAGCTTCCGGCCGCGCTACCTGGCCGTGCTGGACCAGTCCGGGGCCGAGGCGCTGAAGGCCGCCCTGCCCTCCGGGTACAGGCCCGAAATTCTTTGGGGCCCCGGGGCCTTCGTCACGCTGGCCGCCCTGCCCGAGGTCCAGGTGGTGCTCTCGGCCATCGTGGGCGCGGCGGGCCTGCCGCCCACCCTTGCCGCCGCGCAGTCGGGCAAGGTCATCGCCCTGGCCAACAAGGAGTCGCTGGTCCTGGCCGGGCATCTCATCCGCAAGGCGTGCCGCGAATCAGGGGCGGTGGTCCTGCCCGTGGACTCCGAGCACAACGCCCTGTTCCAGTCGCTCATCGGCCACTCTGGCGAGGACGTGGACCACCTCATCCTCACCGCCTCCGGAGGCCCCTTCCGCACCTGGCCCTCCGGAAAGCTGTCCGCCGCCACCGCCGCCCAGGCCCTCAAGCACCCCAACTGGTCCATGGGCGCCAAGATCAGCATCGACTCGGCCACGCTCATGAACAAGGGCCTGGAGGTCATCGAGGCCTGCCAGCTCTACGGCCTCCCACAGGAGCGCGTGAAGGTGCTGGTGCACCCCCAGTCCATCGTGCACTCCCTGGCCGCCTACCGCGACGGCTCGCTGCTGGCCCAGATGGGCCAGCCCGACATGCGCATAGCCATCGCCTACTGCCTGTGCTACCCTGCGAGGCTGCCGCTGCGCATCCCGCCGCTCGACCTTGCGGCCGTGGGCTCGCTCACCTTCGAGCAGCCGCGCACGGAGGACTTCCCCTGCCTGGAACTGGCCCGGCGGGCCGTGGCCGACGGCCCGGCGCACTGCGTGGCCCTGAACGCCGCCAACGAGGTGGCCGTGGAGTGGTTCCTCAAGGACCGCATAGGTTTCATGGACATCCCCGCCGTCGTGGCCAGGGCTCTCGACAGGCAACAGCCCCTGGACGATCCGGATTTCATGACCATAATGGAGCTTGACGCCGCCGTCCGCCAGGACGCGGCATCACATCTCACTGGAAAGGCATGATGGAATTTCTCACCAAGACTGTCACGTTCATCGTCGTCATCGGCGTTCTCATCTTCATCCACGAACTCGGCCACTTCCTGCTCGCCCGCCTCTTCGGCATGGGCGTGCGCGTCTTCTCGCTGGGGTTCGGCCCCAAGCTGCTGGCCTTCACGGCGGGCCCCACGGAGTACCGCGTCTGCGCCGTGCCGCTTGGTGGCTACGTGCAACTGGTAGCCCAGGACGCGGAGGAGGACGAATCCACGGCGGGATTCCCGCCCGAGACGTGGTTCATCCGCCGCCCTTCCTGGCAGCGCATGCTGGTGGTGGCCGCCGGCCCCATATTCAACCTGCTGCTGGCCTGGGCGCTCTATTCGTCGCTCTACTACGCCCACGGACGCTTCGAGATCCCCGCCGCGGTGGGAGAGGTCACGGCCCAGAGCGCCGCCGAGCGCGCCGGGCTCAAGACCGGCGACGCAGTGCTCTCAATCGACGGGCAGCCCATCAAGTACTTCCGCGACCTCCAGGCCAAGGTGGAGGCAAGCAAGGGCAATCCCCTGAAGCTCACCGTCAATCGCGGCGGCGAGAATCTCGACATCACCGTCACGCCGGACATGGTGGGCCAGAAGAACATCTTCGGCGAGGACATCAAAAAGCCCATCATGGGCATCCGCTCGCCCCAGGAATCCATCAACATCCCCCTTGGACCGGGCCAGGCCCTGGCCGAGGGCCTCGAACAGACCTGGGAAGTCACCGCCCTCACCGGGCAGGTGTTCTGGAAGCTGGTGATGGGCGTGGTGCCCATGTCCTCCATCGGCGGCCCCATCATGATCGCGGAGCTCGTGGGCAAGCAGTCCGACCAGGGACTGGCCCACCTGATCACGCTCATGGCCATGATCAGCGTGAACCTGGCAATCCTGAACCTGCTGCCCATCCCCGTCCTGGACGGCGGGCACATACTCTTCTACACGATAGAGACCATCTTCCGCCGCCCGGTGCCCGAGAAGGTGCGCACCCTGACCACCAAGATCGGCTTCGTGCTGCTCATGGCGCTCATGCTCACGGCCACTGCCAACGACATACTCAGGCTCATCGCCGGCGGCGACAAGTGATCCTCGTGGTCAACACGGCCGAGGAAGCGCTCCAGCTTGTGCTCGCCGGCGGCCAGGCCATCCTTGAGGGCCTGACCGAACTCTGCGCCGGACGCATGAACGAGGTGATGGCCCCGGCCGCCCAGACCATGCTCTCGCGCAGCGGCGGCAGCCTCGACGCCGTGGCCTGCGTGCGCGGCCCCGGCAGCTTCACCGGCCTCCGGCTCGGCCTGGCCTTCTGCCACGGCCTGTGCCTGGCCCGGAACATCCCCATGGCAGGGCTCGACTACATGCCGCTGCTTGCCGCCAGCGCCCCCGCTGGATCTGGCGAGGTCCACGTGGTCACGCACTCCAGGCGCGGGCAGGTTTACCACCAGGCTTTCGGCCCGGACGCCCTGGGTCCGCCCGCCGCCCTCACCGCCCAAGCCGCCAGGGACGCCATCGCCGCCCGCGCCGCCAAGACGCGCGTCACTGCGCTCGGCACAGGACTCCGCCGCAACCCGGACGTCTTCGCGGACCTGGGCGGGGCCGTGCGCCTGGATTTGGAGAATCCCACGCACGAGGCGCTCCTCGCGGCGGCCAACGCCGCAACCTTCGACGGCCCGCCCGTTGAGGCGCTGTACCTGAGAGGGTCCGACGCCGAGGAGAACTTGGCCGCCATCGCCGCCGGACGGGGGCTTACCGAAGAGGAAGCCCTGGCCTGGATGGAGAGGGCGACGAAGCAAGAGAAAGAATAAGAGCCGGGCTCCGCCCGGACCCGCTGGGGGGATGATCCCCCCAGACCCCGCGATCGTTTCGCGGGTTTCGAGCAATACGGATGCG
>JBMORI010000109.1:0-6463 GCA_049322415.1 Thermodesulfobacteriota bacterium | reverse complement strand
AATCCTTTATAGCTTCGCGTCCATCACCGGCATCTTTACGCAGGGCGAACACTCGTCCTCGAATCGCGCCGCGTTCCCCGTGCAGGGAGTTCGCTTCAAGCACCGGCAGGTTATCGCAAGGCTGCTCCTGTCCCGCCGTGCTGTCGCGCATCTTGCGGCAAATCCCGGCCGAGCTAGCCCTTGAACCGCAAGGTGACGACCGTCCCCTTGCCTTCTTCGCTCTCGATCTCCAGCTCGCCCCGGTTGTCCCGGACGATCTTGTGCACGATGGCCAGCCCAAGCCCCGAGCCTTCCTTGCGGGTGGTGAAGAACGGCTCCAGCGCCCGCTGCCGCTCCTCCTCGCTCATGCCCCGGCCGTCGTCGGCCACGCGGACGGCGGTCGCGCCGTCTAGAATCCCGGACGAGAGCGTCACCACGCCGCCCCCGGGAGGGAGCGCGGCCAGGGAATTGAGGATCAGGTTTATGAGCGCCTGCTTGAGCCCGTCGGCGTCCGCGACCACCACGGGAGCGTCCAGGCGGGTCTCGAGGATGGCCCGGGCGCGCTCGATGTCGAAGCGCAGGAGACGCGCGAGTTCGCCGGTCAGCCCGGCCATGTCCACGGGTATTGGCTCCACCGGGCGGGGCCTTGCCAGATAGAGAAGGTCCGTCACCACGCGGCCAAGACGGTCGGCCTCCAGCACCATTGTGTTGGCGTAGGACTCTTCCGGGTCCCTGCCCTTGAGCTTGGAGGCGAAGAACTGGGCGAAGCCGCGCAGGGCGGAGAGCGGGTTGCGTATCTCGTGGGCGACCCCGGCCGCCAGCCGCCCGACGGCGGCCAGATGGCGCGACTGCTCCAGGTCCCGCTCCAGGGAGCGCAGCAGGGTGCGGTCGCGCACCAGGACCATGGTCTCGCCCTCCAGCGGCGCGGCCAGCGTCTCAAGCGACCTGCCCTGATGTTCGAGCTGCCTCCAGGAGCAGGCGTCCGGGCAGCCGTCCAGGCTCTGGGCGAGAGGCAGCTCCGAGAAGGGACGGCCCACCAGTTCCTCGCCCAGGATGGCCTTGGCCGCCGGATTGACCGCCGAGACGACCCCGGCCGAGTCCACGGTTAATAGCCCTTCCGGCAAGGAGTCCAGGAGCTTGGAGTGGAAGCTCTCCAGGCGGACCAGCTTGCGGCCCTGTTCGCGGCGGCGCAGATAGGCGAGCATCAGTATCCACAGGAGCGCGGCGGTGCCCAGGACGAAGGCGGTCTGGAACAGGGCGGCGTTGCGGAAGTTCTTGTACTGGGCGTAGTGCTCGTCCAGGCTCATGCCCACTAGGAAGTAGACCGGCGGCTGCTTGCCGGGAGGCTGGTCCTGCGCGCCGGGGCAGAACCGGGCCATGCCTGGCCGCATCAGGGCGGCGTAGCCCAGCATGGTGGTCCCTCCCAGAGGCATGGAGCCGAACCATTCCCCGGTGAGGTTAAGGTCTGCCAGGGCCATGGCGTCCAGCGGGGCCTGGAGCATGCCCCGCGCCTCCCTCGGGGCAGACGAGAGCAAGACCTGCCCGTGCTCGTCGTACACCCCGAGGAAGAGCAGGTCGCCCGATTCGGCGATCTCGCGGAACACGTCCTCGAGGCGCTCCCTGGCCTGCTCGGACGGCATGCGCCCGAGCATGGGCATCACCCGCATGAGGTTGGACTCCACCCCGCGCAGGATGGTCCTGGCCGCGAAAAGCACGTGCTGGTCGATGAGCCTGCGCTGCTCCACCAGGTTGCGCCAGGTGAGCGTGGAGAGGGCCGCGCCAAGGAGCACCAGGGCCAGGGCGGCCAGGGCCAGGAGGCTTCTGGGCGTGCGCGGGGCGGAGACGTCCATGGGCTATTTCACCATCAGTTCCATCACCTGCTCGGGGGTGAGGTTGTTTTCGATGGCCAGCTCCCTGAAGGTCATGTCCGAGAAGGCCACGATGCCCTTGGACCTGAGCCGGGCCAGGGCCTGGGCGGGATCCATGCCGCGCTCGCGGCAGAAGGCCGACAGGGTCATGCGGTCGAGCCCTTCCGGCGCGGCGGAGGGCGCTGGCTGCGGCTGCGGCTGCGGCTGCGCCTGCAATTGCGCCGCCGGGGTGCCGGCCGGAGCGGGCGGAGGGGTCTCGGCCGGGGCCGGGGCCGGGGCCGGAGCCGGCGCGGGCGCCTGGGCCTGGGAAGGCTCGGAGGGCGCGCGGGGCGGCGTGCCGCGCAGGGCGTCGTAGACCTCTATGGGCAGCATCAGGCTGTTCTGGGCGATCTGGCGCAGGGTCTGGTCTCCGGACGCCCTGATGCCCGCCTTGCCGAGCGTCTCCACGGCCTTGTTCAGGGAAAGACCGTACTGCTCGCACACGTCAGCCAGCTTGAGCCTGCCGAGTCCCGGCGGGGGGTCGGCGGGCAGCTGAGGGGGCGGGGGCGGAACCTGGGGACGCGGGGCCTCGGCCTGGACAGGCGCGGGCAGCCTTGGCTCGCGGCCGCCGCGCAGGGTCTCGTAGACGGCGGCGGGCGCAAGCCCGTTCTGGCGGGCTATTTCGGCTATGGTGGCGTCCGGCGAGGAGAGCTTGACGTTGTGCAGGGCCAGGTTGGTGAGCGCCTTGCCCGGATCGAGGCTCAGGCGCTTGGCCAGTTCCGTGGGCGACATGCCCGCCGCTCCGGCCACCGGGGGCTCCCCGAAGCTCTTGGAGTGCCATGACTTCAGGGAATCTGACAGGTTCGCCAGGGTTCCTCCCGGCGGCAGCATGAGCGCGCCAGCCGCGGCAAAGGCCACGAAGACAAGAATGGCGGTGATCCAGGCCGGGGCGGCGTCGGGTTCGTCCCCGGCCGATGCCATCATGCGCCGCCCACCGAGGATCAGGGACATTACCGAGGAAACGGCCAAGAGCACGCCCATGCCGTAGTGCAGCGCCTCCCAGCGCGGACGCGTGAGCCCCAGAAAGCTCCAGCCGGACCACATGGCCACATCGCGGGCAGGTCCCGCCAGCAGCGCCAGGGAGGAGGCGGTCACGCCCGCCAGGGAGAAGGCGAACAAGAGCCAGAAGAGTCGGCGTATCATCGTGCACTCCTGATGGATTGGAGCGGATTTTTTCCCTCCGCTCCCGTATCGTCTATCATCGGCCGCGCGCACAATGCAATCCGCCCTGAAATGGAGGAACCCCGCCGGTGGGGGGCGGGGTTCCCGAGGTGAGGGGGATGAGGCTAAGACAAACTCGAACTATTGGGCGGGCTGCTGGCCCGGGGTCTGGCAGCAGGGAGGCAGGGCCTGGCTGCCGGCGCGGGGGCCGGGGCCGAAGCCGCCCCTGGGGCCGCCGCCGGGGCATCCGGCCGGGCCATAGCCGCCGCCCGCCATGGGGCAGCCGCCGGGACCGTAGCCGCCGCCCGCCAGGGGCAGGTTGATTCCGGTCTCCTTGAAGATGCGCTGCTGCAGGGCCACGCGCTCCTGGTAGACCATGGAGCTCAGGTTGCCGATCTCCTTGGCCAGGGCCTCGATCTTGGAAGCCTCGGGCTTGTCCGAGGCCAGCAGGGCGTTGAGTTCGGCCTGCCGGGCCCACTTGCGGCTCTCAAGCTCGTAGAGCTTCTGGCGGCCTTCGGTGTAGATCTTGGCCACCTGTTCCTGCTTCTCCTGGGGGATTGCGGCGAGCCAGCCGCCGGGGCCGCCGTAGGGGCGGGCCATGGCCAGGGACGAGACGGCCAGCAGGGCCGCGATCGCCAAAGAGAGGGTCATCAGTCGCAGTTTCATTTCATTCTCCTTGATTGTTCACGCCTCCCCGCGAGGGGCGTTCAAAAACTACCCGCCGGTCTGTCCGGGGGCCTGCCCTGGGTTGCCGGGGGGCATTCCGGGAGCGGCCGGTCCGTATCCGCGCATCCATCCGGGGCCGTACCCCCGGCCGTATCCCTGAGCCTTGCCGTTGTAGGCCGGGCAGTTCGCCGGGCCGTATCCCTTCCACGACGCGTTCGACCACGCCGGGCAACCGTTTCCGCGTCCCCAGCCGGGGCCGCGCGCTTCGGCGGCGATGGCCAGTCCGCCAACGACGACGCCAAGGGTCAGGAGCATGAGGGCTATTTTTTTCATCTCGGCCTCCTCGCGGGCGTCCACCCGCTGCCCACTCCATTCAGCATCTTCCATGCCACAAAAATTATCCATTTATTACATGGTATTAATAGAAGTGCCGGATTGCGCGCAGGGTCTTGTGTGCAATGTAATGCACATGCACCTGCACATCCGCGCGAAGGGCTTCACTCCGGCGCTCATTGACAGGACGCGACGTTTGGAACATGTAGTACCGCTTAAGCCGAACTATCTGGACAATTCATGAAATCCGCCCTCATCATCGGAGCAACGGGACAGGACGGCGCCTACCTGGCGAAGCTCCTCCTGGACAAAGGCTACGCCGTGGCCGGCACTTCCCGGGACGCCCAGGTGGCCAACACGGCCACGCTGGAGGCCCTGGGGGTGGCGGACAAGGTGGCCATTCACTCCGCGTCGCTCACGGATTTCAGGGGCCTCTGGCAGGTGATCGAGAAGGTGGGGCCGGACGAGATATACAATCTGGCCGGACAGAGCTCCGTGGGCCTCTCCTTCGAGCAGCCGCTGGAGACCTTCGAGTCCGTGGCGGTGGCCACCATCAACATTCTCGAACTGCTGCGCCTGCTGGGCAAGCCGGTGCGGCTCTACAACGCCTGCTCGTCGGAATGCTTCGGCAACTCGCCGCAGCCCGCCAACGAGGACACCCCCTTCAAGCCGCGCAGCCCCTACGCCGTTGCCAAGTCCGCCTCCTTCTGGGCCGTGGCCAACTACCGCGAGGCATACGGGCTCTTCGCCTGCTCGGGCATCCTCGCCAACCACGAGTCCCCCTACCGGCCCGCGCGTTTCGTCACCCGCAAGATCGTCTCCGCCGCCGCCCGCATCGCCTCGGGCTCCAGGGAGCGTCTGAGTCTGGGCAACACGGACGTGGTGCGCGACTGGGGCTGGGCCGGGGAATACGTGGACGCCATGTGGCGCATGCTCCAGCTTGACCGCGCCGAGGATTTCGTCATCGCCACCGGCAAAAGCCATTCTCTTCTCGATTTCACGGCCCGGGCCTTCGCCGAACTGGGCCTCGACCATACCGAACACGTCGACTTAAATCCCAGCCTGCTTCGCCCAACCGACATCCAAGTAAGCCGCGCCGACCCGTCCAAGGCCGCCCGGTTGCTGGGCTGGCGCGCCGCCATGGGCATGCCCGAGGTGGTCAGGGCCATGGTGGAGGCCGAAAAGGCGCGGCTGGTCTCCAAGGAGAAACCTGCATGAAGAAGGTCGCCCTCATCACGGGCATCACCGGCCAGGACGGCGCGTACCTCGCGGAACTGCTCATCGAGAAGGGCTACGAGGTGCACGGCATCAAGCGCCGCGCGTCGCTGTTCAACACCGACCGCATCGACCACCTCTATCAGGACCCGTCACAGAAGGATCGCAACCTCATCCTGCACTACGGCGACCTGACCGACTCCACCAACCTGATACGGGTCATCCAGCAGGTGCAGCCGGACGAACTCTACAACCTTGCCGCCCAGTCCCACGTGGCCGTGTCCTTCGAGACCCCGGAGTACACCGCCAACTGCGACGCCCTGGGCACGCTGCGCATCCTGGAGGCCGTCCGCATCCTGGGGCTCACTGAGAAGACCAGGATATACCAGGCCTCCACCTCCGAGCTGTACGGCATGGTGCAGGAGATCCCCCAGACCGAGAGGACCCCCTTCTACCCCCGCAGCCCTTACGCGGTGGCCAAGCTCTATGGATACTGGATAACGGTGAATTACCGCGAGGCGTACAACATGTTCGCCTGCAACGGCATCCTGTTCAATCACGAATCCCCCCTGCGCGGCGAGACCTTCGTCACCCGCAAGATCACCAGGGCCATGGCCCGCATCAAGCTGGGACTCCAGGACTGCCTGTACCTGGGCAACCTGGACGCCAAGCGCGACTGGGGGCACGCCCGCGACTACGTGGAGATGATGTGGCTCATGCTCCAGCAGGACAAGCCAGACGACTACGTCATCGCCACCGGCAGGCAGTTCAGCGTGCGCCAGTTCGTGAAGGCCACCGCCGACGAGCTCGGCATCCACCTGCGCTTCGAGGGCCAGGGCGTGGACGAGAAGGCCTACGACGCCAAGACCGGGAAGTGCGTCGTGGCCGTGGACCCGCGCTACTTCCGTCCCACCGAGGTGGACACCCTCCTGGGCGACCCCTCCAAGGCGCACGCGAGGCTCGGCTGGAAGCCCCGCATCACCTTCGAGGAAATGGTGGCCGAGATGGCCAGGGCCGATCTGCGCGACGCCGAACGCGACGACATGTGCCGCACCAAGGGCTTCAAAACCTTCGACTTCAACGAATAACCCTCTCTCGCTCCCATATGGAGACGAAAAGCCGGGCCGACCCGGCTTTTCGCTTTTCCAGGCCCTGGCCGGGCGTGGCGCCCCGGTCGATAGGCACGTGTTTTGCTCAATCTG
>JBMORI010000108.1:0-6761 GCA_049322415.1 Thermodesulfobacteriota bacterium | reverse complement strand
TACGGGAAGACGGTTTGCACCCCGTCGCCCGCGTAGAGCGCCTTGTTGGTCTGCGTGGCGATGGTCATCTTCCTGCCCTCTTTTCAGCGTTTCTCATGTCCACCATGTCCGCTATCCTCGGGTTCTCTTCGTAGAGCCTGTCCCTGGCCATCTCCTGGAAGGCGTGAATCACGTCCAGGATGGAGGCAGCCGCCGATTGCGCGTCCCTGTCCTTCAGCCGCTGGTAGCCGGGCGAGGCGATGTACTCGTTGAGCCAGTCCTTGATTGTCATGGGCGTGCCCTTCCATGACATGGTGACCTCGCCCACGAGTTCCATGTAGCGGCTGTACTCCGACTTGGTGAGTTCCACCTCGCCGCCCCTGGTGTCGATGGTCTCCTTTGGCATGCGCACGCCCATGCCGAGCTCCAGCATCTCGCGGTCGATGGGAGTGCCGTTGTCCTTCTTCAGTTTCACCGGGGACCACCATGCGACCTCGGGGCCGAACTGCGTGGACAGGACCGGTTCTCCCCACAGGTTGCGGCGCACGGGCAGCGTGCCGCGCGCGCCGGGAACGCGGTTCAAGGCCGCGTCCAGCACGCCGCCGACGAGCCTGATCTCCGGGTCCTGGGCCATGGCCCAGTTGCCCAGGTAGGCCGGAACGAAGGAGCCGCCAAGCCCGCCGATGAACGTCTCCGCGTAGCGGTCCGGGTCGGAAAGCACGTTGGTGAGGTCGGAGACGCCCTTGAGGAACGTCTTGCTGGTGATGTTCTTCGAGAAGGCCACCGTGAGCGCCGAGGCAAGTTCGCTCGGGCTGCTCTCAGGCTCGAGATTCCACGTGTTGTAGGCCTGATGGAAGTCCGCCGCCAGGGCGAAGAAGGTGGTCACGGGCTCGCCCACGCCGCCCCAGCTGTACCAGTTGTCTCCGATCTTCACGCTGTACGGCTGGTTGGTGAGCAGCCATACGGCGCGCTCGCCAGGGTCGGTCGGGTCGCCGCCCGTGATGACGCCCTGGTCCACCAGCGATGTGGCCCATGCCATGAGGGCGGAGCCTACGGCCACTTGGGCGAGAGCCAACTCCGCGCGCGCCCCTCCGGCCCGGATGTCGTCCCGGAAGCCCTTGAAAGCCGGGGCCAAGGGAGTGCGGACCATGGTGTACTGGAAGATGTTCCATGGCGTGCGGATGAAGGGAATGAATATCTTCCCCATGAAGGATTGGTTGATGCTGTGGGAAAGGCTGCCTATGGCCCCTTCAAGCTCCTTGTTGAAGGTCCGCGCCTTGGCCGCGTCCAGGGCGCGCGCGGCGATGTAGTCTGGCGGGTCGTTGAGGAGTTCCTGCGCCCTGGCCCCGAGGTCGCGCCCGTCCTTGCCTTCCATGCTGGCCTGCCGGTAGGCAAGGCGGCGCAGTTCGGCCCGGAATGTCTCGTTCTTGAAAAACTCGTCTTCGGCCCCCAGCACGCGGCCCGGTATGTTGATGAAGTCCCAGACGATACCGGCGGCCTTGCCCACGAGCCCCATTTCCGATCCGTCCCCGATGGTCACCTCCGGGCGGCCCTCGGTCTTGTTCACGCCGAACTTGCTTTCTCCGGTCTTGAGCGCCATCCCGGCCAAGCGGAAGGAATCGCCGAGAGCCCCCAGGTAGCCGAAGAGGAGTTCACGAGCCTCGCCAAGTTCAACGTGTTCGCTGGCCCGGCTACCAAGAGCCTTGTTGGCTACGCCGATCAGGGAGGCCACGGCGGTTTCTGGCACGGCCATGGCGGCGGTCAGGGTGTTGCCCACGGTGTTGCGGATGTGGGTGGGCACGCCTGAGAGCATGGAGTGGTAACGCCAGCCGAGCACCCAATCCTTCCAGGTCCTCTTGGTGGCCTGTCTGGCGGCCACGTTGAGTTGGGTCAGGTCCGCGCCCTGGTCGGCCATGTCCGCGATGGCGTTGGCCATCTCCTGCACGGCCTTGCGCCCGCCTGCCGAGTCGATGAGATGGCGGAAGGCGTCCAGGGAGGTCTGGCCGGGGGTGACCACCTCGGGAGCAGACGGGGCCTCACCGGGCATCCTGAAGTCAGGCGTGGCCGTGGCTGGGTCTCTCACCCGATTCGGGTTCATGTAGACGCCTGGGGCCAATTCCACGGTCCCGGCCATCTGCCGGAAGGAGCGTAGCGCCCGTCCAGCCTCGGCGGCGATGCCGGACACCTGGGCCTGGAGGCCGATGTGGAGTTCCAGGCGGCGGCGGAAGTCCAAAAGCTCGGAGTCCGAGTTCCGTCCGGCACGCACTGACCTTGCCATGTCGGCCAGATTCTGTGCGGAGTTGTAGAGGATGATGCGCGAGGCCAGGGCGTACTCGGCGTTGAACGCCTCTCCCTGGCGGCGCTGCAAAAGCGTCTCTTCGGTCAGGCCCAGATCCCCGGCCACGTCCCTGGTGGTGGCCCCCAGAAGATCCAGCGCTCCCTCGCGCACGGCGGCATCGCCGACAATGCCACGCCGGGCAGCCTCCATCTGGGGCTTGAGCGCGTCCGCCGTGGCCTGGATGACGCCTTGCACGTCACCAAGGGACTCGACCTTCTCCAGGTTGATGTTGACCGCGTATTTGCGGAATTCTGTCGGCAGCGTGCCACGGATCATTGTCTCCTGGACTGCGTCCACGCGCTCGCGGACCTCCACCAGTTGGTCCGGCGCGCCGCCGAATTCCCAGGGACGGAGGACGAGTGGACGAATGGAATTGGATTCGATCTTGCCTTCGTTCTCCTGAGTGGCTATATTTTCAGCAGTGCTGGACGGGGAAGGAGCGATCTCTTTTGATCCGGACAGCAGGTCGCGAGGAGACGCTTCCTCGCCGGCCGCCAAAATGGTCCTGGCGGCTCTGCTGTCAGGTCTTTTTATTGCCTGCCACTTCGTCTGTAGTTCCCTGTCCCATACGACGATTACATCCCACAGGTCTTTCTGGGTCTCCGCGTTGAAGAACTTTTTGAGGAGAAGCGCCTTCTCTGCGCTGTCCTTCCGGAACTCGACCTTGATGTCCGCATCCTTGAGGGTTCTGGGCAACGTGTGGATGTATTCCCTTCGGTCGCGCTCTTTGAGCAGGTGCTTTATCGGGTCTTCCCCGCCCTTCTCAGAGCGAAATTTGATGCCCGCCCCCTCGGGGAAGAACTTCTCAACGATGCTTTGCAACGTGGAGTAATACTCTTCCGGGCTTTTCAGCTTGAGTGCCGTGACCTCTTCAGGCTTGATTCCTGAAAGGAACTCTTTGAGCGCCGCCCTGTCCTTCAAGAGTCCGGAGTTTGACTCGGCCTCGTTTTTGTAAATCGTGACTTTGAGGGTGCGATCATCGTTGTAGAGCTCCTTAACCATCGCGGACGCCATGCCCTCGCCGTTCCCCGCCATCTCCACGCCGCCCTCAAGCCCGGCAGTGCGCCGGAAGGCCGTCTCGATGGAGTCCGGCAACTTGCTGCCCTCGATCTCCCCGGCACGCTTGAACACGGCGGACAGAACCTCTTTCACCTTGGCGAAGACGGGCGTCACGCCGTCCTTCGGTGTCGGGTCCTCCCACGCTTTGTTCTCCACGAACCAAGCCGTGTAGGCCTCCACCACGAACTCGCGGAAAGCGCGGTCGTAGTTCTGCTGGCCCGGACGCCTGCCGGTAATCTGCTCGAAGGCCTGACGCAGCTCCTGTCCGGCCTTCACGAAATCGGCGGTCACGTCCTGGCCGCCCACGTTCACGGTGATCTCGCCGCGCTCGGCCTTGCCGATCTGGTCCAGCATGCGGTGCCCGAACTCGTGAATGACCGTCCCCGCGTCGTGGCCGCTGTAGAGGTCCACCACGGCCTTGAACACGCCCTCCTCGAACGATGTGGTGGCCTTGCCGACGATCTGTCCGACTTCACCCACCTTCAGCCCGGCAGCCTCGGATATCTGCGCGGATGCCAGCAAGAGTTCGTCGCTCACCTTGAACTGCGTCTGGGCGTCCAGTTCGGGCATGCGGGCGGCCAAGGTCTTCACCAAGTTATAGCTGGCCTGATCCATTTGCCCGGCACGCAGAGCCTCATAGGCGGCGGCCACGTTCTCGGAGAAGGGCGCGGCCTCGGAAGCGGTCAGGCGGCGCACGTCGAGCCAGCCTTCCGGTTTGCCGCCTCCGAAAGCTCCGAACAGTCCCTGGGTGGCGGCGCTAACCATGACCTCTTCCATGGTCCCGAACTGACCCTGGTTGATTTTGGCCGGGTCAAGGGCGGCGTCCACGGCCCCCCACCCTGCCTGGGAGGCCACACGCCCGAGCATATTGAAGACGTCAGTTCCCACGTTTATGATGCGGTTCGTGGCCCACTTGAACGACCCGGCGGCGGCGTCCACGGCGGCAGCGCCGACCGGGTTGGCCGTGACCTGGTTGCCGATGGTGGGGGTCTCGCCGGGCCTCGTGCCGAATTGCTGCTGGTGTGTGGACTTGATGAGCTCCCGCATGGGGTACCAGCCGCCGCCGTAGGCGAACTCCAGCATGCCCACGGGGGCCTGCCCCAGGGCGGAATAGAGTGTGGACCAGAAATCCTTGACGGTGACCTTCTTGTCGAAGTGCTTGGCGTAGTGGTCGGTCCAGGCCAGCCAATTCTCGAACAGCTTGACCTTGCTCACGCCCATGCGCTCCAGGTCCGCGTCCGTGTACCCGGCATCGCGGAGGCGGGTTTCCACGAGCTTGTGCGCCAGGTCGGCCATATCGTCCATGGCCTCGACCACGCCCCCGATGGACTTCCAGGCTCCGGACATGAAGGAGGCTCCTTGAGAGCGGTAGACCTCGACGGCGCGGGAGAAAAAGCCGGGCTTGCCGTCATCGGACGGTTCCTCGGGCATGGCCAGGGGGTCCATCTCTTCGGTACCGGGCCGCTCTTGTGCGCCGGAAGCACCCTGGCCGGGCGGGGCCGGGAGGTCAGGACCCTGCATGGCGGGCTGCCCCAGGCCCATGGCGGCCAGCACTTCCGGCTTCCTGGTGCGTTCCCACTCGGTGAGCGGGTCCGGCTTGGGCTGGGCGATGCCCATGCGTTCCATGTCGGCTTGGGCTCGGGCGAACTCGCGGTCGTCGGCCCGCTGCATGAACAGGTCGTCAATTCCGTCCTCGTCAGGGCCGCCCATGCCGCCTGTCGCGCCCGGAGCGGCCGTGTAGTCCGGCCCGGCGTTGATGGTGATGTGGAGGCGCTGCTTGCCGTCCGGGTCCGTGGTGATGAGGTCTCCTGGCTGAGCCATTATTTGCCCACTCTTTTATAGTGTTCAATTTTACTGAACAACTCACCGCGCCTGGCGGCAAGTTTTGATGCAAGGTAAAGGCGGCCCCACTCTTCAGTGAATTTCTTCTTGTCTATTTTGCCTGATGATAAATCGCTGTATAGCGATTTGTACGCAGGGACCATATCATCAGCATTGTTTGGCACAACCGCCACATAACTTGACCTAGGCTTTTCATTTATGCCTGGTTCAAATTTTAGTTGTGCTTCAGCCAGCGCCTGTTCCCTGTCGATGCCCTCCGAGATGCGCTTTGTGATGTAGTCTTTTGCAAGAATCCTTGCGTCTGCCGTTTCCTTTGGGTTTGTTCTGTTTTCAAAGAGCAAGTCCACTCGTGCAAGTACAGCCCTAGTCTCTGGGTCTTGCTTTAAAAGTCCGTCAAGTTCTTTGGTCAGCCTAAGCTTGTCTGCGCCACTGATCCTGGATTCGTTGTCCCTGAGGTATTGCTTAAATTCTCCTGGCTCCATCTCGCCCAGTAACACCTTTGACGCCAGTACAGAGGCATCATTGAGCACCACCGGGTCGGACTGCCGGATGGTACCCTGGGCCATGTCGTAGAAATGCTGGGCCTGCCCGGCGCGGAGTTTCCCCGAGTCCACCAGCGCGGAGATGGTCTTGAGGTCGTATTTCCCCCTGGCCGCCTCCGGGTTGGCCTTGATATCCTCCCAGATGGAATACGCCAGCTTGTCCTGGCGCTCTCCCAAAGCGGCCTTGGCTTCGGCCTGGGCGCGGCGGGACTCGGCGATCAGGTGCTTCTCCGTGGCGTCCGCCATGTTGCCCAGCTTAACCAGCTGCTGCACGTCCAGCTTGTCAGCCCACACGCCGCCGCGAATCTCCGCGATGGCCTGCCGGGCGTACTTGGGATCATCGAGCTTGCCCTGGATGTGGGCCACGACGGCTTTGTTCTCGAACTTGCCCGCCGCGATCTCCGCATCCGCCGGGGAAATCCAGATGCCGTTGACCCCGTGGGCCATGTAGGCGGCCTTGCCCTGGTCCAGGACGCCCTGGAGTTGCGCCGGGTCGCGGGTGAAGTATGCCGCCCTGAGAAGTTGCTGGTCGGCTTGGTCCTGGACGGCGGACGCGTGTTCCTTGAACTTCGCCCGCGCGAACTTCTCCCCGGCCACCTGGAAGTGCGCCATGCGGACGTCGATGTCCTGTTCGGCGTACTGCCTGGCTCTGTCGTTGGGGGCGTCCTCAAGGAGGGACTGCTTGAGCTTCCCGAGTCGTTCCTGGAGGTCTGATGGAGCCTTGAGCGCGTCCTGTCCGGAAACGGTCCCCTCCCACTCGCCCATGGCTTTGGTGCCCTCGATCTCGGCGGCCGCCCGCTTGGACTGGACGTAGGTCAGCGCCTCCTGCTCCTCGATGCGCTTGGTGAAGGCGTAGACGTCCTTGCCGACGCTCGCCAGGGTCTGCCCGGCGTCGGCAAGGGTGGCGGACTCGATGGCCTGGGCGCGTCCTGCCGCCGCCGTGCCCTCGCGCAGCCCGGCGGAAGGGGAGGACACCTCGGCGAAGGGCGTTGGCGTTCCGC
>JBMORI010000107.1:0-49438 GCA_049322415.1 Thermodesulfobacteriota bacterium | reverse complement strand
GGGGACCCCGGCCTCCCCGCCGCGCGAAAAGCCCCCCGCACGGAAACCGCCCGGCATGACCGGACTGGACCCGACCGGATGAATCGGGTATCTGGCCGCCCGGCCCGCCTGGCTTCCGGCTTGATTGCGCCGGTCCCGGGAACCGGCGTCGGAGGATGCCGTTTTCCGGCTCCCCGGAGCCGGGGCTTGCGGGACCGTTCTCCGTCCTGGCCGAGGTGCGCCGAGCGGCTGTCCCGCCGTGGCCAGGGCCGGTTTGACATACTGGCGACGTCCGCCCTTGCGGTGTCTCGCCGCGCGGCTCTCGGCGGCTAGCCAGGACAAGATCGAAATGTTCGTTTCGCCGCCCGGGCAGGGGTGCCCGGGCGGCGGCAGCTGCGTCGATACATTTTTTTCCGGTCCGTCCATGGGGCGGGTCAAACGCGGCGCTTGCAATCCTTGCGCGAAGCCGTTGCGGGTCCAGGGGAATCATCCCCCTGGCGGGTGCAGGGCGGAGCCCTGCCGGGGTGTGGGGCAGCGCCCCACGGGAGGTACACCTATGTTCGCCTTTTTCGTCAGACGGGCTGGCCAGGCCGCGCTGGTCATGGCCGTGATCAGCCTGATCTGCTTCGCGGTGCAGCACAAGATCGGCGACCCCATCCGCGACATGGTGGGCGAGTCGGTCTCCGAGGCCGAGCGCCAGGAGCTGCGCGTCAAGCTCGGGCTGGCCGACCCGCTGCCTCAGCAGTATTTCCGTTTCGTCTCCAACGCCCTGAAGGGCGACCTGGGCATCTCCTACATGTTCGGCAAGCCCGCGCTGGACGTGATCCTGAACAAGTTCCCGGCCACGGCGGAGCTTGTGCTGTGCGCCACTCTGTGGGTGCTGGTGCTCTCCTTGCCGCTTGGCATCTACGCGGCGATACGGCCGCGAAGCGTGACGACGCGCATCATCATGGGGTCATCCATCGTGGGCGTGTCCATCCCGGTGTTCCTCATCGCCATCATCCTCATCTGGATATTCTCGGTGTACCTGGGCTGGCTGCCCTCGTTCGGCCGGGGCGAGACTGTGACGCTCCCCTGGGGCTGGACCACGGGGCTCCTCACCTGGGACGGCGTCAAGCACATGGTGCTGCCTTCCATCTCGCTGGCGTCGCTGACGCTGCCGCTGTTCATCCGCCTGATCCGCTCCGAGATGATGGAAGTGCTCCAGAGCGAGTACGTGAAGTTCGCCTACGCCAAGGGCCTGCCCCTGTGGCGCATCTACCTGGTGCACGCCTTCAAGAACACGCTGTTGCCCGTGATCACGGTGGGCGGCGTGCGCATCGGCACCATGCTGGCCTTCACCATCCTCACTGAGACGGTGTTTCAGTGGCAGGGCATGGGCTTCATCTTCCTCCAGGCCGTGGAGCGCGCGGACACGTCGTTGCTGGTGGCCTACCTGGTGGTTGTGGGACTTATTTTCGTCGCGGTGAACACCGTGGTGGACCTGGTCTACGGGCTGGTCAACCCCATGGTGCGCGTGGCGGGGAGGAAATAGCCGTGCGCGCCAAACTGACTGCCTTCAAGAACTCCTGGTTTCTCTACCGCTTCCTGCGCGATCCCGTGGCCGTGACCTGCGCGGCGGTGCTCCTGGTGATGAGCGCGGCGGCGTTTCTCGCGCCGGTGGTCGCGCCGCACGACGTGTACGACCCGGCCAGCATCGACATCCTGGACGCGCGCACCGCGCCCGCGTGGATGGAGGGCGGCTCGTCCACGTTCCTGCTGGGCACGGACCAGCAGGGTCGCGATCTTCTGTCGGCCATGCTCTACGGCATGCGCACCTCGATCATCATCGGGGTGGGGGCCACCATCCTCCAGTGCCTCATCGGCATCGTGCTGGGACTGACGGCGGGCTACGCGGGCGGCAAGACGGACTCGTTCCTCATGCGGCTGGCGGACGTGCAGCTGTCGTTCTCCACGCTCATGGTGGCCATCATCATAAGCGTGCTGGTGGACGTGCTGCTCGGCCGCCACGCGCTGGCCCTGCGCGAGCAGCTGGCCGTGCCCATCCTGGTGCTGGTGATCGGCATAGCCGAGTGGCCGCAGGTGGCGCGCACGGTACGCGCCTCGGTGCTCGGCGAGAAGAAGAAGGAGTACGTGGAGGCTGCGCGGGTCATCGGGCTGCCGCCGCTTCGCATCATGTTCCGCCACATCATGCCCAACACCCTCTCCCCGGTGCTGGTCATCGCCACGGTGCAGGTGGCGGGGGCCATCATGAGCGAGGCCGCCCTCTCCTTCCTGGGCCTGGGCATGCCGGTGACGAGGCCGTCGCTGGGTTCGCTCATCAAGACGGGCTTCGAGTACATCTTCAGCGGCGCGTGGTGGATCACCGCCTTCCCGGGCCTGACGCTGGTGGTGCTCATCCTGGTCATCAACCTGCTGGGCGACTGGATGCGCGACTTCCTGAACCCCAAGCTCTACAAGAAGGGGTAGCCGGGATGACCGCCGAAAAGCTTCTTTCCGTCAGGGACCTGGAAGTGTCCTTCGCCCTTCGTTCGGGCACGTACAAGGCCGTCAAGGGCGTCAGCTTCGACCTGGACAAGGGCGAGCGCCTGGGGCTGGTGGGCGAATCCGGGGCGGGCAAGTCCATCACGGGCTTCTCCATCATCAACCTGATAAGCGCCCCGGGCCGCATCACCGGCGGCAGCGTCCTCTTCGAGGGGACCGACCTCTCCAAGCTCCCGCCTGAGGCCATGCGCCACATACGCGGCAACCGCGTGGCCATGATCTTCCAGGACCCCATGATGACGCTCAACCCGGTGCTCACCATCGGGCAGCAGATGCTCGAGACCATCCGGGCCCACATGAGCGTCCCCGACGCCGAGGCCAGGCGCATCGCCGTGGAGAAGCTCTCCATGGTGCACATCCCCTCGCCGGAGCGCCGCCTGGGGCAGTACCCGCACGAGTTCTCCGGCGGCATGCGCCAGCGCATCGTCATCGCCATCTCGCTGCTGGCCAACCCGGCCCTCATCATCGCCGACGAGCCCTCCACCGCCCTGGACGTGACCATCCAGGCGGAGATCATGGAGCTTCTGCTCGAGCTGTGCGAATCGGAGCGGATGGGGCTTATCCTCATAAGCCACGACCTGGGCGTGGTCAGCCAGGTGACGCAGCGCATGGCCATCATGTACGCGGGCTCCATCGTGGAGATGGGGGCCACCGCGAGCATCATCGGGAAGCCGCTGCACCCCTACACCCAGGGGCTCCTGGCCGCGCTGCCCGGCCACCAGGAGCGCCGCGGCAGGCTCAACCAGATACCGGGCGTCATGCCCGGCCTCACCAGCATCCCGCCCGGCTGCCCTTTCCACCCCCGCTGCCAGCGCGCGTTGCCCGTCTGCTCCGCGACCATCCCCGCCCTGCGCGAGCACGGGGCGATTTCCGTGGCCTGCCACGCAGTCGACAAGGAGGCCGCCCGATGAGCGCCCTGGTGGATATCAAGAACGTCACGAAGCACTTCGACATCTCCGGCGGCCTGCTGGACCAATTGAAGCTCGACTCCGGGCGATTTGTGCGCAAACGCACCATCGTCAAGGCCGTCAACGGGGTGAGCTTCTCCATCGAGAAGGGCGAGACCCTCTCAGTGGTGGGCGAGTCCGGCTGCGGCAAGTCCACCCTGGCCCGCGCCGTGATCGGCCTGCACGCCCCCACCTCCGGCGAGGTGTGGTTCGACGGCGGCCGCGTGGACGATCTCACCGCCCAGGCCATGCGCCCCTACCGCAAGCGCATGCAGATGGTCTTCCAGGACCCGTACGCCTCGCTCAACCCCAGGCTCACGGTGCGCAACATACTCGAAGAGCCCGTGCGGATGCACTTCCCGGAGCTTTCGCAGTCCCAGGTAAAGGACCGCGTGGCCGAGGTGATGCGCCAGGTGGGACTCGACCCGGACTGGGCCGGCAACTTCCCCCACGAGTTCTCCGGAGGCCAGCGCCAGCGCGTGTCCATCGCCCGCGCCCTCACCGTGGACCCAGAATTCATCGTGGCCGACGAGCCCATCTCCGCCCTGGACGTGTCCATCCAGGCCCAGATTCTCAACCTCATGATGGAAGCCCAGGACCAGCGCGGGCTGACCTACCTCTTCATCAGCCACGACCTGGGCGTGGTGCGCCACATCTCCACCAGGGTGGCCGTCATGTACCTGGGCTGCCTGTGCGAGCTGACCGGCGCTGACGCTCTCTTCGGCACCCCCCTGCACCCGTACACCCGGGCCCTGCTCTCGGCCATCCCCAGACTGGGAGCCGACCCCGCCAAGAGGGAGCGCCTGGAGGGCGAGATCCCCTCGCCCATCCACCTGCCGGAGGGCTGCGTCTTCCACGGCCGCTGCCGCCACGCCAACGCCAGATGCCGGGAGGAGATTCCCGTGGCGTTCGAGGCCGGACCGGGACACCTGGTGGCCTGCCACGGCGTGGAGGAAGGCAGGATATAGTCCCGCCGTCAGGGAAAGCGGCCCGGCGGGCGCAACGCCGCCCCGCCCCCTGGACGGCAGTATGAAGCCTCGTTCACGGCCTGGGAGCGTCTGGAAGCTCCCAGGCCGTTTTGTTTATACTGAATGATTCACGCCGCCGGATGTAAGGAAATCCGACAGGAAACGAAGCGTTTTATTACACTCCAGGATGCGCCTCATGAATTCATGACAAGCGGAATTCATTCCACGGGCGTTGAACACATTAAAATATTCAATGCGTCGAAAGATTTGCGCGAACACGCCAAGCCGGACATTACAAAGTAAAAATCCAGCATGACGATGGAATGGTCATTGCTCCTGTGAGGAAGCGACCATTCACCTACCGGAGGCCAGTCATGTCCAGAACAATAAGACTCGCAATATTATCAATACTATCATGTTTCGTCCTTGCCCTGCCCGCGGTGGCCGCGCCGGTCATCCTGCCGCCTGCCGTCTTTCCCTACGCGGTCCAATACGACGATTTCTTCTCCTACTCCGCCAAACTGCTCGACGCCTGGGGGCTCCCTGGCTACGACGTCACCACCGGCACGGGCGGCCTGGACGTGCTCATCTACACGGGCGCGGGCGGCCAGAACAACCTGGACACGGGCGCGGCCCCCGGCTTCGACTTCCCGGACCCGCTCGACGCGCCCGGAGGCGGCACTTCCACCTTCAGCGGCGTGTGGGGGCCCACCAACGATCCCGTGGGCACCGGTCCGATCCTGGTGAACACGTTGCTCAACTATCTCCAGGCCACATTCGGGCCGCAGGTGAACATCCCCGTGTTCAACTTCGACATGAACCAGACCGGCAGCTCCGCCGAACTGGACGTTGTGGGGGAGGTTCGCATACGCGACGCGGGCAACGCGGTCATCGCCAGCTGGGCTTTCGACAACCTCACCAACGGAGTGTTCGACCCCACGGAGTGGGTGCTCTCGCCCGCCAGCATCACGGCCACCAACCCAATGCCACCCTTCAACACGGTCACCGTGGACAACAACACCGGCAGCGGCAAGCTGGACTTCATCGTATACGCGCCCACCATGAACCTGTCGCTCTACAACGCGGCGGGCAACACCATCGAGTTCGACTTCCGCATGCAGCGCCTCAACAACGGCCCCGAGGAGCTGTTCCTGACCGGCTCCTTCCAGCCCTCTCCGCCCAGCGTTCCCGAACCCGGCACCATGGCGCTCATGGGCATCGGCGCTCTGGGCGCGGCCTTCATGCGCCGCCGCAACCGCAAGGCCTCGTAGTCCTTCGCGTAAACTCCAATCAGAACGCCCTTCTCCGGCAGTACGGAGAAGGGCGTTTCACTTTTCCCTGCCGCCGTCGATGCTCCGGCCCTGTTTCGGGCTGACAGCCCGAAACAGGGCCTTGGCCATCGACGGCATTGCTTGAAGAAAAAGGAACGGGGAGCGCGGCATTGCGCGCTCCCCGTTTTGCGTCCTTGTTCGCGGCGAACCCCGCGAAGCAACTGGCTGGTCCAGGGGGGCCTCCCCCCTGGCGGGAGAGTCCAGAGAGGGCAGCGCCCTCTCTGGCCGCCGGAGGCTCTTTTGCCTTTACCCTTCCGCCCTGTCCTTTGGCAGCAGGGCGTTGAGCAGCACTCCGGCCACGCCGGCCAGGCCGATGCCTTCCAGGTGCACTCCGCCCAGGGAGATGCTCATCTTGCCCATGCCGAGCACCACGATGAGGGCCACGATGACCATGTTGCGGGGCTTCATGAGGTCCTGTCCGTCCTGCACCAGGGAGTTCAGCCCCACCACCATGATGGCTCCGAACAGCAGCAGCATGATGCCGCCCATGACAGGCGCCGGGATGGTGTTCAGAAGCGCGCCCAGCTTGCCGATGAAGGCCAGGCCGATGGCGGTGATGGCGGCCCAGGTCATGAGGGCGGGGTTGTAGATCTTGATGAGCGACACCGCGCCCGTGACCTCGGCGTAGGTGGTCAGCGGCGGTCCGCCCAGGAAGCCAGCCAGGGTGGTGGCCACGCCGTCGCCCATGAGGGAGCGGTGCACGCCGGGCTTGTCGATGTAGTTCTTGCCGGTCACGCCGCCGATGGCCAGCACCGAGCCGATGTGTTCGATGATGGGCGCGATGGCCACGGGCATGATGATCAGGATGGCGTTGATATTGAACTCGGGGGCGGTGAAGCTGGGCAGCTTGAACCAGGGGGCCTTGGCCACGGGCGAGAAGTCAACCACGCCCATGAAGAGGCTGGCCACGTAGCCCGCGGCGATGCCGCAGATGATGGGCAGAAGCTTCAGAAGCCCCTTCCCGCGGATGGCCACCAGCACGGTGACGGCCAGGGAGATCATGGAGATGATCATGGCCTTATCCTGCGGCACCAGCACGGCCGCGCCGTCGCCGGTCTTGCCCATGGCCATGAAAACGCCCACCGGGGCAAGGATGAGGCCGATGACCATGATGACCGGGCCGGTGACGATGTGCGGCAGGTAGCGTTGCAGGAAGGCGGTGCCCTTTACTTTGATGAGCAGGGCGAAAAGCATGTACATGAGCCCGGCCGAGGCGAGACCGCCCAGAGTGGCCGCCGGGCCGTAGAGCTTGCTGGAGAGCATGATGGGGGCGATGAACGAGAACGAGGAGCCAAGGAAGATGGGGATCTGGAACCTGGTGAGCACCTGGTAGATCAGGGTGCCCACGCCCGCCGTGAACAGGGCCACGTTGGGGTCCAGGCCGGTGAGCAGAGGCACGAGCACCAGCGCGCCGAAGGCCACGAAGAGCATCTGCGCGCCCACGGGGAAGTCGCGCAGGCGCAGATTGTAGTCGGTGGGCAGGGGGTTGGCCATCGGTGAAACTCCTTATTTGGTGCCGAAGATTTTGTCGCCCGCGTCGCCGAGGCCGGGGAGTATGTAGCCCACGTCGTTGAGCCTTTCGTCGACGGCCGCCACGTAGACATGCACGTCGGGGTGGGCGGCTTCGAGCCTGGCCAGCCCCTCGGGCGCGGCCACCAGGAAGAGGCCCTTGATCCTGGTGCAGCCGGCTTCCTTGAGCAGGTCGATGGTGGCGATGAGGGTGCCGCCGGTGGCCAGCATGGGGTCCAGGATGAGGGCGGTGCGCTTCTGGATGTGCTTGGCCAGCTTCACATAGTAGCGCACGGGCTCCAGGGTCTCCTCGTTTCGGTACATTCCCACCACGCTGACTTTCGCGCCGGGGATCATGTCCAGAACGCCGTCCATCATGCCGAGGCCCGCGCGCAGGATGGGCACCACGGTGATCTTCTTGCCCTTTATCTGTTCCACCTCGACGGGTCCGGCCCATCCCTGGATGGTCTTCTTCTCGGTCTTGAGGTCCTTGGTGGCTTCGTAGGTGAGAAGCCTGGCCACTTCGTTGGCGAGATCGCGGAAGCTGTTGGTGCTCACGCCGTTCTCGCGAAGGATTCCCAGCTTGTGCCTGACCAGAGGATGATCGACCACTGTTACCGGCATGCCCCGCTCCTTGGTTGAGGTGAAACGTCGAACGCGCAAAACTTTTGGATTTTGCCTTCGAAGCCCGGGCAGGTCAAGATGATTCGCCATGCGACCCTGCGCCTTGCTTGCGTCCGGACAGACAGGCTCGGCGGCCGCGCGGAGCGCGAGCGAACGTGTCGCAGCCAGGGCTTTTCGGCGCCGGATCGTCAAGCAGGCTGATGCCTCTTCTTGGCGGGCCGCGAATATTATCCCGAACTGCACGGTTGACAAGGCCCGCAAATAGGTTAGATAGAGGCCTGCGCACATGCGCCCCGGCACGCCGCCTGCTAGGCGAGGGCCAGCTGCAAGCCCCGCCCGTTCCATCAGACCGCCCCGCCGCATCGACTTTTTCCCCGATAGAGCCTTCCTGACCGTGTTTGCAGCAAAGCGCGTCACGCCTGCTCGTCGCAACGCAACACGAACCCAAGGATTCCCTTTGCAATTTGATTCTTTCGATTTCCACTCGTCCATCATCGCCAACATCAAGCGCCTGGGCTACGAAGCCCCCACCCCCATCCAGCGCGAGGCTTTCCCTCACGTGCTGGGCGGACGCGACGTCATGGGCCTTGCCCAGACCGGAACCGGCAAGACCGCCGCGTTCCTGCTGCCCATCATCGACAGGTTCCTGAAGAACCCCCAGCCTCTGCGCGGCTCCGCCAGGGCCCTTGTCATCGCCCCCACCCGCGAATTGGCCGAGCAGATCCACGAGAGCGCCCGCGACTACGCGCGCGGCCTCAAGTTCCGGTCCGTCACCGTCTACGGCGGCGTGGGCATGGGCCCGCAGGCCGGCAACCTGCGCCGTGGCGCGGACATCGTGGTGGCCTGCCCGGGCAGGCTTCTGGACCACCTGAACCAGGGCAACGCCAACCTCTCCGGCGTTGAGGTACTGGTGCTGGACGAGGCCGACCACATGTTCGACATGGGCTTTCTGCCCGACATCAAGAAGATCCTGTCCAAGCTCCCGGCCGAGCGCCAGACCCTGCTCTTCTCCGCCACCATGCCCGAATCCATCAAGGGCCTCGCCAGCGAGACCCTGAAGGACCCGGCCTTGGTCCGCATCGGCCGCACCGCCCCGGCCCAGACCATCGAGCAGCATCTCTACCCCGTGCAGCAGCACCTGAAGACCAAGCTCCTGCTCTCGCTGCTTGGCGAGATGGACGAGGGCTCCACCCTGGTCTTCACCCGCACCAAGCACCGCGCCAAGCGCCTGGCCGAACAGCTGTGCCGCATGGGCCACACCTCGGCCTGCCTGCAGGGCAACCTTTCCCAGGCCCAGCGCCAGAAGGCCATGGAAGGCTTCCGCGCGGGCAAATACCGCGTGCTGGTGGCCACCGATATCGCCGCGCGCGGCATCGACGTGTCCCGCGTGGCCAACGTGGTCAACTACGACCTGCCCGACACCCCCGAGACCTACACCCACCGCGTGGGCCGCACCGGCCGCGCCGAGCGCGAGGGCCGCGCCCACTCGCTCATGACCAGCGAGGACGTGTCCATGGTCAAGGCCATCGAGCGCCTGCTGGGCAAGGCCATCGAGCGCCGCAAGCTGGACGGGTTCGATTACACCGCCTCCGCGCCCGAGCGCGACCGCGAGTTCGAGCGGCCCCCTCTTCCTGCCCGCGGCGGGCAGGGACGCGGCAACGGCTATGGTCGCGCCGCCACCCGCAGCCAGAATGACGGCGAACGCGCCTCGACGGGCAGGTCCGATTCCGCGGGCAGGCAGTTCACCCGCTCCAACGCCTCCGGCGCCGGGGAATCCCGCGGCCGGAGCGCGGGCGGCCCCGCCGGAGCCAACCGCCAGGGCGGCTCGGGCAAGGCCCGCGACTGGCGTTCCGGCGGCGAGAATCGCGCCCGCGAGGCGTCCTTCTCCGAGAGCGGCGAACCGCGCGGCGCGCGCGCCGGGAACAAGTCCGGCGGCAACCGCTCCTGGAAGGACGGCTCCGAAGGACGCAAGAGCGCCGGAACCCCGGCCTTCGACACCAAGAGCCGCAAGCCCGCCCGCACCGGCAACGGCTTTTACGGCAGCGTGGCCGACGCCGAACCCAACGGCAACCGCTGGCCCTCCGGCAAGCCGGACGTGAACGGCAACACCTGGAAGTCCGCCAAGAACGACGTGGCCGAGCGCCCCGACCGCTCCCGCCGCGGCGGCGGACACGCCGCCTAGGCTGTCCACGCCATATCAAGACGAAGGGGGCCGCGAGGCCCCCTTTCTTGTCAGAACGTCTCGCCCAAAAGCTGTTTTCCGGCCTTCTCCCGGACCACCCACCCCCTGTCCGTCAGGGCCTTCCTCGCGGTGGGACTCGCCGTGCCCGTCACCCAAAGCTCCATGGCCTGGGGCCTGAAGGTCTCCATGGCGGACTCCATGCCGGAGGCCAGCCTCCCCACCTCGGGCGTCCAGCACATGTGGTCCAGCGGGAAGCACAGCACCAGCCTGCCCTTCTCGCTGAGCGCACCCACGAGATTCCCCATCCTGATGAACCCGCGCAACCGTTCCACCTTTCGGTGGTAGCCTGAATACATCATGGCCATGCGCTGCCTGAAAAGCGCCTGGTCCTGGTTCTCCGTGCGCGAGGCCAGCCGCAGGAACGTGGTCAGTCCCCCCGGCCTGCCCAACTCGGCCAGCGACTTAACGATGAAGCTCTGCTGCGTGGGGGTGTACTCCTGGTTGTCGATGAAGGCCCACACCGCGCTCTCCCCCGCGCCCAGCGACAGGAGCGTGTCGCGGTTCTCCATGCGCAGGTCCACCGGCGGCTTGGACAGGTCCACCTGGTTGAGCCAGTTCACACCGCCCACGGAGGACACGGCGATGCCCACGCCGCCGGGAATGAGCAGCTTGAGCCCGGTGGTGGTCATCTCCCCTGCGTAACCAGCCGTGGAGAGGCTCTCCAGCTTTTCACGCAGCCGTTCGTTGGTGGAATAGGGGTCCACGCCGTAGGCCAGGGCCTGAGCGCGCCGCGTGGCGGCGAAGCCGGTGAGCCTGGCTCCTGCGGAATCCTCGTACTTGCTGGGGTTGGCGCCGGTCATGCTCTCGTCCGCGCGGGCGAAGAGCTTGCCAACCCCGGACGCCGCCCCCTGGACCGTGTCCACCGGATGCGCCACCAGGTTGGCCACGCCCTGAACGAATTGCGCGCCGCCCTCCAGCACGCCCTTGCCGTATTCCTTGGCCCCGCCAGCCTTGTCCATGGCGGCCATGGCCGCGAACTCGTCAACGCGCGTGGCCAACAGCGCCGTGGAGACGATCCTGTACGTGCCGTAGCGGGAGCGCACGGTGTAGGTGTTCATGTAGCCGTCGCTCGCGACGGCCTCCTCCACGCGGTGGTGCGGGCCTTTGAGGAGAGCCTTGGGAAGGATGCGCGAGGCCACCAGGTTGTAGGGATGCTCGAAGGGGACGGGCTTGGGAGGGTCGGCGGAGAACGCGGGAGCCGCCGTGAGGATGAGCGCCACGAGGGCGCAGGCTGCGGCGAAAGGCCTTGTCTTCATGCGGCTCCCGGAAGGTTTGTCGCACGCACGATAGGCGAGGGGCCCTTCCCGAGTCAACGGGCCGCGCCTATGAGCAAGCGGTCAGCCGTTTTCGCCAGGCCCCGGCGGCGGATACTTCTGGACCGGCAGCTTCCCCTCCAGGGCCAGCATGGCCCCGCGCGCCATGGCCTCCAGCTCCTCCAGGCCCGTGACCACGACCACGGGCCCCAGGAAGGCAGTCAGCTTCGTGAGCTCATGGGTGAGCCGGGTGCTCCTGGCCATTCCGCCCGCATAGACTACCGCCTCCACCCGCCCCTCCAGGGCCGGAGCCATGGAGGCCACGGCCTTGGCGACGTTGTAGGCCAGGGCCTCGAACACCCTCGCGGCCTTCCCGTCGCCTGCCGCCATGAACTCCTCGCAGCGGCGCAGGTCGCCGCAGCCCAGGTGCGCGGACAGCCCTGCGCGGGAGGTGACGATGCTCCGAAGCTCCGCCGGGGAGTGAACGCCCCGCTCCAGCAGATCCAGCACGGGCAGGAGCGGCAGCGCGCCCGAGCGCTCCGGCGAGAACGGCCCTTCGCCGTCCAGGGCGTTGGTCACGTCCACCACGCGGCCCTTCAGGTGCGCCCCCACGGAGATGCCCCCGCCCAGGAAGGCCACGATGAAGCGCCCGTGTCCGTAGTCGATGCCGAGCCGCCGGGCCGCCTCGCGGGCCGCGCCGCGCTGGCCCAGCGCGTGGAAGATGCTGCGGCGGGATATCTCCGGCAGGCCGGTCATCCGGGCCGCGTCCATGAGCTCGTCCGTGGCCACCGGGTCCACCACCAGGGCAGGGCACCCGTTCTCCCGGGCCACTTCCATGGCCATGAACGCGCCCAGGTTGCTGGCGTGCTCGCCGTGGGCGGCGCGGGAGAGTTCATCCAGCATGGCCGTCCCCACGGCGTAGACGCCGCCCGGCACCGGGGCCAGGAAGCCGCCACGCCCCACCACGGCGTCGAACCGGCCGGAGAGGTCCATTGCCTCGCACAAAGCCCGCATGCGCCAGGAAAGCTGGCCCATGACGCCGCGAAAGCTGGCCAGTTCAAGCGCGGAATGCTCGATTGACGTCTCGGCCGCAAGCCTGCCGTCCTCGAAGACGGCGGCCTTGGTGGAGGTGGAGCCGGGGTTTATGGCCAGGATGCGGGCGTTCATGTTTACACGATACCACAAAGGCGCGGGATTCCAAAGGGCGAAGCCCCTTGGCCGCCGGAGGCATCTCCGGCGGCCATTGCGGCGCTGAAGCAATAACGGCCTGCCCGGAACGCATCCGGGCAGGCCGCCTCGCTTTCTTCTCTCTTCGGGCTTTGGCCTACATGATCTTGTCCATGAACGCCTTGATGCGCGGCTGCTCGCAGTCGTCGCCGAAGAACTTGGCGGGCGGGTCGGCCAGCAAAATGCGCCCGGACTCCATGAAGGCCACCGTGTCCGCCACTTCGCGGGCGAAGCCCATGTTGTGGGTCACGATGACCATGGTCATGCCTTCCAGGGCCAGCTTCTTGATGGCCTCGAACACCTCCCCCACGAGTTCCGGGTCGAGCGCGGAGGTGGGCTCGTCGAAAAGCATCAGCTTGGGCCGCATGGCCAGGGCCCGCGCAATGGCCACGCGCTGCTTCTGGCCGCCCGAGAGCGTGGCCGGGAAGCGGTCCGCCTTGTCGGCCATGCCCACCTTCCCGAGCATCTCCATTGCGATGTCGCGCGCCTCGGCCTTGGGCTGCCCGAGCACCGTGACCGGGCCTTCCATCACGTTGCCCAGGGTGGTCATGTGCGGAAACAGGTTGAACTGCTGGAACACCATGCCGATCTGGGTGCGCAGGGCGCAGAGGTTCTTCTGCGCGTCCAGCGCGAGCTTGCCGCCCACGCGGCGGTAGCCGGCGCTCTTGCCCTCGAAGCGGATCTCGCCCGCGTCGATGGTCTCCAGGAAGTTCATGGCGCGAAGAAGCGTGGACTTGCCCGACCCGGAGGGGCCGATGATCACCACCTTCTCGCCCCGGCGCACGGACATGCTCACATCGTCCAGGGCGTCGTGCTCGCCGAAGCGCTTGCGCAGGTTGAGGCACTCTATGAGGGCGTCCATAATCAGCGGTTCTCGTAGATGCCCACCCGCGCCTCGATGCGCTCGAACACGAAGGTGAACACCGTGGTGAAGATCAGGTAGATCACGCCCGCCAGGATGATGGCCGTGACGTTGAAATAGGTGTTGAACATCTGGTCTGCCGCGCGCATCAACTCCACCATGGCGATGGTGGAGACCAGGGCAGTGTCCTTGATGAGCGCGGTGAACTCGTTGGCGATTGGCGGGATGAGCCGCTTGTAGGTCTGGGGCACGATGACGCGGCGCATGGCCTGGCCGTAGGTCATGCCGAGCGCCTTGGCAGCCTCCATCTGGCCGCGCGGGATGGACTCGATGCCCGCGCGGATGATCTCCGCCAGATACGCCGAGTAGTTCACGCCCAGGCCGATGAGCGCCGCCGTCAGGGGCTTGAGGGTGATGCCCAGCGACGGCAGGCCGTAGTATATGAAGAAGAGCTGCAAAAGAAGCGGCGTGCCCCGGAAGAGCCAGATCACGAACCAGCACGGCGCGCGCAGCGCCCTGACCCTGCTGATGCGCCCCAGCGCGATGATGAGCCCGCCCACGGGCGAAACGACGATGGTGCAGAACACCAGCAGAAGCGTCATGCCCGCGCCGGAAAGGAGCGACGGCAGAAAGCGCCAGCAGTCCGTGAGGAAGCGCTCCCAGGCGGGCATGCGCTCGCGCTCGATGGCGGCGACGAAATTCCCGGCCTCGGCGTGCTCGGAATAGTGCGCCAGCACGTCGCGGGCCGCCGCGATGGCGCCGTCGTAGTCCTTCTGGGCCACCCGGATGCGGGCCACCTGCATGCGGGCGCTGGCGTAGAGCCCCTCGTCGTGATCCCCGGAAGGGGCAGGGACCTTGAGGTAGGCGGCCTCGGCGTCGTCAAGCCTGCCCTCGGCCATGGCGTCGCGGCCCTGGCTCATGAACGCCTCCGAGTCCGAGGCGGTGGCGGGGAGAACGGAGAGAAAGAGCAGAAGAAGAGAAAGCAGGAGGCAGGAAAGACGCAGGGCTCCGCCCTGCACCCGCCAGGGGGATGACCCCCCCGGACCCCGCAACAGGGGCGCGCGATGGGCTACAGTGCGGCCGGACGTTTCGGCGAGGCTTGAATGATTCGAAAGAGTGAGGATCACGACGCGAAGCCCGTTAAAAGTTTTTGAAGGGAGTGCAGGGGGAAACTTTTTCAAAAAGTTTCCGCCCTGCTCTTGTTCTTCTCTTCGTCAGCCTAGAACTTCTTGGGGTCGGTGATGTCCTCGCCGAACCACTTCTTGCTGATCTTGGCCATGGTTCCATCGGCCACCATCTGGTCGATGGTCTTCTGCACCATGGCGTTCAGCTCCACGTCGGCCTTGCGGAAGGCGATGCCGAAGGGCTCCTTGGTGATGAAGCCGGGCAGCACCTTGTACTTGCCGGGGTTGGTGGCCACGAAGTAGCGGCCGGAGACGTTGTCGATCACCACGGCGGCCAGGCGGCCGGAGTCCAGGTCCAGGAAGGCCTTGGGGTTGGCGTCGTATTCCTTCACCTCGGCGGGGGCCTTGGGCAGCTTCTTCACGGCCTCCACGGCGGAGGAGCCCTTCTGCACGCCCACCACCTTGCCGGCCAGATCCTCGAAGCCCTTGGCCTTGTTGTCGATCTTCACGACGGCGATCTGGCCGTCCATGATGTAGGGCTTGGTGAACAGCACCTTCTCGGCGCGCTCCTTGGTGATGGTCATGCCGTTCCAGATGCAGTCGAACTTCTTGGAATCCAGGGACAAAATGACGCCGTCCCAGGCGGTGGGCTGCCACACGATCTTGATGCCCAGGCGCTTGCCCAGCTCCTCGGCGGCGTCGATGTCGAAGCCGACGAGCTTGCCGTCGTCCTTCTTGAAGCCCATGGGCGGGAAGGAGTCGTCAAGGCCGATCACCAGCTTGCCTTCCTTCTTGACGCGGTCCCAGGACCCGTCGCCGGCCACGGCCAGCTGGTTGAATCCGAACAGAACGATGGCCAGTGCCAGGATCCAGATGCGTTTCATGTGTCCTCCGGTGATTGTGTGGTTCCAATCGGTGCGCCATGGCCCGATGGTGCGGGCAAACTTGCGGGACGTACAGGATGGAGGGGTTCGTGGCAAGGGGGAGCGCGGAAGCGTGTTCCCGTGGCGCTTCACGGCAGTTCCTGCCAGCGGAACGGGCGTCCCGGATTGGTGGATACGGCACGGGCCCGGAGCCCGGCGGGACGAAAAAAGCCCCGGCCACGCGGCCGGGGCTTGATCGATGGAGCGCGGGTCTAGGCGCAGACGCCGTTGAACCGGACGGAGACGATCTCGTAGTTGATCTTGCCGCGCGGGGCGTCCACCACGATCTCGTCGCCCTCCTCCTTGCCGAGCATGGCCCTGGCCACGGGCGAGAGGATGGAGATGCTGCCCTTGGAGGGGTCGGACTCGTCGGGGCCAAGCAGGGTCCAGGTCTTGACCTCTCCGGTGTTCACATCCTCGATTTCCACCGTGGCTCCGAAGGTGACGCGGTCGCCGTCCAGGGTGGAGAGGTCGATGACCTGGCTGGTGGCCAGGCGGGTCTCCACGTAGCGGATGCGGGCTTCCAGCATGCCCTGGCGCTCGCGGGCGGCCTCGTACCCCGCGTTCTCTCGCAGGTCGCCCTCCTCGCGGGCGGCGGCGATGGCCGCGATGACCTCGGGGCGTTCCTTCTTGAGGTCCTCGAGTTCCCTTTCGAGACGTCTGAAGCCTTCCACGGAAATGGGGATCTGTTGCATTGTTGGGTCCTCGTCTTCGCTCCCCCGGGGGAGAGACAAAAAAATGAGTGGCCCGGGACCGCGAGGTCCCGGGCTCGTTTCGGTGAAATTGAAGATAACGCACCGGGTTTACCCGGTCAAGTAGTCCCTTGCGCGCCGGGTCTAATGGGTCTTCCCGGAGGATTTCTCCTCCTGGTATTTCCTTGCCTTGGCCTGCCTCGCCTCCAGGATGGACTCCTCCACCCGGGAGAGCCTGGCGCACAAGCCGGCCGCCACATCGGCCATCCCCTCGACGCCCAGCTCCTCCAGATTCTCCAGGTCGCCCGCGATCACCTTCTCCATGCGCTCGGACTCGAGGAACATCACGTAGGCCAGGGCCAGCGCGGCGTTGTTCTCCTCGGAGCCGTCGCAAAGAATCGCCGTCTGGGAAGGGTCCGCCGTCTCGAAGAGACGGTCAACGAACATGCCTATCCACTTCCTGTGCAGCTCGGGCAGCAGAGGCGGCACGGACTGCGCCACGCATTCGGCGGCCTGCGGCGGAAGGTCCGGCCGCGTGGCCGCGAGAAGCTCCTTGATGGATTCCTCCCGGCCCTCCTGGGATTCGAGTGTCCTTTGATACAGCACCTTGTGAATGTGCAGGCGGTAGACCGCCTCGCGCTGATCCATCCGGGCGTGGCCTCCTTGTTGCCGTTTGTGGGGAGCCAGGAAGGTAAGACAGCAAGGCCGGATAGGCAACCCCCGGCGGGGAAAGGTTTTTCTTGCGGTCCAGGCCTCGCGGCATCATTGTGCCGCGCATGGAACCCCCCATCCGCGAGATACTCGACCTCACCGGCAGCCTCATCCGTTTCCGCTCAACCTCATCCAGGCCGGACCAGCGCAAGGCCTGCGCCGATTTCATCACGGCGTGGCTGGAAGAACACGGCATCCCTCCATGCCGAACCGCGAGCGAAGGCGTGGACAGCATCGCCGCCATGCCCGTCCCGGGGCGCTGCAAGGTGCTTCTCATGTGCCACTTCGACGTGGTGGACGGCCCGGACACGCTCTTCGTCCCCGAGGAGCGAGACGGCAGGCTCTTCGGGCGCGGGGCCATCGACGACAAGTACGCCGTCGCCCTGGCCATGGTCCTCATGAAGCGCCAGCGCGCCCTGGGCCCGGACGGGCCGCTCGGCATCCTGCTCACCGGCGACGAGGAGACCGGCGGGAGAAACGGCGCGGCGGCAGCCCTCTCCGGCGTGAAGGCGGACTTCTGCATCGCCATGGACGGCGGCAACCCGGACAGCATGATCGTGCTGTCGAAAGGAATTCTCCGCCTCGGCATCAAGGCCTCCGGCAGGGCCGCGCACGGGGCAAGGCCCTGGCTCGGGGTCAACGCCATCGAGGCTCTCATGGACGACCTGCGCGCGGTGAAGTCCCTGTTCGGCGCGGACACTCCGGACCACTGGCATCGCACCCTGAACATCGGCGTCATCAGAGGCGGGGACGTGGTGAACATGGTTCCGGCCGGGGCCGAGGCGCTTCTGGACATCCGCTTCACCGAAAACGACGACCCGGAGCGCCTCCTTGAAGACATCAAGGCCGCCGTGAAGGGCGAAGTGACCTTCATCCGCAAGGATTCCATGTTCAGCGGCGGGAACTCCCCGCTCCTCGAGGCTCTCATGGCCGCCGCGCCGGAAGCGAAAACCGGCAGGGCGCACGGCGCGACCGACGCGCGCTTTCTCTCGGACCACGGCATCCCCGGCGTCGTCTGGGGGGCGGAGGGAGGGGGAAGCCAGCATTCCGCCAACGAATACCTTGAAATCGCAAGCCTGGAGAAACTCTACCGCTGCCTGACGGCGTTCCTGGACGGGCTGTCCTGATCTTCGTTTCTTCCGGCCTGTGGCGGGCTTCCTGCTTGTGATCTCTCCGGCTTGCCCACGGCGCCTTTCTTCCAATAAAAACGGTGAGCGCGGCTTTGCGCGCTCACCGTTCTTTACTTGATCGTACCGCCCGAAACCCGCGAAGCAACAGCCGGGTACAGGGGGAGGCTTCTCCCCTGGCCGCCGGAGGCATCTTCGCCTTCTCTTTCCTATTTTTCCTTGGCGGCCATGGAGATGGGCTGGATGAACTGCGGCTCGGAGTCCCACGGGAACAGTATCCAGGTGTCCTGGCTCACTTCGGTGATGTATGTGTCCACCAGGGGGCGTCCCTCGGGCTTGGCGTAGACGGTGGCGAAGTGGGCCTTGGGCACCATTTCGCGCACGGCCTTGGCGGTCTTGCCGGTGTCCACCAGGTCGTCGATGAGCAGCCACCCTTCGCCGTCGCCCTCAACGCCCTTGAGGACGTTCACCTTGTTTCCCTGTGTCTGCCACTCGTAGCTGGTGACGCAGATGGTGTCGATGAGCCGCACGTCAAGCTCCCGGGCGATGATGGCCGCCGGGATGAGCCCGCCCTTGGTGATGGCGTAGATGCCCTTGAGCGGCCCGAGCGACATGAGCCTCCAGGAGAGGGCCTTGCAGTCTCTGTGAAGCTGGTCCCAGCTGACGGGGTACATGCGGTGGTAGCGGTCGGTGGCGCTCATGCCGGACTCCTGTTCGAAGTGAAAGTTGGGGGCTCACTAGGACATTTCCGCCCGCCGGTAAAGTGCATCCTGCCGTGTGCCGGAACGTGCGGTCGCGCCGCTGTCCTTGCTTATTCCGGCGAAACCGATTATACAAACAAGACCTTGTATTTTCAGCAACTTATGTCTTGCGTGGTACAGGATGAAACAGACTCAACCAAGGCTGCGGGCACATTCATGATCAACGAAGAAGCGACCGAGGAGACCACCTGCTTCCTCTCCAGGCACCCCGTGTTCGACAAGAGCAAGAAGGTGGTGGCCCACGACGTGGCGGCCAGATCCTGCCTGGCTACCGGCAACCCGCAGAACGTGGACGTGGACGCCTTCTCCTGGATGGTCAGCGACGGCGCGTCGGAACTCCAGGTGCTCCTTGAGGAATGCGCCAGGCTGATGATCGCGGTTCCGGACATCATGCTGGACGCCCCCGAGGTGCACCTTCTGCCCATGGAGTACTGCCAGCTGGTGGTCACGCCCTCGCTCAGCGAGCGCGCCAACCTCGAGGAGATACTGGCCTTCTACCATGACTACGGCTACGGGCTGGCGCTGCATTTCCACGGTTCATGCCAGGAATACGCGAACCTGATCAAATACGCCGACACGGTCATCCTGGACCTGGCCCACCTGAAACCCCTCGATCTTGCAAAGGAGCGCAAGTTCCTCAAGTCCTTCAAGGTGAAGGCCATGGTTGACAATGTGGACTCCTGGGAGGCTTTCGCGGGCACCAAGGCCCTGGGGTTCGACCTGTTCCAGGGCAGCTTCTTCGGCCGCCCGGAGATCGTCAAGGGCCGCAAGCTTGCCTCGGGCTCCGTCACCCGGATGGAGCTCATGGGCAAGCTCCTGGACGAGGATTCCACCTTCAAGGACATGGCGGCCATCATCGCCAAGGACCCGCTCCTGAGCTACCGCCTGCTCAAGTACGTGAACTCCCCCGGAGTGGGCCTGGGGCGCACCGTGAACTCCATCGAGCACGCCGTGGCCATCCTGGGCGATACCGCTTTCAAACACTGGGCCATGATGGCCCTTGTGGCCAGCCTGGACGCCAGCCCCAAGGGCGAGGAGCTGGCCTTCCTCTCCCTGCAGCGCGCCAGCTTCCTGGAGAAACTGGCGGAGAGGGCCAAATCCGCCCCGCTGTCTCCGAAGTCCATGTTCCTGCTTGGCCTTTTCTCCCTGCTGGACGCCATGCTGGGGCAACCCATGGCCGAACTATTGGAGGCCATGCCCATGGCCCCGCGCATCAAGTCCGTCCTCAAGGGTGAGAAGAACAACCTCTCCCCCTGGCTGGACCTCATCAACTGCGTGGACCAGAACCGCTGGTGCGACGTGGGGGCCATCCTCTCCGGCCAGAACATCAGCCACGTCGGAGCTGCGAGGGACTACCTTGCCGCATCCAAATGGGCCAGGATGTGCTTCAAGGCCGGCCTCAAGGACCAGGAGACGGAGAAGAACGCCTGCTGAAGGCCGTCCGGCCTTGCCGCCGCCCCCGCGCGATTGCGTGATCCCCTACCTTGATGCCGCAAGCGCCATGGTGCATTGAATTGGCATGGCAGCAGGAACGGTTACGCAATCCGGGGCGCCGCATCGGACGAGGCGCGTCTCCGTGATCATCCCCGCCTTCAACGCGGGACCGTATCTTGCCGAGTCCATTTCCAGCGTCCTCGCGCAGGACCACCCCGACGTGGAATGCGTCGTGGTCAACGACGGCTCCACCGACGCCACCGGGGACGTGGCCAAGAGCTTCGGCGGCTTCATCACCTACATAAGCCGCGAGAATTCCGGCTGCGCCGGTCCGCCCAGGAACGCGGGCATCGACGCCTGCACCGGCGGCTACGTGGCCTTCCACGACGCCGACGACATCCTCCTGCCCGGCGCGCTCTCGGCCCAGGCGCGCGCCCTGGACGAGAACCCGGACTGCGACATGTGCGTGTCCGACCACGCCAACTTCGACGCCTCCGGCGTGAGCGAGAGCCATTTCACCTCCTGCCCCTCCCTCCTCGGGACGCTGGGCGGCCGGGATGCGGCCGTTCTCGACCCGTTCACCGCCCGGTCCCTGCTGCTCGACGAGAACTACATCGGATGCTGCCACGCCATGGTGCGGCGGGAACTCCTCGACCAGGGGCTTCGTTTCCACACGCGCCTCTTCGGCACTGAGGATTTCCACTTCTACTACCGGGTGATGATGCGGTCCTCCGTGGCGATACTCCGCCGGACCCTCATGCACCGCCGCCTCCACGACTCCAACTCCACCCGCCAGGCCTCGCGGATGCTCAAGAACCACATCCTGTCCCGGAAGCTGCTGGCCGAGATGGAAACCGATCCCGCGCTCGGGACCAAGCTTGGCCGCAACATCCGCGGCGCGGCCGGGATGCTCCTGTGGCATCAAAGCAAGGCCGGGGACTGGGGCGGGACGCTCTCCGCCATGCGCGACACGCTCACCGGCCCGGTCTCCCCCGCCGCCCTCCTGGCCGCCGCCAAGGCCCTGGCGCGCTGTCTCGCGGCCAGCGCGCGAGGACCGGGGCGGTGACGTATCCGCGCCGGCCAGGAAAAGCCGCCGGAGTTGCCTCCGGCGGCCACGTGCCAGCCGCATGGATTCCGCGCGCGGCCCAGGCCGCCTATGCCGCCTGCCGCTGCCCGGGCAGGACGCATCCGGCTTCGGCCTTGAGTCCATCGACGATGCTCCGCAGCGCCGACGCCTGCCCCGACAGGCCGAGCACGGATTCGGAGACGTCCGACAGGCCGAGCGCCGTCTCGGTGGTCATCCGGCTGGCGGATTCGATGGTCATCCGGATTTCCTCGGCCGCGGCGGCCTGCTCCTCGGACGCGGCGGCGATGGAGCGGATCTGCCCCGCCGAGGACTCCGCGCCGTCCACCAGCCCGGCGAGCACCTGACCGGACTGAGCCGCGAGTTCTTCGGCCTTGCCGATCACCTCCAGCGCCTTCCCCGTGTTCTCCACGGAGAGCCCTGCTGAACGCTGCATGCCGGAGATGGACTCCCCGACCTGCCTGGTGGCGGCCATGGTCTTTTCCGCGAGCTTGCGGACCTCGTCCGCCACCACGGCGAATCCCCGGCCGTACTCCCCGGCCCTGGCCGCCTCGATGGCCGCGTTGAGGGCCAGCAGATTCGTCTGGTCAGCTATGTCGGATATCACCGTGAGCACCTGGCCGATGCTGTGCGACGTGCCGCCGAGATCGTCCATGATCGCCTTGAGGGCTCGGGCCTGTCCGGCAACCTCGCTCATGGCGGCAATGGACTGCTCCACGACGTCGCGCCCCCTCCCGGCCATCTCCCGCGCCTCCTCGGCCTGCCGGGAGGCCAGGGCGGCGTTTCTCGCCACTTCGACAACCACGGCGCTCATTTGGCTCATGGCCTCGGCCGCGCCCTCGATGCGCAGGCGCTCCTCGCCTGCCCGGCCGTTGATCTCGGCGACGCGCCCCGTGATGAAGCCGGCGGCATCGTTGACCGCGCCGACCACCTCCTCCAGCAGGTTCGCGGCCTGGGCCATGCCTTCGCAACGGGCCGACTCCGCCATGGCCATGGCCCTCTCTGCCTCCCTCTTGGCGTCCTCGGCAGCCGACGCCTTGGCCTGGGCTTCCATTGTCCTTGCTTCTATGGCGGCCATGTTGTCTCGCAGGGTGTCCACCATCCGGTTGAGGGCGGCCTGCATCTGGCCGATCTCATCCTTTCCGCTCACCGCCAGACGCACGCCCAGGTCTCCGCTGGCGCAGCGCATGGCGGCCTCCGTCGTCTGGCGTATGGGCCTTACGATGCTCGACACGATCAGAATGCACGCTCCCGCGAGCACAATTACAGCGATCCCGATTCCCGACAGAATCTCCAGCACTATCCCGCGGGCGACTCCGGCGCCCTCGGCCTCGATGCGGCCGCTCTCCCGCTGGATGTTGTCTATGTACACCCCCGTGCCTACCCAGATGTCCGTACCGGGGATCGCGGCCGCGTAGCCGATCTTGGGCTGATCACCCTGCCCCGGCTTGGGGAAGATGAACTCCACGAAGCCGCCCCCGCCCGCGGCTGCCTCCTGCAGTTTCTGGACGAAAAACTCGCCCCTGGCGTCCTTGGCCTGCCCCAGGTCCTTGCCGATCAGCCCTTTGTTCACGGCATGCGCGGCGCAAACTGTCCCCCTGTAGGCGAAGTAGTAGCCAGACTTGTCATCCTCGAAGCGTATGGGTTCGATGATGGCCTGCACCGCGCCGTCGCGCTCCGCTTCCGGCTTTCCCGCCACGGCCCGCCCCAGAGCTTCGGCCATGGTCCGCGTGGCCACGGCAACCTTCTCCTTCTGCCCTTCGAGCATGACCTTCTGGGCCTGGACCGTATGCCATTCCTCAAGCCGTCCGAGACCTGCATGGAACACCGCCACCACGGCCGCGAGGAAGAGGAACACAAGTCCGAGAAGCAGGATGATGCGCCACAGGATTGGAATGCTCCTGAGCATGGCAACCTCCGGAGTTTCTAGAGATTGGGGTTGGCAGTCCGTGATGCCCTCCGGGGATGCTTATCCCCGGAGGACCGGCAGCCGGCCGGATGTGGAGGGCGAGATTCGCGACGCTGGGATCGGGGGGTACGGTCGCGCGGGCAGGCTGCGACGTTTGGCTCAGGGCGGAGCCCGCCATCGCGGCGGACTCCGCCCGGGGCGGGGTTGTTACTCCGGCACCACTTCCAGCACGGGTTCTCCGTACTGGTCGGGGACCGTCTTCTCCATCTTCAGGAGCTTCATGCAGCGCCTGAACGCCCCGATCATCACGATGACCATCAGGGTCATGACGATGATCGCCAGCGTGGCGAGCAGGTAGAGCCCCTTGGGCAGGAAGGTGCCGGTGATGGAGAGGTATCCGGCCCACATGGTCATGCCGGCCAGGGCCACGCCCGGAACGGCGGTGATCCATGCGTATTTGGCCTTGCCGATGCGGATGATCATCACCGTGCCGATGATGAGGCCCACCGAGGCCAGCAGCTGGTTGGACATGCCGAACAGCGGCCAGATGGTGGAGATGTCGCCGGTGTAGACCAGGTATCCCCAGAAGAAGGTGAACATAAGCGAGGTGATGATGACTCCGGGCCACCAGCGCTTGTCGTTGAACTTCGGCATCACCTGGCCGATCATCTCCTGCAGGAAGAAGCGGCCCACGCGGGTTCCGGCGTCGATGGCGGTGAGGATGAACACGGCCTCGAACATGATGGCGAAGTGGTACCAGTAAGCCACCAGATGGCTCATGAAGGGGATGGAGCCGAATATCTGCGCCATGCCCACGGCCAGCGACACCGCGCCGCCGGGACGCCCCTGGAGCTGCTCGCCCACGGCCGTGGCCAGGGAGTCGAGATGGACGGTGGTCATGCCGAGCTTGGCGAAGGCCGCCGGGGCGGCGTTGATGGCGAAATAGTCGGCCGGGACCATGGTGCAGGCCGCGATCAGGGCCATGATGGCCACGAATCCCTCGGTCAGCATGGCGCCGTAGCCCACGAAGAGCAGGTTGCGCTCGCTGTCGAGCATCTTGGGCGTGGTGCCGGTGGCGATGATGGCGTGGAAGCCGGAGATCGCGCCGCAGGCGATGGTGATGAAAAGGAAGGGGAACAGGGGGCCGTTGATGATGGGGCCGCCGCCGCCCGCGAATTTGGTCACGGCGTCCATCTGCAGGTCCGGGCGAACCCAGAAGATGCCGAAGGCCAGCATGGCGATGGTGCCGATCTTCAGGTAGGTGGAGAGGTAGTCGCGCGGGCACAGCAGCAGCCACACCGGCAGGATGGACGCGGCCACGCCGTAGATGGGGATTGCCAGGGAGAGCGCGGGCTTGGACAAGGTGAATATCCTGGCCATGGGCTCGTACCCTGCCACCCAGTGTCCGCCCACCACCGCGAAGGCAAGCAGCACCACGCCCATGAGGGAGGCGCCCTTCACGTCGCCGGGGCGGATGTACTGCATGTACACGCCCATGAAGACGGCGATGGGGATGGTGGCGAACACGGTGAAGGTTCCCCAGGCGCTGTGGAACATGGCGTTCACGCAGGCGATGGACAGGCCCGCCAGGGTGAGCACCAGGATGAAGAGCACCGCGAAGGAGGCCACGCCGCCTGTGAACTTGTCCACCTCCTGGGTGGCGATGTAGGCCAGACTCTGGCCCTTGTGGCGCACCGAGGCGAAGAGCACCACCATGTCGTGCACGGCGCCCGCGAGCACGCAGCCGATGAGGATCCACAGCGCGCCCGGCATGTAGCCGAACTGGGCGGCCAGCACGGGGCCGAGCAGCGGCCCGGCCGCGGCGATGGCCGCGAAGTGGTGGCCGAAGAGCACGTACTTGTTGGTTTCCACGTAGTCCACGCCGTCGGCCATCTTGATGGCCGGGGTCAGGCGGGCCTCGTTGGCGCCCAGCACCTTCCTGGCTATGAACAGGCCGTAGAAGCGGTAGCCGATGGCGAACACGCATAGTGCCGCGAACACGAGGGTCAAGGCGTTCATGAAAGACCTCCTCCGGAATGTTGGAGCAGGCATAGCCCCCCATCATTACCGATGGAACCGATCCGGCGCGAAAGGGATGTTCAGGGGTGTGAAACGGCTGGGAGGGGCGCTGAAGGGCAACGGAACCGGCGGAAGGCGTCCCGATCCTACTGCGGAATCCTGAGCGTGATGTTCGTCCCCGCTCCCGGGGCGCTGTCCACCGTCATGGCGTAGTCCGGCCCGTAGAGCTGCACCAGGCGCTGGTTGGAGTTGCGCGCGCCTATTCCCTCCAGGAGGGATTCGCTGTCCCTCGACCCGACGATGGCCCTCACCTGCTCCGGGCTCATGCCCGCGCCGTCGTCGCCCACCTCCACGAGCAGGTGTCCGTTCTCCCGCCGGGCCGAGAGCCGCACCACGCCCCCACTCTCCCTGGGCAGGATGCCGTGGCGTACGGCGTTCTCCACCAGGGGCTGTATGATGAGCGGCGGCACGAGGCACTCACCGGCTCCTGGCCCGAGGTCGATTTCCGCCGAGACCCGGCCGCCGAAGCGGGCTTGTTCGATGGCCAGGTAGGCGCGCGTCTGCTCCACCTCCTCCGAGAGGGGTATGAGCCCCCGGCTGGAGTCGAGGTTGCGGCGCATGTAGCGCGACAGGTCCAGCAGCAGCTCACGGGCCTGGGCCGGGGCGGTGCGGCAGAAGCTGGCGATGGTGTTCAGGGAGTTGAACAGGAAGTGCGGGTTTATCTGGGCCTGGAGGCGTCTGATCTCCGCGTGGGCAAGCAGCTGGTTCTTGATGCCGATGTCCTCGAGTTCCAGCTGTGTCGAGAACAGGTCGGCCAGGCCCTTGGCCAGCTCGAAGAGGGTCTCGTCCAGGGGGCGATGCGCCGTTCCGTAGAGCTTGAGGCAACCCAGGATGGCGTTCCCCTTGCGCAGCGGCACGATGATGGCCTCGGCCAGGGGGCAGCTCCTTTCGGGGCAGGAGATGCCGCCCTTGCCGCGCACGAATAGTGGTTCCCCGGTCTCGATGACGCGCTGGGTGGCCTGGGTGAGCACCTGCCCGCCGCCCACGTGGTGGTCCTGGCCTTCCCCCGCGTGGGCCAGGATGGTCTGTCCGGAGGTGACGGCCACGGCCGCCACCTGGGCCTCGTGCATGATGATGGCCGCCGTGGCCCTGGCCGACGCCTCCGTGAGCCCGGCGCGAAGGTGGGCCACGGTCTGGTTGGCGATGGAGAGGATCTGCCTGGCGAGGTCGCGGTTCTGGGCCTGACGGAACTGCATCTGGAGGGAGAGCGCCTTCACGAAAAGCGCCGCGCCGATGGAGTTGAACACGATCATGGGCAGGGCGATGACCCTGACCAGGGCCATCGCCTCCTCGAACGGCTGGGAGAAGAACAGCACAAGCCCCATGTGCATGGTCTCTCCGGCCAGGCACAGGAGCATGGCGAGACGCCAGTCCAGGCTCCTGGGGCCGTACTTGCGGGCGATGAGCCCGGCGGCGGCCCCTTCGAGCAGGGTGGCCAGGCCGCAGGGGAGGGCCGAGAAGCCCCCGATGTCGATGAGGTACCGGTGCGCCCCCGCGATGGCCCCCACCCCGAAGCCCACGCCCGGCCCGCCGAACAGCCCGGCGGTTATGACCACCATGGCCCGCAGGTTGGCGAAGGACTTGAACACGGCGTTGCCCGTGTACGTGCCGAGCACCCCGAAGAGCCCGAACATGGCCACAAGGAGCAGGGATGCCCACAACGGCCTGTCCCGCCGCGGGCCCAGCTTGTCGATGGAGGTGACGGTCATGATGGCGAAGCCGCCCGCCAGCAGCAGACCGAAGCGCTGGGACAGGTTCAGGAACAGGTCCGGAACGTCCGGGGGGAGGATGGCGCTCATATGCCGAGCCTCGCCTTGAACTCGCGCACGCGGTTGCGGCTGACCGTGACCTCCGTGCGCGCCTGGTCGCTCAGCGTGACGGTGTACTTGCCCCCGAACCAGGGCGCGAACTCCGCGATGCGCTCAAGATTGATGAGCTGGGCCCGGTTGGCCTGGAAGAACGGGAGGCCCGAGAGCCTCTCGCTGGCCCTGGCCAGGGTCTGGAGGCCGTGGCAGGAGAAGCGGCCAATGTCCGTGAGGGCCATCAGGCGTTTGTCCTCGGCCTCGATCATGATCACCTTGGAGGTAGGCACGAGGCTGATGCGCCCGCCCTGCTCCACCGCCAGCCGCTGCAGGGGCCTGCCCCCGCCCACCGACGAGAGGAGCTTCTCCACGGCCTCGCGCCAGGGGGCTCCGGAAGTGGCGGCGTCCTCTCCGGCGGCCGCACCGAGGAGTTTTCGCACCCGGTCCAGGCATTTGGCCAGCCTTTCCGGCGAGACGGGCTTGAGGAGGTAGTCCGCGGCGTTCTCCTCGAAAGCCCGGATGGCGTGCTGGTCGTAGGCCGTGACGAACACGAAAAGCGGCGGATTGGGATGCTCCGCGGCTTCCGCCAGGACGTGGAAGCCGTCCTGGCCCGGCATCTGGATGTCCTGGAAGACCACGTCCGGCCTTTCGGCGAGGATGTATTTGAGCGCCTCCTGCGCGCCCGAAGCCTGGGCGGCGGCGACGTCGGGATGGTCCTGGAGGAGGAAGGCCAGTTCGTCCCTGGCCGGGGCCTCGTCATCGACGATGAGTGCGCGGATTCTCATGGGCGGTCTCCCCGGCCCTGCTAATTGCTATGCGGCCCGCTGTAAAGGGGCGGGCCGGGCGCCGGGTCAGCGGAAGTAGTCCCCTGCGGGGGTCATGTCCTGGAAGACCACGGGGCTGCCCGCGCGCACGATGAACTCGCTGCCGCCCACCACGTCGGGCGCGCCGGGCGTCCAGTCGTAGGTATAGCCGAGCCCGGTCCAGGGATAGGGCGTGTATCCGGCGTCCAGCCGGAAGATGGACGCCTGCCGCCCCAGGAACCACGCGGCGTAGCTGGCGGCGGGGGGGCAGCCCGCGCATCCGGGATTGCCCGGCAGGACCGGGGCGGGAGTCAGCGGGACGGTCTGGAGGGTTACGAAGAAAGACGTCTCCAGCTCATGGGTGTCGATGCGCGGGTCGATGGCCGGGCGCAGCATGTCCGAGGGGGCCACCCACAGCGAGACCACGGCGTCGTTGGCGTTGCGCGGCGGCAGCCCCAGGTACTGGCTTGCGGCGAGCCCCGGCGAGAGGGAGGCCCCCAGGGGGTTGCCGGCCTTCACCCCGTCGCGCAGCTGCGGGGCCGGGAGCACCCACAGGTCCACGGCCGCCGGGAAGACGTCACCCGGGGCAAAGGCTGAGTAGTAGGACGATCTGGTGAAGAGCGTCACCAGCACGCGGCTTTCGCCCGGCTCGCCGCTCCAGACGAGAGCGGGGTTGTCCGGGGAGATGTCCCGGATGTCCGGGGCCGGGGGCGGGGCCTTGGCGTGCGCGAGGGTGGCCTGTGCGTCCAGGACGGCGGCCAGGTAGAGCGCGTCGAACGGCGCGAACAGCGCGTCCCCCGCCGCGTCGGCCCGGGCCGGGGCCCAGGCGCCAAGCGACAGGACCAGCGCCAAGGCCAACACGCAAAGCCCCGCCGCGAACACGCTCGTGGACGAATCAGGCCTGGACATGAATGCACCCCTTTGCGCCTCAAGCGCCTTCACCATCACGCCCGGCCAGGCGCGAGAGCGCCTCGCGCCTGGGCCGCGCCGTCCGTCCGTCCGCGCCCTCGCCAACAACCATCCGGGCATCTTCCCGGCGTTGCATGCGGAGCAGCATCAACGTTGTTGAGACAGCGACACCTGCCCGCAAACCGATGAACCGGCCTTCGGCCCGATTCATATTATCATCCGTGCGCGTTGTCACCAATACGCCCTAGCGCATCTGAACCAAGAAAGCGGCGGAGCATCTTTTTGGTTGCCTTTAACCTATTAACTTGGTTAGGCAATGGCTACTATACTTCCAGTAATACCGGACCGCACATGAAAAGACGCCAGATAGCGACACTCCTGCAAGCCCTTGTCCTGTCACTGGTCCTGTGCGGCTGCATGAAGGTCGGCCCGGACTTCAAGAAGCCCTTCGCCGCGCCGCCCCCCTCCTGGCTCACCGCCGAGTATTCCCAGGCCCGGTCCGGCCTGCCCGTGAGCGAGGACTGGTGGAAGCAGCTGAACGACCCGGCACTGGACAGGCTGGTGGCGCTGTCGCGCTCGCAGAACATCCCGCTGCACATCGCGGGCGTGCGCATCCTGCAGGCCAGGGCGCAGCTCGGCATCTCCGTGGGCAACATCTACCCGCAGACCCAGCAGGCAACCGGCTCCTACACCTACACCGACGTCAGCCGCCGCGCCCCCACCTCCCCCCAGCCGGGCAGCGAGGCGGGCGTCCAGTTCCAGTACTGGCAGAACTCCGCCGGATTCAGCGCCGCCTGGGAGCTGGACTTCTGGGGCAAGTACCGCCGGGCCATCGAGTCATCGGCGGCGGCCCTGGCCGCCAGCGTGGCCGATTACGACAACGCCCTGGTGTCGCTGGCCTCGGACGTGGCCAGCACCTACGTGCTCATGCGCGTGAGCGAGGAGCGCCTGCGAATCGCCCGGGAGAACGCCCGCCTGCAGCGCGAGGCCCTGAACATCGCGGACATACGCTTCCGCCTCGGGGCGACCAGCGAGCGCGACGTCATGCAGGCCAAGACCCTGCTGGAATCCACCCTGGCCCGCATACCGCAGCTCACCAACTCGCTGGAGAAATCCAGGAACGCGCTTTGCGTTTTGCTGGGGATGCCTCCGTCGGACCTTAAGGAGCTGTTGGGCGAGGCCTCCGCCATACCGGTCTGCCCGGAGGGAATCGGCGTGGGCATACCGGCGGACATGCTGCGCCGCCGTCCGGACGTGCGCGCGGCCGAGTTCAACGCCGCCGCGCAATGCGCCCGCATCGGCGTGGCCAAGGCGGACCTCTTCCCGTCCCTCAGCCTCACCGGCAACGTGGGCTGGCTCTCCTCCAACATGAAGGCCTTCTCCCTGGCGGACATCCTCACGCCCCAGAGCTTCACGGCTTCCTTCATGCCGTCGGTGAGCTGGAACCTCTTCAACTACGGCCGCATCATCAACAACGTCCGCCTCCAGGACGCCGGGTTCCAGGAGTCCCTGCTCAAGTACAGCAACACCGTGCTCGTCGCCCTCAAGGAGGCCGAGGACGGCCTCTCGGACTTCCAGCAGAACCGGCTGCGCTCCGCCGAACTCGCCAAGGCGGCCGAAAGCGCCAGGCGCGGGGCCGAGCTGGCCTTCCTGCAGTACCGCGAAGGCAAGACCGACTTCACCACGGTCATCGTGGCCCAACAGGACCAGCTCACCCAGGAGGACTCCCTGGCCGTGTCCCAGGGCGACATCGTGCTCGGCATGGTGGGCCTCTACAGGGCCCTCGGCGGCGGATGGGAGAACCGCCCCGCCGACCCCGTGCCACAGGACGTGAAGGACGAGATGACGAAGCGCACATGGTGGGGCCCCATGCTCAACGAGAGCCCCTCCAGGCAGGAAGCCCCGGACAAGGCCGGGGCGGGCCGGTACGTGCCGGACTTCTAGTGCGGCATCCGCCCGGAAAGCGGACTCTTGTTTCGGGAATAATGCATTGAAGCAGTTGTATTCGCCCTCGGACAGCATGTTCTTGTCTCCCGAGGGCGCGACCCAGGACCGGACGAGCAGGCTCCCGGCGCACTCAGATGAACGCCCGGCCGGAACGGACATGAAAAGGATGCCACTCATGCGCAACGCAGCCAAGCGCCTCACGATTCTCCTCGCGGTCCTGGCGCTGGCCATGGCCGCCGCCTGCGACAACCGCAACGCCTACGTGCCCCCCCCGCCGCCCACGGTGACGGTTGCCAAGCCGGCGCGGCAGCCGGTGGTGGAGTACATCGAGTTCACGGGCAACACCCAGGCCGTGCAGACCGTGAACCTCACCGCGCGCGTGGAGGGCTTCCTGCAGAAGATCCAGTTCACCGACGGCCAGCTCGTCAAGCAGGGGCAGCCGCTTTTCATCATCGAGCCCGCGCCCTACAAGGCCAAGGTGGAAGAGGCCAAGGCCGACGTGGATTCCCAGAAGGCCCGCCTCACCCAGGCCGAGAAGGAGCTCGCCCGCGCCCAGAAGCTGTTCGCGGAAAAGGCCGGGCCGGACACCGAGGTGGTCAAGTGGCAGCGCGAGCGCGACTCCGCCAGGGCCGACCTGGAAGCCGCCAAGGCCAAACTCGAGATCGCCCAGATCAACTACGGCTACACCCACGTGGCCGCCCCCTTCGACGGCCGCATCAGCCGACGCCAGGTGGACCTGGGCAACCTGGTTGGCTCTGGCGGGCAGGCCACCACACTGGCCACCGTCATCAAGGACGACCCCATCTACGCCTACTTCACCCTCTCCGAGCGCGACCTGCTGCGCGTGATGCGCATGCACAAGGGCAAGGAGCAGGAACGGGAGGACCGCTCCCACGCGCTGGAGATGGGGCTTTCCGACCAGCAGGGCTACCCCCTCAAGGGCAAGTTCGACTACTACGACCTGGGCGTCGATCCGCAGACCGGAACCATGCTCCTGCGCGGCGTCTTCGACAACAAGGAAGGAAAGATCATCCCGGGCCTGTTCGTGCGGCTGCGCGCCCCACTGGAGACCAAGGACGCCATCACCGTACCGGAGACCGCCGTGGGGGTGGGCCAGGCGGGCCATTACGTGCTCGCCGTGGGGGAAAAGAACGTGGTCAAGGCCGTGCCGGTGGTTGCCGGCCCGGCGGCCAACGGCGTCAGGGCCGTGGAGAAGGGCCTCGCGGGGGATGAGCTGATCATTGTGGACGGCCTGCAGAGAGCACGGCCCGGCTCCCCGGTCACGCCCGAAGAAGCCAAGAAATAGGCTCTCCCATGTTCTCGAAATTCTTCATCGAACGCCCGGTCCTGGCCAACGTCATAGCCATCATCATGATGCTCCTCGGGGCCGTGGCGCTTCTCAAGCTTCCTGTGGCCCAGTACCCCGAGATCACGCCGCCCACGGTGCAGGTGACCACCTCCTATCCGGGCGCCAGCCCCGAGGTCATAGCCGAAACCGTTGCCGCCCCCCTGGAACAGCAGATCAACGGCGTGGAGAACATGCTCTACATGTCCTCCAAGTCCACCTCGGACGGCACCTACACCCTCACCATCACCTTCGAGGTGGGCACCGACCTGGACATCGCCACCGTGCTCGTCCAGAACCGGGCCAACATCGCCGTGCCGCGCCTGCCCCAGGACGTGCAGCGGCAGGGGCTGACCATCCAGAAGCAGTCGACCGCAATCCTGCTGGTGGCCACGCTCGAATCGCCCGACGGGACCTACGACGACCTGTTCCTCTCCAACTACGCCATCCTCAACATCAAGGACGAGCTCACCCGCATAAACGGCGTGGGCGCGGTGAACATCGTCGGCGCGGACGAGTACGGCATGCGGGTGTGGCTCAACCCCGACAAGCTCAAGTCGCTTGGCCTCTCGGCCACGGACGTGGTCAACGCCATCTCCAACCAGAACGTGCAGGTGGCCTCGGGCCAGCTCGGCCAGCCGCCCATCCCGGACACCCAGGCGTTCCAGCTCACCATCCAGACCCAGGGCCGCCTGCAGGACGTTGAGCAGTTCGAGAACATCATCGTCAAATCCGACTTCAACCAGACCGGCAAGATCGTGCGCGTGAAGGACGTGGCGCGGGTGGAGCTGGGGGCCAAGACCTACAGCCTCTTCGGCCAGAAGAACGGCAAGCCCGCCTCCTGCATCCCCGTCTATCTGCTGCCCGGGGCCAACGCCCTGCAGGTGGCGGAGCTGGTGCGCGCAAAGATGGCCGAACTGTCCAAGGACTTCCCGCCCGGGCTCGAATACTCCATCCCCTTCGACACCACCCGCTTCGTGGACAAGGCCATCGAGCAGGTCTACCATACCCTGTTCGAGGCGGCCGTGCTGGTGCTGGTGGTCATCATGCTCTTCCTGCAGAACTGGCGGGCCATGCTCGTTCCGGCGACCACCGTGCCTGTCACGATCCTGGGCGCGTTCGTGGCCATGTCCATGTTCGGGTTCTCGGTGAACCTCATCACGCTCTTCGGCATCATCCTGGCCATCGGCATCGTGGTGGACGACGCCATCATCGTGGTGGAGGGGGCCATGCACCACATGGAGCACGGCAAGAACTCCCACGACGCCGCCGTGCAGGCCATGGTGGAGCTTTTCGGCCCCATCATCGGCATCACCCTGGTGCTCTCGGCCGTGTTCGTGCCCACCGCGTTCCTGCCGGGCATTTCCGGCCAGCTCTACCGGCAGTTCGCCCTGGTCATAGCGTCCACGGCGGTTATCTCGGCCATCAACGCCGCCACGCTCAAACCCACCCAGTGCGCCTTGTGGCTGAAGCCCAGGACCTCCCCGCCGGGCGCGTTCTTCAGGGGTTTCAACAGCGTCTACCAGAAGGTGGAGAACTTCTACGAACGATGCGTGCAGTTCACCACCCACCACGCGAAGATCATGATGATCGCCTATGTGGGGCTCGTTGCCGCCACCATGTGGTTCTTCGTCAACCTGCCCACTGGGTTCCTGCCCGAGGAGGACCAGGGCTACTGCATCGTCTCGGCGCAGCTGCCCCCGGGCGCATCGCTGGCGCGCACGCGGACCTACGTGGACAAGATCAACGGGGTGGTGGCCAAGACGCCGGGCGTGGCCGACTGGATCACCTTCGGCGGCATGTCCATCCTGGACAACTCCAACCAGTCCAACGCGGTGACCAGTTTCATAGTCTACAAGGACTGGAGCCAGCGCGGCCAGAACGAGAGCCAAGAAGCCATCGTGGAGAACCTCCAGAAGGAGCTGGCCCAGTTCCAGGACGCCCTGGCCTTCGTCATGATCCCCCCTGCAATCCAGGGCCTCGGTTCCGCGGGCGGCTTCGAGATGGTGGTGCAGGACCGGGGCAACCTCGGCCCCAAGGCCCTGGAACAGGCGGTGCGCGACATGATATCCGCCGGACGCGCGCAGAGCGGGCTTGCCGGTCTCTCCGCCACCTACAACGCCTCCACGCCCCAGGTTTGGGCGGAGGTGAACCGCACCCAGGCGCTCACATACGGCGTCCAGATCCCCAACCTCTTCAACACCCTCCAGACCTACCTGGGCTCGGCCTACGTCAACGACTTCAACATCTTCGGGCGCGTCTACCAGGTACGCGTGCAGGCCGAGTCGGCCTTCCGCCTGACCGCCGGCGACATCCGCAGGCTGGAGACGCCCAACATGCAGGGCAAGATGGTCCCGCTCGGGGCCGTGATTTCCGTTGAAGACATCCTCGGCACGCCCATCCTGACCCGCTACAACCTGTATTCAGGAGCTTCCATCTACGGAAGCGCCGCTCCGGGCTTCAGCTCGGGCCAGGCGCTCAAGCTCATGGAGCAGATGGCCCGCGACAAGCTGCCCTCGTCCATGGGGTTCGAATGGTCCAGCATGAGCTACCAGGAGAAGAAGGTCGGCAACGAGGCCTACCTCGTGTTCCTGCTCGCCATAGTGCTGGTCTACCTGGTGCTGGCCGCCCAGTACGAGAGCTGGTTCTTGCCCACGTCGGTCATCCTCGTCGTTCCGCTGGCGCTGCTCGGCACCGCCGTGGCCTGCACCGTCCGGGGCATGGAGAACAACCTCTACACCCAGATCGGCATCGTGCTGCTGATCGCGCTGGCGTCCAAGAACGCCATCCTCATCGTGGAATTCGCGCGCGAACTGCGGATGCATGGCCGCTCCATCGTTGACGCGGCGGTGGAGGCGTCCAAGCTGCGCTTCCGCCCCATCCTCATGACCAGCTTCGCCTTCATCCTGGGCGTGGTGCCGCTGCTCACGGCCTCGGGAGCGGGCGGCGCCAGCCAGCGGGCCGTGGGAACGGCGGTGTTCGGCGGCATGATCGCCTCGACCGTGCTGGCCGTGCTGGTGGTGCCGGTGTTCTACGTGGTGGTGCAGGGGATGATCGAGAAGTTCGGCAAGACGCACGAGAAGTGATGCCGGGCTGAGACCCGCAAGCGGCCGCGAGGAAAGACGGGACGCGTCCGGCGGGCAATGCGCCAGAAGAGTTGTTCATGTCCTCGAAAAACATGCCCATGCCATTCGAGGGCGCCGCGCTACGGCCCCGCACCCGGGGATTGTCCGGGCCTGATGCCCGGTTGCGTCCGCGGCGAACTGTTCACTGTCCGCCCGGGGCGAACGCGGGCTTCAGGAGAGGCCTCAGGCGGCAATCCCGTTTTCAAGGCCCAGGAGCTTTCGCGTCCAGAAGGCACGCCTTCTGGCCACCCAGACTTTCTTCTCCTCGGGCCAATCGGGATGTTCATCATGAACGGCATCGTACTGCCGCATGAATAGCCAGTCTTGTTCGTTCTTTTTGCTCATGGCCAGATAGGGCTTTTGGTTTCCGGTCAAATCCGGAACGGCCCGAAGGCCGTCCAGCGTGATCCGCGAGCGTTTTCTAGCCTCGTTAGCCCTGGCGGGCAAGCCTAAATCCTGATGCAGATCCTCACCCGCACCTCGGGTGTGCTCCTGTCGGCGTGGACGACCCGGCAGGCGAGTCCGGCCCCCTTTCCGATGAGGCTGGCCACGGATTTGGCGTCCTTCCCGGGCAGGTAGCCGACGACTGTCTTTCCGTCGCGCGCGGCCACCCTCTCGCCGTCCATCTCCAGGCAGAGCTCCTCACCGGTCACGACCCGGCGGCATCCGGCCTGGTCCACCTCTTCCAGCGCGCAGGACGTCAACGCCACCTCGGAGCCCGAGTGACCGGCCTGCCCGCTGTTCCCAAGCAGGCCTCTCAAGGTTTCCAACATCTTCCACGCCATGCGCAATCCCCTTTTGCAAGCAAATGTGTTCCAGTTTCCATAATAAACGTGTATAGTAAACGCTAGTCGTGGTGAAAATCGGGATTCTCCCGCAGGGCTTGATTTTCCCGCAATTTTTTTGTCTCATCCCGAACCGTTGAGAACTGTCACAAGGAGTTTCGCATGAAGAGAATTCTGGTTGCCGTCCTGTCCATCCTGGCCTTCGGCGTGGCCGTGGCCCAGGCCTCCGGCCCCTCGTCCTCCCTGACCTCGGAGCAGGCCCTGGAACTGCTCAAGCGCGGCAATGAGCGTTTCGTGGCCGCGAAGCCCATCCATCCCAACCAGGACCCCTTCCGCCGCACCATGACCGCCAAGGAAGGACAGAAACCCTACGCCATCGTCCTGGGCTGCGCCGACAGCCGCGAACCCGTGGAGCTTATCTTCGACGCCGGCATCGGCGACATCTTCGTCGCCCGCGTGGCCGGCAACGTCACCTACTTCGACCAGGCCGGCACCATCGAATACGCGGCCGACCACCTGGGGTCCAACCTCGTGGTGGTCATGGGCCACACCAAGTGCGGCGCGGTGAGCGCGGTGTTGAACGGCGACCAGGTTCACGGCAACATCCCCGCGCTGGTGGCCAACATCGTTCCCCCCGTCACCAAGGTGAAGGCGGAGAACCCCAATGCCGAGAAGTCCGCGCTGGTGGACAAGGCCATCGAGGCCAACACCTGGCAGTCCATCGAGGACCTCTTCAAGCAGAGCCCCATCATGCGCGAGCTGGTGAAGTCCAAGAGGGTCAAGGTCGTGGGAGCCATCTACGACATCCATTCCGGCAAGGTGAACTGGATGGGCGAGCATCCCAGGCAGGCCGAGCTGCTGACCCTCACCGGCGGCGCCAAGTAGCCGAGCTTTGAACGCGGCGGGGGAGCCATTCCCCCGCCGCCTGTCCAGGACCGGGCCCCCCTCTCTCCTCACCGCTCCAGCCGGTCCCCGCCAGCCCGGGCCTCATCGCCACGCGCCGGGCGGACGGCCACCAATGACGCACCGGACATTGACGTCACGGAGGCGGTCATGCAGCAGTTCAGGAATCTCGTCTTCAAGGGAGGCGGCGTGAAAGGCGTCGCCTATATCGGCGCCATTTCCGTCCTTGAGGAGATGGACCTCATCCGAGGCGTCCTGCGCACCTGCGGCACATCCTCCGGGGCCATCATGGCCGCCCACATCGCCATGGGGGGCAGCGCCGCGCAGTTGGCCCAGCTCATGACCAGCCGCTTCCTGGGGGGGCTGCTGGACGGCTCGTCCTGGCCCGTGCGCGACCTGGGACGGCTGGTCAGGGACTTCGGGTGGTACCCGGGCAGGCGTCTCTCCCTATGGATGAAACGTCACATGGAGCAGCTCTCGGGGCGGCAGGACATCACCTTCGCCCAACTGGAGCGGCTGCACGCGCGGCGGCCCGGGACATTCAAGCATCTCACGGTGATCGCCACCGACGTCACCCACCAGTGCCCCCAGGTGTTCGACGCCTCGCGCACGCCGAATGTACCGGTGTGGCAGGCCCTGCGCGCATCCATGAGCATCCCCTTCCTGTTCGCCGCGCCCAGGGGCGAGAACGGGGAGGTCTTCTCCGACGGGGGGCTCGTCTGGAACTACCCGCTCAACCTCTATGACGATCCCAAGTGGCTCACCCGGCCGGAGGATCACAGGCTCTACGACATCATGGACAACGCGGTGGACCACGCCCGGCACAGGCTCTATAACAAGGAGACGCTCGGGTTCATGGCGGAGACCAGGAACTCCCGCTCCGCCTCCGGAGAGGCCGGAACGGCGGGCGCGGGAGACATCGCGGGCTTCTCGGCCTACCTCAAGGCCATGATAGGCCTCATGACGGACAACACTGCCAGCGCCTATCTCAACCTCCCGGACTGGCAGCGGACCGTGTTCATCGAGGCGCACGGGGTCAGGGCCACCGACTTCGCCATACCGGACTCAACCATCAAGGCGCTCCTCGATTCCGGCAGGAAGGCCGCCATGGACTATTTCACATGGTTCCAGGACCCGGCGCATTCCCCCATGAACCGCATCGCCCTCTCGGCCTGATGCTTGGCCGAAAGGATTCCGCCGGGAAGAATGACAATAATAGTGCGTTATTTCAGCGCAATAGCGCCAACAAGCGGTTCACTCTCCGATATCGGCATGGCCGTCGCTCGCGCGTCAGGCCGCCAGCCCAGTCTCAAGATAAAACGGCCAGGGACAATGCCCCATGCCGCCTCCGCTAGACATACGATTGAGCGGGATAACCAAATCAAATTTTTTTGACCGTAAAAAAATTTTTACTCAGGTCAAAAAAACAGCGTAATTTTCTTGCATCCCGTTTTTAAGGGGGTTAAAAGGCGGCCATGGCAAATCGGGAAAGGGGCTCCCTGGTAAGTTGCCCCCGCACCGAGGATGGTCCGGCTAACCTTAGCGGAAAGCAAAAGGAGAAAGGAAGATGAAAAAGTTTACCCTGGCTCTCGTCATCGCCATGGTGTTCGGCTGCGTGGCCCTGGCCTCCGCCGCCACCGAGGTCAAGATGACCGGCGACGCCCGTATCCACGGAACGTTCTTCAACAAGCAGAACTTCACCGGCTGGAACGGCACCGGCACCCGCACCAACGACGCCTTCACCATCTGGCAGCGCTTCCGTCTTCGCAGCGACTTCATCGCCAACGAAGGCCTGAAGTTCCGCTTCTCGATCCGCGCCAACAACACCCCCTGGGGTAACGGCACCTACACCGTCGACAACCCGGCCGTCTCCATCGACGTGTACCAGGCCTACCTGCAGTTCAAGTGGCCCGGCACCGACGTCGAGTTCACCATCGGCATGCAGGACTGGGGTCTGCCCATCTCCTCCGACGCTCTGCTGAACGCCAACCCCGTGTTCGGTGGTTCCCGTTCCGCCGCCGCCGTGGTGAGCATCCCCGTGGTGGATCAGTTCAAGATCATCGCGGCCTACACCCGTCTGCTGGACACCAACCGCGACTTCGACCCCACCACCCGTCAGGTGCCTGACGAGTTCGACGCTTACGTCCTGGCTCTGCCCATCACCCTGGATGGCTTCTCCGCCACCCCCTGGGGCATGCTCGCCGTCGCCGGCCGTAACGCCAACTACAACGTGGGCGCTGGCAACGCTGGCGCTACCCTGACCACCAACCTGCTGTCCGCCGGCACCCTGCTGGCCCCCGCCACCCTGCGCAACGCGCAGAACGTGTACTGGTGGGTTGGCGGCGCGTTCGCCGTGACCGCTCTGGATCCCTTCAAGTTCTACGCCGACGTGATCTACGGCGAGGGCAACGCTTCCGACCGCGGCAAGAACAAGCGCGGCGGCTTCTTCTTCGACGTCGCCGCCGAGTACACCGGCTTCGACATGCTGACCCCCCAGCTGACCTTCTGGTACTCCACCGGCGAGGACAGCTCCACCCGTAACGGCTCCGAGCGTATGCCCTCCGTCATGGGTTACTGGGATCCCTCGACCTCCTTCCTGTTCGACGGTTCGCAGGCTTACACCCGCGGCTACATGGGCGTGAACCCCATCGGTTCCTGGGGCTTCGTGTTCTCCCTGAACAAGATCTCCTTCATCCAGGACCTGACCCATCGCCTGACCTTCACCTACGCCCGCGGCACCAACAGCCCCCGCGCCCTGCGCGTGGCTAACGGCCTCTGGGGCGTCGGCAACTACGTCCAGATGGGCCGCGACCTGACCACCAACGAGTACGTGATCGCCATCAACTTCGATCACACCTACAACATCTACGAGAACCTGGCCGCCATCGTCGAGGCCGGTTGGGCTCACGGCGAATTCGAGCGCTCCGTTTGGGGCCGCCGCTTCGTCAACCAGGCCCGCGACGGCGACGCCTTCAAGGTCGCCTTCGGCCTGCAGTACAAGTTCTAATAAGGTAAGCCGGACAACGCCATACGGCCGGGACGAAAGTCCCGGCCGTTTTCTTTTGGCGCGGAGAAGTGAAGGCCATTGAGTCGCTCTACGGCGTGGGCCGTCGCCCGCTGGGTCAGTACTCCCCCCCGGTGAGGACGCCGGCGCGCCGGTCGATCAGGCGGGGAAACGGAGTGCGGCGTGGCGGCGCCAAGGCGGCAATCCAAGGGACGCCTACCGGAACGGGAGCCCCACCGGATGACCGGGCGGAGGCCGCCAAAATTTGCCGGGCGCGGCAACCCGCCTCCTGAGGCACAAGCTGCAGTCAAAGACAATCAAGACATGGCATCGTCCTGTCCTGCCAAGCGGGCATGGCGGGCCTCGGCGCTAATCCGCTGCCCTCTCCCCGCCGTCAAGCCAGAGGGACTGGATTCGCCGGAGCGTTCCGTCGGCTTTCATGGAATCCAGGGCGTTTTGCCATGCCAGCACGGCTTCACTGGCGGTTTCCCTGGAAAAGGCCACGTACAGGTCCACCTTGTTGAAGGCGAAGACCTTGCGCACCGGCGGGTCGCCCGGTTTGGCCGAGTCCGAGATGACCTTGAGCCCCAGGTTGGTGGTGGCCATGAGGTCGATGCGGCCTGCCCGGAGTTTGCGCAGGCTTGTCATGGGGTCAGGGGCGCTGTCCAGGTTGGCGAAGCCCATGTCCAGCAGGAAACGCTCACGGGCGTCGTCCTTGTAGGTCCCGATCGATCCGGCCCTCCTGGCGTCCTCCAGGCTCGACACGGCGGGTGACCTTCCCGGAATGCCCGCCAGAATCCACTCGCTCGTCAGTATCGGCCCAACCCACTTGAACAGCTCCTCGCGCTCGGGGGTGCGGGTCGTGGAGAAGATCGCCACGTCCGGCATGGCGAGGGCCGTTGCATACGCCCTGGCCCAGGGCAGGACCTCGATGGGAGAGGAGTCGCCAACGCGCCTTTGCATCTCCCTGACGATCTCGACGCCCACGCCAGTCAGCGTTCCATCGCGCATGCAGGACGACGGTGGGGATATCTCCGTGAGCAATGTGAGAGCATGGGCGCTGTTCCAGGACAGGACGGCCATGAGAAAGAGTAAAGCGGCGCAACGCATGTGACGCTCCAGCACAAATTCCGGAGCGGAAAGATGCAGGTCCGGATGCACGGAAGGCTTATCAACCGGCGGGCCGATGCCTCACCGCCATCACCCGGCCCCTATCACCGCTCATGAAAAGGCGCCCGGACCGTCCGGACGCCTTCCATACTCCAAACGTCCTTGCGAGGTTATTTGGCGATATCCTTCTGGATGGACTTGACCAGCTCGTCGATCTTGGCCAGACGCTCCTGGTAGGAGGCGTCCAGCTGAACCTTGAGGCCATCGACCTTCTGCGACACCTCGCCCAGAGTGTTCCCCGCGACGATCTTCCTGGCCACTTCTGCCGGGGATTTCATGGCCTCGGCCATGCGCGTTTCCATGGACGCCATGCGCGTCTCGTAAGCGGCAAGCTTGCCGGAGTACTTGCCGTCCACGCCGAAATACACTCCCACCGCCACCACGATGGCCACGAGCGCCAGCATGATGCCCATGGTGGCCGTGGAGCGTCCGGGCCATTGAGGCTCGGTCTCCTCCGCGCCCTGCATCTGCCTGATAGCATCCACCTTCTTTTCCAGTCCGAGCATATCGTCCTCCGGTGTGATGCCCCCCTGGCCTCCTTATGGCACGGCGGCAGCCCGCCATCAACCCATGAATTTGACCAGCTCGAACACTTTCCTGGAATGGGTGGACACGATGTGGAAATACCGGTCCTGGGGTATGTAGATGTAGGGCACGTCCTCGGTGCGGCGGTAGAGGAAGTGGGAGAGGATCATCCGGTTCACGGCCTGATGCCCCACGATCATGATGTTCTCGGCGTTTCCCGAGAGGTAAAGGGCCTTCTTCACCCCCCGCTCCACCCGGTCCTTGAGGGTGAGGTAGCCCTCGCCGTCCGGGTAGACGTAATTGTACTTGTCGCGTGTGCGCGCCGAGTGGACCTGGGGCATGTCCCGGGCTATCTCGTCGTAGGTCATCTCCTCGCACTGGCCCGCGTCTATCTCGTCGAACTCCGCGAGCGGCATGATGCGGCAGTCCGAGCGCCCCCGGCAGAGGAGACCGGCCATCTGGATGGTGCGCTTCCTGGTGCTTGTGAAAACGTAAGGCAGGGGGATGTCGCGGAAATGCCATGCCAGCGACTGCGCCTGCACCAGCCCCCGCGCGGTGAGGTCCGAATCGCCGCCGATGCGCATCTCCAGGTTGAAGAAGGTCTCCCCGTGCCGGGCCAGGTAGAGGTTTCTCACCCAATCGGAGACCAGGAGGTCCCGCACGATGCGGTAATGAGGCAGCACGGCCTGGACGCGCTCGCGTTCGATGCGGTTGTGCAGGGTGTCCAGCACCACGAAGTTCTCTTCGTCGGCCAGGGGCTGATAGATGCCCTCGTAGTAGCGGATGCGCTCCCGGAAGCTCTCCTCGGCCGCATCGCGGCCCATGAGGGCGAACTCCGGCAGGGTCGCCTTGCGGCTTATGCTCGCGGCGAGCAGCTCCGGGTCGGGGTTCACGCACTCAACGAAGAAGACGGGATAGCCGGAGAGAAAGCCCTTTATGACCTGCCGCCGCTTGCGCGAGACGTTGGTGGCGTCCAGCACCGCCACCTCCCCATCGCCCGAGAGGAAATCGGCAGCCCTTTCCAGGTTGATGCGGGCGATCTTCTCCCGCATGGCCACCCCGTCGAGGTTTTCGGGGTCGTAGAAGCCGGCGCAGGCCGTCTCGCTCGCGCCGCACATCTCGCGGCGCACGTCGCCGTTGTTGAAGACCTCCGCCGCCAGGCCCTCGGCCCGCAGACACTCCCTGATCTTCGCGGCCACCGTGGACTTCCCCGACGCGGGAAGCCCCACCATCGCGACAACAAGCTTCCTGTCCGCCATCGAGCCTACCCGCTTTCGCCGATGCTGGCCTTCATCACCTTGGACCCCGGCGGAACGTCCGAAGTGACCCACACGTTGGCCCCTATCACCGACCCCTTGCCCACGGTGATGCGTCCGAGCACCGTGGCGCCCGAATAGATGATGACGTCGTCCTCCACGATGGGATGCCTGGGCAGGCCCTTCACGGGGTTGCCCTGGCCGTCCTTGGGAAAGCTCTTGGCCCCCAAGGTGACGCCCTGGTAGAGGCGAACGTTGTCGCCGATGACGCAGGTCTCGCCAATGACCACGCCCGTGCCGTGGTCGATGAAGAAGCGCTTGCCTATCCGGGCCCCCGGATGGATGTCGATGCCCGTGATGGAGTGGGCCATCTCCGTGATGATGCGCGGGATGATGTCCACCCCAAGCTTGTGCAGCTCGTGGGCGATGCGCTGGTGAATGAGGGCCGTGATGCTCGGGTAGCAGAAGATGGTCTCGCCCGGGCTCTTGGCAGCCGGGTCGCCGTCGTAGGCGGCCTGGACGTCCTGGACCAGCATCTCGCGGATTCCGGGGATGGAGCGCAGGAAGGCCGTGGCCTTCTCCATGGCCTGATCCTCGCAACCGGTGCAGGCCTTGTTCTCCCCCACGCACACGAAACAGAAGCCGCGCTTGATCTGGTCGGCCAGTTTGCGGAAGATCACGTCCAGGTTGGCCCCGGTGTGATAGGCCAGGGTGTCCGGCGTCACCTCGGAATCGCCGAAATAGCCGGGAAAGAGCACCGCCTTGAGCCTGTCCACCACTTCTGACAGCGCCTCCAGCGAAGGCATGGGCGAGTCGGTGAGCTTGCGGCAGGCGAAGGCCTGATAGGAGGACGGGGAACACAGCTTGCCGACCACCTCCTCCACCACGTCCCGGTCGGGGCTCAGGCTCGCCAGCACGTGGCGTTCATGCATCACCGGGGGCCTCCATTTCGGTGAACAGGGCGGTGCTCAGGTAGCGCTCGCCCGTGTCGCAGACTATGAACACGATCATTTTCCCCTTGTTTTCAGCCCGCTTGGCCAGCTCAACGGCGGCGTGACATATGGCCCCGGAGGAGATGCCGCACAGGATGCCCTCCTCGCGGATCATCCGGCGGGCCATGGCCAGCGCCTGTTCGTTGGTCACGCGGAAGACCTCGTCGATGAGAGAGGTGTCCAGTATCTCCGGCACGAATCCCGCGCCGATTCCCTGTATCATGTGCGGGCCGGGCTCGCCGCCCGAGAGCACCGGGGAGGCGTCCGGCTCCACCGCAACGGCCCTGATCTCCGGCTTGCGTGACTTTATCACCTGGGCCACGCCGGTGAGCGTGCCGCCGGTGCCCACGCCGGCCACGAAGATGTCCACCTTGCCGTCCGTGTCGCGCCAGATCTCCTCGGCCGTGGTCAGCCTGTGTATCTCCGGGTTGGCCGGGTTGGAGAACTGCATGGGCATCCAGGCGCCTGGCAACTCCTCCACCAGCTCGCGGGCCTTTTCGATGGCCCCCTTCATGCCCTTCTTGGCGTCCGTGAGCACGAGCTTCGCGCCGAACCCCTTGAGGAGCGTGCGCCGCTCAAGGCTCATGGACTCGGGCATGGTCAATATCAGCTTGTAGCCCCGCGCCGCGCACATGAAGGCCAGGGCGATTCCCGTGTTGCCGCTGGTGGGCTCCACGATCACCGTGTCCTTGCCGATCAGGCCCCGGCGCTCGGCGTCCAGGATCATGTTGCAGCCGATGCGGTCCTTCACGGAAAAGCACGGGTTGGCGGACTCCAGCTTGGCCACGAGCTGAGCGCCCAGTCCCGCGCCGATGCGGCCAAGGCGCACCAGCGGCGTGTTCCCCACCAGCTCCACCATGTTGGATGCGATGTTCATGCGCTCCTCCTAGTCCAGGGGCCTTTTCAGGTAGCGGTAGTAGCCGTCGTACTGCTGCACGGCCGCCAGGGGGTTGTGGCCGAGCATCCTGTCCTTGACCGCCAGCACCGTGCAGGGCGCTCCGGCGTACTTGAGGAAGAGGGAGTCGTGCCCCACGCAGAGCCCGAGCAGCACGTTGAACTCGGACCTCGCGGCGTTGAGGGCCTCGGCCTGGAACACCGGGTTGCACATGCTCTCGTGCTCCGCTCCGGGGTCCACCTGGGCGCACGGCCCGATGCCGATCACGGACTTGGAAACCGCGCCCGCCTTGCAGGCCACCGAGGCGGTTGCGAATCCGTTGGTCTCGAAGATCTCCTGCACGACGGCCGCCTCCTTGCGAAGGCCGATGCAGAAGGCCAGCCCAAGCCGCCGGTAGCCCATGCGGCGCGCGAACTCGATGATCTCCACGATGCGTGGTTTCACGGCCCTGACCGCCGCGTAGCCCTGGTCGCGGCCGCCGTAGCCCTCGGCCTCCTGTACGGAAGCCAAGCGGGCGAAATCATGGTTCTCTTGCGAGGCCGTCGCCTCCCGGGCGTGGTCCGACAGTTCGCGCATGCGGATGGACGGGCAGTTGGCCGGAGCCTTGCCTTTGCCGGTGCGGCAGAAGCGGATGGACCAGTCGTGGGGACAGGAGGCGCAGGTGGGGTAGTCTGGAGTGGGCATGAGAAATCCTGGTTAACGTGTCGTGGCGCGGAGCAACGGCGCGAAGCGAAAAGCCGGGTCCAGGGGGAGGCTTCTCCCCCTGGACGCCGGAGGCATCTTACTCTTCTCATTTCCCCGCTAGCAAGTGCATGCCGGAGCTTCGCCTTCCGTCCTCTTGAAAGGCGATATCTCCCTGAGCCGATGGATGATGGGCGGCAGCTCCCTCAGCACCAGATCCACGTCGGCATCGGTGTTGAAGCGCGACAGGCTGAACCGGATGGAGCCGTGGGCGTAGGTGAACGGCACGCCGAGCGCCCGCAGCACGTGCGACGGCTCAAGCGACCCGGAAGTGCAGGCCGAGCCGGAGCTGGCGCAGATGCCGAAGGCGTCCATCATCAGCAGGATGGCCTCGCCCTCAACGTACTGGAAGGAGATGTTGGTGGTGTTGGGCAGGCGGGCTTCGGTGGTCCCGTTGACCCGGGCGTCCGGGATTGCCGCCAGGAGCCCCTTTTCCAGCCTGTCGCGCATGGCCTTCACCACGCTGTTCTCATGGGCGATGTTGCCCATGGCGATCTCGCAGGCCTTGCCCAGGCCGATGATGCCGGTGGTGTTCTCTGTCCCGGCGCGACGTCCGTGCTCCTGGTGGCCGCCCATCATGAAGGGGCGGAACTGCGTTCCCTTGCGCACGAAGAGCGCGCCCACGCCCTTGGGGGCGTGAACCTTGTGTCCGGACACGGCCAGGAAGTCCACGGGCAGCTTCCTCAGGTCGAAGGGTATCTTGCCCAGCACCTGCACGGCGTCGGTGTGCACCAGCACGCCGCGCTCCTTGGCGATCCCGGCGATCTCCTGGATCGGGAAGACCACGCCGGTCTCGTTGTTGGCGTACATCACTGAGATGAGCGCCGTGTCGTGCCGGATGGAGTCCCTGAGCTCGTCCAGGTCCAGCCGTCCCTGCTCGTCCACGCCCAGGTACGTGGCCTCGTAGCCCTTGCGCTTCTCCAGGTGCTTCACCACGTTGAGCACCGCCGGGTGCTCAACGCGGGTGGTGATGATGTGGCGCTTGTCGGGCTGGGAGGCCAGGGCGGAGCTGATGGCGGTGTTGTCGCCCTCGGTGCCGCAGGCGTTGAAGATGATCTCGTCGGGATGGCAGCCGAAGGCGGCGGCCACGCGCTCGCGGGCGTTGGCCAGCACGCGCCCCACCTGCCCGCCGAAGGTGTGCATGCTGGAGGGGTTGCCGTAGAGTTCGCTGAAATACGGCAGCATCTCCTCGAGCACGGCCGGGTCCACCTTGGTGGTGGCGTTGTTGTCCATGTACACGGCGGGCATCAGCGCACCTCCTCCACCACCAGATCGGGTTCAACGGCCTCGCGCAGCCGCTTCTCAACGAACTGCTTGAGCGTCAGCTGGCTGGACTTGCACGACGAGCACGCCCCGCGCAGCTTGACCAGCACGGTCTTGTGGTCCACGTCCACCAGCTCGATGTCCCCGCCGTCCTTCTGGAGATTGGGGCTTATCTCCTCGTCGATGATCCTGGAGACGAGCTTCATGCGCTGCAGGTTGGTGAGCCCGGCGGGCTTGACCGGCTCGATGGGCTTGAGCGGCTTGGGGCCGCCCTTCGCCTCGGCCAGGATCTCGGCCAGCTTGTCCAGGCACTTGCCGCAGCCGCCGCCCGCCTTGGTGTAGTCGGTGATCTCCTCCACCGTGTTGAGCTTGTTCTCCGCGATGGCCCGCTTGATGGTCTCGTCGGTCACGCCGAAGCACTCGCAGACGATCTCGCCCTCCTCGTGGGGGGCGTGGGGCAGGCCGCGCAGGTTGGCAACGGCGGCCTCAAGGGCCTCCTTGCCCATCACGGAGCAGTGCATCTTCTCCTTGGGCAGGCCGCCCAGGAACTCGGCGATGTCCTGGTTGGAGACGGCCATGGCTTCGTCCACGGTCATGCCCTTGATCATCTCGGTCAGGGCCGAGGAGGAGGCGATGGCGCTGGCGCAGCCGAAGGTCTGGAACTTGGCGTCCACGATGCGGTCGTTCTCGTCAACTTTCAGGAACAGCTTCAGGGCGTCGCCGCAGGCCAGCGAGCCCACCTCGCCCACGGCGTTGGCGTCGGTTATCTCCCCAACGTTCTTGGGGTTTATGAAGTGCTCGCGCACTTTGTCGGTATATTCCCACATATGAATTCTCCTGTTGGATGCTCGTCAGGGGTCATGACAACAGACTATAACACCCATCGGCCATTCATGGAAGTGGCGCGTCAGGAATAAAGGCGGCCCCGCATGCCGCGTCAGTCCGCCTCGTACCCGGCCTCGTAGCTGGCCTCCACCACGATGGCTATGCCGCCGCGCGGCCGGAAATTGCCCGTGACCATCATGCGGCGCGGCTTGCAGGCCTCCACCAGGTCGTCCAGGATGCGGTTGGTGAGGGTCTCCATGAAGGATGGCTCGCTCCGGTAGCTGAACAGGTACAGCTTCAGCGACTTGGACTCGATGCAGCGCTCGCCCGGCACGTAGGTGACGGTGACGGCGCCGAAGTCCGGCTGCCCGGTCATGGGGCAGAGGCTGGTGAACTCCTCGGTCTCGAAGGTTATCTGGTACTCGCGGCCCGGGAAGCGGTTGGGGAAGGTCTCGATCAGGGCGGGCTCCACGCGCTCGGGATATTTGGTTCCGGTCTGGCCCAGGTGGGTCAGGGAGGAAACGTCGTCTTTGAGAGTCATTTTGGGCTCCTTCGCGGCTGTTTTTGACGCCGCAACCGTTCTGGATTAGGCTTTCAGCCCGACTGCGTCAAATGGTGGAAGCATGCCGCTCTACGTCACCGAGATTTTCCGCTCCATACAGGGCGAATCGACCCACGCGGGCAGGCCCTGCACCTTCGTGCGCCTCTCCGGGTGCAACCTGCGCTGCCTCTGGTGCGACACCGCGTACTCCTGGGAGCCCGGCGCGCCCATGAGCGTGGAGGACGTGCTCGCCCAGGTGGAAAGGCAGGGATGTCCCCTGGTGGAGATCACCGGCGGGGAGCCGCTGGACCAGCCCGAAACGCCCGAACTCGCCCGGAGGCTTGTCGAGGCGGGCTACGAGGTGCTGGTGGAGACCAACGGCTCGCTGCCCATCGACGCGCTGGACGAACGCGCCGTGGCCATCGTGGACGTGAAGTGCCCCTCAAGCGGCATGGCCGGAAAGATGGACTGGAGCAATTTCGAGCGGCTGCGCCCGAAGGACGAGCTGAAGTTCGTGATCGCGGACCGCGAGGACTTCGACTACGCGTCGGACGTGGTGGCGCGCATCCTGCCCCAGACGAGGCCCATCCTGTTCTCGCCGGTGCTCTCCCTTCTGCCCCCGGCGGAGTTGGCGGCCTGGATACTGGAGTCGCGCCTGCCGGTGCGGCTCGGGCTGCAACTGCACAAATTGATCTGGGACCCCGACATGAGAGGGGTTTGAAATAGAGGCTTGCCATGAAGAACGCCGTGATTCTGTTCTCCGGAGGGCTCGACTCCTCCACCTGCCTGGCCATCGCCAAGTCCCAGGGTTTCAACGCCTACGCGCTCAGCTTCCGCTACGGCCAGCGCCACGAGGTGGAGCTCGACGCCGCCCGGCGCGTGGCGAAGCATCTCGGCGCGGCCGGGCATCTGGTGATGGACGTGCCGCTGGGCAACATCGGTGGCTCGGCCCTGACCGCCGCCATCGACGTGCCCAAGGACCGCGACGTGAGCCGGATGGAGGAAGAAATCCCCGTGACGTACGTCCCGGCCAGGAACACGGTGTTCCTGTCGCTGGCCCTGGCCTGGGCCGAGGTGCTCCCGGCGGCGGACATCTTCATCGGCGTGAACGCGCTGGACTATTCGGGCTACCCGGACTGCCGCCCGGAGTTCGTGGCCGCGTTCGAGAACATGGCCAATCTCGCCATCAAAGAGGCCGTGGAGGGACGGCTGAAGATTAAGATCCACGCCCCGCTCATGCGGTGGGACAAGGCCCGGATCATCCAGGAAGGCATGAA
>JBMORI010000106.1:0-49756 GCA_049322415.1 Thermodesulfobacteriota bacterium | reverse complement strand
CCGCGCGCCGGGATGCGCCTGGGCCGCGCGGGCGGGGAGCAGGCCGGCGACGCGCCGCCGGAAACGGACGATGCCCCCGCGGCCGCTCCCATGGCGGAAACCGGGAGGTGTCTCCGCATGAGGCGGCGCGACGGTTCATGCATCGGAAAGTGATCGGCAAGCCACGGTATGGCGAGGGCGGCTCCTGCCTCGATGCGGCGGGAGCCGCCCTCTTGATTTCAGCCTGCGCGACGATTTTTCGCCACCCCGCGTTGACACGGCCCGCAAACGGTCATAATGCTCATTTGAGCAAAACACAGGAGCAAGGATGCCACGCCCCAGACTCTGCCGGAAGGTATCGGGCACGCCCAAGGCCACGTATTTCAAGCCGCGAGGAGTTCCTTTGAGCGAACTGGGCGAGACATACCTCACGGTGGAGGGCCTTGAAGCCATCAGGCTTGCCGACGTGGAGAGCCTGACCACCACCGAGGCGGCGCAGCTCATGGGCGTATCCCGCCACACCTTCGGGCGCATCCTTTCCGAGGCCCGGCGCGCCGTGGCCGAGGCCCTGGTGAACGCCATGGCCCTGCGCATAGAGGGAGGGGAGTACGCCCTGGACGAGGTCGGGCGAAGCCGGAAACAGGCTGGCCGGGAGCAGGCCGCCGAGAGGACAGTCAGCATGAACATCATCGCGGTAAGCTCCGAGGGCCCGGCCCTCACGGACATGGTCGATGCGCGGTTCGGCCGAGCGGCTGGATTCGTCGTGGTGGACATGGACACCATGAAGACGGCCTACATAGACAACGGAGGCTCACAGGCCATGGCCCACGGCGCGGGCATACAGACCGCCGAGCGCATCGCGGACGCGGGCGCGGGCGTTCTGCTGACCGGCATCGTCGGCCCCAAGGCCTTCCAGGCCCTGGAGGCCGCCGGAATCAAGGTGGGCCAGAATCTGGAGGGCATCACCGTGGGCGAGGCCGTTGAGCGCTACAAGTCCGGACTTGTCCCCTTCGCGGACGGGCCCAACAAGTAATTCCGGGTGAGCAGATGAGACTCCATGCTCGGCGCTTCTCTCGCGTCCGGACATCCCGGAGGTCGCGGTGATCGTCGCGGTCGCCAGCGGCAAGGGAGGCACGGGCAAGACCACCGTGTCCGCATCCCTGGCATGGGTCTGGGACCGCCCCGCAGTGGCCGTGGACCTGGACGTGGAGGAGCCCAACCTCCACCTCTTCCTCCGCCCGGAGATCGCCTGGCGCGAGAGCGCCTACGCCGAGGTTCCCGAGGCCGACCGCTCCAGGTGCACGCTCTGCCGCAAATGCTCCGATTTGTGCCAGTTCAAGGCCGTGTCGGTCATGGGCAGACTCCTGCTCACCTTCCCGGAGATGTGCCACTCCTGCGGGGGCTGCCTGGCCGTCTGCCCCGAGGGCGCGCTCGCGCCGGGGAGGCGCGAACTGGGCGTGATCGAGGGCGGCCGCGCCGCCAACGCCCAGTACCTGGCTGGCAGGTTGCGCGTGGGCGAGGCAATGAGCCCGCCGCTCATGCGCGAGGTCAAGCGGAGGCTCGACCGCCACCTGGACGCGCCGGGCACGGACGCCATCCTGGACAGCCCTCCCGGCGTGAGCTGCCCCGCGGTGAACGCGGTGATGGACTCGGACGTGATCGTGCTCGTCACGGAGCCCACCCCCTTCGGATTCCACGACTTCACCCTGGCGGTCGAGGCCTTCGCCCCGCTGGGCAAGCCCATGGGCGCGGTTATCAACCGCGCCGGACTGGGGGACTCCACCCTGCACGGGTTCTGCGCGGGGAAGGACATCCCCGTGCTCTGCGAGATTCCCTACAGCCGCGAAATCGCCGAGGACTACGCCGCTGGCGGCGTGCTGGCGGCGAAGAGCCCGGCCATGGGAGCGGTCTTCAGGGATCTGCGGGACAAGGTGGCCGCGCTGGCCAGGGGAGCCGCCCATGCGTGAGATCGTGGTCATCAGCGGCAAGGGCGGCACCGGCAAGACCTCACTCGCGGCGGCGTTCGCGGATTTGGCGCGCAACGCGGTGATCTGCGACCTGGACGTGGACGCCCCGGACATGCACCTGCTCTTGGATCCACTGACCGAAAGCCGCGAGGACTTCATCTCCGGCCACGAAGCGGTGATCGACAAGGACGCCTGCACCGGTTGCGGAACCTGCGCGGCCATGTGCCGCTTCGGGGCAGTGCGCGAGGCAGGCGGAACCTTCGAGATCGACCCGGCGCGTTGCGAGGGATGCAAGGTCTGCGTGGCCTTCTGCCCAGCCGGGGCGGTTGCCTTCCCTGAGAAGCTCTGCGGAGAGTGGTACGTGAGCCAGACCCGCTTCGGGACCATGGTCCACGCAAGACTCAATCCCGGCGAGGAGAACTCCGGCAGGCTGGTGGCCCTGCTCAAGAACAAGGCCAGGGACATCGCCGCCAGTGAAGGACAGGAGATCATCCTTTGCGACGGAGCGCCCGGCATCGGCTGCCCGGTCATAAGCTCCCTGTCGGGAGCTGACCTGGCAGTGGCGGTGACGGAGCCAAGCCCCTCGGGCCTTCACGACCTGGAACGCGTGCTCGGGTTGTGCGGCCATTTCCGCATTCCGGCCTGCGTCATCATCAACAAATGCGACCTGAACGCGGAAAAGGCACGCCAGATCGAAGCCCTCTGCGCCAGGGGCGGACATGAGATTGCCGCCCGCCTGCCGCACGACACGATCATGTTCGAGGCCATGCTCCGCGCGCGAGCCGTGACCGAACTGCCGGACACGCCGTTCGCGGGGCTTCTGCGCCAAGCCTGGAAACGCATGACCGCCCTGGCCTGGGCCGCCAAGCCCAAGCCACTTGAGGCGGCGAAACCATAAGGAGACTGAAAGATGGAGACGACTCTCGTTGCGATCCCCTCCGCCATGCCCGGAGGGCTTGAGGCAGGGGTGGGCGAGCACTTCGGGCACTGCGAGATCTACACCCTGGTGGAGATAGCGGAAGGGGGCGTGAGGAACGTCTCCACACTGCCGAACATCCCCCACGAGCACGGCGGCTGCATGGCCCCGGTGCAATACCTGGCGGGTCAGGGCGTGAAGGCGCTCATCGCCGGGGGCATGGGCATGCGCCCCCTCATGGGATTCAAACAGATGGGCATCGACGTATACCACGGCGGCGGCGCGGCCAGCGTGGCCAGAGCCGTCGAGGCGCTCATCGCCGGGGAGCTTCAGCGGTTCTCCACTGATTTCACCTGCGGCGGCTGTTCCTGATCCGGGGAGACGTTCCCGGAGGAACCTCCGCCCATAGCCAGCCCGGCGGACAGCCCGGGGCCGCGGCTCCCGACGCTCGCGGCCCCGGGCGTCCTGGGAGGACGTGTCATGCCGATTCTTGAAGTCGTCTGCCGCGACTGCGGCCATCTAGGCGAGGTCATAACACTCGCCGCCTCTGAAACGGCCCGCTGTCCGTCCTGCGGCGGGATGAACACCGGGCGGCTCATGTCCGCCACGAGCAGCCTGACGGGCAAGGCCCCGGCCGGCCTGCCCGGAACCGGTGACACCGGCTGCTGCGGCTCAAGGCCCGGCGAGTCCGGCTGCGCGGGACCAGGCTCCTGTTGCGGCAAGTCAGCCCCGTGAACAGGGAGGGTCCCATGCTCGTCATTGTGGCCACGCCAACCATGGCCGGACTGGAGGAGTTCACCCGGGGACTCATCGACTCCGGGGCCGAGGTGCCCCACGCCAGGAGCGGCATGTCCGCCCTGGAGATGGCCAAGTCGCGCGCCCCCGCGCTGGTGGTCGTGGACGGGGGCCTCAAGGATTTCCGCCCGTTCGAGCTGGTGACGGAACTGGCCCGCGTGGACGCATCCATCAACACGGCGGTCATGAGCCACCTCGATGCGGAGGAGTTCAACGGCAAGGCGGAAGGACTGGGAGTCCTGGCGAGCCTTGGAACCCAGCCGGGAGCCGGGGAGGCGGCCAGGGTCATGGCCATGTTGAGACGCGTTATGGAGCGCATGGTGATTTAGCGTCAACCAAATGGAGCCGCGAATGGAGAAGATACTCATATTCGGATGCAAGAAGGCCATGGACGACGTCTGCATCGGGTGCTCGCGTTGCCTCGTCGGATTCAACCGCCGCGAAGGCGCGTTCAAGGCCTATGAGGGCCAAGAAGCCCAGATCCTCGGGCTGCTCAACTGCGGAGACTGCCCCGGCGCCGCGGTGGTCACCCGCCTGGCCCAGGTGAAGCTCTGGAACGCGCCCTTGGGGGAGAAGCCGACCGTGATCCATGTGGGGCCCTGCGTCACCGACCATTGTCCCCACAAGGACGTGATCTTGAAGAAGCTGTCGGCCAAGGCGGGCATCCCTGTGGTGGAAGGCACGCACCCATATCTCCCGGCGGACATATTCGCCTGAACCGGACCTTCTTACACGGGACGCGCCAAGGCGCGGCAAAGAACGAGATATGAACGACGCAGCATGTGACGCCAAAGCGGGAGAACCGCTTCAGCCGTTGGAGATTCCGGACGCTCTCGCCCGCATCAAGAGCAAGATCGTGGTCCTTTCCGGCAAGGGCGGCGTGGGCAAGAGCACCGTCGCCGCCAACCTGGCGGCAGGACTGGCCCTGGAAGGCCTGAAGACCGGCCTGATGGACGTGGACGTGCACGGCCCGAGCATTCCCCGCATCACGGGGCTTGCCGGGACGAAGCCCCGGATGGCCGGAGACGCCATCCTGCCCGTGGAATGGAACTGGAACCTGAAGGTTGTCTCCATGGGCTTCTTCCTGGCCGATCCGGACGAACCCGTCATCTGGCGAGGCCCGGTGAAGGGCGGCGTGATAAAGCAGTTCCTCACCCAGGTGGCCTGGGGCGACCTGGACTGCCTGGTGGTGGACTGCCCTCCCGGAACCGGCGACGAGCCGCTGTGCGTGATGCAGATGCTCGGACGGGACGCGGCGGCCCTCGTGGTCACCTCCCCCCAGGAAGTGGCCATCGACGACGTGCGCCGCTCCATCGCCTTCTGCAGGGAACTGGGCAACCCGGTGCTCGGCATCGTGGAGAACCTGAGCGGGTTCGTCTGCACCCAATGCGGCGCCGTGCACGACATTTTCAAATCCGGAGGGGGCGAGAGGCTGGCCGGGGCGGCCGGAGCGCCTTTCCTGGGGAGCATCCCCATCGACGGCGAGGTGGGTCGCGCCGCCGACAACGGAGAGGCGTACCTGGCCGTCAAAGGGATTTCCCCGGCGGCCCAGGCGTTCAAGAGGGTGGTCCAGGCGGCGGTTCGCCATGCCGCTGCCCGGACGACCGCATCCCGGAGCGACGCGTGAATCCCCCCTCCACGGGCCCGGTCCGGCCGGCAGGCGTCGAAACGGGGGACGCCTCCGGACGGGCCGGGCATCCCGCCCAAAGTAAAACCGGCATGCCCCCCGGCAGGGGGGCGCGCACGTTCGAGACGCTCCCTGCTTCCTCCATGGGCAGGGAACATGGGCACTCCCGCTGCCTGCTGTGCGGCGAGGCCAACCCCTGGTCGCTAAGGCTGCGCTTCGAGCCGGACGGCCAGGGCGGGGTGACGGCCCTGTTCAAGTCCCACCCTGGCCTGCAAGGCTACCGGGGCATCCTGCACGGAGGGGTCAGCGCCTCGCTGCTCGACGCGGCCATGACCCACTGCCTGTTCCACCACGGCATCGAGGCCCTCACGGCCGACCTCCACGTGCGCTACGCCCACGCCATCCCCTGCGACGCCGTGGTTGAGCTCAAGGCCAGGCTTGTCTCCTCCAGGAATCCGCTCCACGTCCTCCGGGCCGAAATATCCCTGGACGGACGGCTCATGGCCTGGGGAGAGGCCAAATTCCTGAATCGCTGACAGAGATGTCTCACCAGTTTGATAAATGCCCAAGCATGTCTTGCGGGAAAGTTGCTCCGCAAGCCTTGTCACCGGAACGAACGGAAGAGCGGGAGCATGGCATGGCGTCAGGCGCTGATCGTCGCGGTCATGTCGCGAGCCAAGGCGACATGGTTGCATTGAGTGAATTATTCGTGGCGTTCTTTCGTGCCGGATCGACCGCTTTTGGTGGTCCGGCCATGATCCCGCATGTACGGGAACTCGCCGTTGAACGCCGGGGCTGGATCAAGGAAAGGGACTTTCGGCTCGGGATGTCCATTTGCCAGATGATACCCGGCGCCACGGTCATGCAACTGGCGGCGTACATCGGATATCGCGTGCGTGGCCTCGCGGGCGCGCTGGCTGCGTTTGTTGGTTTCGGCCTTCCCGCATTCCTGCTTATCACCCTGCTCTCCTTTTTCTACTTCAAGTATCAGGATGTGAGCTGGGTTCTCGCCTCGTTCGCGGGTCTCAAGGTCATCGCCGTCGCCATCATCACCCATGCGTCCGTCGATTTCGCGAAGAAATACACCAGGTCCATCCCGGACATTCTGGTCGGCGTTGGTGCGGCATTCTCAATCCTGATTCAAGTCCATCCGGCCTTGATCATCGCCACTGCCATGCTCCTTGGGCTGGCCGCATACAAGGACACGCCCATGTCCGACGGGCCGCCTCCCGCATGTCCCGCGCGCGACATGACCAATTCTTGCGTCAAGCTCCTCGCGGGGCTGCTCCTCATGCTTGCCGCCCTGGCGCTTTTCTCCACGGACCTCCTGGAACTCATGTTCCGGATGATGCGCGTGGACATCTTCGCCTTCGGCGGGGGCTTCGCGGCCTTGCCCATGATGTTCCACGAGGTCGTGCACAACGCCGGCTGGCTTTCGAGGGAAACCTTGCTGGACGGGATTGCACTGGGGCAGATCACTCCGGGCCCAATCGTCATCACCTCCGCCTTCGTGGGATACGCAGTGAAAGGGGTCATGGGGGCCATTGTCGCGGCGGCAGGAATATTCTCCCCCTCGATCCTCCTTCTTGTTTGGGCAGTGCCCCGCTGCGACCGGCTTATGGGGTCGCATCTCTTTCGAAGGGCGATGCACGCCAGCCTCGCCACGCTCGGGGGGCTCATGGCGGCGACGGTGGTCACCCTGGCCATGTCCGTTGATTGGAGCTTCGCTGGAGCGGCGATCTGCGCCGCCGCCTTCGCCGGATTGAGGGCAAAACTGGATGTGCTTTGGGTCGTTCTGGGGGGGATGGCCGTTTCGCTGGCCATTCTCTAGTGTTACGTTCTTGAAATACGTCCATGCAATGGTCTCCAGCAAAGGAGGCGGGGGTGGGCGCATGGGCAAGAGTGGAATCGGGAGAAGAGCAGGCGGCAACCCTTCGGATGTGGGCAGCTTCCGGCAAGACGGAACAGCGTCTCGCGCTCAGGGCCAGAGTTGTCTTGCTGGCCTCCGAGGGGCTGGGACTCAAGGAGACCGAGGAGATAACCTGCTTGCAATGGCAGCGTTGCCTGAAGCGGCGCAAATGCATTCTAGCGCATGGCTCCCTCTTCGTCGTCGGGAGCCACCATCTCAAGTTTCAGCTGGTCCGAAAAGTGCCGAGCAGGTCACCAGTCCGCATCGAATCAAAACGTTTTCTCACGGATGCCGATGTTCTCGCTTTGGGGGAGTCAGGCAACCACGACCGCCACGCCCATGGCGGCCATCGCGGGCACCCAAGCCCAGGGCCAGACCACCCCGGTAAACACCAACTCCTCTTTTCAGGATTTCTGGGCTCAGATGCCCATGTTTTAGTTTATCAACATTTCTCAGTAGCCCTGACTGGCAGACTCCTCCCCCGCTCGAGGATGCACTCTTCCCGGCAGGGCATCCGCGACACGGGGCCACGCATGGGTCTCAGCGCCATGGCCGGCCGCAATATACCCAGAAGAAGCAACTCCCCGGGCTTTCATCATTGCAATAATCAGGTGATAGAAATATGAATTGAAGGAATTTCCCGGCTTCACTCCAACGCTGGATGCGCCATGACCAAGCCACCTCGTCCTTCGCTATTGACTCTTCCGTTTTTTGTTTACAGCCTCGTCGCCTGCGTCTGCGTTGTCCTGGCGACAACACGCGACGCCCTGGCTGAAAGCCTGGACCTCCCCTCGTTGATTGGAGAAGCCCTCAAAAACAACCCCGAGCTCGCCGCCGGGCAGGCCAGGGTGGCCTCGGCTCGGCATCGCATCCCGCAGTCCAAGGCCTTGCCCGACCCCATGATCTCGGCCGGATACACCAACGTCGGCTCGAGCTATTACACCTTCGGAAAGTATGACGACGCCGTATGGGCCTTCGGCGTTTCCCAGACGGTCCCCTTTCCCGGCAAGCTGATGCAGAAGGGCAAGGTGGCCGAAAAGGAGATGGAGACCCTGGGCTTGCAGTATCATGCCCTGCGGCTGGCGACCGCCGCGCGCGTGAAGGAACTGTATTACGACCTGTTCGCCGCGCACCGCACCATGGAAATCCTCGCGGACAAGGCAAGGCTCCTCGAACAGGTGGAGAAGGCCGCCCTGGCCAGATACGCCTCCGGCATGGGTGACCAGCGGGATGCGGTCATGGCCCAGACCGAGAAGTACATGCTGCTGGAAAAGGTGGAGATGGTCCGCCAGAGGCTCTCCACGCTGGAAGGGATGCTCAACGCCATCCTCGGCAGGGATGTGAAGTCTCCCTTGGGAAAACCCGGGGAACCGTCCAAAACCCCCTACAAGAGAAGCCTTGACGATCTCCTGGTGAAGGCGTCCTTTGATTCGCCGGAAACCAAGGCCCGCATGAAGAAAGTCGAGAAGGCCCAGGCCAAGGTGTCGCAGGCCAAGGCGGAGTTCGTGCCCGACGTGACCCTCTCCGCCGGGTACGCCCAGAAAGGGTACAGGGCCAGTCAGGAACCGTATGTGGCTACCGGGGCCGGACCGGAGGGCACCGACATCGTCGGGTCCCCCGGATACCGCCAGCGCTGGATCGACATGTGGACCGCAGGCGTCTCCATGACGGTTCCGATCTATTTTTTCGTCAAGCAGGCCGAGGGGCTGAAGGAATCCCGGTCCGATCTGGCCGAATCCCAGTATGACCTCGAGGCCGGCAAGAACATGATCGCGTCCTCCATCCGGGAGAACTACGCCATGCTCCAGGCCGCCGAGCGCCTGAGCGAGCTTTTCGCCTCCGGGACGCTGCCCAAGAGCCGTCAGGATTTCCAACTGGCCATGGCCGGGTACGCGGCGGGCAAAGGCGATGTCTACGCCGTCGTCTCGCGGCTCAAAAGCGTGCTGGACTACGAAGTGCAGTACTGGGCGCAGTTGGCGGAAAAGCACAAGGCCGTTGCCCGCCTGGAGGCGTTGGCGGGAATCACCGACGGCCTGACTCTCCCCAAGCCCGTGGATGACGCCAAGGGCGCACGGAAGGCCCCCACGCCCGAGGGGCAACACACAAACTCCAATGTACAATGAGGTGGACCATGAATACGAAAACGAAGTGTCTTTCGCTTGCGACCGCTTTTCTCTTCGTCCTGGCCGCGACGGCCATCCTGGACGGATTCCGCCAAGCCCAGGCACATACGTCCCAGGGCAACCAGCCCGCCTCCGGGCATTCGCACCAGATGTCACCCGACCAGATGAGGCAAATGACTCCAGCGGAAATACGCCAGATGACCCCTGAGCAGATCCGCCAAATGCCTCCCGAGCAGATGAGGCAGATGACGCCGGAGCAACTCCGCCAGATGACGCCGGAGCAAATGAAGGCCATGACGCCCGAACAGATGAAGCTGATGTCCCCCGAACAGATGAAAGCCATGCCTGCCGACCATGGGGCGCACGCTGCTCCCGGCCATGTGCAGCCGACGCCGCCCGACCAGATGAAGGAGATGACTCCCGAACAGATGCAGCAGATGAACCAGAGCCAGCAGTAGCCCCTGAACAACACAGAACCGGGAGATCGTCATGCGGGCAACGGGCGTGAGACTGAAATCGGCGAGGATGGCCTGGGGGCTGGCGGCGTGTTTTCTCGTCCTCCTGGCGCTGCCCCACGGGGCACTGGCCCAGGCCGGGCACGAAGGCCATAAGGCCGCGCCGTCGTCGGGCGCTCCTTCCGCGCCAAGCACTCCCGCTGCTCCGGCAACTCCCACCGGGCACGAAGGCCATGCCCCGGCATCGCCCGCCCCGGCCGTCCCCATGCCTCCCATGGCCATGATCACCCCGGAACAGGCCAAGATCATCGGCGTGACAGTGGCCAAGGCTGAACTGAGGCCATTCAAGGTGTTCATCCGGGGCACTGGCAGGGTGGCCCCGGATGAAACAAGACTGGCCACGGTGACCACCAAGGCCGAAGGCTTCATCGAGCGCATCCTGGCGGACCATACCGGGCAGGAAGTCAGGAAGGGCCAGACCCTGGTTGAGCTCTACAGCCCCGAGGTCTACGCCGTGCAGCTCGAATACCTGAACCTGCTGCGCTGGAAGAACGCCGCCGTGAAAACCACGGAGGGTTCTTCCGGCGAGTATGCGGATCTCATAGCATCCGACAGCCGCGACCTGCTGGCCGCCGCCAGGCAACGCCTGGCGCTGCTGGACGCGGGAGGGCTGGCCTCCCACCTGGAGAAGACCGGCAAGCCCTCCAGGACCTACGCCTTGACGAGCCCGGTGAACGGCTTCGTGATCGCCCGTCAGGCCACGCTGGGAATGCGGGTCATGCCCGGAGAAAAACTCTACGACCTGGCCGACCTGAGCACGGTCTGGGTCCTTGCCGATGTGTATGAGGAGAACCTGCCCTTCTTTCGGGAAGGACAGACGGCATTGATCACCCTGACCGGCGTGGGCGGTCCGCCTCTTACCGCCAAGGTGGCCCAAATTTACCCGGTAATCGCCGGTGACACCCGAACCGTCAGGGTGCGCTTCGTGCTGCCAAATCCCAAAGGTCTGCTCAAGCCGGAGATGTACGCCGAAGTCCAGATGGGAACGGACCTGGGCAACCGGCTGGCCGTGCCCGAGTCGTCCATCATCGATACGGGACTTCGCAAAGTGGTTTATTTCGAATCAAGTCCCAACAACTTCGAGCCCCGCGACGTGGTGACCGGCACGCGCTCCGGGGGATTCGTGGAGATCGTCTCCGGCCTTGCCCCAGGATCGACCGTGGCCGCGTCGGCCAACTTCCTCCTCGATGCCGAGACACGCCTCAAGGGTTCGGGCGGCGGCGCCGGGCACCAACACTAGCCCGGCGGACCGCAGCATGATCATCGAAAACATCATCGGTTTCTCCGGCCGCAACAAGCTCCTCATCTTCCTCATGTGCCTGATGCTGGGCGTCTGGGGCGCCTGGGCCATGCGAAATGCACCCTTGGACGCCATCCCGGACCTCTCGGACCCCCAGGTCATCATCTACACGGAGTGGCAGGGCCGAAGCCCGGACCTGGTGGAGGACCAAGTCACCTATCCCATCGTCACCTCCCTGCTGGCCGCTCCGGGAGTCACCGCCGTGCGCGGCTTCTCCTTTCTGGGGTCGTCGTTCATCTATGTCATCTTCAAGGAAGGCACGGACATATACTGGGCGCGCTCGCGCGTGCTGGAATACCTGCAGTCGGTGCGCGCCAAGATTCCCACCGACGTGAACCCGGTGCTCGGCCCGGACGCCACCAGCCTGGGCTGGGGTTTCTCTTATGCCCTGGTGGATAAGTCCGGGAAACTCGATCTGGCGAAACTGCGTTCCCTGCAGGATTGGAATGTGAAGCTGGCCCTGGAGAGCGTGCCCGGAGTGTCCGAGGTAGCCTCCCTGGGCGGGCATGTGAAGCAATACCAGATCACCGTGGACCCCAGGCGGCTTTTCACCTACGGCCTGCCCCTGCAGAAGGTCCTGGAAGCGGTGCGTCAAAGCAACAACGACGTGGAGGGCCGGGTACTGGAGATGTCCGGCGTGGAATACATGGTGCGCGGCCGGGGCTACGTGCGCGGCCTTTCGGACCTGGAAACCATCGCCGTGGGCACGGACAACCGGGGGACGCCCATTTATCTGAAAGATGTGGCAGCGGTGACACTGGGGCCGGAGATGCGCCGGGGCTTGGCGGACCTGAATGGCCAGGGCGAAGTGGCGGGCGGCATCGTGGTGGTGCGCTTCGGCGAGAATGTGCTTTCGGTCATCGACCGGGTCAAGGCCAAGATCGCCGAGATCGGGCCGTCTCTCCCCCCGGGCGTTACAGTCGAAGTCACATACGACCGCTCCGACCTCATCCACCGCGCTATTTCCACGCTCACCGAAGAAATCGTCAAGCTCACCATCGCGGTGAGCGCGGTGTGCATCGTGTTCCTCTTCCATCTGCCCAGCGCCCTGGTGATCATCCTCACCCTGCCGTTGGCCATCATCATCTCCTTCATCTGCATGAACGCCCTGGGCGTGACCTCCAACATCATGAGCCTGTCGGGCATCGCCATCGCCATCGGAGCGATGGTGGACGCGGCCATCATCATGGTGGAGAACGCCCACAAGAAGTTGGAGGACTGGGAGCACGCGGGCCGCCCCGGTTCGCGTGCCCAGGTGATACTGGAGGCCGCCCAGGAGGTCGGGCCATCCCTGTTCTTCTCCCTGCTGGTCATCACCGTGGGCTTTCTGCCGGTGTTCACGCTCCAGGGGCAGGCCGGACGCCTGTTCAAACCCCTGGCCTACACCAAGACCTTCGCCATGCTCTTTTCCGCCTTCCTGGCCATCACCCTGACGCCGATGCTCATGATGCTCTTCATCAGGGGCAAAGTGCGCCCCGAGGACATGAACCCCCTGAGCCGCATCCTGCGCGTGCTCTACCATCCTTTCGTGGTGCTGGCCCTGCGCTTCAAGAAGACAGTCATCCTGCTGGCCCTGCTGGTGATGGCCGGGACCGTCTGGCCGGTCATGCGCCTAGGGTCGGAGTTCATGCCTCCCCTGTACGAGGGCACGCTGTTCTACATGCCCGTGACCATGCCCGGCATCGCCATTTCCGAGGCCGCCAAGCTGCTGAAACTACAGGACTCCATTATCGCCTCCGTGCCCGAGGTGGCCCAGGTCTTCGGCAAGGCCGGACGGGCCGGGACTGCCACGGACCCGGCGCCCATGGAAATGTTCGAGACGGTCATCAATCTCAAGCCCGAGTCCCAGTGGCGTCCGGGCATGACTGTGGAGAAGCTCAAGGCGGACCTGAACGCCAGGCTGAACATCCCCGGAGTGGTGAACGCCTTCACCATGCCCATCAAGGCCCGGGTGGACATGCTCTCCACGGGCATCCGCACCCCGGTGGGCATTAAGATCCTGGGGCCGGACCTGGCCGTGATCGAGGAAATCGGCACGCAGCTCGAAAACGTGGTCAAAACCGTGCCCCACACCCTCTCCGTGTTCGCGGACAAGGTGAACACCGGCTATTACCTGGACATCAGGGTGAAGCGCCAAGCCATCGCGCGCTACGGGCTCTCCGTGGGCGAGGTGCAGGACATCATCGAGTCAGCCATCGGCGGGCGCAACCTCACCACCACCATCGAAGGCCGGGAACGCTACCCCGTGAACGTGCGCTACCCCCGCGACCTGCGCCAGGAAGTGGACGCCATCAAAGCCATGCTTGTTCCCGTAGGGAGCGCTGGCGAGGACGCCAGGCCCGCCATGGGCTCTTTGCCGGGGCCGCGCAGACTGCTTCAGGTGCCCCTTGGGGAACTGGCGGACATCAGGGTGACCAACGGCCCCTCCATGATAAAAAGCGAGGGCGGGCTCCCTACCGCTTACGTGTACATCGATTTCTCGGGCACGGACGTGGGCGGCTACGTGAACAGCGTCAAAAAGGCCGTGGAGGCCGCGGTCCATCTTCCGGCGGGCTACCGTCTGGTTTGGAGCGGCGAGTACGAGAACCTGGTCAGCACCCACGAGCGGTTGCAAGTGGTCATTCCCCTGACCATCTTCATCATCTTCATGCTGCTCTACTTCAACACCAAATCCCTCCCGGCCACGTGCATAGTGCTGCTGGCCGTGCCCTTCTCACTGGTGGGCTCCTTCTGGTTCCTGTACCTGCTGGACTACAACCTGAGCATCGCGGTGTGGGTGGGCATCATCGCCCTGGCGGGCCTTGACGCCGAGACGGGAGTGGTCATGCTTCTGTACTTGCAACTGGCTTACAAGGAATGGCAGGATAAGGGCCTCCTCAAAACACGGGCAGACCTGAACGATGCCGTGATGCACGGCGCGGTGAAGCGCATCCGCCCCAAGATCATGACCGTGGCCGTCATCCTGGCGGGCCTTGTGCCGGTGATGTTCTCCACGGGCGCGGGCTCGGACGTGATGAAGCGCATCGCCGCACCCATGATCGGCGGCGTGGTGACCTCCACCATCCTGGAGCTGCTCCTGTACCCGGCCATATTCGCACTCTGGAAGGGGAGAACACTTTTGGCCAAGTGAATGCGCTTCTCTCCAACGGGATAAGCCCGCGCTCAAGGCTGAGCCCCCGATTTCCGGTCTGCGGCCCTGTAAGCGAATGGTGCCCCGCGCGGAGGGACATTCTCCCGCATCCCGGCGGGGCAACAACCTTCCCCGGCCCCACTCAAGCCTGGGCAAGATGACCCCGAGTGCCTTCACGGCAATGAGCGGGAATAACCTGAACCGGAGGGCCACCCTCAAGAATTGAGTGGTCCGAAGAAACCCGGCAGGTCACGCCGCCCTTCGGGGAGAAGTAGACCTGCGCCGGGGCGTCCATCAGGTCGAGGTCGACGGCGTGGACGGGGATGGCTAGGGCGAGGAGCAGGAGGAGAGTGAGAGAGAGGCGCTTCATGCTCCGAGGGGCACATGGAGAGAGCGCCGGAGGCAAGATGGAAGAAGGCTATCGTCGCCCCCCTCAGAAGAGCCTTACCGGCTTCAAAGTGGGGAGAGAGTGGGGAGAGAATCACCCCCCAACGAGAAAGGGGCCCACGGTATTACCCGTGAGCCCCTGATTTTCGTGGTGCCGAGGGAGAGAATTGAACTCCCGACACGGGGATTTTCAGTCCCCTGCTCTACCAACTGAGCTACCTCGGCGCGAGGAAGATGCGTTTACCCAGATTCACCGGGCTTGGCAAGTCCTTTTTCCCAGTCCACCCTGCGAATAATTTCGGAAACCAGCGGTTCGAGCGTTGCCCGGCTCCTGGCCGACATGGGTATGCCCTCGGGATAACGGTTCAAAACCCAGGCCCTGCGCTCGTCGTCCAGGGTGTCCCATTTGTTGAGGGCCAGAAGCCTGGGGATTGTTTCCAGCTCCATCTCCTTGAGGATGGACTCCACCGCCTCGATCTGGCCCGCAAGCTCGGGGTGCCCGGCGTCCGCAACCTGGATGAGCAGGTCCGCGCTCTCCAATTCCTCCAGGGTGGCCCGGAAGGCCTCCTTGAGTTCCTTGGGCAGCTCGCGGATGAATCCCACGGTGTCGGTGAGCACCAGCTCGCGCTCCTGGGGAAATCGCAGGCGGCGGCTGACCGGGTCCAGGGTGGCGAAGAGCTTGTCCTCGGCCAGCACCTCGGACTGGGTCAGCGTGTTGAGGAGCGTGGACTTGCCCGCGTTGGTGTAGCCCACCAGCGACACGATGGGCAGGCCAGCCTTGGCCCTGCGGTCGCGCACCTGGGCGCGCTGCTTTCGCAGTTCGGCCAGTTCCCGTTTCATGCGGGTCAAGCGTTCGCGGATGCGGCGGCGGTCTATCTCGAGCTTGGTCTCGCCCGGACCGCGCCCGCCTATGCCGCCCATGAGGCGGCTCATGGCAGGGTTCTTCCCCACCAGCCTCGGCAGCGTGTACTTGAGCTGGGCCATCTCCACCTGGAGCTTGCCAGAGCGCGACGTGGCCCGCTGGGCGAATATGTCCAGGATCAGCTGGGTGCGGTCCAGGATCTTGCGCTCGGTGAGGTCGGCCAGGTTGCGCATCTGGGCGGGCGTCAATTCCCCGTCGAAGAGGAGCACCGAGGCTCCGGTGGACAGGGCCATCACCTCGAGTTCCGAGAGCTTGCCCTTGCCGATGATGGTGCGCGGGTTCACCTGGGGCACGCGCTGGATGACCCGGCCCGCGGTGGAGAGCCCCGCCGTGGACGCCAACGCCTCAAGCTCGTCCAGGGAGGCCTCCAGGTCCATGCGCGGGGCGCTGCCCACGCCGATGAGCACGGCGCGTCCGGCCACTCCCTCCTCGGCCCCGGCCACCGGCTTGGCCAGCCGGGCGAACTCCTCCTCCAGGGCCTGGGTGAGGGACTCGAAATCCGTTTCGGATTTGTCCCAGGCCGCGGCGGGCAGAATGTCCCACGGGCGTGCTCCCGGCTCGGGGCGGGCGCTCGGGGTCAGGTGGGCGACGTGCAGCCTGTGCGGCATGGCCATGTCGTCCACGGTGAGGGCCGCCACGGAGTCCAGGCGCAAAAAGAGCATGTCCGTGAGGTCTTCCTGGTCGAGCCCGGCCTCGTGCAGGTGGGTGTGCAGCAGGCGCAGGCCTCGCAGGCGGCCCGCGTGCTCGCGGGAACGCGGCAGCTCCGGGATGAGGATGGCGTGGGGTTCGCCCACGATGACCATGTCCGGGCGGCCCTTGCGGTCGATGAGCAGACCCACCTGGCGGCCTATGCCGTGGGAGATGGCGGCCAGCTCGCGGGCCTGGTCGGTGGTGTAGCCGCCCGCGTGCGGATAGCGCCGGGTGTAGAGCCGTTCCAGGGCCTTCACCTGGCTCGGCTTCAGGCCTTCGGTGTTTCCTTGGACTTTGCTTGCTATGATGAACCTCCGGCGGCGGCCCTTTCCGGCCCGCCGCGTGCGTGAGACTCTTCATTTATGGCAGGCTGGGCGCTCAGGCAAGGGGAAGCGGCGCATCAAACCTTCCGGCCGGCAGCCAGATTCCGGCCGGCAGCCAGATTCCGGCCGAAACGCGAAAGCCCCGGCCCTTCCGCGCGGCGGGCGCGGACGGTCCGGGGCTTCACTAATCAGAAGGGATTTGCAGTGCGGCGGACGCGACGGACACGCCGAGCCAGATACGCGGCTTTGGCGCCGTCAGGGTCCCGTCGGCGGTTGCGGCCCTTGCGGGGGCCGCTCCCACCGCGCCACTTGGCTGCGTCACGCGAACGCGCGGCGCGCCCGCGAAACCATGAGATCAAGATTCCGAAGGCCTTGCTCGTGTCCCTCGAAACCGCCCCCTAGGCCTTGCCCAGGTACTCCGTGATCATGGCGTCGTAGGCGGAGGTGGCCCTGAAGGTCTCCACGGCCATCTCGTGGCGCAGCGCGAGCGTCGCCTTCATTGCGTTGGCCTTCAGCTCATCGGTGACGCGGCCGTAGTGCTCGGGAGAGGGGACCACGAGGATGGAATGGAAATTCTTGGCCGAGGCCCGGAGCATGGTGGGGCCGCCGATGTCGATCTGCTCCACCGCGTCCTTGAGGGAGGCCTTGGCGGCGGCCGCCTTGGCGAAGTCGTAGAGGTTGACGCAGATCAGGTCGAAGGGCTTGAGGCCGAACCTGTCCAGGGTCTCGAGATGTTCGGGATTGTCCTTGTCGGCCAGGATGCCGGCGTGGATGTGCGGGTGCAGGGTCTTGACCCGGCCGCCCAGCATTTCGGGGAAGCCGGTGACCTGGTCAACGGCGGTGACGGGAAGACCAGCGTCGGTCATGGCCTTCTTGGTGCCGCCGGTGGAGACCAGCTCCACGCCGTTTGCGCTCAAAAACGCGGCGAACCCGGCCAGGCCGGACTTGTCGGTGACGGAAAGAATGGCCCTGCGGATGGGCAATAGATCCATGGCTGCCTCGCTGTTTTTGGCTTGGCAGTGCCAAATGCGCCCCCGCTTGGCAACCTTTTTCCCGCGCCTCCCCCCTCGCTGCCGCCTGGGAGTTGGTCCCCGGTCCGGCCGCCGGGAGCGGTACCGGACCGGGAACCAATGGGGGAGGGGAGATCGGTCGAAATTTCCGCCCCTAGGCGGCCTTGGCTTCCAGGTGTTCCTTGAGCTCCAGGGCGCAGCCGTAGGCAGGGTCCTGCTCAAGGATGCGATCCAGGTGAGCCTTGGCGTCCGCGTCGCGTCCCGAAGCCACCAGGCAGCCGGCCAGGGAGTACCTGATCTCGTGCTTCAGGGGGTCGATGGCCAGGTAGGCCTCCAGGTAGGGCATGACCTCTTCCAGCCGTCCCATGGCGTGGCCGAGCCTGATGATGCTGTAGAGCGCCACCATGTTCTCGGGGTTGTGGTCCAGGGCCTGGCAGAAGTGGTTGAAGGCCCCGTCGTGCTCGCCGCGCTCCATCTCGATGAGCGCCATGCCCGACAGGGACTTGTCGGACGCCTCGACGTTGGCCGCCTTGCGGTAGTAGGCGAAGGCCCCGTCCAGGTCGCCCCGGTGCACGGCGATGGTGGCCAGCCCCATGTAGGGGTCGGGATGGACCCCGTTGGAGTTCATGGCCTTGCTGTAGTACTCCTCAGCCTTGTCCAGGTCGCCCATGAACAGGTAGCACTCGCCGAGTTCCTTGTTGATTTCGTAGTCCAGATGACCGCTCATGACTGTCCCCTCCGGTGCGTGAACGCCTTTGCCAAAACCTTCTCCCGGGCGCGGCGTCCGTCGATTCGCTTTTCTCAAGCCGGAAGGCCGTCCTGGCCTCCCGCCTCCCCTTCCGTACCGGCTCGCCAACCACGTCCCTCCCGGGGACCGGCGAACCGGCGAATCGTCCTCTGCAATGCGTGTGCCAATCGTTGAATCAGGCAATTTCCGCCGAGGGCGGCGCATCCGGGCAACAAAAAGCATGTTGCGTGCCTGACGCCGGCTTCAGCGAGATTATCACGCAATTTCAGCATCTTATATTTTTGGAACGGGAGTTGCTTAAGAGTGAGCCGAGGCGGCCTGCCCACCGGTGGGAAACCACCCGGCAAAAACAGCCGCCGCCTCAAGGAGCCCAGCCATGCCGGACATCTACGGAAAGAACGCGAACCTGCTCGCCAAGGTCCTGGACCTTCGCCTGGAGCGTCAAAACCTCGTCATGTCCAATTTGGCCAACATCAACATCCCCGGCTACAAGGCCCGGTCCATGGACTTCGAGAGCGAGCTCCAGAACGCCTTGGGCAGCCAGGAGATGCGCGCCAACATCACAAGGACGAGCGCCAAGCACGTCCCCGGACACTTCGACGTGAACGGCTATCAGGAAAACGTCGTCAAGGAATTCAAGCCCCGCACCATCTACGGGGCCGACGCGGTGGACCTGGACAAGGAAATGGCCGCAATGTCCAAGAACTCCCTCATGTACAACGCATTGACCACCGTGACGCACAAAAGCTTCGAGGGCATCAAGACCATCATCACGGAGGGAGGCAAGTAACCATGGACTTCATGACAGCACTCGACATCGGCGGTTCGGCCCTCTCGGCCCAGCGCACCTACATGAACGTCGTCGCCATGAACCTTGCCAACGCCAAGACCACCCGCACGGCCGACGGCCAGGGCCCCTACCAGCGCAAGTCCGTGGCCCTGGAATCCACCAGGGTCACTCCTTTCGGCCAGGCCATGAACGACGCCCTGGCCCAGGAGCTCAACGGCGTGCGCGTCACCGGCATCGTGGCGGACGGCCGCCCGCCGAAGCAGGTTTACGAGCCCGGCCATCCCGACGCCGACCAGAATGGCTACGTGCAGTATCCCGACATCAACGTGGTGGAGGAGATGACCAACATGATCCAGGCCACCCGCAGCTACGAGGCCAGCACCACCACCATCTCCACCATCAAGGCCATGTACAACAAGGCCCTTGAGATAGGCCGCTAGGACAAAGGAGCACGCCATGTCCATCAGCCCCATCGCCCTCAACGCCTATCGCGCCGCCATGGGCCAGTCCCAGGGCGCCGGTTCGGTGCAGCAGCAGGTCAGCAAGGCGCTCGGAACCCCCGCCCCGGAGCACGGCTTCATGGAGAAGCTCCAGAACTCCGTGGCCGAGGTCAACGCGGAGCAGATCAAGAAGGACCGGATGGTCGAGTCCTTCGCCACCGGCGAGAACCAGAACGTCCATGAACTGATGATCCAGCTCCAGAAGGCGGGAGTGGCCATGAGCATGACCTCCACGGTGAGGAACAAGGTCATGGACATGTACCGCGAACTGGTGAAGATGCCTTTCTAGCATTATTCCGATAGGATAAGGAGCCGCCCATGCCCGCCATGCTCAAATCTTTCTGGGATCAGGCCACCCGCTTCTGGTCCGGCCGCACCCTGGCCCAGCGCATCCTGTTCGCGGGCGTCGCCGCCTCGGTGGTGGCCGCCTTCGTGCTGATGATCGTCTGGTTCAACCAGCCCGACTACCGGGTCCTCTTCAACAAGCTCGGGCAGGACGACGCCAGCCGGGTCATGGAGACCCTCAAGGCGGGCAAGATCCCCTACAGGCTCGAAGAGGGCGGCCAGACCATCCTCGTCCCCGCCGACCAGGTCAGCGAGCTGCGCCTGAAGGTGGCCGGCGAGGGCAAGCTCCACGGCGCTGGCCTGGGCTACGAGATCTTCGACGACACCAAGGTGGGCCAGACCGACTTCGTGCAGCGCATCAACTACCAGCGCGCCCTCCAGGGCGAGCTGGCCCGCACCATCGGCGAATTCCCCCAGATCGACAAGGCCAGGGTCCACCTGGTCCTGCCCCAGAAGAGCCTGTTCATCGAGGAGCAGCGAAAGCCCAGCGCCTCGGTGGTGCTCACCCTGAAGAGCGGGGCCAAGCTTGAGCAGAAGCAGGTGCAGGGCATCGTCAATTTCGTGGCGATGAGCGTCGAGGGGCTGGACCCCGCCCGCGTCACCGTCACCGACACCTCGGGCAAGATCCTCTACCAGCCCAAGGACGGCGACTCCATCGACGGCATGACCAGCACCCAGTTCGACTTCCGCAACACCTATCAGAGAAACGTCGAGCGCAAGATCGAGGAACTGCTCACCCCCATCGTGGGCGGCGGCAAGTCCATCGCCAAGGTTTCGGCCCAGCTCGACTTCTCGCGCCGCGAGATCAAGAAGCAGAGCTTCGACCCCAACGCCACCGTGGTGCGCTCCGAGGTGCGCGAGGAATCATCCACCAACCAGAAGGCCAACGTGGACGGCTCCGTGCCCGAGACCAACTTCCGCGGCGACGGCTTCACCGGCACAGAGAACAAGGTGGACCAGAGCCAGGAAAAGCGCCAGACCAACTACGAGATCAACTCCGAGACCCAGCACATCGTGGCCCCCTCCGGGGAGTTGCAGCGCCTTTCGGTCGCGGTTATCGTGGACTACGTTCAGGACCCGGCGAGCGCGGAACCCAAGTTCATCCCCCGCTCCGCCGAGGAACTGGAGCGCATCAAGCAGGCCGTGGCCAGCGCCGTGGGATTCGACGCCAAACGCGGCGACACCATCGAGGTGTCCTGCATGTCCTTCGGCGAGCGCGAGCTCATCGGGGAGCCCAGCCTGACCCAGAACATGCTGGAATACGCCCAGCGCCTGGGCAAGCCCTTCCTGAACGGCCTGCTGGTGTTCCTCTTCCTGCTGCTGGTGGTCCGGCCGGTGGTCATGGCGCTCATCCGCCCCCGCGTCACCCGCGAGGAGATCGAGTCCATCAGCCGCCTGCCCGAGGCCGAGCGCCGCATCGCCCTGGCCGAGCCGGAAGAGGAAGAGGCCGAACTCGTGGAGATATCCAAGCGGCTGGAGAACGCCAAGATCCTGGCCCAGCAGCTCTTCGAAACCAACACCGAGCAGGCCATCCTGGTCCTGCGCGGATGGCTCAAGCAGGAGGCCGCGTAAGCCATGCCCGCCCTGACCGGACCGCAAAAGACCGCCGTGCTCTGCCTGGCGCTTGGCGACAAGTTCTGCTCCGAGGTGTTCAAACGCATGGACCGCGGCGAGATCGCCCGCATCTCCAAGGCCATGCTGGAAATCGACACCGTGGAGAAGGAAGGCGTCGAGGAAGTGCTCAAGGAGTTCAACGAGTCCATGCAGTTCGGTCAGGAGTCGCTCATCGGCGGCGCGGACACGGTCAAGCGCATGCTCTCCAAGACGCTGGACCCCGACACGGCCAAGTACATCATGGATTCGCTGGAGATCGCCTCCGGGCCCACTCCCTTCCAGGAGCTGGAGAACGTCTCCCCGCGCATCCTGGCCCAGATACTCAGAAACGAACACCCGCAGACCCTGGCACTCATCCTGGGACACCTCCACCCGGACCAGGCCGCCGAGCTTTTGCAGAACCTGCCCTCCGGCGTGCGCGCCGAGGTGCTCATGCGCCTGGCGAGGCTCGAGGCCGTGGCCGAGGAGATGCTCATGGAAGTGGACAAGGTGCTGCAGAACCAGCTCATCGCCATGGGTGGAAAAGAAGGCAAGAAGGTGGGCGGCATCACGGCCGTGGCCGAAATCCTCAACGCCGTGGACCGCGCCACGGAGGAAGAGGTCCTCTCCGAGATCGAGGAGGAGTCGGCGCAGATGGCCGAGGACATCAGGAACCTCATGTTCGTCTTCGAGGACATCAAGGCCCTGGACGACCGCTCCATCCGCGAGCTTCTCAAGGAAGTCTCCAACGAGGAGCTCACCCAGGCGCTCAAGGGAGCGTCCGACGACCTCAAGGAGAAGTTCTTCAAGAACCTGTCCGAGCGCGCCGCGACGATGATCAAGGAAGACCTGGAGATCATGGGGCCCGTCCGCCTGGCCGACGTGGAAGGCGCGCAGCAGAGCGTGGTCAAGACGGTGAGAAGGCTGGAAGCCGAAGGCAAGATTGCCATCGGAAGGGGCGGCGGCGATGTCTTCATCTAGCGCGGAGACCGGCGGATTCCTTCCGGGCAACGCCCGGGTGGTCATGGGCATGGGAACCCCCGGCCCCTCTGAGATGACCGTCCACCAGATAGAGGGCACCAAGACCCAGGTCCTGGACGAGTCCACCGAGCTGGCCTTCTGGGCCAGGGTCCGGGCCAAGGCCCAGTCCAAGGCCAAGGAGATCCTGAACCAGGCCATGGCCGACGCCGAGGCCATCCGTGAACAGGCCCGCCAGGAAGGGCTGGCCCAGGGGCTGGCGGAATCCCGTCAGAACTGCCAGGCCGAGATGGCCGCCCTTGGCAACGCCCTGGCAGGGCTGCTCGCCGGGCTGGAGGCCGAGCGCCCCGCACTGTGGACCAGGCACCGTCAGGAATTCGCCACGCTCCTTAAGCTCAGCGTGGAGAAGACCCTGCACGTGGAACTCTCCGAACGCCGCCAGGAAATTCTCGGCAGCCTCATGGAGCAGGCCATCGAAATCCTGGACACCCGGGCCGGTTTCACCGTGATCGTCCACCCCGAAGACGAAGCCGCCGCGCAGGCCCTGCTGGAAGCCGCAAAATCCGCGCATCCCAACCTGGGCGGCTGGCGGCTCAAGACCGACCCTGGCCTCACCCCCGGCGGGGTGCGCCTGGAGTCCGACGCGGGCATGGTGGACAACACCCTGGACAGCCGCTTCGAACAGATCTCCGACCTGCTCGACCGGGTCGAGTTCACCGAGGGACAGCCGTGAGCCTGGACGCCGCCGCCTGCCTCTCCCTCCTGGAAGGGCTCGACCCCGTGCGCACCTACGGCAAGGTGAGCAAGGTGGTTGGACTCATCGCCGAGGGCAAGGGCATCAAGGCCCCGCTGGGCGCGGTGTGCCGCATGATGCCCCCGGGCGCCGAAGACGGCGTGCCCGCCGAGGTGGTGGGCTTCCGCGACGACGCCTGCCTGCTCATGCCCTACGGCGACCTGCGCGGCGTAAGCCAGGGCTGCCTCATCCAGAACACCGCCACGCCGCCGCTCATGCCGGTGGGCAGGCGCTTCCTGGGCCGGGCAGTGGACGCCTTCGGCAACCCCATCGACGACAAGGGCCCCATCGACCCCAGGCGCTTCTACCCTCTCTACAACGACCCGCCGCCGCCCATGCGCCGCCCCCGCATCACCGAACCCATGGACGTGGGCGTGCGCGCCATCAACGGCCTGCTCACCCTGGGCAAGGGACAGCGCGTGGGCATCATGGCCGGCTCAGGCGTCGGGAAATCGACCCTCATGGGCATGATCGCCCGCAACACCAAGGCGGACATCAACGTCATCGCCCTGGTGGGCGAGCGCGGCCGCGAGGTGGTGGAGTTCATCGAGAAGGACCTGGGACCGGAAGGCCTGGCCCGCTCGGTGCTGGTCATCGCCACCAGCGACCAGAGCCCGCTGGTGCGCATGCGCGCCGCCTACGCGGCCACGGCCATGGCCGAATTCTTCAGGGACCAGGGCAACGACGTCATCCTCATGATGGACTCCGTCACCCGCTTCGCCATGGCCGGGCGCGAAGTGGGCCTCGCCGCTGGGGAGCCGCCCACCACGCGCGGCTACACGCCGTCGGTGTTCGCTCATCTCCCGAAGCTTCTTGAGCGGGCCGGGCGCAGCGACGCGGGGTCCATCACTGGCATATACACCGTGCTCGTGGACGGCGACGACTTCAACGAACCCATCGCCGACGCCGTGCGCTCCATCCTGGACGGGCACATCGTGCTCACCCGCGAACTGGCCGACCAGGGCCACTTCCCGGCCATCGACGTGCTGAAAAGCATCAGCCGCCTGAGAGGCGACGTGACCCCCAAGGAGGCCGTCTTGGCCGGGCGGGCCTTCATCCGCATGCTCGCCACCTTCAAGCGCGTGGAGGACATGGTGAACATCGGCGCGTACCAGGCGGGAGCGAACCCGGAGATCGACCAGGCCCTGCGCATGATCGGCCCAATCAACAACTATCTCCAACAACACGTCGGCGAGGCCGAGACCCTGGAAGGCAGCTTCGCCGCCATGCAGGCGCTGGTGGGAAGCGCGGGCTAAGGCGGAGCTAGACGGAGAAGAGGCCTCGCGCGCCGGTCACGGGACTGGCCAGACCACTTCCAGTCACCCGGCCCCGGCCAAGGCAGACCCGGCTCAAGCCTACTCCGGATACAGCGTGCGGCAATAGCGCTGGCACCAGTCGTGTCCGGCCTTGATGGTGGCCTGGCAGCGGCCCGCGCGGTTGCGCGCCCCGAGTTGCCGCTCCACGTCCGCGCAGCCCTGCAGGCACTCCTGGAGGCCCTTCTGGGGCGTGCCCACGGCTTTAAGGTATTCGTCGCACAGCCCAAGGCTGTCGCAGTTGCCCCGCCTTCCGTCCGCGCCCGCGCAGAACCCCATGAACTCCTTGTCCGTCATGGGCCCGCGCGGCTGGCAGCCGCAGAGAAAAACCACCGTCGCGAAAGCGATGAAGAGTATCCGTCCGGCCATGTTTCATCCTTGCCCTTTGTCTTACCCGGCGAGAGGCCGGCTGCCTTGTTGCCAACGGAGGCAGGGTTGCAAGACTGAAAAGATATGCAACCCAGTCCTTGCGCTTCGTCGCGTCCCGTTCGCGCCGTCCTCCGACCATAGGGAACGCGTTGCCATCCGGCAAGACCGCTTCCATTGCGCGAGCCTTGCCCGGTCGCTCCGCATGCGGTAATGTGGTCAGATATCACGGACAGGAGGCTCACCATGCATAAAAGGATAACCGGGCGAGTCCGGTGGGTCGGCAAGATAGACTGGGAACTCCGCCGCTTTCACGGCGAGGAATACAGCACCCACCACGGGTCCTCCTACAACTCCTACCTGGTGTCCGGCGAGAAGACGGCGTTAATAGACACGGTCTGGTCGCCCTTCGCCGGGGAGTTCGTGGAGAACCTGGCCCGCGAGGGCGTGCTGGACTCCATCGACTTCCTGGTCTGCAACCACGCCGAACCCGACCACAGCGGGGCCATGCCGGAGCTCTTGCGGGCGCGTCCCGGCCTGCCGGTGTACTGCACGGCCAACGCCGTGAAGTCCATCAAGGGCCAGTATCACCAGGACTGGGACCTGCGCGTGGTCAAGACAGGCGACAGCCTGGACCTGGGCGGGGGCATGGCGCTCACCTTCGTGGAGGCCCCCATGCTCCACTGGCCGGACTCCATGTTCTGCTACCTGTCCGGCGAGAACATCCTCTTCTCCAACGACGCCTTCGGCCAGCACCTGGCCTCCGAGACCATGTTCAACGACACCGTGGACGAGTGCGAGCTGTTCCAGGAGGCGCTCAAGTACTACGCCAACATCCTCACGCCCTTCAGCAGGCTGGTGATGAAGAAGATAAACGACGTGCTGGCGCTCAACCTGCCGCTGTCGATGATATGCCCGAGCCACGGCGTCATCTGGCGCAAGGATCCCGCCCGCATCGTGGAGGCATACCTCAAATGGGCGGCGGACTACCAGGAGGACCAGGCGCTCGTGGTCTACGACACCATGTGGAACTCCACCCGCCTCATGGCCGAGGCCATAGCCCAGGGCATGCGCGACGAACGCCCCTCCATGACCGTGAAGTGCATGCACGCGGCCAAGAGCGACGTCAACGACCTCATCACCGAGGTTTTCAAGTCAAAGGCCGTGGCGGTGGGCTCGCCCACTTTCAACCGGGGCGTGCTGCGGTCCGTGTCCGCCGTGCTGGAGGAGATGCGCGGGCTCGCGTTCAAGAGAAAGAAGGGCGCGGCCTTCGGCTCTTACGGATGGAGCGGTGAATCGGTGAAGATGATCGAAGAGGGGCTTGCCTTGGCGGGCCTGGAGCCTGCCGTCCCCGGGCTCAAGCTCTTGTGGAAGCCGGACGGCGGCGCACTGGACGAGTGCAGGGCCTTCGGCCGTCAAGTGGCCGCCGCCCTCGATTGACAAGGCTGTGACACCAACCCCGGAGGCCGCGCGCGGTCTCCGGGAGTTTGAGGATCAGCCAGCTTCCAGGCTCGAACCCGCATCGGCGATGAGGCGGGTGAGCCCTTCCGTCTCGCCGTATTGGGCTGCGTATGATTCCAGCAGGGGCACCAACTGGCTGTAGTTGCGCTGGATGAAGTAGTAGTCGTAGCAGCGCTCAGACATGTAGCCCAGAAGGAACCGGATGGTCACGTCCTCCGGCTTCGCGGCCTTGCGGCGCTTCCAGGCCGGGAAATCACGCAGCCAGCGCCGCGTCTCCTCGTCGATGGCTCTCATCAGCTGCTTCCTGTCTTCTTCCTGGCTCATTGCTCGAAGGCCCCCGGCCACCGCTCCGGACCGGGCGTGCCCCGGATTCCCGCAACGGCAAAATCTCGCATTACGGCCGCGACGAACGGCCTGAACATGAATAGCCGCTCCACGCCATGAGGCGCAAGCCAAACAGGGCTGTATTTCCCGTGCGCCGCCAGACGGTTCCTCTCGCGCGGCAACCCGCATGACCTGAGAGCGCCATCAGCGAAACACTTCTTTGCCGCGGCAAATGCGTTGCCGTCCATGCTCCCAGGAAAACACCTCGGCATGAAACGCTTTTTCCTCGCGTTGCGGCATGGTGTTGGTGTATCCTATTCATGCCGTCCCTCAGGGACGGACCATAACGCCGCCGTGCGCGGCGCAAGGAGCACGACGCATGTATTGGACGCCCCCCGTGATATGGGCCGTGACCGGCCTGGCGCTCCTGGCGCTGGAAGCGCTGGTCCCAGGACTTGTCATCATGTTCTTCGGCCTCGGAGCCCTGGCGACATCGCTGGCAGTGCTCCTGTTCGACCTGGAGACGTCCCACCAGTTCATCCTCTTCGCCGTGGCATCCGCGGTGTTCCTGATCGGGCTGCGCGGCTGGTTCAGGAAGCTGTTCCAGGGCCGGGCCCGCGCGGACGAGGCCCAGGTTGCCGGGATTGAATCGTTGACGGGCCTCCAGGCCGTGGTGACCGAACCCATCCCCAAAAATGGCACGGGCCGCATCAAGCTTCGCGGCACCTACTACGCCGCCAGCGCCGACTCTCCCCTGGAGGCAGGCGATTCCGTCAGGGTGGTGGACGACCCCCACGGCGACCATTCCGTGCTCAAAGTGGATAAACTGTAACCAGAGAAGGAGACGCCATGCTGCCCTTTGCCCTGACCTTCGCCGGGCTCGTCCTGATACTGATGCTGCTGTCGGTCACGGTGGTGCCCCAGCAGAGCGCCTACATCGTGGAGCGGCTCGGCAAGTACAGCCGTACCCTGGAGGCGGGCTTCCACCTTCTGTTGCCGCTGTTCGATAGGGTCGCATACAAGTTCTCCCTCAAGGAGGAGGTGATAGACACTCCCTCGCAGCCCTGCATCACCAAGGATAACGTCACCGTGCACGTGGACGGGCTGGTGTACATCAAGGTCAACGACCCCCGCCTTGCCGCCTACGGCATCGCCAACTACCGCATCGCCGCCACCCAGCTGGCCCAGACCTCGCTCAGGTCCTCCATAGGCAAGATCACCCTGGACAAGACCTTCGAGGAGCGCGAGCTGATCAACTCCGAGGTGGTCAAGGCCGTGGACGAGGCGGCCATGAGCTGGGGCGTGAAGGTGATGCGCTTCGAGATCAAGGACATCGCGCCGCCCGAGTCCGTGAAGGTGGCCATGGAAGCCCAGATGACCGCCGAGCGCGAGAAGCGCGCCCAGATCGCCCTGGCCGAGGGCAAGAAGCAGAGCGCCATCAACATCTCAGAGGGCGAGATGCAGCAGGCCATCAACCTCTCGGAAGGCGAAAAGCAGCGGCAGATCAACGTGGCCGAGGGCAAGGCGCGGGAGATCGAACTGGTGGCCACGGCCACGGCCAACGGCATCCGCATGGTGGCCGAGTCGCTCAATGCCGAGGGCGGCCTCACCGCCGCCAACCTGCGCGTGGCCGAGCAGTACGTGGCCGCCTTCGCCAAGATGGCCCAGGACTCCACCACCATGCTCATACCGCAGAACACGGCCGACGTGGCCGGCGTGATCGCCACGGCCATGCAGACCATCAAGAAGACAGGCTAGCCCGGCGGCCGCATGGCCATGGAGACCGTCCGCCTGTGAGATGGGATGCACGGCCCGGCTTCCAAGCGGCGGAGACATCGGCGTAACAGGCGGACACCTTCGCCCCTGTCAGACGACGGGGGAAGCCTCAAGGCATCAGCCCCGGGCATGTCCTTTGCCGCGGTCGGCAGCCCCTCAGCCCGCCGCGCTCCTGCATTCCTCGCAGGCGCCTTCCAGCCGCACGCTCACGTGCTCCACTCCCGGCACGCTGGCCCCTACCGTGACGGCGTCCGGGTCCAGGCACAGAAGCCTCTTGCAGCGCAGGCAGTAGAAATGGTGATGGTCCGGATGAGCCGGGCCGCCGGGGCAGTAGCGCGCCACTCCGTCCCCGGCTTCGTGGCGGGTGGCCAGCCCCGACTCCGCGAGGGCTTCCAGAACGCGGTAGAGCGTCACCTTGTCCATGGGAGCGGCCCGCCTGAGCCCGGCGAGAAGCGCCTGGGCCGTGAGCGCCTCGGGCGCGTCCAGCAAAGCCTGGAGAACCCTGAGGCGGTGCCGCGTGGCCTTGATGCCCGCCGAGGCCAGCAACTCCACCGCGTCGCAACGGCCGCACATCAGGCTTCCCCCCCGCCCCATAGCCGCGCCGCGAAGAAACACGCGGACGCCACCGCTATGATGCTGGCCCCCGAGGTCAGGTCGAAGACGTAGGACACGCAGAGCCCGGCAAGGCAGAAGAACGCGGCGTACAACCCCGAGCGCAGCATCATGACGCCGAGGGACCGGCATCCCCGCTCGGCCAGGGACGGCGGGATGGTCATCAGGGCGATGACCAGGATGAGCCCCACCACCCGGATGATCATGACGATGGAGACCGCGATCATGGCCAGCATGGTGAAATACAGAAAGCGCACGGGCACGCCCCGCAGCCCCGCGAACTCGGCGTCGAAGCTCATGGCCGCGAAGCCGCGGTAGTTGAAGACCACCACGGCCAGCAGCACGGCGTCCAGGCAGGCCATGAGCCACAGGTCGAAGGACGGGACGGCCAGAATGGAGCCGAACAGGAAGCTCATGAGGTCCACGTTGTAGCCGTGGGCCAGGTCCACGAGGATGATGCCGAAAGCCATGCCAGCGGCCCAGAGCACGCCCACCACCGTGTCCGCGCGCTCTCGCCGGCCGAAGGTGACGGCGGCCATCACGGCGGCCACGGCCAGGCTGAAGGCCACAGTGACGGGCAGCACCGGCAGGCCCATGAAGAAGGCCAGCCCGACGCCTCCGTAGGCCGCGTGGGAGATGCCCCCCGCCACGAACACAACCCGGTTCACCACCACGAGGCTTCCGATGACGCCGCAGGCCACGCTGGCCAGGAGGCCAGCCAGCAGGGCGTTGCGCATGAACTCGAAGGAGAGGGCCTCGATCACGGCTTCACCTCGTTTACAGGATGCGGGGCCAGGAAGCGGTGCGGCAGGCCGTGGGCCAACATCTCGAACTGGCAGCCGTGCGGCCCGCACTGGTACATCATGCCGAACATCTCCGGCGTGATCTCGGGGCGCGGGTGGAAATGGACGGTGCGGTTGACGCAGGCCACGCTGGTGACGTGACGCGAGATGACGGACACGTCGTGGCTGACCAGCACCACGGTGAGCGTCCTGGCCAGTTCGCCCAGAAGCTCCTGCAAGGACGCGCGCCCTTCCGGGTCCACGCTGGCCGTGGGTTCGTCCAGCAGGAGGAGTTCGGGGTCGCAGGCCAGGGCCCTGGCGATGAACACCCGCTGGCGCTGTCCGCCGGAAAGGCCGGACAATGCCCTATCCGCCAGGTGCGCGGCTCCGGCCTTATCCAGGCAGGCCATGGCCTTCTCCCTGTCGGCCCGTGGCCAGAAAGGCCAGCGGGAGCGCGGCGTGAGCCTGCCCATGAGCACCGTGTCCATCACGCTTATGGGGAAGGCCCGGCCGGTGGCCGTGATCTGGGGCATGTAGCCCACGCGCGGCGAGGCCTCCGAGGGGGCGAGCCCGAGCACCCTGATGACGCCCGAGTCCGGCTTGAGAAGCCCGAGAATCAGGCGCAGCAGGGTTGTCTTGCCGCCGCCGTTGGGACCGAGCACGGCCATGTACTCTCCCTGCGGAACGGACAGCGTGGCGTTCTCCAGGGCGGGGGTCCCGCCGAAGGAGCAGCTGACTCCCTCAAGCTCGATGGCGACGGCGCTCATCTTTCCTTCCTCTTGTTTTCGAAGCGCACGGCATCCACCTTCTTCGTGGACGCCAAACTAGGGCTTGAGCGCCCCGGCCAGTGCCTGGGCCATGGCGGCGAGGTTGCCGGCCCAGTCCCCGGCCAGCGGGTCCGCCTCCACGAGCCTGGCCCCGATGGCCGACGCCACCGTCTGGGCCGCCTTCCTGGAGAACTGGGGCTGCACGAACACGGCCTTGGCGCGGGTCTCGCGCGCGTGCTCGATGAGTTCGGCCAGCTGGCGCGGGCCGGGCTCCCGGCCGCCGGATTCTATCGTGACCTCCCTCAGGCCGTAGTCCCGCGCGAAATAGGCCCATGCCGGGTGGAACACGATGAATTCGCTTCCCGGGGGAACGTCGCGCAGGATGTCCCTTATCCTGGCGTCCAGGGCCTCGGCCTCGGCCTGGAACGCGGCAAGATTGGCCCTATAGACCGGCTCGTTGGCCGGGTCTGCCTTTATGAGCGCCATGGCGATGTTGGCGGCCAGGACGCGCGCGATCCTGGGCGAGGTCCAGACGTGCGGGTCAGTCGCGTCCTTGTCATGCCCGCGTTTGTCCTCGCCCTTGTGTCCGTGGCCGTCGCCATGCCCCCCGGACAACGGCAGGAGATCGACACCGGCCAGGGTATCGACGACCACCATCTCCTTGCTGTTTCTGGCGAGCCTGGGAAGCCACGCCCTCTCAAAATCCACGCCTTGCGCGAAATAGAGGGCCGCCCCGGCGACCTTGACCATCTGCGAAGGCTTGGGCTCGTAAGTGTGCACGTCCGCGCCCGGCGGGGCCATCACCTCCGTTTGGACAAACGGACCGGCTATCTTCTCGACGAAATACTTCTGAGGCTCGATGCTCACCATCACCCGCAAAGGCTCCGCGCGGACAGGCGAGGCCGCGAAGCAGGCGGCGGCAAGGATCGCGAACAAGCGGTACATGCTCCCTCCAGCGACAGTCTGATGGACTTCACATGCAACCAGGTTGCATCCATGTCAACGCAAACTCCACTTGACCGTAGCACGCATTTCCCATATGTAATACCTACGAGCATTTTTCGGCATACGCGGCGAGGACCTCGCTTTCAGGCACTGGTCCGGGCGCACCCCCACAAACGCCCGGACCAGAATGACTCCGCCCGCGACGCCCGCAGTCTTCGGGTACCAAGCCGCGGGCAATGCCCTGCCGGGCTTGCCCCCTTGCAGGACGGCATCCGCCAGGGAAATGGCATGCCGATGCATGTTTACCAAAGGATTACAGGCGGTCTTACACGAATGCACATTTCCGAAGGCGTCCTGAGTGGTCCCGTGCTGGCGGCCGGGGCCGCCGCATCGCTTGCCGGGATCGGCCTGGGGCTCAGGAAGCTGGAAGGCGAGGCCCTTGTGCGCACAGGGGTTCTTTCGGCTGCCTTTTTTGCGGCGAGCCTGGTGCACATTCCGCTGGGCCCCGCCAGCATCCACCTGGTCCTCTCCGGGCTCATGGGGGCCATGCTCGGATGGGCTGCCTTCCCCTCCATCTTCGTCGGCCTGGTGCTCCAGGCGCTGCTCTTCCAGTTCGGCGGACTCACGGCTCTGGGCGTGAACGCTGCGGTCATGGGCTTTCCCGCCGTGGCATGCGGCCTGGCGTTCCGGCCCCTGTCCGGCAAATCCGGCCCCGCCTTCGCCGCAGCGGCCTTCGCCTGCGGCGCTCTCTCCATCTTCGGCAGCCTCGTGCTGCTCTACCTCTCCCTGGTTTTCTCCGGAGAGGCCCTCTCGGTCTTCGCTGGTCTCTTTTTCTGGACGCATCTGGCCCTCATGGGAATAGAAGGCGTTATCACCATGCTCATCCTGGGTTTTCTGAAACGCATGCGGCCGGAGCTGTTTTGAACATACTGGACGGCCGTTCCAGGCTTTTGGGCGCGCTTGTCTTTTCCGTTGCCGTGGCCCTTTGCGGCACATGGCCCGCCTCGCTCGCCGGGCTTGGCCTGGGCGCCGCCGCGCTGGCGCTTGGCGACCGCCAGTGGGCACGCCTCGCGCGGCGGCTGGCGTTGGTGAACGTGTTCTTCCTCGGCATCGTGGCCACCGTGCCGCTCGCCACGCCCGGCGACCCTCTCTTCACAGCGGGCTCCTTCGCCTACACTCGCCAGGGGCTGTCCCTGGCCCTGGTCATGACAGCCAAGGGCAACGCCATCTTCCTGGCCTTCTGGGGCCTGGTGCGGCCGCTGTCGCCGCCGAGGCTCGGGGCCGCGCTCTCCTCGCTCGGAGTGCCGGACAAGCTGTGCCTGATCTTGTCGCTTACCTACCGTTATCTCGACCTCATGCGCGACGAGTGGAACCGGCTCGTCACGTCCGCCAGGATGCGCGGCTTCACCCCCAGGACCTCCCCAAGGTCCTGGCGCACTTACGGGCTCATGCTGGCCCTGCTCTTCATGCGGGCGCTGGACCGTTCATCAGCCATCCATCAGGCCATGGTCTGCCGCGGATTCCAGGGCAGGTTCTTGAGCCTGGGCAGCCGCGCCTGGACTTTCGCGGACGCTCTCCTCGGCCTGGGCTGCCTGGCCGCCGCCGCCACCGTGACCCTGCTGGAGCGCATATGACACTCATCGAGCTTTCCGGAATCACCGCCGGCTACAACGGCCGGGAGGTGCTGCGCGATCTGGACCTGACCGTTGACGCCGGTCAGCGCGCCGGGCTTGCCGGGCACACCGGCAGCGGCAAGACGACGCTGCTCAAGACGGTCATGGGGCTCATGCGCCCCAAGGCCGGGACGGTGCGCATCGAAGGCGTTGCATGCCGCGACGAGCATGATTTCGCAGCCCGCAGGCACGTGCTCGGCTATCTGTTCCAGAACCCGGACGACCAACTCTTCTGCCCCACTGTGCTTGAGGACGTGGCTTTCGGACCGCTCAATCTCGGAGTCAAGCCCGCGAAGGCACGCGACCTGGCCCTGGAGTGCCTAGAGACCGTGGGGCTGGCCGGATTCGAGGACCGGCTCACGCATTGCCTTTCGGGAGGCGAGAAGCGGCTGGCCTCCCTGGCCGGGGTGCTGGCAATGCGGCCCAAGGCGCTGCTCCTGGACGAACCCACCACGGGCCTGGACCCCGAGAGCAAGGCCCGTGTCGCCGAGGTGCTGCGAGGGCTTGATCTGGCGCTTTTGGTGGTCTCGCACGAATGGGATTTCCTGGCACAGGTGACGGATACGTATTACATTTTGTCGCACGGGCATTTGCACCCCGCAGCCGAGGCCCCCCACGTGCACGCCCACGTCCACCCTGCGGGCACAGTTCCCCACAGCCACGACTAGCCCTGCGCGGGGCTTTCTCTTCGCGCAGGCTTGACGCGCATCCGTTCCCGCCTCCAAGGCAGCCGCATTTCTTTGCATTGTGAACAGGGAGCGCGGCTCCCTGCGCCGCGCCTCCAAATGCAAAGGCCGCCGGACGATGACGTCCGGCGGCCTTGTTTTCAGTGTCGCGCCCGGCTGGATCAGGAGCGCCGCGAAGCCACGATGGTGTCCAGCAGGCAGTGGCAGATGGAGTGGTGCAACACCTCCACCTGTCCGTAGGAGTCCACGGGCACGTGGAAGTTCCCGTCCCCCAGGGCCTTGAGCGGGTTGTCCGGAGAGAAGCCGGAAAGGGTTATCACCTGGCACTTCGCGGCCCTGGCGGCATCCACCGCCCGCAGGATGTTCTCCGACCGCCCAGAGGAGCTGATGGCCACCAGCACGTCGCCTTCGTCCGCGAACATCTCCACGGGCTTCTCGAAGAGATGCGGATAGCCGTAGTCGTTGCCGATGCAGGTGAGTCCGGCGGGGTCGTTGAAGGCCATGGCCCTCATGCCGCCTGTCTTCCAGAAATCCGTGGCCATGTGGGAGGAGATGGCCGCCGAAGCCCCGTTGCCGACGAACATGAGCTTGCGTCCGGCCCGGGTCTGCCCGTCCAGGAGCGCCGCCGCGTGGGCCACGCCCGAAGCCAGGTCCAGGGGCTCCCCGCCGGGGCGCGTGTAGGCGATGACGCGGGTCAGCGCGCACATGGTCTGATAGAAATCCGCCGCCGAGCTTTTCATGATGGACTCCTAAGCCGCCGCCCCTGCCCTGCGGACCTTCAGAAGGAACCAGGCCAGGGTGGCCGCGAGAATGAACACGATGGAACCAAGGAGCATCTCGGCCACCTCCATGGCAGTGCCGTGCCGGAACTGCACGCCCAGCGCGAACAGGGCCACTCCCGCCCCCTGCACCCACATGAAGCCGAACTCATTGCGCGCCTGGGAATAGACGAAGAGCACGTTGGCCAGGGCCAGGAGCGCCATGGCCGAGGCGATCATGGCCAGAAGAGGTCCGGCTGCCTCGTACTGCGCCCCGAAGAGCAATGTCACAACCAGCTTGGGGAAGAGGACGCACACCAGCGCGAAGCCTCCGCCCAGAAGCAGCGTCAGGCCCATGGACAGCCAGAGGCTCTTGTTGTCCTCCTGGCCGCTGGCCTTGGCCGTGGCCGCCTCCGTGAAGAGCACGGACAAAAGCACCGCCGGTCCGTAGAAGGCGATTCGCCCGAGGATCGCGGCCGTGGCGTAGAGCCCGGCCTCGTCGCCGGGGCAGAAATGGCGCACCAGCACGAGGTCGAGGTTGTTCAGGCACATGGTCACCACGGCGCTGACCACCATGGCCAGGGCGTACTTGCCGATCTCCCCCGAGAAGCCGTGGGGCAGCGGCTCGGGCTCCACCTTGTAGAGGTCCTTGAGGAACAGCAGGGAGATGCCGCCCTGGAAAAGGATGCCCACCAGGCCGCAGAACATGGCCCCGGTCACGCCCTGTTGCAGCATGGCCAGCAGCACGAGGCTGGCCACGAAGCGCATGCAGGCGTTGCTTGCCCCCGCCAGGCCGAAGCCGGTGAAGCGCTGCAGGCCCTGGAGCATGCCGAAGGGGATGGGTATGATGACCGAGAGGGCCACCATGGCCATCAGCACGTACACCGGGGCCAGATTCTCAAGATGGAGGAACCTCCCCATGAGGGGCGCGCCGAAAAAGCCAAGCAGGCCGAGCGCCACGCCAGCGAGCACGGCCAGCTTCATGGACCTGGCGTAGAGGCCCTTCACCATCCCCATCCCGTTCAGGGCGAATCCCGCCGTGAAGCGGGCCATGATGAACGGCAGCACGCCAAGCGGCGCTGCCAGGATCACCGTCGAGGAGTTGAGCGCGCCGAAGCTGCCGAACTCGTCCGGGGTCATGGACCGGCCCGCCGTCAACTGGAAGAGGTAGTTGAAGACGTTGCCCGAGTTCATGAGCACGAGGATGATGAAATTCTGCTTGAGGAACCGTTTCACGGGGCGCTCCGGGCGCTGTCTGATTTGCCGAGGCGGTCGCTGCCGCTGGTGACCAGGGCCGCCAGGAATAGCCACAACCCGGCCAGGCCCGTCAGCTCCGAGACCGGAGCGGCCCCGGACAGCCGGATGATGGCCGAAAGGGCGGCGGCAGCCAGGAACCCGGTGCAATAATGGACCGGGGCGGACTTGGCAAGGACGGGCAGATGCGGCTCGACGCGGACCCTGCAGGCCCTCCACAGCGGGATCGCCAGGGCGGTCACGCCCCCTGCCAGGATGCGCCCGGCATCCGGACCGAGGACGACAGCGACGGCGGCAAGGCCTCCCGCCAGCCAGATCCAGCCCCTCGCGGGCAGGGGCGTTCCGTCTTCCCGGCGGTCCCGGGCCAGCCACCCGGCCAACCGCGAGCAAGCCAGAGCGCCGCGCCCGTTCCTGCCCGCCAGCCACGCGAGGACGGCCGCGGACATAAGTCCGGCCATGGCCAGGGCCTTGCCTCCCTTGCTGGGCCGGTCTCCGGCCGTGCCGGAGCCGTTACGCGCCAGGGCGGTCATGGCCGGCCCTGGCCCGCGTTCCACCATGAGGGCTTCCACTTCCAGCCAGGGATTCTTCATGAACCGCACGGTCTGGGAACCGGGGGGCAATCCGGCCTTCCCCATGGGCAGCCACCACGCTCCGGCGGCAATGCGAGCGGCTCCCCCGGCGTCCAGGCCTTCCAAGGCACGATCCTCTCCCCCCAGCTCGGCCAAGGCCTCGCTGCCCAGAATCCGGGGCCAGGATGAAAGGCTCTGTCCCGACAGCACCGCGCCCGAGACCTCCAGGACCGCTCCCGGCGCGCCCCCGGACAGGGAGAGGCCAAGCTCCGAAGCGCCATCACGGACGGCCTCCGCCATCACCCTGGGCAGAAGAAAGGCCACCCTGGCCTTGCGCGCGGGGAGCGGTACGGAGCGGGCGACGCCGCCGGCGGACAACACCAGCCCGGGGCGGGAGTCGTTCACGGTCCATGCAGGAACGGTCACGTCCACCGACAGCCATTGCGGCTGGAAGCCGGGCTTCCCGGCCTGGAACGACACCGACGCTGGCCCGGACCGGGCCGCCTCCAGCTGCCGTGCATGCTCGAACAGGAACCGCGCCTCGAAGAGACCGGTCCCGGGAGCTTCGGGATTGGCCGTCTGGACGACGGCCTTTCGCAGGGTGACGGCCATTTCCGGAGCCTGGGAGGTGAAGCGCAGGCGGACGCCCTCCACGGCGGCGGGCAGTTCCTTGAACCACGCGGCAAGGCCGGGCTTGACCCGGATGCGCGCGCTCTCCCCGCCGCCGTAGACCTCGGCCTCCACGCCAGCGAGACCGGCCCGCGAGCGGCCGAGTTCGAGCCACACCCCGTAACGCTTCCCCGGCTCCGGTTTGAAAGCCGCCCCGGTCTCCAGGGTGAACGCGGCACCCTCGCCGCCTCCGACGCACTCCACCGACAGCCCGTCGCGCGCCGCTTCAAAGGTGAGCTTGTCCCCTGAGGCGAAGAGCCCCCCGGCCAGTACGGGGTAGACGGCTCCGGACGCGCCTTCCGGAGAGGTCAGGCCGGAGAAGTCCAGGTTCCACAGAGGGTCCTGGCTGACGAATCCATCCGGCGAGTCCGGGTCGCACTCCGCGCCGAAGCTCTTGCAGCGGTCCTCGGCGGCTGCAAGGATGGCTGGCACGTCCCGCCTGGGCGCCACCTTGACCAGTCTGGCGTTCTCCAGGGTCTGGTCGAATTGCTGTTCCGGGTCCTGGGGGAACTGAACCACGGCCAGGGAGGCGATCTCCGCGTCCTTCCATTCCGGTTCGTACAATATTTCAAGGTTCGCGGCCAGCTCGCCACGCCCGGCGAAGACCTCGCGGGCCCGGGCAGGGAGGTCCCTGGGCAGTCCCTTCTCCATGACCATTCCGGGCAACCCGGAGGGCACGAAGAGGATCTTCTCGACGTTGCGGTCCTTTTCCACATCCTGCCTGTTCTGCCTGAAGAACATGAGGGCCATTTCCTTCAGGCTCGCGGCTTTCGCCCCGGGAGCCAGCTCGCGGAGATGCCGGCCCACGTAGAGCCGCAGGATGGAGCGTCCGTCGCCCAGGTCGAAGGTCCGCTTGGGCAGGGCGTACCAGTCCAGCACGGTCCTGCCCTTGCCGTCCGGGTCAAGGGAGACCACGAGGTTCACCTGCACGTCCTGGCCGCGCAGGAGCACCACGTCGATGGCGCCCACGTCCACGAGGTTTTTGCGGAACCGGCGCTGCACGAAGGTGGACAGGCCGTCCTGGGAAATACGCCAGACATCGTCCGGATCACGGTCGAGCAGGCGGGAGAGCTGGTAGCGCAGGCCTTTGGAGGTCCAGTCCGCGCCGGCCACGGGCACGGCCTCGCGGGCTGGTCCGTCTGCCCAGACGGGGGAGATGCGGTCCACGGTCTCGAGGGGGTCGGAGACGAAGTAATCCCTGCCGTCGCCCCTGTCCACTGCAACGACAAACCCCAACATGCCGCAACGAGCAGGGTCGGCGGTGACGTAATCCAGCCGCGCTTCGTTGAAGCCTTCCGGGAAACGTCCCGAGCCTGGAAGATCAATCATCCTTGGGCCTTGCCCCCAGGAGTGGACGGACTGGCCAGCCGTACCGGCAGGCAACGCGAGAACGCGCTCGGCAAGGACGCGCGCGTGCTTCACGGTGCGCATGGACACGCGCGCCTTGAGGTCCCCTCCGAAAAGCCTGGAACCTCCGGCCCACAGCGTCTCCGGCAGCCTGAGGCTTCCCGGCTCGTACGCGGGGCCGGCCCAGGCCGGAACGGCCAGGGCGAGAACGAGAAGCATCGCGGCAGCCTGGCGCGTCACTGCTTTTTCCTCTTGAGTATCATGAACCCGTCTTCCTCGTGCACCTTGTCGAAGAGGGTGAGAGTCCTATCCAGGTTCGCCATGAATTCGGCCGCCGTCGCCTGGTCGCGGCAGGCCCCGTCCTTCCAGGAGCAGCCTTTGTCCACCACGAACCAGGGCCGCTTGAGGTCGAGGATGACGTACTCGGCCAGGCTCCTGGTCACGGGGAAGTCCGGCTTCTCGCCCCAGAGCACGAAGCGCCTGAAGTCCCTGGGTGTCGCCGCTCCGGAATTCTGGGCGAGGTGCGGCTCGAAGACGGCCATGGGGAAGCTGTTGCTGAAGTTGCGGGTGACGGCCTTGCCCCAGTTGAGGCTGTTCTGGGTGATGACCACCACCTCCGGGTCGGACGGGAGCACGGTCTCCATGGCCCTGATGATCCGGGTGTCGCGATCGTCCGGCCAGTACCCGGAGAAGCCCCCCGCCCGCCAGAAATGAATCGATATGGGCGAGGGGGAGAGGGCCACGTGCCCGGCGAGAAGGACCAGGAAAAGCGTCCCGGCCCAGCGGTCCACCCGCTTGCGGCGCGATTCCACCAGCTCGCGGGCCAGGGGCAGCCCGCCCGCGAAGGCCACGATCAGCGGCGCCACGAGCCCGGCGGTGTAATGATTGGCGATGGAATAGTAGTCCGGCCTGGTGGAGAGGAGCGACAGGGCCATGGTGGGCAGCGCCACGAGAAGCGGGCCGGGCGACAGAAGCGGGACGAAGGCCAGCCCGCCCAGGAGCGCGGCCAGGTATTTGATCTTGCCGGGGTCGCCCAGAATGTGCCCGATGGCGGTGAAGGGGTGGGTGAGGATGAACCAGATCTTGCCCAGCACCGATGCGCCTCCGATCCAGGCGAAGGCCCCGGCCGAGACGCCCACCCCCGTGTCCATGGTGAAGAACGGGATGAGCTTGGCCGTGGCCACCCAGAACCAGGCCAGTCCGGCGATGAACACGAATATGCCGGCCGCCGCCCCGCGCCTCTGGAAGCCGAGATAAATGCCGCAGGCCGCCGTCTGGATGGCGAACGGTTCCTTGATGAGGCACAGCGACAGCGCGGCCAGGGCCGCCGTCCAGGGCCGCCCGTCCTGGACGCGGAAAAAGAACCAGAACCCCAGGGGGATGGCCAGGTGGTCGGGGTGGAAGTCGAAGAGGGCGTTGTGCCAGACCGCGAAATACCCGAAATAGGCCAGCGCCGTGAACGCCCCGTAGCGCCGCGCCAGCGCTGGCAGGGGCAGGGAGAGCATGAAGGCCTGGGCCACCATGAGCCCGAGCGGGGCAAGCCAGTCCGGAAGCGGCCGGATGAGCCAGGAGTATCCCCAGAGCACCGGCTGGATATGGCCGTTGAGCGCCCGCCACCACTCGCCGCCGGACATGGCCGTCAGGTTGCATACGAACACGCCCAGGTCGAACACGGTGGAGCGCAGGGCCAGGTAGCGCATGCAGGCCAGCGCCGTCAGCATCCCGAAAAGGGTGAGGCCCATGGTCTTGGGCCAGCGCGCCTCCTCCTGGGGGATGATGCCGAGCCTAGCCACGCCCGCGCCTCCCCTTGAGAGCCGCCTTGACGGTCAGAAACGCCAGCAGGACGAGCGATACCGCCACGGTCGCGCCCGACGCCGCAAGACCCATGAGGTAGAACCTCTGCGGCCTGAACTCGATGACCATCTCCAGGTCCACCCCCCCGGACGGGTTGGGGCGCACGTAGCGGCTCAGCTCCTGGCCCAGGCACCTGAGCACGCCGGGCTCGATCCACCAGACGTTGCCGAAGCCGCCCGCCTTCCAGTGCAGCGGCTCCGGCCAGGGCAGCGCCCTGCCCTCCCCCGCTCCGGAGGCCTTCCAGGAGGACGGCGACAAAGGGTCGAAACCGGGTGATGTGGGGTCGACCGGATCGATGCTTCCCTCCTCCCAGGTTGCCCGGATTCCCGGGAGCGGCAGGTTGTCGTTCTGAACGGTGGTGAGGAAACGCCTGGAGACGAAATCCACGGTGAAGGTTTCCAAGAGGCTGTCCACGGACCGGCCCCCCGGTCCGTACACCATGGCGCGGCGGGCCTTGACGGAGCCGTCGCCCAGGGTGCTCACCCAGCCCTTGGCCAGATACTCTTTCAGCTCGACCGGCGAGGCCTGGTCCTCCGCGTTGTCATCGAACACCCGGTAGCCTCCCGCCACGGCGCCGGGCTTGGGGCCGGGCGCATCCGGCTGGGGCATGAGGTAGGCCCTCCAGCCGTCGTGGAAGGTCTCCTGGAAAAGCAGCGGGAAGCCCCCGGTGACGCCTCTGAGCCGCACCACGCAGGACGTGGGCCCGGCGCGCCGGAACTCCACGGAAGGCGGCGCGTATTCGCGCCCGCGATAGAGCAGGGCCTGCCGCTTGCCGGAGCGGTCCGTGAAGAATGCCTGCCCGGACTTCTCGCCCATCACCCGGTCCAGGAGCGCCAGGAACCTGGGGTCGTCCCCGGCCGCCACCACCGCCTGTCCAGGCTTGTACAGGTCCGTCCCCACCACGTCGGGCAGCATGGCGGCCGCCAGATCCGCGCCATTGCCCGAGGCGTCCCCCACGGCCAGGATCTGGTCCGAGGCCAGCACGTAGGGCGCGGCCAGGGGGTTGCGGTAGACGTCCACGGTCTCGAAGCGGCGCACGGGCACGAGGCCCTCCTGCATGGCCAGGGTCTTGTCCAGCACGGGCTTGTAGTTCTTGAACCCGTCCACCACGGGCGAGCCCTGGTAGCCCGGCTGGAAGTCCTGGTAGGAGATGAAGAAGTCGTAGCGCGGATAGACCAGATACTTCACCGAGGCCAGCCCGAAGAGCCTGTCCAGGCGCGGGCTGGGCTGGGCCGCGTACATGGAGCGGATGATCTCCGCCCCTAGCGGGTTGTTGTAGAAGGCCAGGAAGAAGGGCTTGGGCGAGTAGGCCGAGGACCACTCGTAGCCGTAAGGCGAGTCGCCGGGCCAGCTGATGCCCACGGGCGGCAGATAGGCCACCCGGAAGCCCGAGCGCTGGTCGCGCAGGAAGGAATAGACAAGCGCGTCCTCGGGATGGATTGGCGTATGCTTGAGCGCGAGCGGCTGGGGGACCTTGTCCTTGGGGGAATGGTCCAGAAGCATCTGGCCCAGGTACGGCGATACGAACACCAGCACGGCTGCCAGCATCCCCGTGCGCAGAAGCCACTTGCGCCTTACCCCCCTCTCCTCCCACGCCTGGGGCAGCTGGAAGGCCAGCAGGGCGTATGCCGTGACGATGAGCGGCAGCCAGCGGGTGGTGTTGGAGAACGCCGCGAAAAGGATGGGCGCGAAACCCTTGAGCAGCCACTGGTAGAACGCGAAGCCGAAAGGCGTGCGGGAGCCGCAAACCAGCAGCACGCCAGTCACCGCCACCACGAAGAGCCCGCCAGCCTCGTCGCGCCCGCGCCGGGCCATGAACGAGCACAGCGCCAGCCCCGCCAGGACCAGCGACGCCCCCACCCAGGCCGCCCGCATGCCCCTGGGGGACGGGAAAGCGTACTCGGTGTCCATGCCGGGCCGCAGGTCCAGGCGCATCACCGCGTCCACGGGCTGGCTGGTGGACTGGTGGAAGCCCTCGCGCATGGGCAGCTCGGTGTCCACGGTCACGTCGCCCTTGGCCGAGGCCGAGAGGCCCCAGCCGTGGCGTATGGCCCCCTTGCCCAGATAGTCGGCCAGGAACGGGGCCATGAAGTGGATGTTCATGGCCATGGCCAGCGCGCAGATCATCAAGGCCGAGGCGGCCAGGCGCGCCCTTCCCGGCCCCTTGGCCAGGAAATGGAGCGTGAGAAGACCCAGCATGGCCACGGACCCCACGCCCACGCTGGGATGCAGGGACGTAAGACCCAGGAGCAGCCCGCAGACGATTACCAGCCTGGGCGCGATGCGATTGCTTGCGCGGATGGAATCGGCCAGGTTGAAGAAGGCGAGCAACAGAAGCGGGATCAGGGCGAACCCGGCCAGCATGGGCATGTGCCCGGCCACCACCCGGCTGAACGTGTAGGGAGAGAGGCTGTAGAACACGGCGGCCAGCGTGGAGTAGAACCAGCCAAGGCCGAGCCGCCGGGCCAGGGGCAGCATGGCCAGCCCCGAGGCGGCGACGAAAACCAGCGGCAGAAGCTTGGACATCCACTCCCCGCCGATCACGGACAGGGGGGTGATGAGCTGCCAGTAGAGCAGCTCCAGCTTGAAGTAGTGGTAGCGGCCGGTCTCGAAATAGGCGTCCCAGGTGGAGAAGTGGTGCTCCGCCATGGAACGGAACTGCTCGGCGAAGGAGGGGACGCCCCAGTCCCAGGTGTGCCCGACCAGGCCGGGACGGGAAAGGACTCCGGCGAAGGACAGCAGGGCGAGGCCGATGACGGCCAGGATCGCGGCAAGGGGACTCAGGCGGCGCATGGCGGATTCACCGGCGTGTGAACTGGTCTTCGGCGGCCGGAAAGGGGAAAGAGCCGGACTCCGCCCGGACCCGCCAGGGGGGAGCCCCCCCTGGACCCGGCAATTGCTTCACGGGCGGCGGATGGGATGTTCAGGTCGCGAGCGCCGGTCACTTCTTCTGGTTCCGGAAGGACTCTTCGAACACCCGGTCCAGGATGGAGGACCAAGAGTAGGACTCCATGTAGCGAAGCGCGTTCACGCGCATCTCGCGCCAGCCGTCCGGGTCGGCCAGGATGCGCCCGATGGCCTCCGCAAGCGGCTCTACGGCGTAGTCCACCACGACGCCAGCGTTCAACGCATCGATATCCTTGTGGATCTCCGGAACCGGGGTGATCACGCAGGGCAGGCCGCAGGCCAGGTAGTCCTTCACCCGGCTGGGGTCGGCCCACTGGGAGAGGTTGTTGGGCGAAGGCTTGTAGAGCGCCAGGCTCACGTCGTAGGCGGGCAGCATGGCCAGCACCTCGTCGTGGGGCTTGGCCCCGTGCAGGATCACGTCAGGCCCGAGCGCGGCGAGCCTGGGTTCGTAGGGCTGGTAGACCACCCCGTCCTCCACGGCGTCATGGGGTGTCTTGCCGATGACGTGCAGCCTGAGCTCCGGAAAAAGCTGCTTCAGGCGGGGAAAGGCGTCGATCACGAGGTCCACGCCCTTGGACGGGGCCAGCGCGCCAAGAAGCACGAGCTCCGAAGGCTTGCGGGAGGACTTGTCCGGCAGGTCGATCTTCTCCAGGTCCACGCCCACGGGCACAAGGATGTTTTTCGAATCCGGCAGGCCCTGGGAGCGTCGCACTCCCTGGATTCGCGGCGAGATGTTCCAGGCGGCGTCGCAGTGGCGCACGCAGAAGCGGTCCAGCCAGTGGTAGACACCGTTCAGGAGCTTGCTGGAGAAGCGCTCCGGCATCCAGTCGATGGTGTAGAAGATCACGAACCTCGTGAACCCGAGCTTCTTGAGCAGCACGCCCACCACGGTGTTCAGCGGGTCCGCTCCCAGGAACACGTCGAACTTCCCGCCCAGGCGGAAGAAGTACAGCAGCGAGAACACCACGTCCTTGACGTAGGCCAGGATGGCGGGCAGCGCCCAGCCGCCCTGGCGGACCTCGCGCGTCATGACGCCGTCCCGGTATTCCTTCAGGCGCGAGCGCCGGTCGGCGCAGTAGTGGAAGGGGTGGTAGATGACGCCCAGCTTGTCCGAGCGCGTCTTCAGGTAGTTCTCCACGGCCTCGGACGGACCGGAAAGGTCGGTGACGTGGCTGACCAGGACGATGGATTTGAAGCGCATGATGTTGGTTATCCGTCGAAGCGTGGTTCTGTGCGCAGGCTGGCCTGATGCTCCAGGAACCAGCGGTAGGTCGTGGCGACGCCCTCCTCCAGGCCGATGGAGGGTTTCCAGCCGAGCGCGGTGATGCGGGTGATGTCCAGAAGCTTGCGGGGCGTGCCGTCCGGCTTTGAGGCGTCGAAAACCAGCCTCCCCTCGAATCCCACCACGCGGGCCACGGTCTCGGCCAGCTGGCGGATGGTGACGTCCTGGCCGGTGCCCACGTTGAGGATGCCCTCCCCCTCGTAGTTCTCCATGCAGAAGACAATGGCCCGGGCGCAGTCGTCCACGTGCAGGAACTCGCGCATGGCGTTGCCCGTGCCCCAGACAGCGACGCTCTCCGCACCGGCCAGCTTGGCCTCGTGGAAGCGGCGCATGAGCGCGGGCAGCACGTGGGAGTTGACCAGGTCGAAGTTGTCGCCGGGCCCGTAGAGGTTGGTGGGCATGAGGCTGATGGCGTTGAATCCGTACTGGCGGCGGTAGGCCTGGCAGGTCTTGATGCCCGCGATCTTGGCCACGGCGTACCACTCGTTGGTGGGCTCGAGCTCGCCCGTGAGCAGGTGCTCCTCGCGCATGGGCTGCGGCGCGAACTTGGGGTAGATGCAGGAAGAACCCAGGAACACGAGCTTCTCGACGCCGTTTCTGTAGGCCGCGTCGATGACGTTGCACTGGATGATGCAGTTGTTCCAGATGAACTCGGCCGGATAGGCGTTGTTGGCGTGGATGCCCCCCACCTTGGCGGCGGCCAGGATGACCGCCTGGGGACGGACGTCCTTGAAGAATCGGCGCACGCCGTCCTGACTGGTGAGGTCCAGCTCCGCCCTGGAACGCGTGACGACCTCGACGCCGCCCGCCGCCTCGAGCGCCCTGACGGCGGCCGATCCGACCAGGCCCCTGTGGCCCGCCACGAAGACGCGAGAATAGTTCATTTTGGAGTCCATCGATGGGATGTGAAAGCCCGCGCCTCTTACCACGCCGGGCGCTGGTTGGCTAGTGCCGCGGACGCGGGCGGAAACGGGCGCGGAGCGCCGGTCAACCGCCGGAGATGAATCCGCCCAGGGACGCCTTGAGGCAGGCCAGGTTTTCCCGGACCTCCTCGCTGTCCAGGGACCCCGCCATGGCCGACTCCTCGATGGCGGCCGCCAGCACGGCGAACTCGGCAAGCCCGGAGTTGAGCAGGTTGCCCTTGAGGCTGTGCGCCCAGTGGGACACAGCCTCGGCGTCGGACGCGGCCAGCGCCCTGGACAAGCGCCCGAGCCCTTCGGACATGGATGCCCGGCTGGAGGCGACGAGACTCGACGCGGACGCCTCCGAGAGCCCGAAGGCGGATATGAAATGACCGCGGATGCGGCCGGAAAGATCGCGCAAGGCTCAGGCCCCTTTCGCTGCCGCCTTGAACGCCTCGTGCCGCTCCCGGTAAGGCGGATGGGAAAAGAAGGCCGAGCCCGAAACCAGCACGTCCGCCCCTGCCAGGACCAGCTCCCGGCAGTTCTCCACCGTGACGCCTCCGTCCATCTGGATGAGGGTCGATGCGCCGCATGCGGTGATCATGGCCTTCAGACGGCGCACCTTCTCCACCGAGAAGGGGATGAAGGACTGTCCGCCGAAGCCGGGGTTCACGCTCATGATGAGCACCATGTGCAACTGGGGCAGCAGGTACTCCACCATGTCCAGGGGGGTGGCCGGGTTGAGCGCCACGCAGGGCTTGGCCCCGAGCCGGGCGATCTCCGCCACGGCCCGCTCCAGGTGGACCGTGGCCTCGGCGTGCACGCCCAGCACGTCCGCCCCGGCGTCGATGAAGTCATGCAGGTAGCGCTCGGGGCGCTCCACCATCAGGTGGACGTCGAAGACAAGCCTGGAACGCTTGCGAAGAGCCTTGATGACGGGCGCGCCAAGAGTGATGTTGGGCACGAACATGCCGTCCATCACGTCCCAGTGCACCCAATCGAGGCCGCCCTCTTCAAGGGCGGCGAGTTCCTCGGCCAGGCGCCCGAAATCGGACGAGAGCAGCGAAGGCGAGAGTATCACGCTCCCTCCATGGCGAAATCGACCTTGATCTTGAAGAGCTTCTCGGCCGGAAGGTTCAGTATGGGCACGCCCGTCTTGCGGGTGATTTCCGCCAGGGCCTCGCGCACGTGCTCCATGGACGGCCCCACGTAGGTGAACCAAACGTTGTAGGAGTGTTGCCGTAGATAGTTGTGGGTGACATTAGGGTGGCGGTTCACCTCGGCCACGAACTCGTCCAGCTTCTCCTCGGGAACCCGCGCCGCGCACAGCGTGGACTGCCATCCCAGCAGGTTCGACTGGAAGTTCGCCCCTATGCGGCGGATCACCCCGCTCTCCTTCAGAGCCCGGACCCGGGCCAGCACCTCGGCCTCGGTGAGCCCCACCTGTTCGCCCACGTCTGCGTAAGGCCTCGCCGAGATGGGGAATTTCGACTGGATCACGTCCAGGATCTTGCGGTCGTATGCGTCCATGCGCGGGAACATACCTCATCGCGGGCTGGAGGCAAAGACATGGAGCGCAGGGCCGCCCGGTTGACCCTGCCCCGCCTCCGGGATACGCAATATGTTGAAGTCTTCCAGAACTCTCCGGCTCATGGAGGAAAACATGAAGACGCTTGTGACCCTCATGACCCCGGCACTCCTCATCGGACTGCCTTCGAGCACCCTGGCCCAGTTCGACTGCCTGCCCGACCCCAGGAGCCTGTTCTGTCCCACCTGCCCGGCCCTGCTCAAATGCTTCACCCTGCAGGAGTGGGTCAGCTTCCTTCTTTTCGGGGTCTACTGACCCGGGGCGGCTACTCCTTGGCCTGCCGCTTCGGCTGGTAGGTGCAAAGCGGCTCCGGGGCCATGGGGTCGCCCTTCATGGTGTACGCTCTGGCCCGGCAGCCGCCGCAGACCTTGTGGTACTCGCAGGGGCCGCACTTGCCCTCGTACTGCTTCTGGTCGCGGAACTTCACGAACCACTCCGTCTTTTCCCAAATCTCCGGGAACGGGGTCTTCAGCACGTTGCCGCAGTCCAGCTCCAGGTAACCGCAGGGCTGCACGTCGCCGCAGTGGGAGATGAAGCAGAACCCGATGCCGCCCAGGCAGCCGCGCGTCAGGGCGTCCAGGCCGAAGTTGTCCGGCGTCACGGGCACGCCGTCCTGCTTGGCCCGCTGGCGCATGATCCTGTAGTAGTGCGGCGCGCAGGTGGCCTTGAGCTGCATGCTGGTGGTCTTGCGGAAGTCGTGGAACCAGTTGAGCACGGTCTCGTATTCCTCGGCCGTGATCACCTGGGCCGCTATCTCCGCGCCGCGTCCGGTTGGCACCAGCAGGAAGATGTGCCAGGCGCTGGCCCCCAGCTTCTCGCACAGCTCGAAGATCTTCTTGAAGTTGTGCAGGTTGGACTTGGTGACCGTGGTGTTGATCTGGAACTCGATGCCCGCGTCCTTCAGGTGCTGGATCCCCCGGAGCGCGCCCTCGAAGGCCCCCTTCTCGCCCCTGAAATCGTCGTGGGTCTCCGGGTCCGGACCGTCGATGGAGATGGAGCAGCGCTGGATGCCCACCTCCTTCATGCGGCGGGCGTTCTCCGCCGTGATGAGCGTGCCGTTGGGCGCCATGACGCAGCGAAGGCCCTTGGCGTTGGCGTAGCTGACCAGGTCGTCCCAGTCCGGGCGCATGAGCGGCTCGCCCCCGGTGAAGATGATGATTGGGTTGCCCACCTCGGGGAAGGTGTCGATGAGGGCCTTGGCCTGGGCGTTGGTCAGCTCGCCCGGATAGGGCTCGAAGTGGGCCTCGGCCCGGCAGTGCTTGCAGGCCAGGTTGCAGCGGCGGGTGATCTCCCAGGCCACCAGGCGCACCGGAGGCGCGCCGTTGGGCAGGGTCTTGGGCATGCCGCCGGGATGACCGAGCGGATGGCCGCCCCCGGCGTGGCCCGCGCCGGGCGAACCGGCCAGCTGCGGACCGGCGTGTCCTTTGGAATGGGGATGCATACTTTATCCTTGCAGACGCCCGAGCACGTCTTCGGTGAAATACGTCAGTATCAAATCAGCCCCGGCGCGCTTGATGGCCACGAGCGATTCCATCATCACCGCCTGCTCGTCCATCCAGCCGAGCTGCGCCGCCGCCTTGATCATGGAATATTCGCCGCTCACCTGGTATGCGGCCACGGGCAGGTCGAACGCGTCCCGCACCTGGCGGATGACGTCCAGGTACGGACCGGCGGGCTTCACCATCAAAAAGTTAGCGCCCTCGGCCACGTCGGCGGCCGCTTCCCGCAGCCCCTCGCGCCAGTTGGCCGGGTCCATCTGGTAGGACTTGCGGTCGCCGGACTTGGGCGCGCTCTCCGCCGCTTCCCGGAACGGGCCATAGTACGCAGAAGCGTACTTCACGGCGTATGACATTATGGGAACCATCTCGTAACCATTGCCGTCCAGCGCGGACCGGATGGCCGCCACGCGGCCGTCCATCATGTCCGACGGGGCCACGATGTCCGCCCCGGCCTCGGCGTGCGAGAGCGCCGTTTTGGCCAAAAGCTCAAGCGTGGGGTCGTTCAGCACCACGCCGTCCTCGTCCAGCAGGCCGCAGTGGCCGTGCGAGGTGTACTCGCACAGGCAAACGTCGGTGACCACCACCAGCGCCGGGAACTTCCTCTTGAGCTCCCGCACCGCCCTCTGCACCACGCCGTTCCCGGCGTAGCCCTGCGTTCCCGCCGGGTCCTTCTCCTTGGGAATGCCGAACAGGATGACGGACCTGAGCCCCTTGTCCACCGCCCTGGACACGCGCTCCACCAGCGCCTTCATGCCCAGCTGATTCTGGCCCGGCATGGCCCCGATGGGCTTCACCATGTCGTCCGGGCCGGCCTCGGACACGAAATAGGGCATGATCAGGTCGTTGGCGGTGAGGACGGTCTCGCGGACCAGGTCCCGCATGGCAGGCGTGCGGCGCAGGCGGCGGCCGCGATGGAAGTCGAACATGTTTGCCCTCGCAGTGGAGTTATTCAGGCCTCCGGCGGGCAAAAAGGGCTCCGCCCTCTCTGCGCTCTCCCGCCAAAGGAACAAAGTTCCTTTGGAGTCCTTTATTGCTTCGCGTCGTGATCGCGCACGTTCAAACGAACGGGCCGTCCGGGTGTG
>JBMORI010000105.1:0-6912 GCA_049322415.1 Thermodesulfobacteriota bacterium | reverse complement strand
TGGGGCATCCATGCCGGGAAGGCAAGGCGAAAGGTTCAGGCGGCGTGAAGATGTCTCGAGAACCTATGCGAAATTGGCCAGGGTGATGCCGAGCGTCCTGGCGTCCAGGCAGGCCTCGATGTCGATCCCGCCCTGCGCGGCCCTGGGCTCAAGGGAGAGGTCAACCAGCACGGGGAGCTGGGGGACGAGCTTTTTGGAGAAGCACACTTTCACCACCGGTCTGGCGGGATGCTCGGGCCGCGCAACCACCACCAGCCCGTAGGTCTGGTCGGTCATGCGCACGAACGAACCCGGCGGGTAGACGCCGAAGCACTCCACGAACTTCTCCAGAAGCCCCGGGTGGAAGCTCTCGTTGCGCCACGCGAACATGGCCTTGAGCGATTCATGCGGGGTGTAGGCCTTTTTGTAGGCCCGGTCGCTGGTGAGGGCGTCGAAGATGTCCACGATGGTCAGGATGCGCGAGAAGGGGTCTTTCTCGTCCGCCTTGAGCTGCTTGGGGTAGCCTTTGCCGTCGTAGCGCTCGTGATGGTGCAAAACGCCAAGGAGCACGTCCTCGGTGAGGCCGGGCTGGTTCTTGAGCATGTCGAAGCCGATGAGGCTGTGGTGCTTCATCACTTCGAACTCCCGCTCCGAGAGACGCCCGGGCTTGTTGAGTATTTCCAGGGGAATGCGGAATTTGCCCACGTCGTGGTAGAGTCCGGCGAAGGCCAGCCGGCGCAAGCCCTCGCGCTCCATGCCCAGGTGGGAGCCGAAAATGAGACTCAGAAGCGATACGTTGAGGCTGTGCCGCAGGGTGTAGTCGTCGTAGTGATGCAGCTTGGACAGAAGCGTCATGTGCGCGGGGTCCGCTTCCACTCCGAGCATGAGCGTGTCCACGGCCTCGTAGGACTGCATGAAATCCACCGAGAGCCCCTGACGGACCTTGCGCATCACGTCCATCACGTGGGACAGGCAGTGGGAATAGACCTTCCTGGCTGCCTCGGGGCCGTTGAAGCAGTAGGGCGGATCGGCGGCGCCGAGCTTGACCGGCTCGCAGCATTTGCGGGCCTTCTCCGTGTCGATGGTGACGGCCGAGAGCCCCAGGCTTTTCAGTTCCTCTATCCGGGCGGGGGTATGGACGAATTCGCGCAGATGGTGGAACGGGTTGCGGTAGGAGCCGTCGCCGTAGCACTCCACGTACATGCCGACGTCAAGCTGTCCGATGGGTATTTCCTTGAGCATGGCCTCTCACCCCTCTCGTGCCCGGCGCGGCGGTGCGCCGCTGCAAACCGGAATATGCATGGCGCCGGGCCGGGTACGAAAGAGCCTTCGATGCCGATTGCCTCCCCGCCCATAATACGGACCGGGCGGGGAGGTAAAGAGCTTGCTCCGGGACAGCTTGAGTCAGCAGGCGCAGCGGTATAGTTCCCAGGTCTCCATGAAGGCGCGGTCGAAGGAGCGGCTCTCCATGGCGGCCCTGGCGGCGCGGCCCATGCGCAGCCGTCCCGGTTCGTCGCGGACCAGGGTTTCCATGGCCGAGGCCAGTCCTCGGGCGTCGTCTCCCGGGACTACATAGCCCGTGGCCCCGTGCTCCACGTTCTCGCTCGGCCCCCCTGGGAGGTCACGATGACGGGAAGCCCCGAGGCCTGGGCTTCCAGGACCACGTTGCCGAAGGTGTCGGTGGTGCTCGGGAAGACGAATGCGTCGCAGGAGGCATAGATGCTGGCGAGTTCCTCACCCTGGACATACCCGGTGAACACCGCGCCCACGCCCGCGAGCAGGGACTTCATCTCGTCCGCGTAGGGGCCGTCACCGGCGACCACGAGGTTCGTGTCCGGGTGCTTTTGCCTGAGTTCCAGATAGGCGTCCGCCAGCAGATGCAGGTTCTTCTCCCTGGAGATGCGGCCCACGTAGAGCAGGGCCGGACCCGAGTTTAGCCCGTAACGCTTCAGGACGGCGCTTCTCTTCGAAGGGTTGAACCTTTCGATGTCCACTCCCCGGGTGAAGAGGGTGACCTTGCCCGGCATGATCCCCTTGGCCGCCAGCTCGTCCCCCGTGGCCTTGGAGGGGACGAAAACCTTGTCCATCTGGTTGTAGTACCAGATCATGTAGCGCCACATGAGCTCCTCCATGGCGTCGTCGCCGGTGAGCACCTTGGCGTACTGTGGGAAGGCGGTGTGGTAGGTGCCGTAAATGGGCAGCTTGAGTATGCGCGCGATGCCCAGCGCCGCCAGGCCGATGGGGCCGGGCGTGGCCGAGTGCAGATGGGTGAAGCCCTGCCCGTAGACGTATTCGAGCATCTCAAGGAAGGGCGGATAGTGGAAGGTCTGGCCGGGGTACTCGGGCAGCTCGCAGCTCCCGATGGGGGCGAACTGGCGGACGCCGGGAAGCTCCTCGCCCTTGCCGTCGGAGCAGGTGACCACTTGAAGCTCCTTGCCGTGCTTGACGGCCATGTTCACCTGCATTTTGAGGGTGAGGGCCACGCCGTTCACGTCATGGAAGGTGTCGGTGAAGTGCCCCACCTTGACCCGCCCCCCCTCGACCCCGCCGTCCCTGTCCCGGCTGAGCGCGGCCCTGGCCTGGCGGCACAGGGCGCGGTCCTTGGTGAAGACCGAGTATGCCACGAAATAGGGCGCGAGCACCGTGTAGAGCGCTCCGGCCGCGCCAAGGCCGTTGAAGATGTCGAAGACGTTGGCCCCGGAGAGCTGGCCCAGGAACCTGTCGCCGAAGCCGGAGAGAACCTTGTTGGACGCCCTGGTGACGAAGCGGAACCAGTCCTGGGCCATGTCGCCCCGGCGCGTGGTGCCGCTTTTCGCCACGGAGTAGAGGTCCTTGTCCCCGTGGATGAGGGTCTCGGCCTCGTGGCGCAGCATCTCGGGCAGGGAATCGCCCGAGGGCTTGCGGGTCCGGCGTCTCACGCCGGTCAGCAGCGACTGTATCCTGAAGGCCATGCCCGTCTTTCGATCAGGGTCTCCCGAGAGGAAGCGGTCCATGAATGTCAGGAACACGTCCTTGTCCACGTAACGCTCCAGGGCGAACCTGGACTTATAGAACTGGTAGGCGATGGCGTAGAGGTTGTGCGCCATGGCCTTGGGCGAGGACGGCCTCCCCTCCGGGCGCGACTTGCCCGCGTCCAGGCCCGCGAGGAAGCCCGCCAGATCGGCGGCCCCTTCCACCCTCGTGTACATGCTTGCGATGGAGAGCGAGGCGTGGTCGTCCGAGCCGCCGGTGAGGCTCTTCACCCACGGCTTGTCCCCGAAGGGCTCGATGCCGTGCTTGTCCGCGAGCCTCTCGATGGCCTTGGGGGTGAGGCCGTTCAGGATCTCCCGCAACGTGTCGTTCTGGAAGGCGTCGCGCGTGCCGTTGAGCTCGAAGTTGGAGAACAGCAGGAGCATCCGCTCGAAGTGCCAGGGGGTGAGCTTGTCGTTCACTCCGAACAGCGGGTGGCCAGGACATGGGTGATGCCTTGCTGGCGCAGGTACGGGACCAGGTCGTGGATGTTGTCGCGCAGCTTCTGGAACTCCCGGTGGTGCTCCTCGGTGATGTCCAGGGCGAGCACGTGGGCCTTGCAGCCGTCCTCGGGGAAGTACGTGGTGATCTCCTCGCTCACGAAGGCGTCGGGCAGATGGGCGATCTCGAGCGCCCCTGAGATGGTGTTGTGGTCGGTTATTGTCACCATGTCCATGCCGCGCGCCTTGGCGATGTCGTAAAGCCGTTTGGGCCCGGTGAAGCTTTCGGGGCAGCCGAGCTTCTGCAGAAACCATTGCGAAGGACGAGTGGAATGCCTGGAGTGCACGTGGATGTCGATCTTCAAGGTGTGGCTCCTTTCCTGAAGTGGAAATGAAAAATCGGCCCGGAGGGGCCGATGGGAAGGCGGGGGCTGGAGGATGACAGGGCGGCCCGGTCCTTCGCGGTCCGGTCCGGTCTGCCGCCGGTCTGCGCGGCGAAGGGTTCACGAGTGTTCACGGCGCGGTTCTCCCCCCGTAGCGGGAGGAGTGGTAGCACGCCTTGCGTGGGGGAATGACACGAACAGATTATGATTGCGTGAAGAGTGGAGACGGGAATGTGTCAGCGGCGTGTCGCTACTTGGCGAGCGCGGCTTTCTCGCTGGCGAAGTACACGTAATTCCCCGAAATGCCGCCGCTGCCCTGGCCGCCTTGCTTGGGGGGCGAGGAGGCGGTGAACATGCCGCTGTAGCCGAAGGTGACGTAGTAGCCTCCGGACGGGCGCTGGCCGTGCCCCAGCATGAAGTCGAAGGCGAAGCCGGAGGCGGGGATCTTCTGGGTGGGGTACTGCTTGGCCTCGTGGGAAACCACCGTGCCGTGCTCGTCGCAGAGGTAGGCCAGGATGGTCAGGTCCGACACGGAATCGACCCAGAGGGGCAGGTTCTCCTTGATGGTGAAGGCGTTGCCCTTGACCTCGAACTTGTCCTCGTGGGGCATGGTTTCGAAGTCGAAATGCATGAACTTGGCGTATATCTTCTGGCTGCCGCCGTCCTGCCAGGGGCGCAGGGTCAGGTGCGCGGCGGACAGCTTCCCGCCGCAGGCGGGCATGCTCAGGACCAGAAGGGCCAGCAGAAGTCCGAGCGGCCTGGACGTGATGCCTTTGGGACTATGTCTCGTCATCGAAGCCGGATACTCCGAAACCGCGCCTGGTGGCAAGCCGCGAAAAAAGGCGGCCGGGTCGCCCCGGCCGCCTGCAAGGCTGGTTCAGCCCAAGTCCTAGAACTTGTACTGGAGGCCGACGGAGGCCATGAACACGTCGCCATCCTTGGCCTTGTTGGTCATGCGGCGGCCCCAGACGGAGCGCTCGAACTCGCCGTGGGACCATCCCAGGGTGCAGATGGCCTGCAGGTTCTCGTAGATGTTGTAGGTGTTGTCGAAGTTGATGCCGATCACGTACTCGTTCACGGTCAGGTCGCGGCCCATCTGGAAGAAGTTGCCGGAGCCCAGGATGGCGTTGGCGCGGCGCAGGCCGGCCGAGGAGTTGTTGCCGTGCAGGTATGCGAAGGTCAGGCGGTGGGACAGGTCGGTGACGAAGCTGACCTTGTTCAGGGAGAAGGTGAAGCCCCAGGAGCCGACCGGGTTCACGCCCAGGTAGGTGCCCACGAAGGCCTGGTCGGAGTCGAACAGGAACGAGGTGCTGGAGCCCCAGGCGCCGGCGATGGTGGGCAGGCGTTCGGAGCCGTTGCCCAGGGAGGCGTCTTCGCCGGTGGACCACCAGAAGGCGACCTGGGGGGTGAGCATGTCGAAGCCGGTGTACTCGGCAGCGACGTCGAAGAAGAAGCCGCCGCGGCGGTTCTTGCCGCGGTCGGAGGCGTTGCCCTCGCCGTAGATCACGTCGGCGTAGAACTTGAAGGGATCAAGCGCGGTCACTTCGAAAGCGCCGCCGACCCACCAGAACAGGTTCTGGCTGTTGCGGAAGTTGGCCGGAGCCAGGGCGAAGGTGCCAGCGGAGAACAGGTTCTGGGCCAGGGAGGCGTTGTAGAAGCCGGCGGCGCCAGCTCCGGTGCCCGCGTAGTTTGCGTTGCGGCCGGCCACGCCGAGCAGGGCCCAGGGGGTGGCGGAGAAGCCGTCCAGGGTGATGGGCAGGCTCAGGTAGTAGCCGTCGAACTCGTCGGGCACCTGGCGGGTGGTGGGGTCGAAGTCGCGGTTGGAGTCGAGCATGCGCACGAATCCGCCGACCACGGAGAAGGTGTCCTTCACCACGGGGATGTTCACGATGGCGCCAGCGACCCAGGTGTCCAGGATCAGGGAGCTGCCGGCGAAGAAGGAGCTCTGGGCGATGGTCAGGGGCTGCAGGCCGATGGTGAACTCAACGTCGGTGTTGGGCCACTTGAACTGCAGGTAGGCCTGGTACACCTGGATGGACACGGCGGGGTTGTCCACGGTGGTGTAGTTGTTGCCCCAGGGGGTGTTGTTGGCGCGGATGGCGAAACGGAACTTCAGGTTCTCGTTGGCGATGAAGTCGCTGCGGAGGCGGAAGCGCTGCCAGATGGTGAAGGGGTCGGAAGTCTGGGTTCCGGTGGGATCCCAGCCGGTGTAGTTGGGTTTGTTGAACCAGTTGCCGTGGATGCGGGCGTCACCGGTCATCTTGACCTCGGTGGCGGCCTGGGCGGCCGCGGCGAAGGCGAAGCTCAGAAGCATCGCCAGAACCAGAATACGTTTCATCGGGTAGTTCCTCCTCCTCTTGTTGAATCACACTGCCCTAGCCGAGGCGGACATGGCGCAGGAGGGGAAGCCGCCCCGGGACGCGCCACCAGAAGCGCGCCCGCTTCCCTCCATGCCCTGGCTGCGAAGAGCGGGAAACGACGCCTGGGGCGGCGTCGGGAGCCTAAGGCCCCACTCTTGCGGGAAAAGTCAAATCCCACGCAACCGAGTCGTGTTTACGGCCTAACTATTTTCTCCGCAAGCGAAGAATAATGACAAAAACGTCATTATTGGGCCGTGGGACGCATCCGTTCCGCTGACAGGACCAAGTGATTTCCATGCCTTGCCGGAACAGCTTGTCCCTTGCGCCAATATGCCGCCGAAGAAAGCGGTAATGATTTTCATTTTCATTGTCAACATCGTCCGCGGTTTCGAATGCCGGGCCGAGACGTGACCATGCCTCCCGGCATCCTGGACGCGCAATTGAAGACATGAGCCAGGCTTAAGTATTAAAAATCAGTTAATTGGCATGTCTCATGCGTCCGCACGGGCGGATTTTGGGCAGGCCGCCCTGGTGCCGCGTCCTCAAGAGGCATGGGTATGCTTTAGTGGATAAAAATCCACAATTACAGCCCGTTGCCACGGGAAGCCATGTCCGCTTTCGTCTTTGGCGCGGCGTTGGGGGGGGGGCGAAGCGGGGAGTGGCGGAGGAGAAGAAATCAACCGTTCCGGAGTTTCTCTCCGGCGGCGGAACCGTAATCACAAGCCCCGGAGGGGGAGCCGG
>JBMORI010000104.1:0-51274 GCA_049322415.1 Thermodesulfobacteriota bacterium | reverse complement strand
CCTACCGCATGAAATAAGGCCTTCCGCCAGGGAGCCATCCGCTCCCGCCCACCACCCTGGGAACGGTTCGTTCCCGCTCCCGGCTCGTGCCTCCGGGCACGCGAAAGGGGCTCCGCCGCGTCCGGCGAAGCCCCTTGAAAGCACATAGGCCGATGGGCCGTCACATCTGGGAGATGAGTTCCATCAGGTCCTTGTTCACGTCGAGCAGCCTGTCGCGCAGCTCCACCTGGTCCACCCAGGGCTTGCCCCCCGCCTTTTGCAGGCGCAGTTTGAGCATGGCGAACTTGGTCTCTGTGTCGTTGAGGATGAAGTCCCAGTCCACGCGGGGCATGGCCCTTTCGGTGTCCAGGGTGACGGCCGTGACCAGGCCCGGCTTGAGGGTGCATTCCTCAAGGTATTCGGGCTTGTGGACCGTGAAGCCGAAACGGGATTCGATGAGTCCGGCCAGGGTGTCGATGGCCCCGTTTTCGCCATGCACCAGGAACACTTCCATGCCGTTCTGCTTGAAGTTCCTGAGCCACTCCAGGACCTGGCTCTGGCCCGCGTGGGCTGAGAAGCCGCCAATGGTCCATATCTTGGCCGCCACCTGCACATCCTCGCCCAGGATCTTGATGGACGGCGCGCCGTCCACGATCTTGCGCCCCGGCGTGCCCTGGCCCTGGTAGCCCACGAAGACCACGCTCGCGCCCTTGCGCCAGAGGTTGTGGCGCAGGTGGTGCTTCACGCGGCCCGCGTTGCACATGCCGCTTGCCGAGATGACCACGGCGGGTCCGTCCATGGAGTTGATGGCCTTGGACTCGTCCGCCGTGAGCGAGTATTTGATGTTGGGCAGGCTGAACGGGTCCTCCCCGTTCTGGATGATGGTCCTAATCTCCGAGTCCATGTACTCTGGGTGCAGCCTGAAGACCTCCGTGGCACGGATGGCCAGGGGGCTGTCCACGTAGACGGGCATGTCCTTGGGCAGTTTCCCGGCCTTGGAGAGCATGTGCAGCGAGTACAGCACCTCCTGGGTGCGCTCCACCGCGAAGGCCGGGATGATCACCTTCTCGCCGTGGGCGTAGGAGAAGGATATGGCCTCGGCGAGCTCGTCCAGGCTCGATCCGAAATCCTTGTGGTCGCGGTCGCCGTAGGTTGACTCGAGGAAGAGGTAGTTGGCCTCCTCGGTGACGGTGGGGTTGTTGATGAGAAGCTGGTCCGGGCGGCCCAGGTCGCCGGAGAACACGAGCTTGTTGGTGTTGCCGTTCTCGGTGATCCAGATTTCGATGAAGGCCGAGCCCAGGATGTGCCCGGCGTCGCGGTAGATCACCTTGATGCCGGGGGCGGGCTCGAAGGGCTCGTTGTACTCTATCACCTTCATCATGGGCATGACCGCCGCCGCGTCCGCCTGGGTGTAGAGCGGCTCCACGGGCTTGCCGCCCCGCCGGGCGTTCTTGCGGTTGGCCCATTCGGCCTCCATCTCCTGGATGTGGGCGCTGTCCTGGAGCATCAGCCAGAGCAGGTCCTTGGTGGCCGATGTGACGAACACCTTGCCGGAAAAGCCGTGGCGGACCATGCGCGGCAGGAGCCCCGAGTGGTCCATGTGGGCGTGGGTTATGAGGAAGAAATCGATTTTCCGGGGCTGGTAGACGCCATAGTCCTGGTTGCGCGCTTCGATTTCCCGGTTGCCCTGGTGCAGGCCGCAATCGACGGCGAAGCGCACCCCCCCGGTTTCGAGCATGTAGCACGAGCCGGTGACGGTCTTGGCCGCGCCTAAAAATTTGATCTTCACTTGCAACTCCTCGGCAGTTTACGGTTGCGTCGCGGAATGTGGCGGCGTTAGTTACACCAATGCAGGATGGATTCCAAGGAGAGATGATTTGGCCAAGATCATCGAGGCATGCGGCCCGAACCATCTGAAAGACCTGCGCATTCTATTTCGTGAATATGCGGAGGGGCTTGGCATCTCGCTTTGCTTCCAGGGGTTCGAGGAGGAGTTGGCGACGCTTCCGGGCCGCTATGCGCCGCCGCGCGGCGTCATGTTGATGGCGATTGCCGGCGGCAGGCCGGCTGGGTGCGTGGCCATGCGGCCCCTGGACGCTCCGGACGTCTGCGAGATGAAGCGGCTCTACGTCCGGCCAGGGCACAGGGGGCTGGGGCTGGGGGCTGCCCTGCTGCAGGCAGTGTTCCGGAAAGCCCGCGAGGCGGGCTACGCGGCCATGCGCCTGGACACGCTCCCGGGCATGGATCGCGCCATCGCCATGTACGAACGGTCCGGTTTCAGGGATATCGGACCGTATTGCCACAACCCCCACCAAGGAGTGAGATACCTGGAACTCGCCCTTTGATGGATATTGATGTAGGATGACAGCTTCCACACGTGATCAAGGCGGCATCAATGAGCGACTTCATCAACACCTTCCTGCTGGTCTACGCGGCTCTCTTCCCCATCGTGAATCCGGTGGGCAGCTCGCCCATCTTTCTGAGCCTCACCGGACACAACACCGACCCCGAGCGCCGGGTGCTGGCCCGCAAGGTGGGCCTTAACAGCTTCTTTCTGCTGCTCGGCGCGACCATCGTGGGCTCCTACGTGCTGGAATTTTTCGGCATCACCATCGCGGTGGTGCGCATCGCGGGCGGCATGGTCGTCACGGCTTTCGGCTGGAGGCTCCTGCACGAGGGCGCCAAGCCCAAGGGCCAGGACGAAGGGCGCAGGCACGTGGGCATCGAGGAGGCCTTCTTCCCCCTCACCATGCCGCTCACGGTGGGTCCGGGTTCCATCTCCGTGGCCATAACCATCGGCAGCCGCAGGCCTCCCGACATGCAGAGCCTGACCAACCTCGTTTCGTTCGGCTGCGGGGCGCTGCTCGGCCTGGCGGCCATCGCCGCCACCATCTACGTCTGCTTCCGCTCGGCCAAGCGCATCGTGGCCAGCCTGGGGCCGCACGGCACCAACGTCATGGTGCGGCTGTCCGCCTTCATCCTGCTGTGCATCGGCATAGAGATACTCTGGGCCGGTTTGAGGGAGCTGCTGCGCCTGCCGGGCTGACGCACTCTCAGGACGGAGCGTAGAGAACGCCGCAGTCGAGCCCCGAGGTTCCCTGGAGGATGGCCTCGAAGGCGCTCAGGCCTCCGGGATAGCCCATGGAGTAGCCTTTGGGCGAATAGACCAGGTATTGCGCGCCGGTGAAAGCGAAGGTCTTCGCCTTCAGGTCCACCTCGAACGTCATCCTGAGAAAAACCCTGGAGGCGCGCGTCATCCTGCTCCCGGCTTTGGCCGGGCAGTCCGTGATGGCCGCAAGATCCGGGCGGTATTCGCCCGTGGCCAGCACCATTGTGACGCCGCGCGCGTCCACGTACTGCTCCCACGTTACGGACCTGAAGCCCGCGTAGGACATGATGGCCGCCCCGACCGGGGCCGACGGATTCTCCGGGACCGTGCCCTGCTTGACGATCTCCACGCCCGGCTGACCGCAGGCGGAGAGGCAGAGGCACATAACGAGGACCTGCAGCAGGCCGAGCGCCCCCCGGAACCTCCGCGCATGCCGTCCGCGGATGGGGCGGGCGGCTCCTCGCGATTGCGCCGCTTGCCCCGTTCCGATCGCCCCTCCCATCACTTCCCGCCGCCAGCCGGGGGCTTCAACGACTGAAGAGACCGGGCTATGTCCCCGGACATTCCGGATACGAGGCCGCTCATGGCGGCGGCCATGGCGGCGTACCCCTGCCCGCAGGGTTTGCGGTCCGAGAACCTGTTCCACGCCAGCAGATTCCCCTCCTTGTCCAGGATGGACCAGGTGGCTTCCAGCGCCACCTCCCTGCCGGGCGCGCCGTCGAACTGCTGCACCTGCACCGTCACCTGGTAGCCGGGGTTCACCCCGGCAGGCCACGGGTGGACGGCGATGGGCCTTGCGCATACGAGAACGCCCAGATTCTGGGCGAGCACCCGGGACAAGCCGTCCCGGACCGGCTCGGCCCACTCCTCGAACTCGGCCAGGGAGAGCCTGTTCTCGCTTTCGCGCACCATGACGCTTCGCCTGTCCAGGTAGGCGGGCACCTCCACCGGCCCGACCCCCAGGCTCAGGCACGGAGGCTGGGAGGACGGCGCGCCTTCCTGGGCGGACAAGGAATAGAAGTGGGTCGCTCCGCTCCTGCCGCAACCGGCCAACAGCGGGACGGCCAGGATCGCCGCCAGGGCGAAAGCGCGGGCCGGGCAACCGGGGACACGCATGGGTTACCTCCTTGGTCCCTTGCCCTGGATCAGGGCTTCGGGGTGGCGTTCCAGGAAGTCCGCCAGGGTCCGTATGGAACGGGCCATGGAGGATATCTCGTTCAAGGCCCGCCGCAGGTCGGAGACCGCCGCCGAATCCGGTCCGGCCGTGCGCTCCAGCCTGGAGAGCGTCTCCTTGGCCTGATCGAGGGCCTTGTCGAGCTTCTCCAGGGTTTTCGTGGCCTCCGCGGCCAGGGGATCTACCTTGGAGTCCACGTGGCGGGCCAGTTTGTCGTAGCTGCCCAGCGTGTCCTCCGCGCGCTTCAGAAGCGGCCCGATTTCCTTGTCCAGTTTGCTGACCAGGAGCTTGGACTCCTTGATCAGGCCGTCCAGCTCGACCGGCATGGCCTGGATCTGCTTCGAATTGACCAGGGCGTCCACGCCGTTCACGGCGGAGAGGATTTTGTTGACCAGTTCGGCAAGAGGCAGGTTCTCGAGGCTCTTGGTCAGCTTCTCGAAGGCCGAGGGGATGGTGGGGAGTTCGAGCAAGGAACCGTCGCCGCGATATACGGCCTCGGTGTCAGGGTAGAAGTCCAGCATTATCTGGAGTTCGCCGGTGACGAAACTCTTCTGGGAAAGCACGCCCCGAAGGCCCTGGTTGATCAGTTCCTTGAACAGGTCCTCGCGGGACATGCGCAATTCCTTGTACAGGCTTTCTTTGTCCGTGTTGTTGGACGGACCGACCATCTGTATCTGGTCTTCGGAAAGTTCGATGACAACCGGGATGGAGAAACGCAAAGGGTTGGTCCTGGCCTTGATGCTGATTTCCTTGACCTGGCCGATCTGCACCCCCCTGAAGACGACCGGCGCGCCGAGGGACAATCCGCCCACGCTCCCGTCGAAATAGAGGACCACGGGGTATTTCCTGGCGAAGATCATCCCCGACCCCAGCAGAAAGACCGCCACGACGGCCAATGCCGCCGCTCCGACCACGAAAGCCCCGATAACGCTCTTGCTTTTCGCTCCAGCCATTCGTCTTCCCCTCTATCCGTCGCCGCGCCTGCTCACCTGGACTCATCGTCGCAAGGAGCGCACAGTGAAAACACTTGTTGCGAGTCCGACCGGCTCAGGTCGTCCGCCCTTCCCCCCTGGTCAGGAATTCCAAAAGTTTAGGGTTGTCCGTCGTTTTCAGCAGTTCCCTGGGATCGCCCCAGGCCGTGGCGGTCCTGGCGCCCACGTCGAGAAAGATGGAGTTGGACCCTATGGTGAAGATGGACGCCAGCTCATGTGTCACGATGACGAACGTGGCTTCCAGGCTGTCGCGCAACTCCAGGATAAGCTCGTCCAGCAGGTGGGCGCTCACGGGGTCGAGGCCCGCCGAGGGCTCGTCGAAGAAGAGGATGTCCGGGTCCAGGGCCATGGCCCTGGCCAGCCCCGCGCGCTTGCACATGCCCCCGCTGATCTCGGACGGATAATAGTCCTCGAACCCGGCAAGCCCCACCAGCTCCAGCTTGAGCGAGGCCAGATCCTTTATCTCCCCGGGCGAGAGGTTGGTGAACTGCTTGAGCGGCAGCGCGATGTTCTGGGCCAGCGTCATGGAGCTCCAGAGCGCGCCGCTCTGGTAGAGGATGCCGAGCGAATTGAGCAGCGAGAGCCTTTCCTGCTCCTCGATGGCCCAGAAATCCTTGTCGCCGTAGCGTATCCGCCCTTTGGCCGGCGGCAGAAGGCCCACCAGCACGCGCAAGAGCGTGCTCTTGCCGCAGCCGCTGCCGCCCATGATGATGAAGATGTCGCCCTTGTTCACGGTGAAGTCGAGGTCGCGCATGACAACGAAATCGCCGTAGGCCATGGTCACGCCCTGGCCAGTGATGACCGCCGTCTTCTCCGGCGCCCTGTCCTTGTTCCCGGAAGACATGGCGTCAGATCCCCAGCACGTTGAAGAGGACCGTCAGGATGGACGTGGCTACGATGACGCTCACGATGCTCGTCACCACCGCGGAGGTGGTCGCCTGTCCTACGGCCATGGCGCTGCGGCCGCAGCGCATGCCCTGGTAGCAGCCGGCCAGGGACACCAGAATCCCGAACACGAAGGCATGCAGGAGGCCGATCCAGAGGTTGGCCAGGGGCACGGTCTGCCGGGTGAACTCAATGTATTGCAACGGGTTGAGGCCGAGAAACCCCACGCCAACGATGAATCCGCCCATCACGCCCATGAAGTCCGCATACACGCACAGAAGGGGCATCATGATAGTCATGGCCAGCATGCGCGGCAGGACGAGGAAATCCACCGGATCGACGCCGAAGGTGCGCAGGGCGTCGACCTCCTCGTTGACTTGCATGGTGCCCAGCTCCGCCGCGAAGGCCGCGCCTGTGCGCCCGGCCATGATGATGGCGGTCATCACGGCCGACAGCACCCTGACCATGGCTATGCCCACAAGCGTTGTGGTGTATATCTGGGCGCCGAACATCTTGAGCTGCTCGGCGCTGACGTAGGCCAGGATGAGCCCCACCAGCATGCTGATGAGCGAGACGATGGGCAGGGCGTCCCCGCCGCAGATCCTGAGCTGCGCAACCAGGTCTTCGGAGCGGAACACGGCCTTGCCGCGCGCGAGCCGCCCCAGCGAGAGCGTCATCTCGCCCAGGAAATCCAGGCCGGATTCGACGGACGACACCAATGCCAGCGTGGCCCCGCCCACCCTCCTCGCGAAGGGCTCCCTGGCCTTTTCCCTGGCCGCGCCGGAGCGGGGCGGCACCTTGGCCGCAAGGTTCAGGAGCCTGACCGCTCCCGGCGGCAGGCCGGACGCGTCGAGCTCCATTCCTGCGGCGCGGGCGGAGGCAGCCGCGCGGGAGCAGAAAATAAGGAACCGGCTGTCCCAGCCCGCCAGGCCGCCGGTCTCGAAGGCGAGGCGCTTCGGGCGGGGCGAGGCGGAAAAAGCCTGCTCGACGGAGCTGAACGGGGGAAGGACGCTGCCGATGGCCCAGGAGCCGGAGAACGAAAGCGTCAGGACGCCGCCATCCGCTTTCGCGGCGACGGTGGATGCGCTCACACCTTTTGCTTTAGAAGATGATGGCGCTGCCACCGTTCCCCCCGGATCGAAATGATATTCATCCATTCGCCAAATTAATGCTCAAGGCAAGCCGCCCCGGTCGTTTTGCCGTCCGTTCCGCGCCGGGGGCCGCTCTGGACGGCAGTTCATCCCAAGCGTCAGGCATCAGGGTCTCGCCATGAGGCATGTACTCCACCGCCGCAAGGGCTAGGAAGAAACATCATTGCCTCACACCATCAAACTGGAAAAAGACATATCAGAATTCAATCAGGTCCCCTCGCGTGCCGCCAAACGCGTGGGGACCTTGTGCGCTTTGTGACGCAGCCTGCGCAGTCGAACTGATTGCCGGGCTACGCCCCCGCCGCCTTGAACGCGGCGTCCAGCATGGCCTTGGCCTCCTCCTGTATCTTCTTCAGATGGTCAGGGCCTTTGAAGCTCTCGGCGTATATCTTGTAGATGGGTTCCGTGCCGGACGGCCTGGCGGCGAACCAGCCGTTTTCGGCCACCACCTTGAGCCCCCCGATGCTGGCCCCGTTGGCCGCCCTGGTGAGCTTGGCCGTGATGGGCTCGCCAGCCAGCGTGGCGGCGGCCACCTTCTCAGGCGTGATGGCCGCGAAGGCCTTCTTCTCGGTGTCGGTGATGGGCGCGTCGGTGCGCTCGTACACGGGCGAGCCGAAGCGGTCCGTAAGCTCGCCGTAGAGGGCGTCCGGGGTTTTCCCGGTGACGGCGGAGATCTCGGCGGCCAGGAGATCCATGATGATGCCGTCCTTGTCCGTGGTCCAGACCGTGCCGTCCCCGCGCAGGAAGGACGCCCCGGCGCTCTCCTCGCCCCCGAAGCCGAAGTCTCCGGCGAGGAGCCCCTCCACGAACCACTTGAAGCCCACGGGCACTTCGCGCAGTTCGCGGCCAAGGGCCTCGGCCACGCGGTCGATCATGGCGCTGGAGACCAGGGTCTTGCCTACGGCCGCGTCCGCGCGCCAGCCGGGGCGGTGGCGGAAAAGATACCAGATGGCGGCGGAGAGGTAATGGTTGGGGTTCATAAGCCCGCCGGAGGGGGTGACGATGCCGTGGCGGTCGTAGTCCGGGTCGTTGCCGAAGGCCACGTCGTAGGAGTCCTTGTGGCTTATGAGCCCTGCCATGGCGTAGGGCGAGGAGCAGTCCATGCGGATCTTGCCGTCGCGGTCAACAGTCATGAAGGAGAATGTCGGGTCCACCGCGTCGTTGACCACGGTGATGTCCAATCCGTAGCGCTCGGCCATGGGCCGCCAGTAGGCGATGCCCGAGCCGCCCAGAGGATCCACCCCGATGCGCAGGCCGCTTTTCCTGATGGCGGCGATGTCCACCACGTTCTCCAGGTCGGAGACGTAGGGGGTGACGAAGTCGTGCGCCCGGACGTTGGAGGCCTTGAGGGCCTTCTCGAAGGGGACGCGCCTGACGCCCTCCAGCTTCCTGGCCAGGTAGGCGTTGGCCATCTCCTGAACCTGTCTGGTGATGCCGGTGTCGGCGGGGCCGCCCTCGGGGGGGTTGTACTTGAATCCGCCGTCCTGGGGCGGGTTGTGCGACGGCGTGATGACGATGCCGTCGGCCAGCCCGGACTTGCGGCCGCGGTTGTAGGTCAGGATGGAGTGGGAGATGACCGGGGTGGGCGTGTAGCCTTCCCAGTTCATGAGGGTCTCCACGCCGTTGGCGGCCAGCACTTCCAGGGCGGAGATCATGGCCGAGGCGGACAGGGCGTGGGTGTCCATGCCGATGTAGAGCGGCCCCGTGGTCCCCTTGGCCGCGCGATAGTCGCATATGGCCTGGGTGGTGGCCCAGATGTGGTCCTGGTTGAAGGTTCCGGCGAGCGACGAGCCCCGGTGTCCGGAGGTGCCGAAGGAGACGGCCTGTGCCGGGTCGGCCGGGTCGGGCGAGATGGCGTAATAGGCGCTGACCAGCTTGGGGATGTCCACCAGCATGGAGCGCGGCGCGGGCTTTCCCGCCAGGGGATGCACGGACATGGTCTTGCTCCTTGGCTTATTGGTGCGTGTAGTCCGCCGGGGCGTGGAACTTGTCGAGCAGCGATGCGAACTGCTTCACGAAGTCGCGGTAGTCCTCGAAGGTCATGTCCGTCTTCAGGCAGATTGCCTCGGAGGAGAAGCAGTGCGAGTCCGAGAAGCAGCATACGTCGAACTCGATGTCCACGTAGACCGTGTTCGGCTTCTCGAAGTAGCGGTTGAAGATGATGCTGCCGTCCGGGTCGATGAGGTCGATGCGGCTGGTTCCGAAGCCGGTGTTGATGGCCTCCAGCCCGTCCAGGGTGAACTTAACGCTGTCGGCGTAGAGGTTCATGCGGGCTATGGAGTAGTCGTCGGTGACGTGCAGGGCCGGGTTGAACACCGGCTTGCCGTCGATGGTGGGCAGGATCTCCACCGAATAGCCGTAGTCCGTGGGTTCCAGGTCCATCTCGATTCCCAGCACGCTGGAATTGACCTTCAAAGTGCATTTCATCGCTTGATACCTTCTTTTGGCAGGCTATTTCCTGGGGACGCTTTGCATGCCCGAGTTGTCGAAGATGTTGTAATCCTTGGGCGGCGCGTACTGGAACTGGTCCCTGGAGACGGACGGGTTGAGCTTGACACCCGAGAGCGTCACGTCGTTGAGGTTCCCGTAGAAGTCCTCGATGACGATACGGGCGAGCATGTCCGTCTTGAGGTCCACCCAGGCGTGGGCCATGACCAGGCTGGGCTCTGCCTCGCGCGGCACGAGCTTCAGAAGGACCTGCCCGTCAGGCGCGCCGGGCTCCTCCTGGACGTGGAAGTCCTCCTTGAGGTTGCCCTTGCCCGAGAGGAAGCGCAGCATGGTCTTGGAGCCCAGCACGTCCTCCACGGTGTAGCGGTAGGCCGACTTCTCCTCGGGGAAGACGTTCCAGACCACGTCCTTGCCCACCACCAGGAGTTCCTTCTCAGGCTTGAGCGTCTCCCAGTGTATCAGGGCTGGCTGGGCGAAGACCAGACGCCCGGAACGGGTCTCGCGCTCCTTGCTGGCCGCGTTGACCAGCACTTGGCTGAATTCGGCGGAGAAGGACGTCAGCGACTGGTAGCGCTTCTGAACCTTGTCCGAGATGGCGGCCACGTCGGCCGCCATGGCCTGGGCCGTGAAGAGCGCCGCCGCGAGCAGCGCCGTGGTGATGCGAGTGAACATGTATCCCTCTTTCTACTGCGCGTCGATGGCGGAGAAGATTTCGTCCGTGTCGAGGACAACGGCCATCTCGCGCGTGAGTTTGTATTGCACGGCCTGGATGTCGTGCCTGAAGAGCGCCTGCGAGAAGAACGGCCCGAGGGTTCCGGGCAGCACCAGGAACTTGGCCGCGCGCGGATTTCCCCGCGTGAGCAAGAGCTTGCCGATGGCCGTATAGAGGGTCTCGGGGGCGAGGCTGTCAGTCACCTGGATGACGGCCGCCGGCGAACCTTCCCGGTTGCGGAGCACGAGCCCGCCGGGCGGCGGGGAGGCGACGGCGTAGCCGGTGTCCCGCGCATGGAGATGCTTGGCCAACTGCTCGCGAACTCCGTCAAGGATCGTTTCCGCGAGGGAGCGCCCGCCGCCCTCCTCCCCGCCTCCGGACGGCCAGGACGGGCCGGGCCGGGCGCCGTCGCCGGGGACGAGCCCCCGCGCGCTCCATTGCCTGAAGTCGTTCATGGCGCTCACGAAGCGGAAGACGTCGAAGGCCGGGTCCGGACTGGAGGTGCTGGCCAGGATCACGGCCTTGAGCGGGGAACCGTCCGGAGCGGGCACGTAATGGATTGTGGGGCCGTAGTCGTGCAATTCGAGATGAGCGGCGAACGCCTGTCCGCCGCTTTCAGGCCTGGCTGAGAAGGCGGCCAGCACGTCGCCCCCGAAGCGTACGAAGAAGCCCTCGCCGCCGGGCTCGAAGCCGCCGAGGGGCAGGCGCATGTCGCATACCGGCTCCGGCAGCGTTTCCCCGCGCGGTTCGCCCATGCCGAACCTGACCCGGAGGCTACCGTCCGTCTCCCGGGCGGAGAACCAGAAGCCGAAACGGGCGTTGACGAACGCCTCGCCCTCCCCCTCTGCACCGGCGCCGTGTGACGAACAGTGATCCTTCAAGTGCCGCATGAAGGATTCTGCCGCCAGGCGGATGTCCCTTTCGTCCCGAATTATCTGCATTCCGGCCTAGTCCTTGCCCTTGAGAACGACCCTGGGCTTGCTTCCGTCTGCTGGCCCCAGGAGGCCGTCTCTCTCCATCTGCTCGATGAAGCGCGCGGCCCGGTTGAAACCGATGCGAAAGCGGCGCTGTATGAGAGATATCGAGGCCTTGCCCTGCTCCATGACGAACTCCAAGGCCTGGGGATAGACCGGATCGGACAGCGATTCGCCGTCTCCGGAACCGCCGAAACCGCCTTCCCCCCCTGCGTTCTCCTCGTTCCAGTTGGAGAGGTCCATGAGGTAGCTCGGGGCCTGGCGCTCCTTCCAGTACTCCACCACGCGGGCGCTCTCCTCGTCCGAGACGAAGGCCCCGTGCATGCGCACCATCTTGGCTCCGCTTGGCTTGAAGAGCATGTCGCCACGGCCCAGCAGGTGTTCCGCGCCCACGGTGTCCAGGATGGTTCGGGAGTCGTGGCGGCTCGTCACCTGGAAGGCTATGCGCGTGGGGAAGTTGGCCTTGATGAGGCCCGTTACCACGTCCACGCTTGGGCGCTGCGTGGCCAGGATCATGTGTATTCCGGCGGCGCGGGCCAGCTGGGCCAGGCGCACGATGGCGATTTCCACTTCCTTGGCGGCGGTCATCATGAGGTCGGCCAGCTCGTCGATGATGAGCACGAGGTAAGGCATATGCTCGACCGCCTCCACGTCCGGGCCGGGGTTGGCGGCCAGCTTGGCGGCCTTCTCGTTGTAGCCGTCGATGTTGCGCACCCCCAGCCGGGCCATGGCCTCGTAGCGGCGGTCCATCTCGGCCACGCACCAGTCCAGGGCGGACTTGGCCAGGGCCATGTCCGTGACCACGGGATGCACCAGGTGCGGCAGGTCCGCGTACATGGCCAGCTCGATGCGCTTGGGGTCGATGAGCAGGAGCTTCACCTCTTCGGGCTGGGCCTTGTAGAGGATGGAAAGCAGGATGCCGTTGATGCACACGCTCTTGCCGCTTCCAGTGGCGCCCGCCACCAGCAGGTGGGGCATGCGGGCCAGGTCGGCGGTGAACGGACGGCCCTGAATGTCCTTGCCCACGGAGAGCGTCAGCCTGGAGGGGGAGCCGTTGAAGGCGTCTGACTCCAGCACGTCGCGCAGGTAGACGGTCTGCCGTTTGACGTTGGGCAATTCCACGCCGACCGTGTCGCGCCCGGGGATGGGGGCCTCGATGCGCACGGCCAGGGCCTTCATGGCAAGGGCGATGTCGTTGGAGAGACCTGCGATGCGGCTCACCTTCACGCCCGGCGCGGGCTTGATCTCGAAGGAGGTGACCACAGGTCCGGGCATGATGCGCACCACCTCGCCCTGGATGCCGAAGTCGGCCAGGCAGGTGATGAGGCTCGCCGCCTGGGAGCGCAGGAAGTCCTCACCGGGGCCTCCTGCCTGGGCGGGCGGCGCCGCCAGGAGCCCGAGCGGCGGAAGGCCGCCCGGTCTGGGCTTCAACGGCGCGGAGGGCGCCGGCTTGGGGCGCGGCCTGGTTTTGGGGCGCGAGGTATTGTCCGCCTTGGCCGGGCGCTTGACCACAAGTTCCTCGTCCGGATCGGCGTCGCCGTGCTCCTCGTGCTGGCCCACGACCTGCCCCGCCCTGCCGGGACCGAACAGGAACCGCATGACGGGAGGCCCGATCACGCTCCACATGGAGGCCAGGGCGTTCCTCGCCTTCAGGCGCTGCTCCTCCCAGGATATGCCCAGGAAAAGCTGCACGGACACGACAGCCAGGAAGGTGACGAGCAGATACATTCCCACCGGATGGATGAGGCGCGCGCCCATGCGGTACAGGCCGCCCCCCACGAGGCCGCCCGTGGCCCTGCCTGCGGCGCCGGTAAACGGCGCCAGCCAGTCCGAGCCCAGTGCCAAAAGCGCCACCAGGAACAGGCCGGACAGCCCTATCCAGTGTCTGCGGGAGATCCCAAGAAGAGGGAAGAGCTTCCTGATGCCGGACCACGTCAGGAGAGCCGGGATGAACCAGGATGCCAGCCCGAAGAATTCGCGGGCGACCCCGGACAGGAAGGAGCCGGCCAGCCCGAGTTTGTTGACTGCTTCTGCCCTGTTCCCTGCCGTCTGGAGCAGGGGGACGGGGTCTCGCGGATCATGGGAATACAGAGCGACGGCGATGAAGGCGGCCACGAAGAGGAGCGTGACTCCGGCCAGCTCCTCTTTGATGCGCGCGCGTTCGGTCTGTTGCTGCTGATCGTCTGCCATGCCTGTTCCCGCCAAGAGCGATACTCGAAAAAGGACGTCTTTGAAAGCCGCTTCGCCATCGGGTCGCGCCAAAAGGAAATGGAGGGCACTCCCCGTACCGGATCGTTGCCTGGCGCTCAGGAAGTGAATGAGAAAAGGACAAATCCCATGCGCGGCACCGTGGCGGGAGGCCGCATAAGAAAAGGCCGCGGGGACTATGAGACCCGCGGCCGCTTCGGGAACGAAAGAGAGCTACACCCGGCCAAGGTATTCGCCGGAGCGGGTGTCCACCTTGATCTTCTCGCCCTCGTTGACGAACAGCGGAACCTGGACGGTGACGCCGGTGGAGAGGGTGGCGGGCTTGGTCGCGCCGCTGACCGTGTCGCCCTTCAGGCCGGGCTCGGTGTGGGTCACTTCCAGCACCACCGATGCGGGCAGGTCCACGTCCAGGGCCTTGCCCCTGTACATGAGCATGGTCAGCTCCATGCCGTCCACCAGGAAGCCGCCCTTCTGGCCCAGGACGTCCTCTTCCACGGAGAACTGCTCGTAGCTCTCCATGTCCATGAAGACGAAGCCGGAGGCGTCCTTGTAGAGGTACTGCATATTCCTGGTTTCCATGTCGGGCTTTTCCATCTTCTCGCCGGAGCGGAAGGTGTTCTCCACGGTGCGGCCGTTGAGCATGTTGCGCAGCTTGGTGCGCACGAACGCGCCGCCTTTGCCGGGTTTCACGTGCTGGAAATCGACGATTTCGTAGGGGATGTTGTCCAGCTCGATCTTGAGGCCGCGACGGAAATCAGTGGTTGAAAGCATTGTATCTCCTTGAAAATCAAATATTCTTCTTGAGCCAGTGCTGCCACAGGGCGCAAACCGCAAGGGCATAGCTCATCATGCCGAAACCCGCAATCACCCCGATGCAGCTGCGGCCGATCAGGCTCTGCTGCCGCAGAGGCTGGTCGGTGCGGGCGAAAATGTTGGAAAGGTGCACCTCCACGCAGGGGATGCCTATCCAGGCCAGGCAGTCCGACAGGGCGAGGCTTGAGTGGGTGTAGGCCCCGGCGTTGAAGGCCACGCCGTCCATCTTGTCGCGCCAGGCCTCTTCCAGCCGGTCGATGAGCTGCCCCTCGCCGTTGGCCTGGAAGGTGGCCAGCTCGATGCGCGAAGCCGCCTCCTGCCCGAGGATATCCTCGACCATCACCGGCAAGGCGTCCATGCCCCTCGAACCGTAAATCTCCGGCTGGCGCTGGCCGATATGGCCCAGGTTGGGGCCGTTCAGCACCAGAATGCGGCAGTTCGTCATATGCTCCCCTCGCTTGCTTTCGCCTGGATACGCTGTATCCTGCGCCCGTTCACATTTATACGGAACCAAACAGCATGCGCAAGACACTTCATCTGGAAAAGACCATTTACGGCCAGAGCGACCTCATCGTCCCCGAGGCCCCGCAGGTGGCCCTGGCCGGACGCTCCAACGTGGGCAAATCCTCCATGCTCAACCGCCTGGCCGGACGCAGGCAGCTGGCCAAGACCAGCTCCACCCCGGGCAAGACACAGAGCATCAACCTCTATCGCATCGAGCCCGGACCCGGCTTCCTGGTGGACCTGCCCGGATACGGATACGCCAGGAGATCCAAGGAGGAGCGCGCCAAATGGGCCAAGCTCATCGAGCGCTACCTGACCGGCAACCCGTGGCTCAGGGCCGTGGCCGTGCTCATCGACTGCCGCCTAACGCCCCAGGAGAGCGACCTGGACATGGTCGCCTGGCTTCGCGCCTCGGACGTACGCGTCATCGGCGTGCTGACCAAGGTGGACAAGTGCAAGCAGAACGAGCGCCAGGCCCAGAAGAAGCGCTGGGCGTCGCTTTTGGGCGGCGAGCCCCCGGTGCTGTTCTCGTCCGTCACGGGCGCGGGATTCGACGAACTCTGGGAGCGCATCGACGGCGCGCTGGGCATCGGCGGGGCCATCCAGCTGGAGCAGGGGGAGACGGAGACGGAAGAGGATTAAGACGCCTCCGGCGGCCAAAGGGACAATGTCTCTTTGGAACCCCCTTTCGCTTCGCATCGATCACCGGAAAATTCCCTCTGGGCATTTCCGTCCCGGGGTGTTCCGGCTCGGCCTCGCCGGAGCACCCCGGAACGGAAATTCCGGACCAGGGTCAACCGGCCGCCTTCCCCAGCCGCGCGCCGGAGAACCCGGGAGAGGACACCCTGCGGCTAACAGGCTCCCGAGAATCAGTGAATCGAGCCCGGCCGAACCCTCCAGGCTAGCCGGGGCGTTGATCCGCCCCCTACTTCGCGTTGTCGGGGTTGGCGAAGAACTCTTTCAGGAAATCATGGTCCTTGGGGCTCAGGTTGAAACGCATTCCCGCGTCCTCCAGCACTTTGGACAAGGGCTTTCCGGTATCGGCCATGTTCTCCGCAATCCAGTTGACGGCTTTGCGAAGAAGTTCAGACTGCGGCATGACGGTGGACATGATGCTTCACTCCCAATACTTATCATTTCAATGAGTCAATGGTGAACGTATCGTAACCCTCAAGGGCTTGCAAGTATCATTGGAGTGTCGTACCCCGGCCGCTTGCCGCCGGTCCCCATCCCGGCCTCGCGAACACCTCCAGTAAAGGACCTGCCAATGGACCCCTGGCTCAGCACAATAATACTCGGCATCGTGGAGGGTCTCACCGAATTTCTCCCCGTCTCCTCCACGGGCCATCTCATTCTGGCGGGGCAGTTGCTCGGCCACACCGGGGACAAGGCCGCCTCCTACGACATCATCATCCAGCTCGGAGCCATTCTCTCGGTGGTGGTCATGTACCGCGACCGCTTCTGGTCGCTGGCCGTCCCCAAGCCCAGGCAGCGCTTCGCGGGGAGGAGGGGCATCACCCTGCTCTTCCTCACCTGCCTGCCTGCCGCCATTCTGGGCCTTTTCGCGCGCACGGCCATCAAGTCCCACCTGTTCGACCCCATATCCGTGGGACTGGCGCTGGTTGCGGGCTCGGCCATGATATTGATAGTTGAGAGCAAGCGGACGGCGCACGACAAATACCACGACCTTGACGACATCTCCCCGGCACTGGCCCTTGGAATAGGCTTGTTCCAGTGCCTGTCGCTGTGGCCGGGTTTCTCGCGTTCGGCCGCGACCATCCTCGGCGCCATGATACTGGGCGCGCGGCGCAAGCTCGCGGCCGAGTATTCGTTCATCGCGGCCGTGCCCATCATGGTGGCCGCCACCAGTTACGAGATTTACAAAAGCTGGGCCGAGTTCAACGCCGCGGACCTTCAGTTCCTGGCAGTGGGCTTCGTGGTGGCCTTCTTCTCGGCGTGGATGGCCATCAAGTGGTTCATCGGGCTGGTAAGCCGCATGACACTACGGCCCTTCGCCCTCTACCGCCTGCTTTTGGCGGCCGCCGTGTTTTTCTGGTGGCCCAGCTGAAAAAAGACCGAAAAAGGGCTTGCCAAGCAGATGGGGAATGTGTACTTAGCCCGTCCTGCCGCGAGGCAACAAACGTGGCGAGGTAGCTCAGTCGGTTAGAGCATGCGGCTCATATCCGCAGTGTCGGGGGTTCAATTCCCTCCCTCGCTACCACGAAAATCAAGCCCTTCGGCGCATTCCGCCGAAGGGCTTCTTTCGTTTCCCGCACTCGGCGCACGTCTGGACGTGCCTGTTCATCCAAGGGTCAACCCGCGTCCTGGGTCCTGAAAGACCGCGCCGGGTCTTCTCCCGCCCCGAAGGACAGCTTGCGGACAAAGCGCCTGAACACCCCCTTGATCATGTCCCAGTCGTCTGTCTCCCTGAAGTCGATGGCGATGGCCATCGCGAGGGGAGCGCACCGTTTGGCCGCGGCCTCCTCGTAACTGCAAGGGTAGCTCTTTCGGCTCAGAATCGGTTCGATGTCCTTGTGGGTGAGATAGTCCGGCATTGCCTCCTCCTGGACGATGTGTGGCGGCGTGTTTTCACAATGCCTATCGTCCGGCGAGCCGTTTGCATTACCCCTGAACCGGGGTGGACGCGGACTGTCCGGCGCAGGGAGAAGCCAACCTTTTATAAAGACGCCGGAACTTTTTCGGGGGGATGGCAGACGGGTTGCGTTGGGGCGGCGTGGAATCCACGGAACGCATCCAGGCCTGGGATGTTAGCGGGCAATGATCTCCATGCGATACAGAAACACGATGCCGTACAAGGCAAGACTCAAGCCAATGGTGATGCAAGTATGAATGAACTCTTCGCGAGCGGTCATGATCCTTCCTCCTGCTGATGTCCGGTAAGCACGGCTTGCAGCCGTGGACGCGTTGAAGCATGCACGGGAGGAATGTCGGGGGGATGCCGGGAAAGTGACGATAACATGGAGAGCGCGCCGGCATCATGCGGCGCCCTCGTGGACGATGGTCCCGCGTCAGTTCGCTACAAACGGGGATGGGGGCAAAGTGGGGGCACGCATACACAGATCAACGGGGAGCTATGCACGCGCCACACCTTGAGATGAGCGAAAATGTCGGCAACGGACATGCCCGCCAAGCACCAGCGCTGTTAGCCGCCATATGGCAAAGAAACCTCCGCCTATCCCTCCGAGGATTCAGTGGAGACGTTCCTGGAGGCTACGTAGGCCACGAAGTCTTCCTGAACATGACGGATGACCCGTTCCCTCAGTTCCGCGACCTCTTCCATTGGTTGCTTTTCAAGAATGGCACGATGGTATTCGGAGAGCATGGGGTAGGTGTCCAGCAATTCCTCCAGAAGGGTGGGTTTGTCGGGCACCACCTCGCGCATGGAGACAACGCGGCAATTCATGCGGGAAGCCAGGTAACGCAGGGGCATGATTGACTCGCAAGCCTGCATCAATGGGACAAGGGTTTCCACCCCCAGTTTCGCCCCCGTGTCTCCCGCGTTGATTTCGCGCATGAAGGTCGAATAAGGTTTGCCAAGCTCTTCCGCCAAGGCCTTTGCAGGCTTTGGAGCAGTGAGCACCATATCCCGTATCACATCATATAACGACTTTGTCATTTGGATAAGCAACCTGCAAAAGAATGGGGCCCCACAAAACGGTCACGGAATTAGAAATTCCACAAGCCATTCCAAGTCAAGCCGGGTTTTGTGTCCTTTCGGCTAAAGTGTTTCAGGGCGACCAGGAATCAAAGGGCCGCAACGCTTGGGAGAACCCGTGCAAAGCAACGGGTCTTGACGTCTGGCCCCTTCTTTTGTATTACTTTTTTGAAATGGTCAACCCGGCATAGCATCATTATCCGGTTTTCACTCTCACGGGGCATTTCCTCCGGCCTTCGCCTCTTCCTCATAATGGAAGTCCCATGGACTTTCAAACATGCAAAATGATGAACAAACGAGATACAACCGTATTCACCGCGCCGTGCATGGTTGCAACGTTTCCGGACATGCCTCCCCTTCGGCGGGAGATACGCTCATGAGACCCGGTCTTCCCGGCATCGCCCCTCTTCTCCGGTCTCCCGCCGTGATTGAGGCCACGAGTCTGGGCCGTCCGTGGATCCTGGCCCTGGATTACGACGGCACCTTAGCGCCTTTTCGTACCGAACGCGATCAGGCATATCCCTACGAGCAGGCTCAGGAGATTCTGCTCCGCCTGCCCACCAGTGGCCCCGGCCGGTTCCTGATAGTGAGCGGGCGCGAGTGCGGCAGCGTCTCCATGTTGCTGGGCGTCTCGCCTCCGCCCGAAATCTGGGGTTGCCACGGCATGCAGCGCCTGATGCCCGGCGGGAGGCTGTGGACGGCCCCGCTGGACCCGGTCCAACTGGCGGCGCTTTCGACAGCCCGGGGGTCAGTGGCCGATGCGTCCGCCGTGGAGCCCAAACCTTGTTCCGTGGCCCTTCACTGGCGTGGTGCGAGCCCGGAGCACCGCGCCTTCCTCGAAACGGTGGTCAAGCCCTTCTGGGAGTCGCTAGCCCGGGAAAGCAGGCTGGAATTGCATGCGTTTGACGGCGGAATCGAACTCAGGCCGCCCGGCCTGGGCAAGGGAGCCGCCATACGGATGCTCGCCCGTGAAAACCCGGATGCCGTGATTTTCTACCTCGGCGACGACGCCACCGACGAGGACGCCTTCAAGGCTCTCGGGGATCGCGGCGTGGGAGTGCTGGTCCGCGCAGAACCCAGGCCCACCGCGGCGGCGTATCGCATCACGCCTCCGGAAGAACTGGTCCGATTCCTGGAGGCCTTCGCGCCAGACGACGGCCCTGCCAAAGGGAGATGAAATGGAAAGTCACAAGGATAAACGACTCATAGTTGTCTCCAACCGGCTGCCCATCAGCGTGACTCGCGAGGACGGCGCCCTCACGCTCAAGCAGGGCGCCGGGGGCCTGGTCACTGCCATGGCTCCTGTGCTGCGCGACAGGGGCGGTCTCTGGATAGGCTGGCCGGGCGCGGTGGAGAAGGGGATGGCCAGGCTGTGCCGGGAATTCTCTAAGGAGGCCGGATACCTTCTCGGTCCGGTCGAGCTGGACGGGGCGGACGTGGCCGGATTCTACCAGGGTTTCTCCAACGAGATCATCTGGCCCCTGTTCCATGAGTTCCTCATGCCATGCAACTTCCTGCCTTCCTACTGGGACTCCTTCCAGCGCGCGAACCGGAAGTTCAGCGAGATCGTCGCCAAGGCATGCGACGCCGATGATTTCATCTGGGTCCACGACTACCACCTCATGCTCATGGCGGCCCAGGTGAAGGGCATGGGGCTCAAGCTTCCCATGGGTTTCTTCCTGCACATCCCCTTCCCTCCGGCGGACATCTTCCTGAAACTCCCCTGGCGGCGCGAGGTGGTGGACGCTCTGCTGGAGTTCGACCTGCTCGGCTTCCAGACCATGCGCGACAGGGTGAACTTCTTCGAGGCCGTCAAGCGCATCTACCCCAAGGCGGTCAAGCGTGGACGCGGCCAAGTGGTGTCGGTCTCGGCGGGAGGAAAGCAGACCAGGATAGGCAGCTTCCCCATAAGCATCGACTTCCGCTCCTTCGTCAACGCCGCCTCGCAGCCGGAGTCCAAAGACCACGCGGCAGGCATCCGGAAGGCGTTCCACAACCGCTACCTCATCTTCGGCGCGGACAGGCTGGACTACTCGAAAGGCATTCCGGAACGCCTGGACGCCTTCAGCCACCTGCTCAACGAATCGCCCGAACTGAGGGAGAAGGTGTGTTTCGTCCAGGTCATGGTGCCCAGCCGCGAGGACGTGCCCATGTACCAGGAGATGAAAAACCGCGTTGAAGGGATGGTGGGGGAAATAAACGGCCGGCACGCAACCCCGGGCTGGACCCCCGTGCACTACACGTACCGGAACCTGCCCCGCGAGGAGCTGGTGAGCTACTATCAGGCCGCGGACATGACCGTGGTCTCCTCGCTTCGGGACGGCATGAATCTGGTGGCCAAGGAGTACGTGGCCTGCAACGTTCAGGAGAAGGGCGTGCTCTGCCTGAGCGAATTCGCCGGGGCGGCAATGGAGTTCCATCGCCATGCGCTCATGGTCAACCCGTTCGACGCCCAGGGGATGGCGCGCGCAATGCGCTCGGCCATGGAATCCTCCGTCCAGGAGCGCAGGCGGAACATGCGCGCCATGCGGGACATCGTCCGCAGGTTCGACATCTTCCATTGGGTGGATTCCTTCCTGATGGCCGCATTCTCGAAGCGGCTCGGCGACTTCCCCACCCGCCAAGGCGATTTCTACCTCACCCAGATGGAGAAGATGGGGCCTCCCTGGGATGACGCCCCTTGCGATGGGACGCCTCCCGCGCCCTGAGGGCTAGGGAGGGGCTCAGGATGCCGGAGAAGCCTTCACGGAAGTGCGCCGTCCACCACGCTCTTCCGCGTCATCCTTGGCCGAGGCAAGGAGCGTGCCCCTCTGTTTGAGGTGATCCGCCAGCACGTAAGCGAGCCTCCCGGCGAACCATGCCCGGAATTTTTTCGATGCGAGCCGTTTGGCGTCATATTTATTGGTCAGATAGCCCATCTCGATAAGGATCGACGGCCAGGGTTTGGGGGAAAGAACGGCGAACCTCCCCAAACGCACGCCGTTGTCCGCCACCCCCCTGTTCCGGACGGCCCTGGTCAGGCGGTCGTGAATGGACTTGGCCTGGACCGACGAGTCGCTCCTCACCGCGACCTCTTCCATGGGCACCACCGAGCCCCTGCCCTCGTGACGCCTCTTGGGCAGGTACGCGAAGGTCTCAAGCCCCCGCTCCCGGGACGATGGCGCGGAATTGCAATGCAACGAGACGAAAAGCGCGGGCTTGAGACGGGAGGCCATGCGCAGCCGGGCGAGAGGAGTGACCGCCCGGTCCGATGAGCGGGTGAGCTTGACCCTGAAACCGGCCTTGACCAGCCGCTTGGCGAGATGCCGGGCCACGCTCAGGGTGACGTTCTTCTCGGCAAGCCCCGAGGCCATGGCCCCCGGATCGTGGCCGCCGTGGCCCGGATCGATCAGCACGAGAGGCGCGGGAGGACGCTTCGAGCCCCTGGCCGTCCTGGCAACCTTGTGATTGGCCTTGGATGATGAGACGGACACGGCCTTGCCGGGCGAGGCCCGCTTGGATTTCACGGCAATCCTGGCGGATTCCCGCGTCTTGGCGGAGGCGATCCTCCCTCCGCTGTCCTTGGCGCGGGAGACCGTACGCCTGGCCTTTGCAGAGGCGGCATTAGTTGTCCATTTTGACGCAGCCGTCATCCTGGCGGAAGTGGATCTGGATGAATGCTTGCCCGTTGCCCTGATGGAGGCATTCGCATCCTTTGGCCCAGGCCTTGCCTTGGAGACGGCCTTTTCACGTTGCCTGGCCGCGACGGACGCGCCACCCGTTGGCCGCTTAACAAAACGCGCTCCCTTATTTCCGGATTTCTTGACCGCAATGACTTTTTTGGAGGCGAAGAGCGGCTTGGCGGGCCTGTCCTTGCGAATCTTAGCCTTCTGGCGTTTGACAACCCGCTTGTCCGCGCTTTTCCCGGAACGCGAGGTTTTCTTTACGGCGGGACCGGCCTTGGCAGCGTCCCGATACGCCTTTCCTTTTGCGAAGGCTGCGTCCGCCAATGGCGACAAAGCCAGCAACAGTGCGGCGAACAAGGCGGCCGTCAATGCCGCGAGTCTCAAAGGCCCGCTCGTCACAACATCGGCCCCCGTTTCTCCTTCTCCCCCTGCTTGGCGCCATCGAAATCGAACTTCTTGAGAGAAGACGGATGCTTTTCAGACGAATGCAAAACAACCAGCAACGTAACGGCTATCGCCGCAATGATTGGTATGTATATCATGTTGACACCCGTGCGGCCCAGAGAAGCGCATGCGCTCCAGCACCTTGATGGTCAAACGGCTACACAGGCTCTCGTCAACATTGAATTATATTGGGCCACCAAAAATATCAACACATTTGTCCTGTTAGCATCATTAGGCAGTCACACAATGTTATTGTCGAACAACTCCACATGACTGAGGCAATCTTGCGATCCAATGCACACCGCACACAGTGGCATCCCAAGCCGTCAATGGGGATATTCATCTACCGGCGACGATACCATAGAAAAAACCTCCGGATTTTGCCGCTTGACCGTCCTCTCGAGGATAAAATATCACTTCTGGTAAGAGCCTCTCAAACCGCGTGATCGAAGGAGGGGGCCAATGCTCCGCGCAGCCCTGATCCTTGGGAGCCTTCTTGTCCTGGTTTGCGCCCTCGGCGCCCGGGCCTCATCCGAAAAGGCCGCAAGCCTTCGCGAGGCCAATTCCCTCGTCCCCTACACCCCGCCGGAAGCCTTCCTCTCCGGCAACTTCCTGGCCGACGAAATGGAGCCTTCGCTTCTGTTCGGCACTGTCAAGGATTTCGTCTCCTCCAGAAAATGCGCCGTGTCCTGGCTCATGGAGCAGGGGGAAAAGGCCCGCATCGCCAGACCCTCCGAGTCCGGCAGCCCCCTGGAGTACACGCTTTATCTGGAAGAGGACTGCCCCGGGGGCGTGACCTACTACGTCTTCGTGGACCAGAGCGCCATGACGCCAAAGCAGTGGATCGAGTGGCGCAAACAGTTCCACAAGAACAAGGCCGAAGGCGAATACGGCGCAACAAGGGACCGCCTTGAAAAGGCGGTGGACGAGGGGATGAAGGTCAGCGGCGAGTTGCGCTTCATAATTAAGGACGGCGAACTCTTCTGCGGCAAGCCCCCGGAAGCGGTTCTGACCCAGGACATGGCCTTCAAGCCGTGCTATGATCTCAAGCAGGGCGTCAGGCTTTCCAACTGACGCCCCCGCGTCCGCAACTGGAGACGATCATGGCCAAGGCGCGTTCCCGTCCGGACACGAGCGAGAGGCTCACCGGCTACGCCGTGCTGGCGGCCCTCGCGGCGGTTGCCGTGTGGGTCCTTGTCAGCCAGTCCAGGTTCAATCCGGCGGTCATCGTGGCCATGAACCACCCCAAGGGGGCGGGGCGCATCGTTACGGGACAGCGGCAGGAGGCCTCGGTCACGGCCGCTCACCTCACCGGCCTGACAGGCTACTCCGCCCTGTCGCCGGTGGAGAGCTACGGCCCGGAGACGCTCTCGGACAAGATCGACGGCAAGGCCGAGCTCTATCTGGCCTCCGGATTCCAGGAGATGTCCTGCGGCTCGTTCGCCGCCGGGGACGCGGGGGGGGCGAGGGTCGAGATTTTCCTGTACGCCATGGAGTCCCCGAAGGACGCGTTCGCCGTGTTCAGCGGCCAGCGCCGTCCAGGGGCGGACCAGCTCTCGCTTTCGCCCAATTCCTACGCCACGGAGAACGCCGTGTTCCTCACCAGCGGCAGGTTCTACCTGGAGTTGATTGCCGACAAAGCCTCGCCGGAGCTGAGACCGGCCCTGGAGTCCATGGCCCAGGCGATTCTGAACTCCTTGCCAGTGGATGCCGCCGCCAGCTCCGATTCTGATCTCTTCCCGGCCAAGGGACTGAAGACGGACACGGTACGGCTGGCTGTCTCCGACGCGCTTGGCATGCAGGGGCTGGAGAACGTCTACACGGGCGATTACGACGTTGACGGCGCGGTGGCCGGGGCTTTCCTTGCGGTCCGGGCCACCCCTGAGGAGGCGAAGGCCCAGGCCGACGCCTACGCTGCCTTCCTGGCCGCCAACGGCTTCAGGCGCGTGAGGGCCGATGGCGCTCCCGAAGGAGCCATGGTCATGTCTTTCGACACCATGGTCCAGGTGATCATGGCCAAGGGCAGGGTCTTCACGGGCGTTCACGACGCGGCGGACATGGCCACGGCCCTGAAGCTGGCGGCCGGGCTGGACGCCTCCATCGGAGGAGACAAACGGTGAGCGGGCAAGACGGGAACCGCGACGGAACCGGGCTGAAATCCATGAAACGCCGGGACTTCCTCGCCCGCGCGGCCAAGGCCTCCGTCGTGGCCGCGGGGGCCTGCGGCCTTGGCATCGCGCTGTACGACGGACAGGGGCCGCCGCCCATGCCCGAGCAGAAAGCCCTGCCCGGCCTGGGCAACTTCGCGGTAAAGGAGTCCGGCGGCAATCTCGGCCGCATGGCCGTGGTCCGGGGCACGGACCGAGCGGCCATGTTCGAGGCGGGCGTACGCGCCCTGGGCGGCATCGAGGCCTTCATCAAGAAGGGCGACAACGTCCTCGTCAAGGTCAACGCCGCCTTCGCATCCCCCGCGTCGCTCGGGGCCACCACGCACCCGGAGCTTCTGGCCGCCGTGGCCGGGGCCTGCATGAAGGCCGGGGCGTCGGGTGTCAGGATCACGGACAACCCCATCAACAACCCGGAGAGCTGCTTCGAGATAACCGGCCTGGCCGGGGCGGCCAGGTCGGCCGGAGCGTCGGTCGTCATACCCCGTGCCGGGCTGTTCGCGCCCGCCACCCTGCCGGGGGCGCGGCTCATACGGGACTGGCCCGTGCTGGCCGGGGCGTTCAAGGGCGTCACCAAGGTCATCGCCCTGGCCCCCGTCAAGGACCACGCCCGCGCCGGGGCCTCCATGCTGCTCAAGAACATGTACGGGCTGCTCGGAGGGAGGCGAAACGTCTTTCATCAGGACATCAACGGCATCATCACCGAGCTTTCGCTCCTGCTGCGGCCCACCCTCTCCGTGCTGGACGGCACGGTGTCCATGATGATGAACGGCCCCACAGGCGGTTCGCTTTCGGACCTCAAGGCCACGGGCACGCTCATCGTCACCACGGACCCGGTGGCGGGAGACGCGTTCGGAGCGCAACTGCTGGACCGCGGCCTGGAAGACATCCCCTACATCCGCATGGCCCAGGCCGCCGGGGCGGGCACGGCGGACTACGAGTCGCTGAACCCCGTCCGCCTGGAAGCGGGGGCCTGACCCGTGCGCATCGTGACCGTCCGGCGCTTAAGCCAGGGATTCTTCCTGCTGCTATTCATGTGGTTCTGCGTGGCTGCAACCGTGGGACCGGCTTGGTGGCAGATGCGCGGCTGGCCCATCAACTGGTTCTTGAGCCTGGACCCGCTCACGGCCCTGTCGACGGCGCTGGCCACGGGCACGCTCTATTCGAACATGCTCTGGTCCCTGGCCGTGGTGGTCCTCACGGCGGCGCTGGGCCGTTTCTTCTGCGGCTTCGTCTGCCCCATGGGAACGCTCAACCACCTCACGGGCTGGGCTTCCCGGCGGACGCTCGACAGGATGGATCGCGTCCAGGCCAACGCCCACGGCTCCCAGCAAAGCATCAAATATCTCATACTGGCGTTCTTCCTGGCCTGCGCCGCGTCGGGCTCCGTGCAGACCGGGCTTCTCGACCCGCTCCCCCTGCTCCACCGTTCGGTCAATCTCACCCTCCTCCCCCTGGCCGACGCGGGGCATACGGTGCTGAGCGATGAGCCCCGCGCCTACGAATCGGCCTGGCTTATCGGGGCGGTGCTCTGGGCCGTCCTTGGGCTCAATCTGGTCAGGCCGCGATTCTTCTGCAGATTCCTGTGCCCGCTCGGGGCGCTGTTCGCCCTGACGGCGCGCTACGCTCCATGGCGCGTCGGAAAGTCCGATCCCGGCAAATGCGGCGACTGCCGGATGTGCGAGGAATACTGCGAAGGCGGCTGCCGCCCGTCCGGCGAGATCATCCACGGGGAATGCGTGCTCTGCTGCAACTGCCTGGACCGCTGCCCGTCAGGAAGGATGGGCTACGGCACCGCGCCTTCGGCGGCGGGCGAGACGCCCCTGCCGGACATTTCCCGGCGCGGGGCCGTCGTGGCCCTCGCCGCCGGAGCCTTCGCCGCCCCCCTTTGGGGCGTGGGCGCGCTGGCCGGAAGCAACCGCAGCGCCCTGCTCATCCGTCCGCCCGGCTCGCTGGACGAGGAGCGCTTCCTCACGCGCTGCATCCGATGCGGCCAGTGCATGCGGGCCTGCCCGTCCAACATCATCCAGCCCTCGCTCTTCGAAGCGGGCGTGCAGGGGCTATGGACACCGGCCCTGAACTTCCGCATCGGCCGAAGCGGCTGCCAGCCCAACTGCATCGCCTGCGGACAGGTCTGCCCCACGGCGGCCATCCGCCCATTGAGCCTGGAGGAGAAGCACGGCGTGGGCCCGTTCGCCGAGGCCGGGCCGGTGCGCCTGGGCACGGCCTTCGTGGACCGCTCGCGCTGTCTGCCCTGGGTGATGGACCGGCCTTGCATCGTCTGCCAGGAGCTCTGCCCGGTGAGCCCCAAGGCCATCTTCACGCGCACGGTCTTCGAGCCCGTGCGCGACGGCCGGTTGGGCGTGGTCCGCGTGCTGCCCGGCTCCATCGACCTCGCCGCCATCCCGGCCCTTCCGGTCAATCTGGGCAGCGGCGACTACGCCGTACGCCCCGCGTCCAGCCCGGCCGCCCCTCCCAGGCGCATCCTGGGTCGCGACGGGGCCAGGCTCATCCTGGACCGGCAGCCCTCGGGCAGGCCGGACGTTGCCGCCGGAGACCGCGTCGAGATAGTCGTGAAATTGCAGCGCCCCTTCGTGGACCCGTCGCGCTGCATCGGCTGCGGCATGTGCGAACACGAGTGCCCGGTGTCCGGGCTTCGCGCCATCCGCGTATACAGTGAAAACGAAACTCGCACCCGCCTGGGACGCATGACCATCTGAGCGGGCGCGCCAGGGAGGGCCTTTCATGAGCAACGAAAGCCACAAGGCAGGATTGTCGCGCAGGGACTTCCTCAAGGCAGCCGGCGTATCCGGCATGGCGGCTGGTCTGGCGCCGGCGGCCGCCATGGCCGCCCAGGACGCGGCCCCGCCGCAAGTGGCCATGCCGAAGCGGAAGCTCGGAAAAACCGGCGTCGAGGTGTCGGTGCTGGGGCTTGGCGGCATGTTCGACACCATCAACAACCAGCTCCTGCTCAAGCAGGCCCACGCCTGGGGCGTCACCTACTGGGACACCGCCGAGGCCTACGGCAACGGGCTCTCCGAGGAGGGCTTCGGCCGCTACTTCAGCCGCAACCCCGGCGCGCGCAAGGACATCTTCCTGGTGACCAAGTTCACCCACAAGGGCGGCGGCAGCGACCACACCGCCCGCCTGGAGGGAGCCCTCAAACGCCTCCAGACGGATTACGTGGACCTCTTCTTCGTCCACGCCATATCAAGCGTGGACGAGATGACCCCCTACAAGGACTGGGCGGCCCAGATGAAGAAGGCAGGCAAGATGAAGTTCTTCGGCTTCAGCACCCACACCAACATGGAAGACTGCATGCTGGGCGCGGCCAGGCTGGACTGGATAGACTCCATAATGGTGACGTACAATTACCGGCTCATGCACACCCCCAAGATGCGCGAGGCCCTTGACGCCTGCGTCAAGGCGGGAATCGGCGTCGTGGCCATGAAGACACAGGGCGGCGGGCCGGTGAAGTCCGACTCCGAGGCCGAACTCAAGATGGCCGGACGTTTCCTGGAGAAAGGCTTCACCGACAAGCAGGCCAAGCTCAAGGCCGTCTGGGAGGAGCCCAACATCGCGAGCATCTGCTCCCAGATGCCCAACCTGACAATCCTCTCGGCCAACGTGGCCAGCGTCAGGGACAGGACGTCGCTCGCCCGCGAGGACGTGGACGTGTTCACGAAGCTCGCCGAGGCCACGAAGCGCGACTACTGCGCCGGGTGCGGCAGCATCTGCCAGGGGGCCGTTGGCGGACTGGTCCCGGTGAGCGACGTGATGCGCTGCCTCATGTACTACCGCGACTACGGCGACAAGGATCTGGCACGCGAGGCGTTCGCGTCCCTGCCCGAGGAGGTTCGGGCCAGGATAGCCGGAGTGGATTACTCGCTGGCCGAGAAGGCCTGCCCGCAGGGGCTGGCCATCGCGCAGCTCATGCGGGAGGCCGGCTCGCTCCTGGCATGACGTCGAGGCGGCCTCGCTCCTGGCTCAAACCTCAAGTGCAACTTCAACAATTGCCAGGCCGCCCGGATCGTCACCGGGCAGCCAGTGTTTCCCGCGCCCCGTTGCACGCCCTCCGGGTGCGCGTCAATCATGCCAGGCCGCACTATCCGCGCTCGGACCAGTCACGCCGGAACGCCCCCGGCGGGCAGCCTGATGATGAAGGTGGCCCCCTTGTCCGGCGCGGATTCCACGCTGAACTGGCCGGAGTGGTTGCTGGTGACGATGAAGTAGGACACCGAGAGACCAAGGCCGGTGCCGATCCCCACGGGTTTGGTGGTGAAGAAGGGCTCGAAGACCCGCTTCCTGGTGGCCTCGTCCATGCCCGGGCCGTTGTCGGCCACCTCGATGCGGACCATGTCTCCTTCCAGCATCGTCCGCAGCCGTATCTCCGGCTCCCGGCCGGCCTGCTTTCCGCCCATCATTGCCTGGGCGGCGTTACGCAAAAGGTTCAGGATGACCTGTTCGATCTCCATCGGCCTGCACGGCACCGGAGGCAACCCGGGAGCATACTCCCTGATGATCTTTATCTGTTTGAAGTCGAAGCGCTTCTTCAGGTCGTAATCCTGGCTTGCCAGCTCGACTGCCTTGTCGAGAAGCGTGGAGGCGTCCGCCGTTGCCGTTCCACCCTCGCTCTTGCGGCTGAACTCCAGCATGTTGCGCACGATCTCCGCCGCCCTAAGCCCGGACACGCGCACGGCGCCGATCATGTCCAGAATCCCCCGGCTGTGCAGGTAGCACCGGACGCCCTCCATTGTGACGCCGCACTGGGCCGCGGCTTCCTCGTTCATCGTGCGTCCGTGCTCCAGCCTGCGTTCCATGTTCTGGGCCGAACCGACGATGGCCCCGAGCGGATTGTTGATCTCGTGCGCCATCCCGGCCGCAAGCCCGCCAAGGGAGAACATCTTCTCGGTCTGGACCATCATGTCCTCGACGCGGACACGCTCCGTGACGTCGTCCACTCGCAGCACGACCTCTGATGAGCCGGACAACGGATAGGCCATCACGTCAAAATAGCGCGCGGCCTGCTCCCCTTCGTCACGCACCCTGCCCTTGAACTGCGGCTCCCCTGTGTCCAAGGCCTGGCCCACCAGCTCAAGGGTCCAGCCCAGGCGTTCCACCAGTCCGGAAAGCGGTTTCCCCTCCGCCTCCGATGCGTCGATGCCGAACCGGGCCGAGGCCTCCCGGTTGCAGTGGACCACTTTGCCCTCCCAGGACACCGCGATCATGGCCGAGGGCATGGAGTCGATGATGTCCCTGACGGTCTGGGTGGCCCGGCGCAACTGCTCCTCCGCCATCTTCCGCTCGGTGATGTCCTCGATTATGCCCTCGATAAGGGATATGCGGCCTTGATCGTCCTTGAGGGCCCTTGCGTGCATGGACACCCAGACCGTCGCCCCGTCCAGTCTGTTGAATATGGTCTCGAAATTGGAGACGATGCCGTCCTTCCGAAGCCCCTGGATGAAACGTTCCCGGTCGCCCGCGTGGACGTAAAGCGTCGCCCCCACGTCCTTGACCGACCGGATCAGCTCCTCGGGGGAATCGTAGCCGAGAATGCGGGCGGCGGCGGGATTGGCCTCCAGAATCCGGCCGTCCAGGGAGGTCTGGAAAATCCCTTCCACGGCGTTGTCGAAGATCGAACGGTATTTCTCCTCCGCCCTGCGCGCCTCCATCTCGAACTGCCGCCTGACGCGGACCTCCTCCTCCAGCGCCTGGTTGGCGGCGGTCAGGGCCTGCGCATTCTCCATAAGCAGCGTCTCGCGCTCCTGATAGTAGTCCACGCGCCTTCGCATCTCCTCGGGAGGCACGTTCATGTCAGCCAGGACGCGTCCGTAAATCGAGGAAAGCTCCTCGCGCTCCCGGGCGGTGTAGAGCTTCTCGTCCAGTACGGCCTTGTGAGCCGAAGCGGCCCCTATGAGGCCGCCCAGAATGCGCTCGGCCTCCGCGTAGACCGCGGCGAGCTCCACCACGGACACCTTCTCCAACCCGGAGCATCCGGCTCTTTCCACGCAGAGGCGAACGAACCGGCGAGCGGTCCGTTCAGGCAGATAGGTTTTGAATACGCCTTCGAGCGTGGCCGTCCGGGCGGAAAGTGGGATGGACCTGGGCGCTCCGGCAGTTACCCGGGCCTCCTCCTTGCCGCATGCGTCGCTGAAAAACCGGATGGTCATTTCCTGTTCATCGAGGCCAGGCTTGACCAGCAAGGAGCACAGAACATACGCACCGGAATTGAGAATGACGGACCAGAACAGGGTGTGGTTGAGCGGAGTCAAGGCAGTAAGACCCAGAAGGCTCTCGGGAGCGAGCCATGCGAGGCCGAAAGGCCCGGACAGGAACGAGGCGTCCAGGACTCCGCTCCTGGCCAGGCCGGGAAGGACCAGGGTATAAAGCCAGACGGCAAACCCCGCGCCAAGCCCCGCCACCGCGCCGGTCTTGTTGCCGTCCTTCCAGAAGAGGCCAAGGATGGCGGCGGGCGTGAACTGCGCGACCGCGACCATGGACATGGTGCCCATGCTCACCAGCATGGTGCTCTCGCCGATGGCCAGATTCACGATGTAGCCTGCCCCGAGATAGGCGCACACCACTATCCAGCGCAGCACAAGCAGATTCCTCCTGGCCCACTCGGCGCTGGGGAATCTCGAGGCGAGCGGCAGGAACAGGTCGTTTGAGACCATTGTGGCGTTGGTCATGGCGCTGATTGCGATCATGCTCATGGCTGCGGAAAAACCTCCGAGGAACACGACGAACGAGAGCCACGCGCTGCCGCCCATCTGGGGAAGGAGCAGCACGAACGTGTCGCCCGCCCCGGCCGGGAGCCCCAGCAGCATGCCGCCGAGGGCTATGGGCATGACGAAAACGTTCATGAGGAGCATGTATAAAGGGAGCATCCACACCGCGGACCGAAGATGGTCCGGCCTGGAATTCTCAACCACCGCCACGTGGAACTGCCTTGGCAGCAACAGAATCACCGGCATGAAGAGCAGGATCCGGCCCACCCAGTCCTGCAAGTCCGCCTCTTGCCCGCCCACGGTCATCAACCGGCCCATTCCGGCGGCCGTCGCCTTCGCGAAGATGTCCCCCGGCCCCTCGAACAGGACAAAGCATACGTAAAAGCCCACGGCCAGAAATCCAAACAGCTTGACCAGGGACTCGAAAGCGATGACGGTGATGACCCCCTGATGCCGCTCGGTGGGGTCGATACGCCTCACCCCAGCCACGATTATGAAGGCGGCCATGAACAGCAGCATCCCCGGCCCGGCCAAACCGGTGAAGGCCGAACCGCCCCCGTCGACTCCGGCAAGGATCGAAAGGCTCGACAGCACGGCTTTCATCTGGAGAGCAACGTACGGGAGCGAGCCCAGAAGAGCCATGGCGGCGGCCATGCCCGCCACCAGGTGCGACCTGCCGTAACGGTTCCCGAGGAAATCGGCGATGCTCGTTATCCTTGCGCTTTTCTTGAGCCTGAGGATGCGGCCGGTGATCATTGGCCAGAACAGCATGCAAAGCGTGGGACCGAGGTACGTGGTCATGAAGACAGGGCCGTTGTTGGCCGCCTGGCCAACGCTTCCGAAATAGGTCCAGCCGGACATGTATATGGCCAGTGTGAGCGTGTAGACCAGCGGGCTGGCGGACACCCTTCTGCCTATGTCCGGGCGGCGCTCCACCCATTGGGCCAGGGCCAGCATGAAAAGCGCGTAGACGCCCAGCAGCGAGGCGGCCAGCCCGAAGGACATCATCGCCCATCCCCTTTTCCTGGCGGCCACGAGCAGGAGAGGCTCCTGGCGTCATCCGGTTCCGGGCCTCTGTCCTGTCCTGCTGAGGCGCGCGACCACACGAATGCCCCCAGGACGAGAAGAAGCCATACGGCGAAGAGGGAGGGAAGCTGCCCGCTGACGCCTCCTGCCCAAAGCACGGTAACGAGAGGCCATGAGAGAAGAAGAAAGCCCAGGCAAGCCAGGCAGATGAGAAACGCGGTCGAAGAGAGGAATTCCCAGGCTGTTTTCAGCATGCTCCCCTTTGGCGGAACGCGCGCGAATACTCTCCAGAGTGTCGCGAAGGTCTGCCGGGCAGCCTTCGCAAGCGATGGACCGCAACGTCCCGTCTACTGGCAGACTAATCAAACACGCATCGCTCGCCAAGACAAGATAGAGCCCTGGAAAAAGAAAGCGCCGGATGACCGGCGCTTCATGGAACTGTTGTGCGAGGGGCTACATGAGCGCCCTTCTGCCGGGACTTGGCGCAAGCCCGGCCCGGGACGGGCTGGAGGCCCCGCCCTGCTGGCGCATTTGGGCGATGAGGTCCTTGAGCTGCCCCGCCATTACCGCCAGACGCTGCACGATCTCGACCGTTTCCGACATGCCCGCCTCGGTTTCGTGGGCCACGCCGTTGACTTCGCTCAGGCTGCCGTTGATGTGCTCCGAGGCTGAGGACTGCTCCTCGGCGGCGGCGGCGATGCTCTGGACGTTGCGGGTGTTGACGTCGGTAAGGGCCACGATTTCCTTGAGGGATGACCCCGAAGCCCCCGCCAGCTCGTTGGAGCGGGCAACCTCCCTGGCCGCCAGCTCCATGTCCCTGACCGAGAGGCTGACTGAATCCTGGATGGCCTTGATCTTGCCCCCGACCTCCTGGGTCGCGCCCATGGTCTTCTCGGCCAGCTTGCGCACCTCGTCGGCCACCACGGCGAAACCGCGCCCTGCCTCGCCGGCGCGGGCCGCCTCGATGGCGGCGTTCAGGGCCAGAAGGTTGGTCTGGTCGGCGATGTCGCTGATGACGTTCATCACCTGGCCGATGGACTGGGCCTGCTCGCCCAGTTCGTTCATGTTGGAGCGGAGCTGCTCGGAGACGCGGCTCACCTGGTCGATGGCCTTGACGCTCTCGATGACGATATCCGCTCCCTGGCGCGCCTTGTCCTGGGCCTTGCCCGCGCTGTCGGCGGCGTCGCTGGCGTTCTTGGCGACCTCAAGCACGGTTGCGTTCATCTGCTCCATGGCCGTGGCCGCTTCCGAGAGGCGGGCCTTCTGAATCTCTGTGCCGCGCTTGACCTGGTCAACCTGCGCGGCCAAGCGTCCGGCGTAGTCGCTCAGACTGTCGGAGAGGTTCATGGATTCGTCGGCGATGGACTGGATAAGCTCAAGCATGCCCGATATCTGCTTCTCCTTGGCCTCGGCCGAGAGGAGGGCCTCCTCTGCGTTCTTGGCGTGCCCGTCGGCCTCCACGGCCTTGCGGTCCGCCTCCGCAATCTTGGTGCGCAGGCTCTCCACCATGACGGCCATGGAATCGGACAGCTGGCCGAGTTCGTCGCGGCGGCTGAGTTTGCAGTCCGTGCCGAGGTCGCCTCCGGCGATGCAACTGGAGCACTCGGCCAGGAACTTGACCGGCTTGGAGATGGCCCTCGAGATGCACATGGAGAGCACCACGGCCAGCACCACCGATATGGCGGTGGAGGCGTACACCAGCACTTTCATGAAGTCGATGTCGGAAATGAGCGCGGCGCGGTCGATCTTGATGCCGGACTGCACCTGATCACGCATCTCGCCGAGAATCTTCTGCACTCCGGCCAGGAAGGCCAGGGTGCGCGTGTTGTAGACGTTTTCCGAACCGGACTGGTTGCCTTCGCCCTTCAGCTTCTTGATTTCGCTGGCCGTCTCGTGAAGATCCACGTGGGGCTTCTCGATGGCGGAGAGTAGCGGAGCCAGCGCGGGATTGACCTTCTCCAGGCTTTTGCGCTCTTCGCCGTAAAACCAGCGCCCGAAGGCGCACTGAGTGTGGTCGGAAGAGACCGAAAGCTCCTTGGCGTCATGCTCGTGCACGAACTGGCCAAGGGTCTGGGCCCACTTGAGGTGGTCTATTTCCCGCTGCAAGAGGCTCATGGAGAGGTCGTATTTGTTGACCGTGCCGTTGGCGTGGTGGTTGACTTCCTGAACCTCCAACGCCGTACCGGCCAGTACCAGGACGAATATCCCTGTGACCAGGAAAAACCCGCTCTGGATTTTCCTGCCGATCGTCATATCAGCCCACTTCATTAGCATCCTCCGGTCCAACCCGCATGCCGTTGCCTGGATTTATTGGCAACAGCGATATCCGACCAATTTTGCGGACAGGCCGCTCGATAACAGAAGCGACACCTCCCGAAAAGGTAGGAAAAGGGGAATTTTTCTGAAATCTTCGCAACGCGAAGGAATTCCACGAAGAATCGGCCTCGAAAGCCGTTCGGAAGTACGTCAGGCAAGAGGGCCAGACAGGCAAAGCGGGACGATGCGGCTGACCATGCCAGGATTCGCGGACCGCGTGGAGACCGATGGCTGTTAAAAAACCGCGCAAGGGTCAAATGCGGATGCGGATCGCGGCGAAGCAGCGAGAACCCTGGCCGGGGAGGGTCATCGACAACCGGCGAAGACCCGGGGAATGCGCTAAGGTGATGCGCCTACATCACGGAGCGCACTGCCGCCAGGGCCATCTTGATGATCGCGTCCGGGGCGAGGCCGAGCGCCACGATGGCCGCCACCAGCACCACGCCCAAGGCGCTGGCCGGTCCGCCCGTCATCACGTGCGGTTTCTCCTCGGGGCTTACCGTGTAGACCACCCGCACCACGGAGAGGTAATAGTAGATGGATATGGCCGTGTTGATCGCGGCCAGTATGACCAGCCAGGTGAAGCCTGCCTTCCAGGCGCCGGCCAGGAGGAGGAATTTGCCCATGAACCCCACGAAGGGCGGAATTCCGGCCAGGGCGAACATGCTCACGGCCATGACGAAAGCAAGCAGCGGGGCGCGCTTGTAGAGGCCGCCCAGATCGCTGATTTTGAGGTTGCCGCCCTCCCCCGACACCGTGCAGACAACAAGAAACGCGGAGATGGTCATGAGCAGGTAGCCGGTGATGTAATAGAGGGCCGTGGCGTACCCTGTGTCGCGCAGGGCCACGAAGCCGACCAGCACGTACCCGGCGTGGGCGATGCCGGAGAATCCCAGCATGCGCTTCAGGTCGGTCTGCACCAGGGCCACGAGATTGCCGTAGAACATGGAGAGTATGGCGAAGGCCATGAGCATGTTGGAAAGCACCTGGTCTCCGGGCGAGGCCATGGCCGCTATTCGCACCAGAAGGGCCACCGCGCCGACCTTGGGCACGGAGGCGATGAAGGCCGCCGTCTCGTTGGAAGCGCCCTGGTAGACGTCCGGCACCCAGAAATGGAAAGGGAACGCGGCCAGCTTGAAGAAGAACCCGCCGAGGACCATGGCCACGGCAACGACCGCCGCCGGGCTGCCGCCCATGGCCCGCAGGGCGGGCATGAGCTGGTCGAAATATGTGGTTCCGGTCAGCCCGAACATGTAGCTCATGCCGAAGAGCATTACTCCCGTGGCGGCCACGCCGAACAGGATGTACTTCACGGCCGATTCCATCTGCATGCGCAGTCCGCCCTGGTCGCCGCGCATGGGGACAAGCAGATAGAGCGAATAGGACGACAGCTCCAGGGCGACGAACATGGTCAGAAGCTCAACGGAGCTGACCATCAGGAAAAGACCCAGGACCGAAAGCGTCATGAACAGATAGTATTCGGGGCGCATGTCCTCGGCCACGCCCTTGAGCTCGCTCCCGGCCAGGAGCACGGCCGCGAAGCCCGCGCCGATGAGGAACTTGACCCCCTGGGAGAAGAGGTCCACCTTGTATGCTTGGTAGAAGAGCGTGCCGTCAAGGCCCAGGCCGGAAACGGCCGCCAGGGCGGAAGCCGCCGCGATGGCCAGCGTGACCAGCCGGGCCGTCCTGCCGCTCGTCTTCCCCGTGCTCATGAAGAACAGGAGAAGGCCACCCAGGAGAAGAACCAGTTCAGGGGCGAACAACGTGAGCTTCATAGTAGAGCCTTTGCGTTGAGTCCTTGTGTGATCGTTGAGTCCGCTAGGGCATCATCAGGCCGGCGGCGGCCACCATGCCGTTCGGCGACACGCTCGCCTGCTTGAGAAGCTGCTCGACGCTTGCGTGCATCACGTTCATGAACGGCTCCGGCGAGAGGCCTATCCAGAATACGAACACCAGAAGCGGCGCCAGGGTGACCACCTCGCGGGCGGTGAGGTCGGTGAGGCCAGGATGCGCCGGGTTGTCCGTTCCGCCCCAGATGACGCGCTGGAGGAGGCGCAGCATGTAGGCCGCAGCCAGCACCGCGCCGGGTATGGCGAAGCTGGTGAGCACCTTGTGGTCGGCGAAGCTGCCGGCCAGGATCAGGAACTCGCCCACGAAGCTGTTGGTGCCGGGGAAGGCAAGCGACGAGAGCGAAAAGAAAGCCAAGAACGTCACGTAGATGGGCATTATCTTGCCCACCCCCGCCGACGCGGCCAGCTCGCGGGTATGGGTGCGCTCGTAGATCATGCCCACGCAGAGGAACAACGCGCCGGTGGTGACGCCGTGGTTGATCATCTGGAGAATGGCCCCCTCGATGCCGCGCTGGTTGAGCACGAAGATGCCAAGCGTCACGAAGCCCATGTGGCCCACCGACGAATAGGCGATGAGCTTCTTCATGTCCTGCTGGGCCAGGGCGGTGAAGCCGCCGTAGAGGATGCCGATTACAGAGAGCCACTGCACGTAGGGGAGAAAATCCATGGTGGCCTGCGGGGTGATGGGCAGGCAGAAGCGCAGGAAACCGTATGTTCCCATCTTGAGGAGCACGGAGGCCAGGATCACGCTGCCTGCCGTGGGCGCTTCCACGTGGGCCGCCGGGAGCCAGGTGTGGAACGGGAACATGGGCACCTTGATGGCGAAGGCCAGGAAGAACGCCAGGAACACCCATATCTGGAAGTTCTCGGGGTAGGCCTGCCCCATGAGCGCCGGGATGGAGAAGGTCCCCTGGCTCATGTAGAGAGCGATGATGGCCACCAGCAGGAGCACCGATCCGGCCAGGGTGTACAGGAAGAACTTGACGGACGCGTACACCTTCCTGGGGCCGCCCCATACCGCGATGAGCAGGTACATGGGGATGAGCATTGCCTCCCAGAGGATGTAGAAGAGCACGAAGTCCAGCGCCGCGAACACGCCGAGCATGGACGTCTCCATGAGCAGCAGGCAGACCATGAACTCCTTCACCCGCTTCTCTATGTACGTCCAGGACCCCAGCACGCAGAGCGGCATGATGAGCGTGGTCATCAGAACCAGCAGGAGCGATATGCCGTCGATGCCAAGGGTGTAGTTGATGTCGAGCGCCGATATCCAGGAGGCGTGCTCGCCGAACTGGTATTTGGCCGTGCCCGGCTCGAAATTCCAGAACAGCGGCAGGGACGCGGCGGCCGTTACCGCCGTCACCATGAGCGTCCACCACCTGGCCGCCGTGTTGCCCGGAATCAGGAGCAGCGCCAGGGCTCCGGCCAGCGGGAGGAAGATGATCACGCTAAGCGCCGGGTATCCCAGGCTGTTCATTATGAGAAAGTCCATTCCCTCTTTCCTCCGTTAGTCGATCAGGCGAACACGAACAGGACGATCACGATGGCGACGAGGGACATCGCGTAGAGTATGTTGTACTGTAGCCGCCCGCTCTGCATGTGCCTGAGCGTGCCGCCCACGCCCCGCACCGCGTGGGCGATGCCGTCCACCACGCCGTCGATGGCGTGCCAGTCGAACTTGGCCCAGAACTTGGCCGTCCCCATGAGCGGAATCAGGCCGATGGTCCTGTAGCCCTCGCTCACGGTGTTGTCCGCCGACTGGATGGGCTTCCTGGCCAGCCACAGGAAAACCCGCCCGCCCATGCGGTAGAACCAGTCCATGTCGATGCTGATCTTGGGCTCGGGGGTGAGCTTCTTGATGAGCAGGAAAAAGCCCAAGGCAGTAAAGAGGAGTATCTGGAGCGTCTCGGAGATGTGGTAGGACGTATACGGATGATAGTTGGAGGCCACCTCCGGATAGGGCAGCATCTCGTAGAGGTAAGGCGTGTAGCAGCCGATGAAGATGCACAGGATGGAGGCGATGAGCATGGCCGCCTGCATGTTCTTGGGCGGATCGGCTGCCTTCTCCCAGGTCTCCTTGGAGCAGTTGTTCTTGCCGAACCAGATGAAGTACGGAACCTTGAGGCCCGTGTGCAGGAAGGTTCCGGCCGAGGCCAGGGTCAGGAGGAACGCGGCCCAGTAGTTGTGCACCTCGAACCCGGCGGCCACGATCATTGCCTTGCTCACGAAGCCGCTGAAGAGCGGGAAGGCCGAGATGGAGAGGCCGCCTATCAGGGTGAAGACGAAGGTGCGGGGCATACGGGACCAGAGGCCGCCGAGCTCGGTGAACTTGCTCTGCCCGGTCATCTGGAGCACCGAGCCGCAACCCATGAACAGGAGTCCCTTGTAGAGGATGTGGGCGAAGGCGTGCGCGCACGCGCCGTTGATGGCCAGCTGCGTGCCGATGCCCACGCCCGCCACCATGTACCCCACCTGGCTTATGATGTGGTAGGCCAGCAGGCGGCGTGAGTCGTTTTCGAGCACCGCGTAAACGACGCCGTAGAGGGCCATTATCACGCCCAGCGGGACAAGAATCTCCATCCCCGCGAACCCGCGCGCCAGGGCGTAGACAGCCGTCTTGGTGGTGAAGGCGCACATGAACACCGCGCCGGACACCGTGGCCTCGCCGTAGGCGTCGGGCAGCCATGCGTGCAGCGGCGGCACGGCGGCGTTCAGGATGAACCCGGCCATGATGAGATAGGTGGAGAGGTCGGGATTCTCGACGCCCACCGGCCCGAAGGAGAGGTCTCCCGTGGCCTTGTAGCGCAGCACGAAGCCGGCCAGAAGCAGAAGCCCGCCGGCGGTGTGCACCAGCAGGTAGCGGTAGCCCGTGGCCAGCGACTCCTTGCGCCTGCGGAACCACACCAGGAACACCGACGAGAAGGCCATCAGCTCCCAGAAGAGGAACAGCACCAGGTAGTCCGCGCAGAAGATGACCCCGAGCGAACCCGCCACGTAGAGCCAGGCGGCCATGTGCTGGGCGTCCTCCTCCACGTGCAGGCCGTAGATGGTGCCGATGATGCACATGAGGGTCATGATGTAGGCGAACACCATGGAGAGGCCGTCAACCCGCCCGAAGGTCAGGGTCCAGTCCATGAAGTGCATGACGCCGTATGTGCCGTTGTGGCCCTGCATGGAGAGCACGTCCAGGAAGGCCAGCACCGGCACGGCCACCAGGAAGGCCTTCTTGAGCGCCTTCGGAACCAGGGGCAGGAGCAACGCGCCCGCGAGAAGAATCACCGTCGGGTGGATCCAGAGATCACTCATCATAGTAGTCCTCGCGGGTCATGATTCCCAGGTGCCCGTACCACTTGGAGACGATGATGATGAGCACGCAGGCCACGAAGCCGAAGATGGCCCAGAAGCCGGGGATGCGCTCCATGGCCGTGTGGGCCACTCCCTTGTCCACGAAGGCCAGGTCCCAGGCCACCAGCAGCGCCAGGGCCGCGTAGGAGCACCTGACCACCAGCCGCAAACGGTCCCGCAGAAATTTGATGAAACTGGCTATCATCCCGTCACCGCCTTGACGAATGTCATGAAGAACTCAGGGTAGATGCCGATGACCACGGAGATGGTAGCGGCTATGAGGATCGGAATCACCATGGAGAGAGGCGCTTCCTTTATCCCTGTGTATTTGACGCCCTCGGGGGGCTTGCCGAAGAAAGCCTTGATGGTCACGGGGGCGAAGTAGGCCACGTTCAGGATCGTGCTGGCCAGGAGCACCAGCAGGATGCCCATGTAGTGAGCGGGCATTTCCATGGTCCCCACCAGAAGCTTCCACTTGGTCACGAAACCGGCCACCGGCGGCGCTCCGATCATGCTGAGCGAGGCGATGGCGAATGCCCCGAAGGTGAAGGGCATGGCGCGTCCGAGGCCTCCCATCTCCGAGATGGCTTTCTTGTGGGTGGCCACGTAGATGGCGCCCGCGCAGAAGAAGAGCGTGATCTTGGAGAAGGCGTGGTTGGCGATGTGGATGATGCCGCCCTGGATGCCGTCGATGGTAAGGAGCGACACGCCGAGCACGATGTACGAGAGCTGGCTGACGGTCGAATAGGCAAGCCGCGCCTTGAGATTGTCCTTGGAGAGCGCGATCCAGGAGGCCATCAGGATGGTGAAGGAGACGAAGTACGCCGTGGGAACGCCCAGGTTCAGGGCGGTCATGGTGTCCGTGCCGAAGGTGTAGAGCATGACCCGCGTGGTGCAGAACACGCCCACCTTGACCACGGCCACCGCGTGCAGGAGCGCCGAGACCGGGGTGGGAGCCACCATGGCGCTCGGGAGCCAGTTGTGCAGCGGCATGATGCCGTTCTTGGCGAAGCCCAGGATGCAGCAGGCGTAGAGGACTGTGATGAGCACGCCGCTCGTTCCCTGGGCGAACACGCCGCTTTGGATGTTGTCGGCGAAGTCCAGGGTGCCGGTCATCACGTAGATGAGCACCATGGCTGGCAGAATCAGGCCCTTTGCCGTCGTGGTCAGGTAGACGATGTACTTCTTGGCCCCTTCGTAGCTCTCCGCGTCCTGATGGTGGGCGACCAGCGGGTAGGTGCAGACGCTGACGATCTCGTAGAACAGGTAGAGGGTGAAGAGGTTGTCCGAAAAGGCCACGCCGATGGCCCCGAACAGCGCCAGGGCGAAGCAGGCGTTGAAGCGGGTCTGGGCGTGCTCTTCGAGCCCCCGCATGTAGCCCATGGAATAGAAGACGGTGATGATCCACAGGAAGGAGGCGGCCACGGCGAACACCATGGAGAAGGCGTCCGCCCTGAAGGACACCGTAAGCCCCGGAAGGATCTTGAAGAGCGTGTAGTGGATGGTCTTGCCGAGTCCCAGCGGCTCGGGCGCCACGGTGGTGATCATGGACGCGATGATCCCGAACATGATCACGGCCGCCACGAACGACCACGACTCCCGCACGTTGGGCTTGCGGCCCGAGAGCATCACCAGGAACGCCCCGGCCAGCGCCGCGAGGATGGCCAGCAACGGTTTCACGGATTCAATGCTTTCCATGCCCTTCTTCCTTGTTGTCTCTTGCTCGCTTCAACGAATGCGCCGCACAGCCCGCCGCCTGGCGTCAACCACCCAGGTCCGCGACGTCGTCGGTCTCGATGGTCTTGTAGTTCCGGTACACGGCGATGATGATGGACAGGGCGATGGCCGCCTCCGCCGCCGCGATGGCCATGATGAAAAGCGTGAAAATGTGCCCCACTACCGGGTCCGGCGCGGTGAACCTGGAAAACGCCATGAAGTTCACCGAGGCTCCGGACAGGATAAGCTCCGCGGAGATGAGCATTCCGATGAAGGTGCGGCGCTTGATCATGCCGTACACGCCCACGGCGAACAGGAAGGCCCCGGCGGCCAGGTAGGTGTCCAGGCTGCCGGACAGTGCGAGGATGCTCACTATTTGTCCCTCCCCAGGCGCGCCAGCGCGAGCGACCCCACGATGGCCGCCAGCAGCACGACGGAAATGAGCTCGAAGCTGAGCCCGTACGTGGTCAGAAGCGCCTTGCCGAGCTCTTCGAGCGTTCCCGCGCCAGCCGGAGCGGACATTTCCGCCCACTTGGCCGAAAGGCCCAGCTTCGACAAGGCCCAGAACAGGCACGCGGCCGTTACCACCGTCAACGCGCCCACGAAGGCGGCTCGCCTGGGCGCGCGCCCCGCTCCGGCCGTCTCGGCAAGCATGACCGCGAAGATGATGGTGACGCACACAGCGCCCACGTAGATGAGCACCTGCATGAGCGCCACGAAGGGGCTTTCCAGGTACCAGTACAGCCCGGCCACGCCCACGAAGCACAGGGCAAGGCCCGCGACGCTCCTGATCAGGGATTTGGAGCCCACGGCAACCAGCGCCCCCGCGGCCGCGGCCGCCATGAAGACCAGGAACAGAAGGCCGGAGAGGCCCTCGGCGGAGAAAAGGGACGGATTCATGAGCGCTTGTCCTCCAGCCGTTTGAGAAGGTCGAAGACGAACTCCTCTTCCTTGTATCCCGCCAGGTTGTATTCCTTGGAGAACTCCAGGGCGTCCGTCGGGCAGACCTCCACGCACAGGCCGCACAGGCTGCACGTGGTGAAGTTGAGCGTGTAGCGGGTCAGCACCTTCTGCTTGGACCCCTCGGGCTTTTCGCCCGCGAGCTCTATGCATCCCGAGGGACAATTCTTCTGGCACGCTCCGCAGACTATGCATTTGTGGCTGTTGCGCTCCAGGTCCAGCACGAGGTCCGTGTGCCCCCTGAAGCGCGGCGTCATCTTCACGGTCTCGCGCGGATACTGCATGGTCACGACCGGCATGAAGAAGTACCGGATTGTGATGGCCAGGCCCACGAAGAGGCTCCAGGTTCCGGCGGCGATTTCCTTGATGTAGGCGATCATGGTCAAAACACCTTCAACATGGCGCTGGTCAGGATCAGGTTGAAGAAGGAGATCGGGATGAGGATCTTCCACGACAGGTTGAGAAGCCCGTAGAAGGTCGTTCTCGGGTAGGTCCAGCGGACCCAGATGATGGTGAAGATGAGGATGTACATCTTTACGAGGAACCAGTGCACGCCCGGGAAGAGACCGAACGGGCAGCCCCAGCCGCCCAGGAAAAGGATGGTGGCGATGGCCGAGCCCACCACGATGTTGGCGTACTCGCCCATGAAGAACACGCCGAAGCCCATGCCGGGGTACTCTGTGAACGCGCCCGCCACCAGCTCGCTTTCTGCTTCCGCCATGTCGAAGGGGGCGCGGTTCGTCTCGGCCAGCATGCACACGTAGAACATCAGGAAGATGACCGGCATGAGCGGGCTGGCCGTGAGCCTGAGAACGTTCCATTGCCAGAAGCCCGCGGCCTGCTGGCTGACGATCTCGACAAGGTTCATTGATCCCGAGATCATCACCATGGTGACCACGATCACCAGCATGGGGATTTCATACGCCACGTTCTGGGAGACCACGCGCGCCGCCGCGATGATGGCGAACTTGTTGCGCGATCCCCAAGCGCCAAGCAGCAGGCCGAGCACGTTCACCGAGGCGAAGGCGAAGATTGCCAGCAGGCCTATGTCCAGGTTGCGGGCCACCAGCGTCTCGCTGAAGGGTATAGTCACGAAGCTCATGATGGCCGGGGTCATCACCAGTATGGGGGCCACCTTGAAGAGCACCTCGTCCGCGCCGTCGGGCACGATGAGCTGCTTGCTCATGAGCTTGAGGCCGTCGGCCACCGGCTGGAGCAGGCCGTAAGGGCCAACCTCCTTGGGGCCGATGCGGCGCTGTATGCGCCCGGCTTCCTTGCGCTCCAGCCACACGAGGTAGGCGGCGTTCAGGGCCACGAAGGCTATCACTCCCACGAGGATGGCCAGCACCCTGAGAACTTCGGGATGAATGCTCATAGACATGTCTCCTCGCGCGGCCTCACCGGTCGATTTCCGGAATGACTAGGTCCAGGCTGCCAAGCAGGGCCAGGGCGTCCGGCAGCAGCATCCCCCGGCTGGCCTCTCCGAAGACGATCAGGTTGGAGTACCCGGGCGTGCGCATCTTGAGCCGCCAGGGAACGTTGGAGCCGTCGCTGACCGCCCGCATGCCGAGCGAGCCGCGCGCCGATTCCACGGCGAAATAGTAGTCGCCCCTGGGCGGCTTGATGGACTTGGGCACCTTGGCCGCCATGACAGGGCCTTCCGGCAGCTTGTCCAGGCCCTGCTCGATGATGCGCAGGCTCTGCTCGATCTCGTCCATGCGCACCATGTAGCGGGCCATGGAGTCGCCTTCCAGGTAGACGGGGATGTCGAAGTCTAACTCGGGGTAGACCGAATAGGGTTCATGCTTGCGCACGTCGAAGTCGATGCCCGCCCCCCTGGCTACCGGGCCGGTGGCCCCGTACTTGCGGCACATCTCGGCCGGGACGAAGCCCACGTCCTTCAAGCGTTTGATAAGGATGACGTTCTTGGTGACCAGGGCGTGGTACATGGGCAGGCGTTCGCGCATGCGCGTGACGAAAGCCCTGGCCGCCGGGACGAAGTTCTCGTCGATGTCGTTGTAGACGCCGCCGAACCGGAAGTAACTGTAGGTCAGGCGCGAGCCGGTGCAGGTCTCCAGCAGGTCCAGGATCTGCTCCCTGTCGTCGAAGGCGTAGAGTAGCGGCGAGAAGCCGCCGAGGTCCAGGATGAAGGCCCCGAACCAGAGCAGATGGCTCGATATCCTGTTGAGTTCCGAGGTGATGACCCGGATGTACTCCGCGCGCTCCGGGACCTCGATGCCGGCGGCGCGTTCAACGAGGCAGCAGTATCCGTGATTGTAGGCAAGGGCGTGAAGGTAGTCCATGCGGCCGGTGTTGGGCATGAACTGCGCCCAGCCGCGGTTCTCTCCCATCTTCTCGTGCATGCGGTGGGCGTACCCCAGCACGCATTCCGCATCCTGGATGTACTCGCCGTCCATGACAAGCTTGATGCGCAGCACGCCGTGCGTGGCCGGGTGCTGCGGCCCCAGGTTCAGGACGAACGTCTCGTTGGCGGCTGAACAGGCATGGGCGCTCATGGCTTGTAGTCCTTCAGAAGAGGATGAAAGTCGGCGTCCTCGGGCAGCAGGAGCGGCACGAGGTAAGGGTGCCCCTCGAACTTGATGCCGAAGAAATCGTGGGTTTCACGCTCATGCCAGTGAGCGGCCTGGAAGATGTGGGAAATGGTCGGGATGACAGGATTGGCTCGCGGCGTCCTGACCCTGATCACCACCCGGCAGGGCTCGTCGAAGCGGTTGAAGTCGTAGACGGCCTCCAGATACTGCCCCGGCGCCTCTTCGGGCTCATGCCTCTCGTCCGGGCGAACATCCGGCGCCATGACGTGCTCGTACCAGAGGTCGCGGGCGTCGGGCTTGTTTCCGTCGGCCTTGGCGGGCATGAATCCCAGGTGGTCAACGCCCGTTATTGTCTCGATGAAGAAGCCCAGGCCGTCCAGGAGGGTCACGGCCTCCACCAGGCGGTCGGCCGTGAAGGCCGCGTCCAGGTGGAAGCCCTTGGCTTTGTAATCGGTCTCGATGAGGGAACGGGGTGAGGTTTTCTCCAGGGCCGCTTTCACTTCGGCAAGCTTCGTGCTCACTTACGCCTCCACCCTGGGCCAGCGGCGCGTGCCCGTCAGTTTTTCCTCAAGAGCGAGGATGCCTTCGATGAGGGCCTCGGGCCTGGGCGGGCATCCGGGGATGACCACGTCCACCGGGAACAGCTTGGACGCGCCCTCCACTATGCCGTACTGCCCCTCGAACACGAACGGCCCGCCGGAGATGGCGCAGTTGCCCATGGCGATGACCCACTTGGGCTCCGGCATCTGGTCGTAGAGGGTCTGGACCGCCGGGGCCATCTTTCTGCTGATGGTTCCGGCCACGATCATCACGTCGCTCTGCCTGGGCGAGGGCCTGAACACCTCGGCTCCGAACCGGGCCAGGTCGAACCTGGACGCGCCGGTGGCCATCATCTCGATGGCGCAACAGGCCAAGCCGAAGGTCATGGGCCAAAGGGAGTTGGCCCGGCAGAGGTCAAGCAGCTTCGTTAGCTGCGAGAAATGCACTATCGGGTTTTGTAGATCTTGCGTTCCCACTTGAACACTCCCTTCTTCCATGCATAAAGTATGATAAGCGAAAGGATTCCGACGAAGAGCAGTATTTCCAGGAATGCGCTGAGCCCGTCCACCACTCCCGGCTTGTTGTATACGAGCGCCGCCGGAAAAAGGAAAAGAATGTCCACGGCGAACGCCACGAACATGAGCGCATACAGGTAATACACGACGCCGAACTTGATCCAGGCGTCGCCGATCGGGTCCATGCCGCACTCGATCAGCTGCTTCGTTTTCTTGCGTGTGTTTCTAGTGGAACGCGGTGCGAGAAGATAGGCAATAATGAAGGGGCCGACTGCGAAACCTAGGCCCCCCAAGAAGAATACTGCAATATAGAGAAGATCGGTAGAGGCGAGTTTATCCATCAAGAACCACTCCTTGTCCGCTCTAAATTATTGCACGGAGAGCCGCCATGCCGGCAAAAACGAAATAACGGCAATCAATCTCTTAAAGAATACCTCCACGGGAGGATTTGCATTCTTCCCGCAAAAAACAAAAGTCTTTGGTCTTTTGGAAATCCGGTAGCACAGAATTTCTGGGCATGCCAGCATTTTCACGCAAGTTGCCGCAATTTCCCGTTGTTCTGGGTTCTCGCCGCGCCGGATGCCCATCAAGCGTCACGAACCGGACATGCACGCCTTCTCCGGCCGCCACCTGACAAACGGTGTGACGCATGTTCGCGTCGCGCATTCCGCAGTTCGACCCCCTTCATGCGCCAGGGCGCGACGCAGCAAAAAAGCGCCCCCTTCCGCTCAAGCCGGAAGGAGGCGCCGTCAGAACCGTCCGCGACATCGCATCTCGGGCATTCAATTACACCCGGCGCTCGCTCCCGTGCTCAACATTTCGCGGCTAGCATCAGATCAAGCGCCTCCTTGAGGGAGTCCATGTCCACCGGCTTCGTGAGGACGGCGCTCGCGAAGCGTTTCTCGACGTCCAGCAGGTCGTCGAACCTGCCCTCCATGCCGGCGGAGACGCCTATCACGCGGCAGGTGAACCCTTGCCGGATTATCTCCCGGACAAAGTCCATGCCGCTTCTGGGCATCACCATGTCCAGTATGATCACGTCGAAACGTTCGCCCTTGACGAACAGGCGCTCCCACCCTTCGGAGTCGTCGCAGGCGACCACGGAGTGGCCCATCTTTCTCAGGCCGGAGGATATGATCATCCGGTCGGCCTGGCTATCGTCAACCACAAGTATCCGTCCCGTAGGCATGGAGCTCCCCCGCATGGCTTTATCTCTCTGCCCCTCCGTCAGGACGGAGCTGATGTTTAGCGGGCTTGGCAGCCATGGATGCCCCCGTTTTTCCTTCCCTCGCAGGGCAGGTATATGCTTTCCAAGGACCTCTGCAACAGTTTCAGCTTCCTAGCGGCGCATGCATCACGCGCTCCTCCGTGACAGCAGCTCTTCCGTGTCACGCCCTTAAAAAAAGCCAACACTGGTCATCAAGACAAACAACAAAATGCAAATACTTGCACTATTAAATACATGAGCAAGTTTTTCACAATCGCGGAAGCGTCTAGACGGTTGTTTCGGGCGTCTGCCCTTCGTCCTTGAGCCTTATCTCCGCCCGCTTGATCTTGCCGCTGATGGTCTTGGGAAGTTCCGGCACGAACTCCACGATGCGCGGATACTTGTAGGGGGCGGTGACCCTCTTCACGTGATCCTGGATGTCCTTCACCAGCTCCGGCGAGGGCGAATAGCCCGGGGCGAGCACGATGGTGGCCTTGACGGCCTGGCCGCGCTCCTCGTCGGGCACGCCGGTCACGGCCGCCTCCACCACCGCGTCGTGGGTCACGAGCGCGCTCTCAACCTCGAAAGGTCCTATGCGGTAGCCGCTGGACTTGATGAGGTCGTCGTTGCGGCCGAGGAACCAGTAAAAGCCGTCCTCGTCCATCCATGCCTTGTCGCCCGTGTGGTAATAGCCCTTGAACATCACGGAAGCGGTCTTCTCGGGCTCGTAGAGATAGCCCTCGAACAGGCCGAGCCTCTTGCCGTCGCCCAGACGGATGCAGATCTCTCCCTCCTCGCCCGGCGGACAGGGTTTGCCCTTCTCGTCCAGGAGCACGATATCCCAGCCGGGGCAGGGCTTGCCGATGGAGCCGGGCTTCACCTCCATGTTGGGGAAGGCGGCGATCTGGAGGGTGGTCTCGGTCTGGCCGTAGCCCTCGTAAATTGTGATGCCGGTGGCCTTTTTCCAGGCGTGGAAAACGCCCTCGTTGAGGAGTTCCCCGGCCGTGGTGCAGTGCCTGAGCTTTGAGAGGTCGAACTGTGAGAGGTCCTCGCGGATGAGGAAGCGGTAAATGGTGGGTGGCGCGCAGAACACGGTCACGCCGTTCCCTGCCATCACGCGCAGAAGCTCCGAAGGGATGAACTTGCCCCGGTAGTCCCAGGTGAAAACGCAGGCTCCGGCGTACCACTGGCCGAAGAACTTGCCCCATATGGACTTGGCCCAGCCGGTGTCCGCCACGGTGAGATGCAGGTCGCCGGGTTTCAGGTCGTGCCAGTAGACGCCCGTGGTGATGTGCCCCAGGGGGTAGTTGTGGTTGTGGACCACCATCTTGGGCATGCCGGTGGTGCCGGAGGAGAAGAAGATGAACATGACATCGTCGCCGCCCGGCGGATCGGCCGGACGCGGGAACTCCGGCGACGCGGCGGCAAGAGCCGTCTCGTAAGCGGTCCAGCCTTCCGGGGCTGGCTTGCTGCCGACGCGCACCAGGACCTTGAGCGTCGGACACGCGGCCTTGACCGCCTCCACGCGCTCCATGAAGTCCTCCTCGGCCACGCAGGCCACGATGCCCGCCTTGTTGACGCGGAACTCCACGTCGTGAGCCGTCAGCAGATGCGGAGAGGGCACGGGCACGGCCCCGATCTTGTGCAGGGCCAGCACTGCGACCCAGAATTCCACCCGCCGCTGCAGGACGATCATCACCTTGTCGCCCTTGCCAAGCCCCAAGGCCTTGAAGGCGTTGGCCATGCGCGACGACTGCGAGGAGAAGAACTCCAGGTCGTAGTCGCGGCGGGTTCCGTCCGGCCCGACGTGGACCATGGCAGGACGCCTGGGATCTGCCTTGGCCTGCGCGTCCAGGAAATCGAAGGCGAAGTTGTATTTGGCCGGGACCTCCACGGCGTAACCGGCCTTGAAATCCTCGAATGTGGCGTAACGCTTGAATTCAGGCAGCATGATCGACCCCCGGCTAGATGATGACGTCCAGGAACACGGCCTCTTTTCCACCCAGGGCCCGCATGGCGTGGGGAATGGTGGAGCTGAAGTAGAGGCTGTCTCCGGGTTCGACGATCACGGTGTCCTTGCCGAGGACCACTTCCATGCGGCCTTCCAGCATGTAGATGAACTCCTGCCCCGCGTGGTGGTTGAACTGGACTTCCCCGCCCTCCCTCGGAGGAACCGTGACAAGGAAAGGCTCCATGGAGGGCCGGTTGAAACGGTATGCAAGGGCCTGGTACTTGTAGGCCTTGCGCCGGGAAACCGAGAGCCCTCCCCCCTTCTTGACCAGGCTGTACTGATGGAGCTTGGCCTCGGAGCCGGTGATAAGGGCTGTCAGGTCCACGCCGGTGGACTTGGCCACGGCGTAAAGATAGCTGACGGGGACCTCGCGCTCGCCGGATTCGTAGGCCAGGATGTCCTCGACGGACACTCCGACGCTCGCGGCCAGGTCCTCGGCTGAGAGGTTCATGGCGTCGCGAAGGTCCTTGATGCGGCGGGAGATGTCGCGATCAAAGGATTTGGGCAGGCTCATTCAAGTCCTCCTTGGGCGTTGGTGCGGGGCAAATATCCCAAATCGGCCCGGAATACGAGTTTTTTTCACCTTCGCGCCCCTTGCCGAGAGGGGCCGAGGTCTTATATGAAGCTTCGACACTTCCCTGGGGGCGCACTGGTTTCGACGGGGATAGTGACGTCAAGGTTGCAGGCCGAGGTTCCGCGAGGCCTCGTTAAACACGCGGAAAAAAGATAATCGCCAACGATTACGACTACGCCCTGGCCGCTTAAGGCCAGCCTCCCTCCGGCCGACGCCTGGTAAGCTGGATGTGGGGGACACCCCACCGGGCTGGCGCTCGATGTTGTCCGTTGAATCGAGCGTGAGAACTAAAACGGTCTGGGATTCGGACGCCCGGTAGGGAGGCACGCCGAAGCCGAGATCAACTCCCTTCCTAAGCCTGTAGATGCTTTGCCCGAGCGTTCTCGGACGGGGGTTCGATTCCCCCCGCCTCCACCATTTAGAAAAGACAAACCCGTCTCTCTGGGGTCATTCTCCGGGGTGACGGGTTTTCTTTTTCCCCTTGTTTCTAAAGGGTTTGCGCCCGTTTCACATCTTTCCAAATCACCCCTCCGCACCATCGATTCTCCCCATCCTCCAGCCTTTCTTTCTCTGTTTGGCCCCTGATTCTCTGTTTTCTCCGGACCAAGTCCGAAGCTCGTCCGGAAAGCTACATCCTTGATTGATATGGGTTTGCGGCTGATTGCCATTTTTGGCGGTTGTCTTATGTCATCGTTCGATGCCGCAACCGGACGTTTTTTTCGAAATCGCCCGCCTCGGCCATGAAAAGAAGCGTGGTCAACTCCGGTTTCCTGCCCCCAAAGAAGAAAAGCCGACGCTGATGGTCGGCTCTCTGGGGTCGTCTCCGGTCCGGTCGTCAGCCGGTGGCAAAACCGAACTGGCGGCGCTGCTCGGTCCAGTCCTCGGGAAAGGTCTGGGTCAGCTTGGCTAGCGAAAGCCCGTTGGGTTCCTCGCCGTTGATCAGGGCTTCGACGATGTCGGGGGCCAGGGTCGACAGCTTGAGAATGCGGGCCACATACGAGCCATCGACGTCGAGGGTACGGGCAAGCTCGCTGA
>JBMORI010000103.1:0-51945 GCA_049322415.1 Thermodesulfobacteriota bacterium | reverse complement strand
GCCAAGTCAAACCGCCGCGCTGGCGTGGGGCGCGTCTTCGTGCTAAAGGTCCGCGATGAGAAACACAATCATCGCAGTCATACTGGTGGCGGGCATCGGCGGCTTCGGCGCGTGGATGGCCGCCCAGCCCGGCAAGGCCTACCAGGCCGTCCAGAACGCCATCGACCGCGACGACCCGGCCTTGCTCGCGCCCTGGCTGGACCTGGCGGCGCTGCGCTCCAACATCAAGAGCCGCGAAACGGCCAAGCTGCCCTCGGAGTTCCCCAAAGACGGCATCGGCGGCCTCATGGGCCTGTTCGGACAGGCCCTGGCCGAGAGCGTCATCGGCGCGCTCGTGCAGGGCGTGGCCACGCCGGAGGGTGTCCTGGCCATGCTGCGCGCCGCGGCAGCGAACGCTCCCGCCCCGGACGGCAAAACGCCGCGCACGCCCTCCGAGAGACTCTTCGGGCAGGCCAGGGCCGAGCTGTCCGGATTCGACCGATACATCGTCAGCACGCCCATGCGGGGCGGCGCCACGCTCAAGCTGGTCTTCGCCCGCCAGGGGACGAAGTGGCTTCTGTCGGACGTTTTGGCCGTCCCCGCCCAGGGTGCGGCGAACCTCTAGAGCATCAGGGAGCGCGCCATGTCCAGACGTGTGGTCTTCATACACGGAAGCCCGAGGCTCAACGGCAACACGCGCGTGGCCGCGGGCATCGCCATGCAGGAGCTCAAAGCCATGGGCATCGATTCGGACGGCATCGACGCCGTGCGCCTGGGGTTCAAGCATCCCGGCTGCATCAGCTGCCACAAATGCCAGAAGTCCGAGGAATACCGCTGCCACATCGACGACGAGCTGGCCCAGGCGGTGGCCGGGCTGCCCGCCTACGACGCGGTGGTGATCGCCACCCCCATCTACTGGTTCAGCTACACCGCCCAGGTGAAGATGGTCATCGACCGGATGTACAGCCTGATCAAGTTCACGGAGACCGGAGGCGTGAGGACCCCGCTGGCGGGCAAGCCGCTTGCCCTGCTCGCCACCGGGGGAGGCGGCGTGGAGTTCAACCTGGACCTGCTGGAAATGCAGTGGAAGACGCCAGCGCACATCGCGGGCTGCCCCTTCCTCTCCTGCCTGATACCATTCGCCCGCTACGAACCGGGCGAACTGGTCAATGACGGCGAGGCGGTGGACCGCGCCAAGGCCTTCGGACGCCAGCTTGGGGAATTGCTGCGGCAATAGAGGCGGACCTCGCGCGGCGAAACCACGCAATGTATTTGAAGCCCGGGCCAAGTGTGCTACGGTGACGATGTCGCGTTCCATCCAACTGCATATGTCGCGGGCGAAAACACGGGGGGCGGTCAAGATGAACGGGGAAATACTCCTTGAATCCGGCACCAACGAACTGGAGATCATCGAGTTCTTCATCCTGTCCGGACCCTCGACCTCCGGAGAGGACAGGCACCATTTCGGCATCAACGTGGCCAAGGTGCTGGAAGTGATAGAGAATCCCGGCCTCGTGCCCGGCAGGTCCGCCGTGGACGATTCGTTCATGGGCACCATCGCGCTCAGGGGGCAGGTCCTGCCCGTCATAGACCTGAGCGTCTGGCTCGGCCTCGAAAGAAGGCTGATCGATCACGAAGTGATCCTGGTGACGGAATTCAACAACACCATCATGGGGTTTCTCGCCTCCGGGGTCACGCAGATTCACCGGGTCAGCTGGAGGGATGTGGAGAGCCCTGGCAAATTCCTGAACTCGCTCGACAGATCCACCATCACCGGCATCGTGCATTTCGAGGACCACTCCCTGCTCATGCTGGACCTGGAGAGCTTCCTGGCCGGGTTCTCGGCCTTCGACGCCGGGTTTCAGCCAAGAGGAGAAGCGTGCGGAGAGTGCAGCCACACGGCGCTGGTTGTGGACGATTCGCAGCTCATGCGCAGGGTGGTCTCGGATTGCCTGGCGGGTTCGAACTTCCGCATCGTCACGGCCTCCAACGGCGAGGAGGCGTGGAACATGCTCAAGAACCGCCAGGACCCGGCGGACGGCGGACACGGGATCGACATCGTGGTCTCGGACATCGAAATGCCGCTCATGGATGGCATGGCCCTGACCAAGCGGATCAAGTCCGATCCCGGGCTCAAGTCGATACCGGTCATCCTGTTCTCGTCCATCATCTCTGATTCGCTGCGCCACAAGGGCGAATCGGTGGGCGCGGACTGCCAGATCAGCAAGCCCGAGTTTCCCGAACTGGCGGCCCGGGCCATGGAACTGGTGGGGAAATCGCGGAGCGCCCCGGCGGACTGACCGGAGCCGGCCTTGACTCGGACGCGCGGCTCGGCCCTGGGCAAGGTGAAGCGCCGGCTGGCAGGACCAGGCACGGACGGCGGGGCTACTGGAAATAGGCCCGCAGAAGCGACATCAGGCGCGGCCGCCGCAGATAGGGCCTGAGCCAGGCCCGGGCCAGGGCGGCCGAGCCCTCCACCCACAGGGGCGGCTTGCGCGGCTTGAGGACGAACCCCATCCCCGCCAGCCAGGCCCTGGCGGCGTCGCGGAGGGTCAGGCGGCGAAGCGACGGCCGCCCCGCCGGTTCCTGGTCCGGCATGGCGGCCACGGCCTTGGCCAGGGCGTGGTCCGGCTCCACCAGGAAGCGCCGCAAGGACTCCCTTGCCGTTTCCATGAGGGCATCCAGGGTTTCCTCCCCGACCCCTCCCTCAAGCATGGCCGATGCGTAGGCCAGGCACGTCTCGCGTATCTCGCGGGTGATGTCCGCTCCCGGCGGTTCTGGACCCAGCACGGGGACCGCACGCCCGCCCCGGCGTTCGTAGCCGGTCACGCGGCCGTGCGCCGCCCGCGTGAAGGCCCGCTCCATGAGCGCCGCGTTCCTGAAAAGGACCGCCTCCAGCGACCCCGGCGCGGCAAGCCCGGCCCTCTCCATGAACAGGGCGTGGTGCGCGCCTGCCTCCAGGCGGCCCAGGCGGCCGCCCGCAAGCCCGAAATACCAGCCCTCCACGTCCACTCCGGTCTCGGCCAGCACCATCCTGAGCGAACGCTGGGTGAAGAGCGTCCAGCCCATGTCGGCCACGGCCAGCACGGGCGAGTCCAGCGCGCCCTCCCCGCGCAGGTATTCGAGGGCCAGCTCCCTGGCCGTGGCCGCCTTGCTGGCCAGAAGCCTGCGAGCCTCCGGCTGGTCCAGAAGCTCCCAGAGCTCCTCGAGCCCCTCCTGTGCGAGCGGCAGGTCCGAAAGCAGGGACGGCATGCGCCGTCCGCAGACCCGGAGCAGCTCCTCGGCAGTGAGGGAAATCTTGGAAAGGATGTCCGCCGGACGGCGCGACTGGCCCTGGGCGGCCAGCCACTCCAGGTCGGCCTTGCCTGTCTTGGCGGCCAGGGGGGCGGTCCAGGCGGCCAGCGACCCCATGAGGTAGCGCGGTTCCGGGCCTCCCAGGACGGGACGGAGCGCCTTGGCCAGCAGATAGGGCAGCTCGCCCTCGCGGGCCAGGAAATAAAGGCGGCCCGCGCCGCGACGTCCGGCGTCGCGCATGGCCCAGGCCGTGAAGGCGGTGAGTACGGGAGCGGCCACCGAAGCGGCGAAGGCCCTCACCCGCTCCATCCCCGGTCCGGCCTCGTTTCTGAGCCTGGCCATGCGGCTCGCGGCCACCGCGCGCGAGCTTTCAGGGTCGCTGGCGCGGTGCAGGCTCAGCAGGTTCTCCTCGTGGCTGGTGAACCGCGCCTCGGGGAAGGGCGACACGTCAATCCCGGCGGACTTCGGGGCCCTCACGTCCAGGAGATGATCCGCCCCCGTGTGGAGCATCCCGCCCGGCTCCACGGACTCCGCCGCCAGAACGTGGCGGTAGAGCGACCCCGTGCCCTTGCGCTTGCCAAGCTCCCCAGCCCCGTAGACCTCTCCCGCGAACCCGTGGGATTCGAGCAGCCTGCGCAGCGCCGGACCGGGCAGAATGGAATCCGTGACGTAGACCACCCGCTCGCCCCGGCGGACGTGCGCGCGCACCCGCTCCAGCATGGCGGGAACGGGCCGGGCCCCGGCCAGGCACATGTCCAGCTCCGTGGCGTAAAGGGCTTCGGGGTCGAGCCCCCAGGGATTGGACCGGGGGAAGCGCTCATACACCATGCCAAGCACCGCCGCCTCAAGGCCCGGACCTTCGCGCGCGTCCTCCTCGGCCCGCAAGCGCATGCGCACGAACTCGTGCCTGTCCTCGCGCCCGGAGGGCGGGGGCAGCACCCTGGCGGCCAGGGCGAAGAGCTGGTCGATGGGGCGGGCGTGGAGCCTGACGAGGCATGTGTCGAAGACGGCGAAGGAATACACCAGATGGGCCATGCCTGACGGATACCAGCGCTCGGCCCGCGCGGCAACGGGTCAGTACCGGAGGCGCACCTCCGCCCTGCCGCCCGGCTGCCCGTTGACGGCCGGAGGCGAGAGGGGATCGACGGAGAGGGGGAATACGCGCTCCTGGGGGAGCTTGCCCTGGGAAGCCAGGAAATCGAGCACGGCGTCCTGGCGCAGGCGGGCGAGTTTGGCCCAGTCGGCCTGGCCGGGCTCCACGGGCTCCCCGGGAGCCACCGGCGTCTTCCTGAAAAGCAGGCCCGTGCGCCCCTGCTTGCCGCCCGGAGGCAGGGAGAGCGCCTTGGTCAGGGCTTCCTTCTCCGCCGCCTGGTCCACGAAGGCGGCCACCTCCAGGCTCATGCGCGGCCTGTCCGCCAGGGCCTCGCCAAGCGAAGCGAGCGACTTGCGCGCCTCCTCGCCAAGCTCGGCCGAGCCGGGGGCAAAGGGCAGATACACGGTGGTCCCCCTGCCCTGCTGGACGTTGAGGGCGGCCAGCGGGGCGAAGAGCACCTTGGCGAACATCCCGGCCATGGCGGTGGAGATCACGTCCTTGAGATCGGCCGTGGCCGTGGCGGGGTCCCCCTTTACCGGAATGTCCAGATCGATCACGCCCTTGCCGTCCGAGAGAAGGCTCACCGCCAGATCCAGCGGTATGTTCCCGGTCTCTGGGCCGGGTGATTTGGGCCCAAGCTGCATGCCCGTGACCACGACGTTGTTCCTGAGGTCAAGTTCCCTGGGCGTGGCCTTGTAGTCCAGCTTGAGGCCCAGCTTGCCTCGTTGGATTGGGAAGCCCGTGTACCTGCGGCTCACCGGGGAGAGTTCGCCCAGGTCCATGTTCGAGAGCGCGGCCCTGAAGTCCATCAGCACGGCGTCCGAGACCAACCCGGCCGCCCCCTCGGCCTTGAGCCTGCCGGTGTGCCCGGCGGCCAGGCTCAGTCCGAACCTGACCGGCTTGCCGGGGCGCACGTCCGTCAGGGTGGCCTCGATTCCAGACAGCAGCCAGGACAAAGGCGGCTCGTAGCCCTGGGCCGTTATCTCAAGCCACCCCCGGCGCATCTCCAGGGTGCCCAGCTGGTAGGAGAAAGGCGGGGATATCCCTCCGCCCTTGTCTGCGGCGGAAGGCCCGGGGAGGCCCGGCTTGCCGTCCTTGTCTCCGCCGGTCCGCACGGGGGGCACGGGCTTGCCGTTCTTGTCCAGCACGAGGTCCAGCCAGGGCTCGTCCACGAGGACTTTGTCCGCCTTGAACGTCATGGAAGAAAGCGCCGCCTCGGCCCCTTTGACCTCGATCCCGGTGGCCGACGCGAAAGGCGCCTCACCGCCTGGCCGGGCGAGCTTGAGAAGCGACAGGCCCGCGTCGCCCGCGAAGGACGCCGCCAGCCCGTCCTTGCCGCGGGATAGCTCCACCTTCCCTGAGAGGCTGGTTTTTCCGGACAGGACGCGCACGGGAAGCGCGGGGCCGAGCCTCGCGAGGCCGGGAAGCGGCAGGCCGGAAACGTATGCATTGAGCGTCGCGGCCATGGACCCCGGACGCGCCTCGCCGTCGATGCCCACGACCGCGTCACCCATCGCCCTGCCCCTGAGGGAGACTCCCACCGGCCCCGTCATGGCCGTGGAGGCGTTGGTGACGGAGAGCTCCTCCAGGTCCGCCGCAAAGGAGGCCCCGGCGGCCTGGTCCACGTATTCCACGGCGAATCCGGTCAACGCGGCCCTGCCCGAGGTGACGGTCCAGGCCGGACCCGGAGCATCCTTCCCGGCCGGTCCGGCGGGAACAACCGCGTAAACGCCGGGGAAGGTCCCGTCCTTGGCCCGCTCCAGGACCGCCTCGCCGCCGGACGCGAGGAACTCCCCCACCCGGGCCGACCTGGCGGCCATGTCCAGGGTCACGTTCCTCACCGCAACGCGGTCCGCCCGCGCGAGCGGCCTTGCCTGCCCTTCGGCCATGGCGGCGAAGCCGCGCACCTCCAGGGCGGCGTTGATCACGGGCTCTACGCGCCCGTCCCGCTCCCGGATCGAGAAGTCCAGTTCGTAGGAAGCCTTCCCGGCCAGCCCCAGGCGGGGCATCAGGCGCTTGAAGGCCGGGAGCGGCTTGGCGAGGTCGATCCCCTCCATGGACGCCTTGCCGGTGAGGGCGAGCGGCGCGTAGCCGCCCTTGCAGGCGACGCTCAGGCGCTCGAAGCGGTCCCCCTCCGCCCTGGCCTCGATCCCCTCGAAACTTCCGGCGGCCACGTCCAGGCCCGTGACCGACACGTCTATCCCGTGGAGGGGGATCGCCAGATCAAGCCCCTCGTCCACGAATCCGGCGCTGCCGCCCTTGAGCTCCAGCCGGGCCACGGACACGGCGGGCCGGGCCGCCGGGGCTTTTTCCGCGTCCTTCTTCATTGGCGGCGCCGCCGGCTCCAGCAGGGCGATGAGCCCGATGATGCCCGCCTCGTCCCGGGTGATCTTCACGAAGGGTGATGAGACGGCCACCCTCTCCACCGCCACCGAGCCTGTGTCCAGATCGGCCTTCGCTCCCTGCACGGTAAGCGTATCGAACCCGGCCACGCGCTCCCCTTTGTCGAGAAGCGACAGCGCGCTCACCTTAACGTTGCCCTCAAGCCACGCCCGGGCATCAACCGCCCCCCGTCCCGGCAGGACCACGCGCGCCCAGATTCCGGCCTCTTCCATGTGCAGGTCCAGCGGGCGCTTGAGGGGGAGGATGTAGGGCGTGTAGTGCCTGAAGACCACGTCCTTCAGGTCCAGACGCGCTTCCAGTTCCGTCACCGGGCCGGAAAGGTCCGCCTTAACCGTGAGGGCGAGACTCGATTCGTTCACCAGCCCCCCGGTGCTGAAAATCTCGTTGAGGCCGGGGCGGTCGCTGGCCAGGGAATCGATGGTGAAGCGCAGGTCCTTCACCTCCTGCCGGTTGCCGGTGAGCCGGTCGTCGAAGGAAAAGTATCCGCCGCTCATGCGGACGTCGCGCAGGGTGAAGCGAACCTTGGAGGGGAAGAGGTCCAGGCGGAAGCCGTCCCGGCTCTCCTCCGGGGATGACGGCGAAAGGATGTCCTCGAAGTTGGTCCTGCCGTCCTGGCCGCGCGTCAGGCGCAGGGCCGGGTCCTCTAGGATCAGGCGATTCAGGGCCAGACGCCTGCCCAGGACCGCCGAGGGGTCCAGGTCGATCTCCAGGCGCGTAAACGAGGCCAGCGGCTCGCCGCCGTCCTTGTCCGCCACGGAAAATCCGGCGGCCCGGAGCTCGAACGTGAACGGGTTGAAGCTCAGCCGCTCGAGCCTGATCTCCCTGCCCAACCCGCGCGAGGCTTCCTCCCGCAGATATCCCTGAGCCAGATACGGAAACGCCGCCATGCCCAGGACCGCCAGCAGGACGGCGGCGTGGGCCAGCGCCAGGGAAGCCGCCGCCAGGTCCCGTCCGAGACCGGCGAAAGCCGGACGCCCGGCAAGCCCGCGGAGCATCCGCGAAACATTCCTGGCAGCCCGCGCAACGGCAGATTGGAATTCCGGAGTGAACGGCATGAGGACAAGATAGCATCAATTGCCGCCACACTGGAACACCCTGCCTGCCCCGCTTGATTTTTTCCCGCCTGCCGCCCAGAATCGATCCATGGAACACGCGGATGTCGTCATCGCCGGCGCGGGGGTCATCGGCCTCACGCTGGCCAGGGAGCTGGTGTCGAGGGGAGCCAGGGTTCTGGCGCTGGACAAGGAGGACCGGCCTGGGAGGCACGCCTCGGGGCGCAATTCCGGAGTGCTCCACGCGGGCATATACTACGCGCCGGGCAGCGCCAGGGCCGCCACCTGCCTCAAGGGCAACCGGCTCATGCGTGCCTATTGCCTGGAGCGCGGCCTGCCGCTTCTTGAGTCCGGCAAGGTGATCGTGGCCAAGGACGAGACCGAACTGCCCTGGCTCAGGTCCTTGTACGACCGGGCGCTCGGCGCCGGGGCCGAGGTGAGCCTCGTGGACCAGGACGAGCTCAGGGAGATCGAACCCCGCGCCCGCACCGCCGGCCAGGCCATCCACTCCCCCCTCACCGCGGTTGTGGACCCCGTGGCCATCCTCAAAAGCCTCCGGGCGGACCTGCGCGCCTCCGGGCTGGCCGAGGTCCGCTTCGGGGTTACGGCGCTCGGTCCCTCGGGCAGGCGGGAACTCGCCACCAGCGCCGGGCCGGTGGCGTACGGGGCCTTGGTCAACGCCGCCGGAGCCCACGCCGACCGCCTGGCGCACGCATTCGGCCTGGGCAGGCGCTACGTGCTGGTCCCGTTTAAGGGAGTCTACCGCAAGCTCAGGCCGGAAGCGTCGGGGCTGGTGCGCGGCAGCATCTATCCCGTGCCGGACCCGGCCACGCCGTTCCTCGGTGTGCATTTCACCCGCTCGGTTCGCGGCGAGGTGTACATCGGTCCGACCGCCATCCCGGCCTTCGGCCGCGAGAACTACGGAATCCTCAAAGGGCTGGACGCGGAAGCGCCGGAGATACTCTGGCGCGACGCCACGCTTCTGGCCGTGAACCCCACCTTCCGCAAGGTGGCCCTCTCGGAGCCTCGCAAGTACCTCTTCAGGCATTTCTTCGCGGACGCCTCCCGGCTGGTGGAAGGGCTCGGGGCCGGGGACGTGCTGCCGAGCCCCAAGGCGGGCATCAGGCCCCAACTGGTCGATCTGGCGCAAAACGCCCTGGTCATGGATTTCCTCACGGAGTCCGGCGAGGCGGACCTGCACGTCCTCAACGCCATCTCGCCTGCCTTCACAAGCTCCATGGCCCTGGCGGAGATCCTGGCGGACAAGGTTCAGGGCCTCATGGCCTGAGCCGGGCGGGACGCGCGTCCCGCCCGGCCGCATGGATCAGGCCCAGCCCATCTGGGCGAATGTTTTCGTCACGACGGAACCAGCGCCGCCAGAGCCCCCGGCGGCGTAGTTACCGGCCCCGCCAACGCCTCCGGCGCACTGCACCGTGCCGTTGTTGGCGCAGGATCCGGCGTGGATGAGCGAGATGTGACCGCCGCCGGAACCACCGCCTCCCGCGCCATAGTTCGTGCTTCCGGCAGCGCCGCCCGGCATCCCGTTGGACTCGATCCTGCCCCCAGCCTCGACGGTGATGTTGCCGTAGCAGATGACGGCGAGCTTGCCGCCGACACCTTCCCCCCCGGCAGCCGGCACGGGGCCTCCCCACGGAGCACTCCCCACGGAACCGGCTTGTATGCCAGCACCCCCCGCCCCCGCGCCCTGCGGGTCGCCAACCATCATGGAGTACGGCACGGGCATCCTGAAGGTGTCCGTCAGAGCACCATACCCGTTCCCGGCGGAATGTCCGCTGGTTGCATTGCCTCCGCCATACGGGCTTCCCGACCCGGACGTTCCATGCGATGCGGGATACCCCGATACGTCCACGCGCCCCACCAGCCCCCCGTGTCCGCCGCTTCCGCATCCGCCGTTGACGCCGGCATTGCCCCCCAGGCCAATGGCGTAACCGGGTTGCGGGGACGATTGCGCCGCGGCCCCCGCGGCACACCCGGATGCGGAAAGAAGCGTGATTGTGCCAGCCTCCACGATGGCGCAGTTCAGCCCGGCCGGTCCCCCGCCGCTGTCCCAGAACCCACGGTCCCAAGGCGCGAAGCCGTGCCTGGCGATGAGTTCAAGCGCGGCGTTGCGGGACATCACCTGCGAGTACAGCCCGATCTTGTTGGGAATCCTGAAGTCGATGAACGGGAAACGGGGGTCGTCGCTGCGGTCAATCCGCGCGCCCCTGGCCGTCATCTTGATGGCGGCGTTGTTCCTCACCAGCAGATTGCCGCGTACGATGATCGTCAGGCCCTTGCACCTGTTGGTGACGGTCAACGAGGACGCCGTGGTCCCGTCTCCCACGGTGAGATCGTCGTACATGACCACCTTCTCGGGACCGTCCAGGAGCGTGGCGATCTCGTTCGTCCCGGTGAGCGTAACGCTGCCGAGCGACTCGTAGAGATTCCTGATGTCCTTGCCGCAAGACAGCGTGGCCTCCCACGGCTGTATGCCAGCGGCAGCGGACTTCACGCCGAATACGTTCGCCATCAGAACTGTCCTCCCTCCGCCACCAGGTCGATGGTCTTGCCGGAAGCGACGGCGGTCTTCGCCGCGACCCGCAACTTGGACCCGGCGGGCAGGTTCATGGCCTCACCCAGATTGATGCTTGCCAGCACGTCCACCCAGCCCGCCGTGCCGTTGGTTCCGGCCCCGGCTGGAATCTGGACCTCGCCCAGCACGTAATCCTCGCCGGATATGGCACGCTTGAACTGGAGGGTTACGGCGGCGGTGTCGTCGCTGGCCGCGCGGATCACGCCGATCATGGCCCCTCCAGCGGGCGAGGCGATAAAGTCCTTAACGGACGTGCCGTCCGCGTTTTGCAATTTGACCCCGAACTCGACGGGGACCGCAGGAAATGCGGGTTTCTGAGCCATTTTCATATCTCCTGAAGCGATTGTCGCTGGCTAGGGTTGTTCTCATGGGGGCATTCCGGCGGTTACGGACCCGCCGGAATGCCCGCCCGGGCTACAGCCCGAGGATTCCCTCCTTGCGCCCCTGGGCCAGGTAGCCCTGGGCGGCGAGGTAATCCAGGGCGCGGACGGTCCTTGGGTCATCCAGCCGGATGTTATCCGCCGTGCGGTACTCCTCCCAGAACAGGGCGACGGTGGGGTCGGTCCCCTCCAGGGCCTTGAGGCTGATCTTCTCCTCGTCGGTGAAGAGCCCGAGGAACTGGAGCTTGGAAAGCTCCGCCGCGTGCGCGGGCTGAGCCGGTCCGGCGGGGGCACTGTCCACGAAGTCGAGGCACTCCGCCCAAGACGCCACCGGCGACTTGCACCGGATGGCCCCGCCGTCCTCCACCACCGCGATGGCGGGGTAGGCGCTGAAGCTGGGGCAGAGCCCAACGGCCAGGGAGTGTTTCGAGACGACGCGCACGTCGCGGCCGTCCTTGTTGATGATCGCGTCCGCTTCGGCGGGCTCGCCGCCGAGCTGGGCCGCGATGGCGCGCGAGGCTTCCACCTGCGCGCTGTGAAGAAGAATGATCTCCATAGTTAACTCCAGCCCATCTGGGCGAATGTTTTGGTCACGACTGAGCCGGCTCCGCCGGCTCCTCCAGCCCCGGAGCCTGCCCCGCCAGCACCGCCGGCGCACTGCACCGTGCCGTTGTTGGTGCAGGCTCCTGCGTGGATGAGGGAGATGTGTCCGCCGCCGGAGCCGCCCCCGCCGCCATAGGTGGGGGAAGTGCCGCCATGTCCGCCAACCGAACCGTTGGATTCGATCCTGCCGCCTGACTCGACCGTGATGTTGCCGTAGCAGACGATGACGAGCTTGCCGCCCGTGCCGTTTTCACCAGCGGTCATGCCCGCGTTGACGCTTCCGCCGGGTAGACCGCCAGGATTGCCCGCGCCGCCGCCGCCAAATGCCGACAAGGTCGTGGCGGTCTCGCCAGGGAACGGAAAGAAGCTTGCGTTCCATGAAGGAGCGATCCCACCATACCCGCCATGACCGCTGTAACGAGAGCCAGGCGCACCAGAGGCGTGAACTCCGGTGTTGTTGCCGACCCCACCGGAACCAGCTCCGCCGCCGTAGGGACATCCGCCCCCGCCGCGCCAAGCAGTTCCATAATACCCGGAAGTTGACCACGCGCCGCCACTGCCGCCGCCCCCCATGCCCCCATTGGAACCGGCACTGCCGCCCTTGCCAGCATCGGATGAGGTGTAGGCAATGGCTGCCGCGCCACCAGCCCCGCATCCGCCCGCAAGCATCAAGGTGGTTGCGCCAGCTTCCGCGATGGAACAATTCAGCCCGGGCAGTCCGCCGTCGCTGTCCCAGAAGCCCCTGTCCCATGGCGCGAGGCCGTGCGTGGCGATGAGTTCCAGCGCGGCCTCGCGGGACATGACTTCCGAGTAGAGCCCGATCTTGCCGGGAATCTTGAAGTCGATGAACGGAAAGCGCGGGTCGTCGCCCCGGTCCACCCTCGCGCCCCTGGCGGTCATCTTGATGGTGGCGTTGTTCTTCACCACCAGGTTGCCGCGCACGATGATGGTCAGCCCCTTGCACCGCTGCGAGGCGGTAAGCGTGGTGACAGTGGTCCCGTCGCCAACTGTGAGGTTGTCGTACATGACCACTTTCTCCGGGCCGTCCGGGAGCGTGGCGATCTCGTTCATTCCGGTGAGCGTCGCGTTGCCGCGCGACTTGTAGAAGCTCTTGATGTTCCTGCCGAACGCCAGGGTTCCGGACCAGGGCCGCGCGCCTTTCGGAGCGCCGTTCAGGGAATACAGGCTCATGCCATGCCTCCTAGAGCGGCGCGCCTTCAAGGTGCAGCCATATCGTTTTTCCGGCGTCCAGGCCGGTCTCGAGCTTCACGCACAGCGCCTCGTCCGGGGCCAGAGCCATGGATTGGCCCGTGTTGAGGCAGTCCAGGACGTCGGTCCAGGGCACGCTCTCGGAGATGCCCGCTCCGGCGGCCACGGCGAGGTAGCCCACGGGATAGTGGACGCCGCCGATTCTCCTGGCCGCCAGCAGTCCGGCGTCCGCCGCGGCGTCGCTGAGCGCGCGGATGCGGCCGGCCAGGGTCCCGTTGCCCGAGGCCGGGCTAATGTAGAGTTCGCGCCAGAGCCCGTTGTCCGCGCTCGTGAGGTCAAGTCCCGCCGACACCGGAGGAATGCCTGGGAACGAAGGTTTGTTGGCCATGATATCCTCCTAGTACATCAGGCAGTTGCAGGTTTCGGCCAGATACAGGTCGGAGCCCGTGGACGAGGACGAGGGCGCGTTGCGCGGGTCCTGTCCCACTTCGAGGGCCGTGCACTGGCCGTCCGGCTGGATGCCGTCGAGGGTGATGACGGTGCGGGCGTTCACGCTGTCGTAATCCGCAGCGGCCACGAAGCCGAAGACCCCCTCCTGGCCTCCGGGCCTGATCGCCCGTCCAGGGATGCCTCCGGGCAACACCGCGTGAAGCTGGTCTCCGGGGACCGCCGCCTGGCTTGAGGACAAGGCCGTCACCGGCCCCTCCAGCGCCGTCCAGGTGTCCTCCACGGCGGCCATGCCCACGGCGGCCCTGTCCAGGGGCTGCCAGGTGGCGTCGCCCCGCAGGAAGCGCTCCTGTTCCCCGGCCCGGGGGGCGGGGACCGCACCGGCGAGCCCCGCGTTGGAGGCCCCAGCCCCGGCCATGACTGCCACGGACAGGGAGAACGTCTCGTCCCCGCCGGGCGAGAGCACCTCCTTGACCAGGGGGAATGCAACCGTGACGGTTTCGTCCAGGGAGGCCGCGACGGCGTCCGTGGGGCTGGCCTTGACCGCCCCCACAGCGGCCAGGGCGGCGTCCCGGGCCGCCAGGGCGACGTTCGAGGATATCTGGGCCGAGTTGGCCGACGCCTGGGCCGAGTCCGCGCCGTCCGAACTGGAGGAGGCGTAGGCGCGGCAGCGCTCCAGGGCGCTGAACTGGCCCACGGCTCCGACGGCGGACGGGGTCTTGAAGACGATTCGTTTCACCGTGGCGCTCATCGGGTCACCTCCGGCGAGACGCTCACCTTGCCTTCGGCCAGACGCTGCACCGTGCCGTCCGGGGCCGTGAGCTCGCAGTCCCAGACGCCGAAGGGTTTGGACAGCGCGGCCGTCTGGGCGGCCGCGAGCTTCAGCGAGACCAGCCCCGGCTCCTCGCCCAGCACGGCCGTGAACACGGCCGCCGGATCAGGGTCGGAGTGGCGGCAGCGGATATGGGCCGCCGCCGTGTGGCCGGTCAGGTCCATGGGCTGGCCAAGGTCGTCCTGGCATTCCAGTTCCAACGCCAGGGTGGCTCCCTGGTCGATGCGCAGATCGTAGCGGTATGCCATGGCCTACCCCCGGGGCTCGGCGGGCCAGGGTTTTCCCTTGGTCCAGTTTTCGGGATAGTCGCGCAGGGCCTGGCGATACCCCGCCCAGGCCGCCTTCATCGAAGACGTGAGCGGGACGTCGGCCAGCTGGGTCCAATCGGAAGCCGTGAGCCTGGCGTTGCGCTCGCGCCTGACGGCCTTGAGCAGAAGCGTTTGGTCCTCGCGCCAATCCCCGCCGTCCCAGACGTGCTCCCTGGAAGGGGGAGGGCTCGGGACGTAGCCGGGGGGCACGGGCCCGAGCGCGTCCAGCACGCGGGGTTCACCGGTGGAGATGGAGTAGACCTCGCGCCCCCGGTGGTCCTCCACCAGGGACCACCGCTCGCCGTCGAACACGGCCTTCTTGCCGGGCTCGGCGGCCGGGGGAATCTTGTCCGTGGAGCGGGCCGGGCGCAGGTAGTTGGGTTTGCCCCCGGCAAAGGGGCGGGACGGGGAAAGGGCCGGAGACACGGGTCCGGTGAGGACTCCCGATTCGTCGTAACAGTAGAGGATCATGTCCTTATCTCCATTTGATCGCGTAGAGCACGCTGGTGTTCGCGGGGCGGGTTTCATTGCCCCTCGCCGGAGCGGTCTGGGGGTGCTCGTCGAGTGAGCCCAGGTTCTTGTCCGCGGAACGCTGGAAATCGGCGGTGAAGTAGTTGTAGGGGCCGTTGTCCCAGGCCTGGCAGTCCACCACGCCCGTGCCGCCCCCCGCCGTGCCGGTCACCCCGCCGAGAGGATGCATGTGCTTCTTCATCACGTCGTCCTGGGTGGAGCCCACGTGGTCGCCGCCCGCGCGGGTGGCCGCGTCAGGGTCCTTGCCGCGTCCGTGGTCCCAGCCCCGCAGGAAGGTTCCGCGCAGGTCGGGCAGCTTGAACTCCGCGGGGCTCGCGGCCAGCCCGAAGGCGTTGCCGATTGCGCCGTAGAGGTCCTGGTAGTCGGCGATGGGCAGCTCCGCCCCGTTGCACTCAAGCCAGTTGGAGCCAGCGGGCAGCGTTTCCACGCCGAAGGCCGCGATCATCCCCACGGGGAGGTCCGCTCCGGTTCCAGGCAACTGTGCGGCCTGTATCCTGCCTGACCCGTCCAGCCTGGGCACGCCGCCGGGCTGGTCGTATTCGGACTGGCTTATCTTGAGGGACAAGCCGGCCTGAACCTGGTTCAGGCCGGCGAACGCTCCCGTGAGATCGGCGTCCAGGTCCAGGACCGCCTGCTTGACCGAGTCGCCAGAGGGCGTCGCGTCGATTACCGTTGATCGAGTATATGCCATGCTCACTCCTTGCCAGGGAGAGCGCGATAATACTCAGGACAGGATGATTTTCACCCCACATACGGCTATGTGGGGAAATGAAGGAAAAAACACGGAAGGATCAGCGGCGCATACGGGACGGAGGATGCCGGTCAGGCGTCAGGATGCGCGGCCGGCGCGAGGCGGCCGTAGCAGACGGCCTGAAGGCATGTGAAAAGGACCATTTGGGCGGGAAAGCCCACGGCGAGGGTGAATAATTCCAGCAGCCCCTGGGGGCCGTCCTTGAAGGCCATGCCCACCAGCCATCCGGCGAAAAGTGTGACGAGGATGAAGAATCCGGCGCAAAGGAGGTTGACGGCGCAAAGACGATGCACGTTGCCCCGCGCAATGGCCATGGAGGCTCTCCACGACCCGCCCGCCCGCAGGGAGAGGCCGGTCAAGTGGATGAGCTGGAGCGGAGCCATGAATGCCTGGGCGGCCAGACAGGGCAGGAGCGCGGCCAGCAGGAAGTCCAAAGGCGGCCCCAGGCCAGCGGAAGCCCCCGCCAGCGCCACGGCCGCGCCGAGCCCGGCCGGGACGGCCGCCAGAAGAGCCACCGCCAGCGCCCCCCTGAAGTAGCGCCACGTGAACGGGGAAGAGAACTGCCCGGAGAAGGAGAGCACCGGCTCGAAAGGCAGCAGGAGCATCCGGTGCACTCTGACCGAGAACGCGCAGAAGAGCACGCCAAGACCAAGCGCGGCGCAGGCCATCGTGGCCAGGAACGCCTGGGGAGTCCCCCCCAGCAGTGCGGCCGCCCCCACGGCGGAAAGGCCGGTCAGGCCCACGGGCACGGACCAGATCAATAGACGCGCGGAATTGCGGGCGGCCAGGGCCAGCGCAACGGCGAACACGCCGAAGACCGGGAGGCTTCCCGGCCCGGCCTGTCCGGCCCCTTCGCTCACTCCGGCTCCTGCTCCGGCTCCGGCTCTTCCCGGCCCGCGGCGGAGCGGAGGAACCCGTAGATCATTGCCCCGGCCACGCAGGACACCACCAGCGTGGCGAACCCGAGCAGGTAGCTCGCAAGGGTGAACCACCACTGGCCAGTCACCGCCTGCCACCAGGGGGCCTCGTCCAGGAGGTAGGACATGGCGTTCACGGCATGCTCGGGAGTCCACACCATGGCCATCACGGCCACGATGCGCCAGCGCGCCTCCAGGGCCAGATCGCCCAGCCGCCCGGTCCTGAAGAGGAAACCCGGCCCTCCCAGCGCCACGTCCGGGAAGACCATGGCGATCCTGGGCGCGAGAAAGAAGTACACGAGCGCCAGGATGGCGAACGCCCCGAGCACGGGCCCGGACTTGACGAGCCATTCCGGGAACGCCTCCGCCGCCTTGGACAGCAGCGCCTGGCCCGTCACCCCTCCCAAGATCATGGCCGGCCCCAGCACGGCCACCACGAGACACATCACCCTGACGTACGCCCAAAGGTAGGTCCACGTCCTCTTTTCCACCAGCTCAAGCCCGTAGAACTGGCCGGGGTTCTCGCCAAGCAGGACCTTCCGGACCACCCGCAGTTCCAGCGGCACCCGTATCCAGAGCAGCACCACCCCGAGGAGCAACAGCACCGTGAAGTCGATTTCTCCGCCCGGCCTCTCGCCGCGCAGCCACTGGGTGGCGTAGTGGAAGCCCAGCCCGTAGAGCAGGGGCGCGGCGGACCATCTGGCGATGGCTGGAAGATTGGCCGCCGTGAAGGCCAGGCTGCCGAGAACCACTTGCACCGGCGAAAACAAATGGGGCGCGCGAGTCTCCTCAGCCATGACGGCCCTCCTCCGCTGCCGGGCCGCCCGGAAGCCGGACGCCGGAAGTTCTCACGTCCATGGCCGGTGAAACCTGCATGGTCATGTCCCTTGGTTCTCCTGTTGGGGCTTTTGCCCGTCCCGGTGGGCCGGGCACGGGTTTTCTTGCACCGGCGGGACGTTGCGTCAAACGAAATCACCGTTCCCGCGCCGAGGGGACAGGGACCTGGCGGGCCCTGGGGCGCGGCCGGGGATGGTCAATCCTCCCTGGTGGGAGAGCCTCTCTCCGGGGCCGGCTCCGTATCGCCCTGCCCGGGAGCGTCAACGCGGGCTTGAGGTCCGTCGCCGGGAGCCTGCTCCTGCCCAGGATGCCCCGCGGGCTGCTCCGTGGCCGCCGGGTCGGGCAGGCCGGAGAGGATGCGGTAGGCCACGGCCGGCACCGTCTGCGACGTGACGTGGTTGAACAGGCTGAGAAACAGCTGGACGGGCAGGAAGACGAGCTTCCACGGCGACTCCGGATCGCGCAGGAACAGACCGGGGAGCATCTCCGCCGCCAGGGTGAGCACCCCGAACAGAACGGTCGCAAGGAGGACGCAGAAGAAAAGCCGCGCCTTGTTGCCCGAGCCCAGGTGGTAGGCCTTCATCAGGGAAGGCTCGCGCTCCAAGGCCACGGCCGCGTAGACGAGGTTGAATGGAATGGTGAGGATGAAAAACCATATGGAGAGGATCACCGACACGCCCACCGCCCAAGGCAGCATGGACTTGGCCCCGCCAAGCTGCAACACGCCGCTGCCCAGGACAACTGCCGGAGCCATGGCCAAGGCGATGCCTCCCGCCATGATCAGGGTGACGATGCAGCCGTAGCCCAGGTAGCGGAAGCTCTGGGCGGAGAAGATCATCTCCAGGTAGCCCGTCTTCTCTATCCGTCCCAGCACGGCCAGCTGGTTCACCCGTATGGCGAAGGGGATCATCGTCTGGATGGCGAAGATGATCGCCACCGCGATGGGGACCAGCCAGAGGTTGAAGCCCTTGCCCAGGGCGTCCTGCCACGCGGCGAGCCCGACGGTCAGGCCAACCGGCCCCAGCCCCACGAAGAGGGGTATCAGGGCCCACTTGACCAGCTTGCCCAGGTGCAGGCCGAACACGGCCATTGCCTGGACGAGGGTGGAGAACACTGGGAGCTTGTGCATGGCCGTCCGCCGGTTGGGGTTCCAAATGCCGCCGCATGCTGACTCAATTCAGCTGCCGCGTCAAACGGCCGGCCAATAAACGAAGGCCCCTCGCCGGGGCCTTTCGATCTGGAAGAGGACGCTCCCCGGGCCGTCATCCGGCTCCGGGGGCTCCCGGCGTGGGCGGAAAAGGCCCATCCCCGTGCGGCGGAGGAGGCGGAAAGGGTTCGTGCCTGCCCGGAGGCGGACCGAACAACCTGCCCCTGAACTTCTTCGCCCTTTCCATGAATTTGGCGAACCGTTCCTTCTGCTTGTCGTCCAGATAGGTCTCTATCTTGCGCGCTCCCTCCTGGATGAGCTGCTCCTCGAGCTGGATGCACGGTTCCCTGGCCTCGCGCACCTTGTCGAGCACCTCCTTCACGATGGGCCTGATGGCCCCGGCCTGGCCGCCGGTCAGGCGCAGGGAGTGCTCCAGCCGCTCCATGAAGAATTCCACCGGCCCGACCTTGTCCATCCGAAGCGGCGAGACACGGTATTTGACGTAGGCTCCCATGCCGAGCCCACCCGCGAGAAGGCCCGCCACGAAGATGCCGAGGCCGGCCAGGACGAGTTTGCGCTTGTTCATGACATGCTCCTAGAAACCCGCCCAGGTGTTGCCCGACAGGATGACGGACAGCTCGGCGGCGTACCCTGCCTGCCACAGCCAGAACCAGGCCAGCCCGAACCCCAGCGAGGCCGCGCCGCCCCCGGCCATGATCGGCACGGCCACCCGGCGCACGAACCAGCCCTCCAGGGCTTCGGCGGCGCGTTCGCGAACGTGGGCCATCACCCGCCCGGCGAATCCCGGGGGAACCTGGACGAGGGGCCTTAATCCCACCACCTTCGCGCAGACGCGGTCCATCTTGGCGTTCATGGCTATGCTCCCCGGCCCGAGAGGACTTCGAACCTCCGGGCCATCTTCTTTCTTGCGCGATGCAGGCGCACCTTCACTTTCGACTCGCCCCAGCCCAGCATGTCCGCGATCTCGGCCACGCCGTACTCCTCGGCGTAGAAGAGCTCCACCGCGATGCGGTCTTCGGGGCTCAGTTCATCGAGCAGGGTCTCCACGAGCCTGGCAGCCTCGCGCCTTTCGGTGAGTTCCTCGAAGCGCGAGGAGGAATCCTCCACCATCACCTCTTCGAGCCAGGCAACCTCCTCGGCGCTGGAGAAGTCCACGCCACGCTCGTTCCGCCGGGCCTTCCCGCGCCAGAAGTCTGCCGCGCGCCTGAGCGCGATGGCCGAGAGCCAGGAGCGGAAACGCGCCGGGTCCCTCAGCTTGGAAAGGTTCTGGAAGGCGTCCAGGAAGGCCTCCTGGGCGGCCTCGGCCACCTCGCAATGCGGCAGATGGCGGGACAACAGCCGGAAGAGATGCTCCTGATGGGCTCGCACCAGCACCTCGAACGCGTCCGTGTCGCCGTCCAGGACGCGCTTCACGGCCAGCGCGCCGTCCGGGGGGATCGTTCCCACGTCAACCTCCGTGGGGTATGTCGCGACCGGTTGGCGTCCGGTTACGTGCCGGATGAAAATCATTCCAGGACGCGGCAATTGCCGGGGTCGGAGACTGACGGTCCCCCCGGGCGCGTCAAGTCCGCGCCCGCCTTCCGGGACGTTCCCGCCGGGCCGCGGGCCCGGCTGAAGACCTCAAGCACGCTCTACGCTATCGGGGCGTCATCCCCCTTTCCATGGGCTTGGGCCGCCGTCCTGGCGCGGACTACTCCGAAGCGGACGACGCCCCGCCGCCAGGCGCGCTCGTCTTCCATCTGGCCCGCTGGTGCACTCCGCGAAGCCGCCTCACCAGCGAGAACACCTTGCGGCGCTTCTCCTTGAGGGCCTCCCGGGCGGCCTCTCTCTGCGCCTCCTCCGTGCCCTTGGGCTTGTACTTCACCTTGATGCCCTGGAAGGCCACCGTGACCTTGTTCTCCTGCAGAATCTGGTCGATGGACGAGGCCAGGTCCGACTCAACCTTGAACTTGTCGCGGAAGTCCTCGATCCAGACGTACATCTCGAAATCCAGGCCGTACCGGCCGAACTGCCTGAGCACAACGGACGGGGCCGGTTCCTTCAGCACAAGGCCGTGCTCCTTCGCCGCCGAAAGCAGGAGTTTGCGCACTTTCTTGACCTTTGTGCCCGGGGCCACGCTGACGTGTATTGTCAGGCGGATGCGCTTGTCCTGGTAGCTCCAGTTTATGATCTCCCCCCGGAGGAAGCTGGAGTTGGGTATGATGACCATGGAGTTGTCCAGGGTGCGCACGGTGGTGTTGCGCACGCTCACGTTGGTGACTTCGCCCAGGGTCTTGCCTGTCTGGACCACGTCGCCCTTCTTGATGGATCCGCCGAAGAGGATGATGAGCCCGGACACGAAGTTGTTTATGATGTCCTTGAGGCCGAAGCCCACGCCCACCGAAAGGCCCGAGGCGATCCAGGTGAGGCCCGAGAGCGGCATGCCGAGCGAGGTGAGCGCTGCAAGGAGCCACGCCACCCAGGTGACGTAGGATGCCACGGTGGAGAGGGTGTGGGCCAGGGCGGGGTCCAGGGGCTTGCCGCCGTAGCTGGCCCGCTCCATGAAGGCGTCCAGCCAGGCAAGGATGAGCCTTGCCGCGAAGAAGAGCACGGCCATCACGGCGGCGGCGTCCAGGCTCACCTTCACCGGTCCCATCTTCCACTCCAGGGCGTAGACGTAATCCACGAATCCGGGGCCGCCCATGAACAGGAGAACCCAGCTCACGTAGGCCACGGCCATGAGCGTCACCGCGAACGGGTGGACGTACTGGATCCAGACGCCCCCTTTCCTTTCCATGGCCGCCCGGATGGTCCTGGACCCGGCTATGGTGAGCCGCAGCAGGAACCAGGCCTGGACGAGCATCACCGACTGGGGTCCGTATCCAGCCAGGGCCACCAGGCCCATGACGGCGAGCCCGTAGGCGGCGCGCCGCCTTTCCGCCCGCCACCGGTTCCAGGCGGCCAGGGCCATGACGGCGGGCCAGGTAACGCAGATGAGTTCGGCCGGGAAGTTAAGAAACTGCAACGCCGTTCCGGCCCCGTAAAGCGCCAGGAAGAAATCAAGCGCGCCAGGCTCCATGGTTTGCCGGGTGAGGATCACGGCTCCCCATGCGGCGGCGACCACCAGCAGAAGATTGAAGAAGTGGCTGCCGGTGAAGGGGACAACATATGTGGTCACGTAGAAGGCCAGCCCCAGGGCCAAGAGCGGCCAACCGCGCCGTACGCGCTCCTGCTCCCAGGCGCCCGTCCGCCTCGCGGCGAGCCTCCCCAGCCCCCAGAGGGCGGCCCACAGCGGGATTCCGGCTGTCAGGAGCCCGGCCCAATCGGTCCAAGCCGCCACCGGGACGATGAAGCGCGGGAAATCAACGATCCAGTCGGCCGCCCTGCTCCGCAACAGGACCAGCCCATAGCCGTCCATGGGAGGGCGGGACGGGCGGAAGAAGTGCTCCTTGAAAACGTCGATGTAGTCTTCCCGGAGTTCCTTGCGCGCCTCGTCCACGTTCTTCGCGAGGCCGTCGAACTGGGAGAGCGTGGCGTCGATCTCCTGCTTGAGGCTGTCCACCTCGTTCTTGATGGCCTCCATCTTGCGGCTCGGGCCTTCGATGGCGCCCACGGTGGCGTTGTTGTACTCCACGTCCGGCCCGCGCCGTCTGATGTCACGCAGGGTGGCGTTCTCGTCCTTGACGCGCTCCAGGTGCTCTTTGGCCAGCCTGAGTTTCTGGGAGCCGTGATCCAGGTAGCTGCCCACGCTCTGGTAATGCACGAGCAGCGTCCTGAGCGCCCAGGGGGAGCTCCCGGCCACGCCGCGCAGGATGAGCGCCTGGGTCAGCTGGTTGTCGGCGAGCGAAAGGGACTGCCTGGCCTCGGCGGCCAGCGCGGGCAGTTCGCGGCGGACATCCGCCACCTCCGCGGCGCGCCTGTCCAGATCGCTCTCGATGCCGGAGAGGACCTCCCTCCAGGCGGCCTTGTCCAGCCCCTGGCTCCAGGCATGAGGGGCAAGAGCCATCGCCAGCAGGAATGCAACCGCCAGACGAGCCATGATCACCTCCAGTCCTTGATGCCGTCGAGCATGGGAATCGGCCTGTCCAGCAGGCGAAGCGTCACGCCGTTGCCGGCTGGACCGGCCAGGGCCAGGGGGAAGCCTCCGTGCGGGAGCTCGAAGGGACTCACGCTTCGGGCGTCCAGGTCGGCCTCAAGCCACATCCTGTCCACTGGCCTTTGGTGGGACCACAGCTGCGCCGCCTCGCCGCTCAGCTCGGCCTTGAGCATGAAGTGATTGACCGGCTTGGAAAAATCAAGCGTCGCGGCGTGCTTGCCGAACATCCGGGTCCATTGCCCCGTGCCGCCGCCCTTGAACTCCTCCAAGGGGGCGAAGGTCTTCCCCTCGTCGGTGGAATAGGACAGACGGACGACGTTTTTCCCCGCGGGGTCCGCAACCACGCGCGGATACCACTCGAGGCGCACCCGGCTTACCGGCAGGGCGGACACGAAGCGGGCGATGAAATGACAGGGCCGCTCCTCGCGGCAGGTGAGCCCGCCGCCGTTGTCGGCGTCGGGAGCGGGCCGCAGGTTGTCCGAGGAGCTGAAGTCGAGGGATGCGAATGCCTCCCTTGAGAAATCCGGAGACCAGATCAGCTTGCCGCGTCCGCCTGGATTCAGCATGAGCACGGAACCGCGCGGGGCCGCCACGGGTATGTCCATGCGGCGGCCGCCGATCAGCAGGGACGGGTCGTTCATCCTCCCTGAGAGCACGAGGCCCCGGACGGTGAAGGGCTTCTCCAGCAATGCCTGGACGCGGGGCTCGCTTTCGGAGAGCGCCAGGGGAGGATCGTAAAAAAACGCGGCGGGCCTGCCCGAGCCGTCACGCAGGACGTGCACCGGCTCGACGCCGGGATGGGCGGCCTTGAAGGCCGCCAGATCCTCCGGCGAGCCCAGAGGGGAGCCTTGACTTGCCAGACCTTCGCGGGCCGCGAACGCGAACAGGCCGTCCAGGGCCGCGGCGCCCGGCTTCCACGGCCGGACCTTGTTGTTGGTCAGCAGGTTTTCGAGCTCGCGCGTGAAGGCCCAGCCTGGCTCGACTGCTCCGGGGGGCGTGTCGATCTCGAGCCCGAAGGCGTCCAGAAACAAATAACCTTCTTCGCGCCCTGGCTTAATGTCCAGCCGGATGTAGATGTCCCCTCCCTGTCCGGCTGGCTTCGTCACGTCCCAGCGGAAACCGGCCCTGGAGCAGGCTCCGTAGATGGGTATCTCCTCCAGGGCCTCGCAGGCGGAGGCAGGCCCCGCGAAATCGGCGAGGGTCGCGGTTCCGGCGAGTTCAAGCCGCCCGGGTGACGGCCCGGCCCATAACTCGATTGATGCCTTGGACGGGCTGGCCGGATGGCGTTTGTAAAGCACCGCCCTGACCGCCGCCTCCACGCGCAGGGGCTTCACCCCCTCCGGAAGCGCGAAGCGGTAGACCACCGATCCGGGCTCCGCCCAGGCCGAGGGCAGGAGAACGCCGAGCCTGGTGTCCGTGGATGCGTTGCGGAGCGACCAGGCGTCCCGGTGGAGTTCGTATCCGGAATAGCCGCCGGAGTAGCGGAAGCGGCCCTCCTCGTCGGGAGACACTGGCACGGGGGAACGGTTGGCCATGCCCACGGCGTTCAGCCGCGCCCCGAAAGGACCGTACGTGAAGCCTTCGCTTTGTGCCGACCCCGGCACGGGCCCTGGCTCGCCCTTTTCCAGGGAGTGTTCAAGGACGAGCATCCGCCGGTAGCCCGGCGCATCCATGTCCCCGGCGGAGCCGAAAAGGCCAGGCAGGTGCCAGTCCATGGCGAACCGCTTCGTCGCGCGCTTCCAACCCTGCACGTCCAGCGCGTCTCCAAGCCCCCTGGAGTAGAAGAGGTTGTATGCGACGTCGCGGTCGAAGCTGATGGAGCGGGCGTAGTATTCGGGCAGCCTGACCAGCCCGTGGAGGCTCGCGGCCACGCAGACGAGCGCGCCCGCCAACGCGGCGGCCGTCCCGCCCCCGGCGCGGACGGGGCGGCCGGTCAGGAGCCTTGACGCAGCGTCGGCTCCAGCCCCGCCAAGAAGCATCAGCATCCCGAAGACGTTGTAGAAATGCCGCGTGGACAGGACGCTGTTCATCTCCGTGCGGCTGGTGAGCACTGCCAGGGCCGGAAGCGCGGCCCACAGCAGCACCAGGACCAGCCCTTTCGAGCGGCCGCCCGCCACCGCCCCGGCCGCCCCGGCCAGGGTGAGCAGCGGCAGCCCCGCCCAGACCCACGGGGATACCGCGAAGACGTGGCCCAGGAAGCCTTCGGCCAGCTCACGCGCCTTGGCCCAGCTCATGGAGGCCAGCGGGTCCACGCCCGGGTTGTGGAACATGTCCCGGATGAAGACCACGGCCTCCACCCACGGCAGGCAGACAAGGAACACCGCCAGCACGGCCGCTCCGAACCATCCGGCTCTGCTTGTCCAGCCGGGTTCGCGCCGCCAGGCCCCGAGGGCCAGGACGCCACCTGCGAAAAGAAGCTGGGCCGCCAGACCCGGCACGCCCAGGAAGGAAGAATAGACCATGGCCGCCGCGCACGGCACGTACGCGATCCAAAGCCGCGTCCTGGCCCTGACCGCGGCCTCGTAGAGAAAATGCAGCGCCCAGACGCTGGCGCACAGATAGACCGAGTAGGTTTTGATGGCTCGCGAGGCGTCTATATGAAACAGCGATAGCCCCGCCAGGACGAGGGCGAAGAGCCCCGCGCGGGGACCGAAAAGGCTTCCGCCCGCCTTGTAGAGCCCCGCGAGAGCCAACATTCCGGCAAGGAAGCTCACAATCCTGGCGGCGAGGCTCGTCTGGGACACGGACAAGGCCAGATGCTGGAGGGCGTAGTACAGAGGCGGCTGGTAGTCGTGAAATGTGCTTGTGGGCCCGGCGTATTTCTGAGCGTGGAACATATCCGCAAGGGCCATGAGCCCCCGGCCCAGGTTGAAGTAGTCGTCCTCCCACAGGGCCGCCCGGTCCAACTGCCACAGCCTGAGTCCCGCAGCCAGGCAGACTGTGAAAACAAGAATGACGGCGGCGGTTTTGCCGCTCGTATCGGGCTTTTCCATATCCGGACGGATGTGACCCAGCCGGGCCGCGTTGTCAAAGGCTCTTGCCAGCGGTCCGATTGCGACATAACCAGACTGGCGCGGAGTACTTGCCATGTCCCTCACCCAGAGCCTTGACCTGCTTGAAGCAATTGACGCCGGAATCCTCGTGGTCGACGCGGCGTCGCACGTGATCCTGCACGCCAACCCCAAGGCACTGGAGCTGCTCGGCCGTTCGGAGGGCGACATCGTCGGCAAGCAGTGCCACGGCCTGGAGTGCCTGTGCGAACCCGAACAGGCCCCGCCGCTGGACCTCACCCGAGAACTGCCCCCGCAGGAACGCACGCTCCAGGCGGCGGGGGGCGGCAAGCTGCCCGTTCTCATCGCGGCCCAGCCCCTGGACACTCCCAAGGGCAGGGTGAGCATCCTCACCTTCACGGACCTCACCCCGCTCAAGCAGGCCGAGCGCAAATACAAGTCGTTCTTCAAGAACGCGGTGGAGGGCGTGTTCCAATCCACGCCCGACGGACGCTTCATCGCGGTGAACCCCGCCCTGTGCGACATCCTCGGCTACTCCGGTCCCGAGGAAATGATCCGCGAGCTGACGGACTTGCGCACCCAGCTCTACGTGGACCCGGCGGACCGCGACTACCTCATCGCCCAGCTCAAGGCCCACGGCCGCATCACGGGCTTCGAGACCCGCTTCCGCCGCAAGGACGGCGGGGTGCGCTGGATCAACACCAGTGCACGCCAGGTGCGCGACGACAACGGCGAACTCCTCTACATCGAGGGCCTGAACATCGACATCACCGAGCGCAAGATGGCCGAGGAGGCCCTGCTCAAGATGGGGATGGAGCTCCGCGAGTCCGAGGAGAAGTTCCGCCGCACCTTCGACCAGTCCCCCATTGGAGCGGCCATGCTCTCCCTGGACTGGACCTTCCTGCGCGCCAACGACGCTTTCTGCCGCATCACCGGCTACGAGGAGAGCGAGCTCCTCGGCAAGCCCATCATCATTCTCTCCCACCCGGATGACGCGGAGGCGGCCCTGGCGCGCGCGGCACGGCTCAGAAACGGCGAGACTGAGAACTACGAGCTGGACAAGCGCTACATTCACAAGAACGGCAAGGTTGTCTGGGTGCACCTCTCGGCGGGACTCGTGCGCGACGCCTCCGGAAAGCCCAGCTACTACCTGCCCATGGTGCAGGACATCACCGAGCGCAAACAGGCCGAGGAACAGCTTGCCAGAGCCCAGGCCCGGCTCAAGGCCCTGCTCACCAGCTCCCCGGCGGTGATCTACTCCCGCAAGCCCGTGGGAGAGCTTGAGCTCACCTTCATCTCCGACAACGTGGAGGACCTGACCGGCTTCCACCCCGACCAGTTCCTCTACGATCCCGGCTTCTGGCTGTCGCGCCTGAATCCCGACGACGCGCCCCTGGTGGAGGCCGAGCTCAGGCTTCAGCTCGCCATGGGCCAGGGCACCCGGGAATACCGCTTCACCAACGCCCAGGGCCTCACCCGCTGGATCCGCGACCAGTTCAGGCTGGTGCTCGACGACCTCGGCCGCCCGGCCGAGATCGTTGGCTATCTCACCGACGTAACCGCCCGCCGCCTCATCAAGGAGGCCCTGGAGTCCAGTGAGGCCCGCTACCGCGCCATCGTGGAGGACCAGACCGAGCTGGTCTGGAGGCACCGCCCTGACGGGGCCGTCACCTTCGCCAACGCCGCCACGGCCCGCTATTTCGGGAAATCCAAGGAGGAGCTCATCGGGTCGGTGTTCACGGCCAACGTGCCCCCCGAGGAACGCGAGCGCCTGGAGCAGCATCTCAAGTCGCTCGCGCCCTCCAATCCCGTGGGGGCCATCGAATACCGCCTGACCATGCCCGGCGGCGAGGAGCGCTGGTTGCAACGCAACGACCACGCCCTCTTCGACCCGCACGGAAAGCTGGTGGAGTACCAGTCCGTGGGCCGGGACATCACCGAGCGGGTGCTCTCCGAGCGCGCCCTCAAGAAGGTCATGGACGAGAAGGAACGCCTGCGTCTCAACCTGGAGGCCGTGTTCCGCTCCATCCCGGACGCCATCATCGTGGTGGACACCAACATGGAGGTGCTCCAGACCAACCGCGCCCTCTCCGAACTGTGCTGCATCGGCGGCGAGACCAGCCACGGCAAGCACCTGCACTTGGTGGGCGGCCACTGCAAGCGGGCCTGCTTCGAGGTGCTCTCCACCACGCTCAAGACCCGCGAGCCGGTCCTGGAATACCGCGTGGAGTGCAAGAGCCACCGCCCCGGCCAGACCGTGGTCATCAACTCCTCGCCGCTTCTCGACCCGGAAAACAACTTCGTGGGCGCGGTGCTGGTCATACGCGACATCACACGCCTGGCCGACCTGGAAAAGCGCCTGACCGACCTGCACGGCCACCGGGGACTCATCGGCAAGTCCAAGGTGATGCGGTCCATATACTCAGTGCTGGACCAGCTCTCCGAGGTGGAGTCCACGGTGCTGGTCACGGGCGAATCCGGAACCGGCAAGGAACTGGTGGCCGAGGCCCTGCACTATGGCGGCCCTAGGGCCAAGGGGCCGCTCATCAAGGTGAACTGCTCCGCCCTCTCCGAGAGCCTCCTGGAGAGCGAGCTGTTCGGACACGTGCGCGGCGCGTTCACCGGGGCCATCCGGGACAAGATCGGACGCTTCGAGGCGGCGGAGGGCGGCTCCATTTTCCTGGACGAAATCGGCGACATCTCTCCGCGCATACAGCTGAACCTCCTGCGCGTGCTTGAGCGGAAGGAGTTCGAGCGCGTGGGCGACTCCAAGACCCGCCGGGCCAACGTGCGCGTCATCGCGGCCACCAACGTGGACATGCACGAGAAGATCCGCCAGGGCCTTTTCCGGGAGGATCTCTATTACCGCCTGAAGGTCATGGTCATCCATCTGCCGCCGCTTCGGGAACGCACCGAGGACATCCCGCTTCTCTGCGAGCACTTCCTGGGACTGTTCCGGGCCAGCTTCGGCAAGCACATCTCCAAGGTGGGCGAGGAGGTCATGCGCATCTTCATGACCTACCGCTGGCCAGGCAACGTCCGCGAGCTGCGCTACACGCTGGAGCACGCCTGCATCCTCTGTCCCGGCGGGGAAATCCAGCCGGCACACCTGCCGCCGGAGCTCTCCAACCGGGAGCCCATCCCCGCCCTGACTCCGCCCGCGTCCTTCGGCCACCACGCCGCCCCCTTCCCGCCCCCCCAGGAGCGCCCCTACCACCGGGGCCTCTCCCGCGAGGACATCCTGGAAGCACTGGAGCGCACGGCGGGCAACAGGGCCAAGGCGGCGCGGCTGCTCGGCGTGGACCGCCGCACCCTCTACCGCAACATGGACAAGTACTCCATCCAGTAGACCTGCCAATCGGGCCCCAGGCGCCCTTTCTTTGGGCCCGATGGGCACCGGCCTCGAACTCTACACACCGAGGCGATTCTTTTCGTCCTTGACGACGCGCTCATGTCTTCGAGGTCGTGACACTCGCGCCCCCCGCCAGCCACAGGCTGGCTTACCCACCCTTGCGCCCTCTCCCGCCGCCCCTTAACCACAAATTTTGCTAAAATTTTTATAAATACTACATTTCAAAAATTTTAGTATCTGTCTTAGAATTATTGGTGTAAAATCTAAAACATAAGATTCAACAAATTGAATTTACTTAGTTATTTTTGAAAACGCAACACAGCCTGACGTGGCCATTTGGCCCGCCGGGCAGGCCTGCCAGCCAACCTGACGGCTTCTTCAATAGAAGAGTCCGTCAATCACATCCGCCTCCGCCAGCCGTCCTCCCCGGCCAGAGCGGGGCCAATCATACCGTGACGCTCCGGCCCCTCACTCCGGACCGTCGAAGGAGGTACGTTTCAACCCTGCTCTGCCGCTGGAACCGCCCAGACGGGCGGCGTGATCATCACAAAAGCACTCAACTTGCTACGCATCACGATTCAGGAGAGGATTCATGGCTGGCAAAAAGCTCTACAAATCGCTGTACTTTTGGGTTCTTTTCGGCATCGCCGTGGGCATCGTCATTGGTCTCGTGCCCGAGACCAAGGCATTCGCCGCCAAGATGGAGCCTTTCGGCAAGGCATTCATCAAGATGGTCAAGATGATCATCGCCCCCATCATTTTCTGCACGGTCGTAACGGGCATCGCCAAGATCGGCGACATGGGCAAGGTTGGCCGGGTGGGCATCAAGGCCATGGTCTACTTCTGGGGCATGACGCTCTTCGCACTGGCCATCGGCCTCGTAGTGGTCAACGTCATGGAACCTGGAACGGGCCTGGACGAATACGCGCACAAGATGCAGTCCAGCGCGGCCGACATCAAGAAGGTCGAGGCCTACGCCGGGCAAAGCGCCAAGCACACCAACACGGTGGAGTTCCTGATCAACATCATCCCGAGTTCCGTGGTGGACGCCTTCGCCAAGGGCGAAATTCTCCAGGTGCTCTTCTTTTCCATCCTCTTCGGCATCGGACTGTCCGCGCTGGGGGACCGGGCAAGGAATGTGGTGACGTTCATCGACGAGTTTTCCAAGGGATTATTCAAGGTCGTCCACTACATCATGTATTTCGCACCCCTGGGCGCCTTCGGCGCGATCGCCACGGTTGTCTCCACCCAGGGGCACGACGCCCTCATGGCCCTGGGCAAGCTGATGATCGGCGTCTACGCCACCTGCATCCTGTTCGTGTTCGTAGTGCTCAACATCGTCTGCAAGTTGGCGGGCTTCTCCCTGTGGAAGTACCTCAAGTACATCTCCGAGGAGATACTGCTGGTGCTTGGCACCTCATCCTCCGAGGCGGCTCTGCCCCGCATGATGGCCAAAATGGAGAACGCCGGGGCCGACCAGTCCGTGGTGGGCCTGACGCTTCCCATGGGCTATTCCTTCAACCTGGACGGCACTTGCATCTACCTGACCATGGCAGCCGTTTTCCTGGCCCAGGCAACCCAGACGGCTCTCTCCTTCGACGATCAGTTGGCCATCCTGTTCATCCTGCTGATCACCTCCAAGGGAGCGGCGGCAGTCACCGGCGGCGGGTTCATCACCCTGGCGGCCACCCTGCAGTCCATGGGCACAATCCCCGTGGCCTCGCTGACCCTGCTGCTGGGCGTGGACCGCTTCATGTCCGAAGCCCGAGCCATCACCAACCTCATCGGCAACGGCGTGGCCACCCTGGTCGTGGCGAAATGGGAGGGCGCCCTGGACATGAACAAGCTCCAATGCGTGCTCAACGGCGACCTCACCGGCGACTACGCCGACGACCCCGAGGACGTGCTCATAGCCGAGCAATCAGGCGAACCCGCCCACTGCGCGGTGAAGAACACCGTCTAGCCTTCCGGCACCGGGTTCTCCTCGGGGCCTGCCGACTAAGCCGGGCCGGTCCGGCGGCGATACCGCCGGACCGGCCATTCCTTTTTCCAAGCCCCCCTTCCTCTCCCGCTCCGGACGCCGGCCGCGAGCAGGTCCGCCTTGACCGGACCTGTGGCAATCGCCACAGATATGTGACGCCACGCCACACAAAAATGCCACAGGCGCGCACCCTTCCAGTCGGCGGCAAGCCACCACCGCGAGACGACAAATAACTATAATATTAGAATAAAAATTTTCAGCGGCACAAAAGCTGCGGCTGGCACGCATATTGCCCCTAGGACAAAGCATCCACGTGTGCTACCCATGGGGCGCTCCTCCAAATGCCCCTGTTTTGGACCTGCCCACGCGGTAAGACTTCAAGGAGAGCAGGGAGCAAGGGAACCAGAAGACCAGGCCACCGGCAGCCGCGCCGGAGAAAGCGGCGGATCCGCGCCCATCGTTTCATTTTAACGCAGCGTGATCATCAAGGAGCAAGGGGAATGGCAAACAGGGCTTTCGCCAGGCAGGCCGGACGAACCGTCCGCACCGGCAGCATGGACGCTTCATCCGGCATGCGCCGGGTGAATCGAGCCTTGCCCCTCCAGTCATCCCGGCCGTCATCCGCGTCCCAGGCTTCCGCAGTCTCTTCCTCCCCCGACAGCATCCCGTCCCCCCGGTCAACCCGGCCAGGTTCAAGACGGTCCCCGATTCCGCTCTCGGCTCGCGCCTCCGCACTGAGCGCCGCCGCCTTCGCGGAACGCGGCTTCGCGTCCGCCGCGCATCACGATACGGATGCCAATCCCGTAGCCGCGCCCGGCACGGCGCCGGATACCGGCCGCGAAACACCCGGCGTAAGCGCCATGAGCCCGCGCGCCCAGGTTTTCGTTTCCGGCAACCCGGCGCCGATGGGCGCTATCGATATGGAAAAGCCGTGGCGTTCGCTGGCTTGCGACGCTCCCGTCAGGGGGGCTCGCGTCCTGCTTCGTCAAGAAAGCCAAATTCAGACTGGGAGGATGTAATGTCGATTCCGTCCATCGCCACCCACAAACCAGTGGTCCACTGCAAGTGCGCCGCCTATCTGGACTGGCTCCAGATGCTGTCGGGCGCTTGCCTGGTCCTGTTCATGTGGGCGCACCTGTTCCTGGTGTCCAGCGTCATCATCGGCCCCGGCGTCATGAACGCCATCGGCCACTTCTTCGAATCCACCGGCATGGCGCAGGTAGGCGGCCCCGCGATCTTCGCGATCTTCCTGCTGCACTTCATCCTGGCCGCCCGCAAGATCCCCTTCACCTCCAAGGAACAGGGGATCATGATCGCCAACGCCAAGCGCATGCATCACTCCGACACCTGGATGTGGATGATCCAGGCCGGCACCGCCATGGTCATCCTGATCATGGGAGCCATCCACATGTGGGTCGTGCTGACCGACCTGCCCATCACCGCCCAGAAGTCCGCCGCCCGCATCCAGAACGGCTGGTGGATGCTCTTCTATCTGGTGCTTCTGCCCATGGTGGAGCTGCACGTGGGCATCGGCTTCTACCGCATCATGGTCAAGTGGGGCATCATCGATTCCAAGGGCAGGTTCGGCTTCAAGAAGAAGGAGAACATGCTCACGGCCATCATGATCGGCATCGGCGTGGTCACCCTGCTGCGCTTCTGGTTCCTCGCCGTCAAATAAGGAAAGACAGTCATGCAGATATTCCAAACCGACCTTCTGTGCATCGGCGCCGGCCTTGCCGGTGAGCGCGTGGCCATCGAGGCTGCCGACAACGGGTTCTCCGTCATCTGCCTCTCCCTGGTCCCGGCGCGCCGTTCCCACTCTTCGGCGGCCCAGGGCGGCATGCAGGCCGCGCTCGGCAACTCGGCCATGGGCGAGGGCGACTCCCCCGACGTCCACTTCGCCGACACCGTCAAAGGCTCCGACTGGGGCTGCGATCAGGAATGCGCCCGCATCTTCGCGGACACCGCGCCCATCGCCATGCGCCAGATGGCCTTCTGGGGCGTGCCCTGGAACCGCGTGGTGCCGGGCGAGCAGACCTACTACAAGGGCGGCAAGCCGTTCACCGCGTACGAGAAGCCCGAGAACGAGGGCCTGATCCACTCCCGCAGCTTCGGCGGCACCGCCAAGTGGCGCACCTGCTACACCTCGGACGGCACCGGCCACGCCGTGCTCTACACCCTGGACAACCGCGCCGCCCAGATGGGCGTCGAGGTCCACGACAAGGCCGAGGCCATCGCGCTGATCCATGACGGCGAGACCTGCATGGGCGCCATCGTGCGCTGCCTGAAAACCGGAGAGTTGCGCGCCTACCTCTCCCGCGCGACCCTGATCGCCACCGGCGGCTTCGGACGCATCTACCGCGAGTCCACCAACGCGGTCATCTGCGACGGCGGCGGCCACATCATCGCCCTGGACACCGGCGTGGTGCCCATCGGCAACCCCGAGGCCATCCAGTTCCACCCCACCGGCATCGTGCCCACGGACATCCTGGTGACCGAAGGCTGCCGCGGCGACGGCGGAACGCTCCTGGACGTGAACCAGTACCGCTTCATGCCGGACTACGAGCCCGAGAAGGCCGAGCTGGCCTCGCGCGACGTGGTGTCGCGCCGCATGACCGAGCACATGCGCAAGGGCCTTGGCGTCAAGAGCCCCTACGGCGACCACCTCTGGCTGGACATCCGCCACCTGGGCGAGAAGCACATCTCCACCAAGCTGCGCGAGGTGCAGGAGATCTGCGAATCCTTCCTTGGCGTGGACCCCGTGCACCAGCTCATCCCCGTGCGCCCAACCCAGCACTACTCCATGGCCGGCGTGCGCACCAACTCCGACGGCGCGGCCTACGGCCTGAAGGGCCTGTTCTCCGCGGGCGAGGCCGCCTGCTGGGACATGCACGGCTTCAACCGCCTGGGCGGCAACTCCCTGGCCGAAACCGTCGTTGCGGGCATGCACGTGGGCGGCAAGGTGGTGGAATTCCTCTCCGGCAACGAGACCACCTTCAAGACCGAGTGCATGCGCGACGCCTACCGCAAGCAGGAGGACCGCATCAAGGCGCTCATCCACGGCTCCAACGGCCGTGAGAACGTCTACGCCGTGCGCAACGCCATGTTCGACACCATCATGAAGGGCGCCGGCATCTTCCGCAACGGCAAGGACCTGGCCGAGAGCGTGGAGAAGCTCAGCGAGATCCTGGCCCGTGCCCGCAAGGTTGGGCTCAGGTCCAACGGCCTGGGCGCCAACCAGGAGCTGTCCCTGGCGCTCAAGATCGAAGGGCAGGTCAAGCTGGCCCAGTGCGTGTGCTACGCGGCGCTCAACCGGACCGAGTCCCGCGGCGCCCACACCCGCGAGGACTTCCCCGAACGCAACGACCGCGACTGGCTCAACCGCACCCTGGCCACCTGGGCCAACGCAGATGACACCGTCCCCACGCTCAACTACGAGCCCGCCACCAAGGTGTACGAGATTCCCCCCGGCGAGCGCGGCTACGGCGGCGGCAAGATCATCCCCCTTGAGCCCGCGCCCGAGGCGACGCCCAAGAACAAGAAGGCCTAGGGAAGAGGAGCATACGAAATGGCCAGAATGCTGAAATTCAATATATTCCGTTACAATCCGCAGGATCCCACCTCGGTCCCGCGCATGCAGGCCTACACGATCGACGAGACCGAATCCATGACGCTCTTCATCGTGCTCAACCGCCTGCGTGAGGAGCAGGATCCCTCGCTGCAGTTCGACTTCTGCTGCCGCGCCGGCATCTGCGGCGCCTGCGGCATGGTCATCAACGGCCGCCCGGGGCTTGCCTGCCACACCAAGACCAAGGACCTGCCCGAGGAAATCACCCTGATGCCGCTGCCCATCTTCAAGCTGGTGGGCGACCTCTCGGTGGACACGGGCACCTGGTTCCGCGCCATGTACAAGAAGATCGAGTCCTGGTGCCACACAAAGAAGGTCTTCGACCCCAACGCCCAGGAAGAGCGCATGGACAACGCCGTGGCCGAGGCCATCTACGAGCTGGACCGCTGCGTGGAATGCGGCTGCTGCGTTGCCGCCTGCGGCACCGCCCTCATGCGCGAGGACTTCCTCGGCGCGACCACGCTCAACCGCGTCGCCCGCTTCATGCTGGACCCCCGCGACGAGCGCACCGAGAAGGAATACTTCGACATCATCGGCACCGACGAGGGCATCTTCGGCTGCATGGGCCTGCTGGCCTGTCAGGACGTGTGCCCCAAGTACCTGCCTCTGCAGGACGTGCTGGGCAAGCTGCGCAAGAAGATGGCATTCGCCGCCGTCAACGGCATCCTGCCCAGCTTCATGAAGCGGGACATCAAGCTGTAACAGCGGCCTCAATCGGTTTCACGGGTCTCACCACTGCCACGGGACGCCCGGAACAAGCCATGAACCGAGGGGGAACCCGGGGAGAACATTCCACCCCGGGGTCCGGCGGGGATTAGACCCCGGACGGGGCAGGGGGCTTAAAGCCCCCGCCCCGGCCCCCCACAAAGGGAGATGCGATGCGTACGATTCCAGCGCAGACAGTGATCGACAAGGTTGCCGAGATGTGCATCTCGGCCAACCGCGAGCTGCCAGGCGACGTGCTGAACGCCTTCAAGAAGGGCCAAGCCGAGGAAGAGAATCCGGCCGCCAAGGAAATCTTCCGCCAGCTCATCGAGAACGCCGAGATGTCCAAGGACACCGGCCTGCCCCTCTGCCAGGACTGCGGCCTCGCCGTGTTCTTCGTGGAGATGGGCGAGGACGCCAAGGTCGAGGGCATGAGCCTTCGCGAGGCCATCAACGAGGGCATGAAGAAGGGATACCAGGAAGGGTATCTGCGCAAGTCCTCCTGCGACCCCTTCACCCGCAAGAACACCGGAGACAACGGCCCGGCGATCATCCACTTCGACCTGGTCCCCGGCGACAAGCTGAAGATCTGGATGATGGCCAAGGGCGGCGGCTCCGAGAACATGAGCCGCGTGATGATGTTCCCCCCGGCCGCCGGCTGGAAGGGGCTGCGCGAGTTCATCATCAACCGCGTGGCCGAGGCCGGCCCCAACCCCTGCCCCCCGATCCTGGTGGGCGTGGGCATCGGAGGCAACTTCGAGCTGGCCGCCATCAACTCCAAGAAGGCCCTGCTGCGCGAGATCGACGACAAGCACTCCGACCCCGAGGTCGCCAAGCTCGAGGAAGAGGTGCTGGCCGCCATCAACAAGCTCAATATCGGCCCCATGGGCCTGGGCGGCAAGAACACCTGCCTGGCCGTCAAGATCGCCGTGGCCCCCTGTCACCTGGCCAGCCTTCCCCTGGCCGTGAACGTCCAGTGCCACTCCGCCAGGCACAAGGAGGTGGTGCTCTAATGGCCGAATACAACCTGAAGACCCCGCTCACCGACGCGGACATCGAGCAGCTCAAGTCCGGCGACGTGGTGTACATCACCGGCACCATCTACACCGGCCGCGACGCCGCCCACAAACGCCTCGTGGACACCCTGGACAAGGGCGAACAGCTGCCCTTCGACCTCAAGGGAGCGCTTATCTACTATGTCGGCCCGAGCCCCGCTCCTCCGGGACGCCCCATCGGCTCGGCCGGCCCCACCACGTCCTACCGCATGGACACCTACGCCCCCCGCCTGCACAAGCTGGGGCTCAAGGGCACCATCGGCAAGGGCCGCCGCTCCCGCGAGGTGCGCGACGCCATGAACGAGACCAAGTCGGCGTACTTCGGCGCCACCGGAGGCGCTGGCGCGCTTCTGTCGCAGGCCATCAAGGCCGCCAAGGTCATCGCCTACGACGACCTCGGCCCCGAAGCCATCCGCGAACTGACCGTGGAGAAATTCCCGCTTCTGGTGATCAACGATTGCCACGACGGCGAGCTCTACACCACGCCGAACCTGGAGGCTGCCCTGGCGGGCTAGCCACCCTCAGGGGACCGGTCCGCCTCCGCCAACCCGGCGGACCGGTCTTCCCGGAAGCGGGCGAGCAAGTCGCCCCCTTCCGGGAAGGCTTGAACCCTTGAACTCCGAGGCTGGCTGGCAGGCACGTATTGCCTTCGGGGAACGGCTGACCGGGTTCAAGCTATCCGTGGCGCGCGCGGGGGACGCGTTTGGGAGGACGCCCCCCCGCGCCGCCAACCAAGACCGGATCTTTCATAAACGAGCCGGGTGCCGCCTTGCCGCGCTGTCCGCGCGGGCAAGGAGCATGGCGGAGGTGCGCCGGGGAACCTGGAGCAATTCCTCCTATTTTAGGAGGAATTAAGCGCTCCCGTTCCGTCCTCAAGCGGTCCGGCGGGAAGGCCAAGACGCCTACCCGCGTGATTCCCGGCGGTCAAGATGCATGCTTTTACGCGGCGCGAATAGTTGCGAATTGGGGACGGCCTCTCCGGACCGCTTGGCGCGGATGTTTGGCGAGCGGGCGAGTGCGAAGGGCGCGTATGGCGGGTGGTCCGCCGGCGTGCCGTTCAATCCGCGCCAGGCGTTTCAGAGGGGCCGTCCCGTCCCATGGCAACTTACCGCCCGCAATGTTTGACAATACGCCCGTTCCGCTGAAAGGACTTGCGAAGGTTCCGCCATCCCTGTAACAAGCACGCCCCACATCGCCAGACACTTCGAGCCTCAGCCAATCCCCTAACCCAAGGTTGACCAGGCCATGAACGTCAAGACTCATCCCGGCTCGCGGGACAGGGCCTTCATCGCCCGGCTGGAGGAACTCACCGGCCAGCAGATTTCGCGGTGCTACCAGTGCGGCAACTGCACCGCCGGCTGTCCCTGCTCCTTCGCCTACGACATTCCGGTCCACAAGATCATGCGCCTGCTTCAGTCGGGCAGGAAGGACGAGGTCCTCTCGTGCAGGTCTGTCTGGCTTTGCGCCAGTTGCAACTCCTGCTCCGTGCGCTGCCCCAACGAGATCGACGTGGCCGGGATCATGGACGTGCTGCGCCACATGGCAAGACAGGAAGGCCACGCTCCCGAGCACGCCGTGAAGGCCTTCGCCGACAGCTTCCTGGCCTCGGTGGAGAACAACGGGCGGGCGTTCGAGATGGGCATCCTGGCGGGGTACGCGGCCCGCACCGGCCGCGTCTGGACCGGCATGGACCTCGCGCCCAAGCTCCTTCCCAAAGGCAAGCTCTCGCCGCTTCCGCACAAGGTGAAGAATCCCGGCGCGATAGCCCGCATCTTCGAGCGATTCAGGGAGGAATACGGCAAATGAGCGGCCGCCTTCGCTACGCCTATTATCCCGGCTGCTCCGCGCTCGGGACCTCCAGGGAATACGACTCCTCCACCAGGGCGGTGTGCGAGGCCCTGGGCATGGAGCTGGTGGACATACCGGACTGGAGCTGCTGCGGGTCCTCCCCGGCGCACACCGTGGACCACCGCCTCTCCTGCGCCCTGTCCGCCCGCAACCTGGCCCAGGCCGAACTCGCCGGGGACGTGCTGGGCGTCATCACCCCGTGCCCCAGCTGCCTGTCCAACCTCAAGACAGCCAGCGTCAAGCTGAGAGACCCCGGCTTCGCGGCCGGGGTGTCCAGGCTGCTGGAGAGGCCCGTGACCAGCTCGCTTCCGGTGAAGTCCGTTCTCCAGGCCATTTTCGAGGACGTGGGGCCGGACGAGGTGGGCCGGCGTGCGTTCAAACGGCTCAAGGACCTGAAGCTCGCTCCCTACTACGGCTGCCTCATGAACCGCCCTCCGGATGTCATGGAGTTCGACGACCACGAGAACCCCGTGGCCATGGACCGGCTCATGGAGGCCGTGGGCGCGCGGGCCGTGCCCTTCCCCCTCAAGGTGGAGTGCTGCGGAGCGTCCTTCGGCGTGGCCAGGCAGGACATGGTGGAGCGCATGTCGGGCAAGCTTCTGGACCTCGCGGCCTCGTGCGGGGCGGACGCCATGGTCACGGCCTGCCCGCTGTGCCAGATGAACCTGGACCTGAGGCAGGACCAGATCAATTCGGCCAACGGGACCAGCCACCAGATCCCCGTGTTCTACTTCACCCAGCTTCTTGGTTTGGCGCTCGGCGCGGACGAAAGGAAGCTCGGGTTTGGCATGCTGGCGGTTAGCCCCGGAAAGGTTCTCGCCGGAATGGGAGCGCGGCCATGAAGATCGGCGTCTTCGTCTGCCACTGCGGCACCAACATCGCGGGAACCGTGGACGTGGTCCGGGTGGCCGAGGCCGCCAAGTCCATGCCGGACGTGGCCTTCGCCGCGGACACCATGTACGCCTGCTCCGAGCCCGGCCAGGAAGGCATCATCAGGGCCATCAGGGAGAAGGGGCTGGACGGCGCGGTGGTGGCGTCCTGCACGCCTCGCATGCACGGGGCCACCTTCATGCGCACGGTGGCCCGCGCGGGCCTCAACCCCTACATGTTCGAGATGGCCAACATCCGCGAGCACGTCTCCTGGATCGGCAAGGACAAGGAGGCCAACACCCGCAAGGCCATCGACCTGGTGAAGATGGCAGCGGCAAAGCTCTCGCGCAACCGCCCCCTCCATCCCCAGAGCTTCGCCATCAACAAGCGGGTGATGGTCATCGGAGGCGGCGTGGCCGGCATCCAGGCCGCGCTTGACTGCGCCGAGGGAGGCCTGGACGTGGTGCTGGTGGAGAAGACCACCTCCATCGGCGGCAAGATGGCAAAGCTCGACAAGACCTTTCCCACCGTGGACTGCTCCAGCTGCATCCTGGGGCCGCGAATGGTGGACGTGGCCCAGCATCCGAACATCACGCTCCACGCCAACGCCGAGGTGGAAGAGGTGTACGGCTACGTGGGCAACTTCCAGGTGGAGGTCCGCAGGAAGGCCTCCTATGTGGACTGGAAGAACTGCACCGGCTGCGGGGCCTGCATGGAGAAGTGCCCGGCCAGGAAGAGCCCGGACCCCTTCAACGAGAACGTGGGCCGGACCACCGCCATCAACATCCCCTTCCCCCAGGCCATCCCCAAGAAGGCGGCCATCGACCGGGAGAGCTGCATACGGTTCAAGACCGGCAAGTGCGGCGTGTGCGCCAAGGTCTGCCCCACCAAGTGCATCGACTACGCCCAGCAGGACGAGATGGTCACGGAGGAAGTGGGGGCGATCATCGCGGCCACCGGCTTCGACCTCATGGACTGGACTGTGTACGGCCAGTACGGCGCGGGCCGTTACCCGGACGTGATCACCTCGCTGCAGTACGAGCGGCTCCTCTCCGCCTCCGGCCCCACGGGCGGGCACGTGAAGCGCCCCTCGGACGGCAGGGAGCCCAGGACCGTGGTGTTCATCCAGTGCGTGGGCTCGCGCGACAAGTCCGTGGGCAGGCCATATTGCACCGGCTTCTGCTGCATGTACACGGCCAAGCAGGCCATCCTGACGAAGGATCACATTCCGGACAGCGAGTCCTACGTGTTCTACATGGACATCCGCGCCCCCGGGAAGATGTACGACGAGTTCACCCGCCGGGCCATGGAGGAGTACGGCGCGCGCTACGTGCGCGGCCGCGTGTCCATGGTCTACCCGAAAGGCGGCAGGATGGTGGTGCGCGGCGCGGACACCCTGGCCGGGGAGCAGCTGGAGATCGAGGCGGACCTGGTTGTGCTGGCCGTGGGCGCGGAGGGGGCCAAAGGCTCCGCCGGGCTGGCCGAGAAGTTGCGCATCTCCTACGACTCCCACGGGTTCTTCATGGAGGGCCACCCCAAGCTGAGGCCCGTGGAGACCAACACCGCCGGGGTCTACCTGGCCGGTTGCGCCCAGGGCCCCAAGGACATCCCCACCTCGGTGGCCCAGGGCAGCGCGGCCGCGGCCAAGGTTCTCGGCCTCTTCGCCAAGGACCAGCTCCAGAGCGACCCGCAGGTGTCCAAGGTGGACATCCGGCGCTGCGTGGGTTGCATGAAGTGCGCCATGACCTGTCCGTTCGGGGCCATCAAGGAGCTCGAGTTCCGGGGCGAGATGAAGGCCCAGGTCATCGAGACGGTCTGCCAGGGCTGCGGCATCTGCACCTCAACCTGCCGCCAGGGGGCCATCCAGCTCCAGCACTTCACCGACAACCAGATCCTGGCAGAGGTCAACGCCTTGCTCATGGACGAGTTCGAGGAGATCTAGCCGTGGACAAGGAACTTCGCATAGTCGGCTTCCTGTGCAACTGGTGCTCCTACGGCGGCGCGGACACGGCGGGCGTGGCCCGCTTCACCCAGCCCACGGACCTGCGCATCATCCGCATGCCCTGCTCCGGCCGCATCGACCCGCTCTTCGTGCTCAAGACGCTCATCGGCGGCGCGGACGGAGTGCTTGTCTCCGGCTGCCACCCCCGCGACTGCCACTACGCCGAGGGCAACTATTACGCCCGCCGGCGCCTGGAAGTCCTCAAGCGCTTCCTGCCCGTAATCGGCATCGACCCGGGCCGGTTCGAGTACACCTGGGTGTCGGCCTCCGAAGGCCAGCGCTGGCAGCACGTGGTCACCACCTTCACCAGCCAGGTGCACGCCCTGGGCCCCATCCAGCGCATCGGGCGCGAAGCCATGGCCAAGGCCTGCTCCTTCGGCGCGGCTTCCGGCCCGTCCCACGCGGAGTAGCTCATGACCATGCTTACCCAACTCAAGGACCAGATACGAAAGCGCCTGCCGGACCTGGACGTGGTCATCGGATGGGGCGAGGGTTTCGACTCCCTGCACCGCACGCCGCTCTTCATAAGGAGCGAGGCCGATCTGGACAGGCTGGTCTTCGACCCTCTGTGCGTGCACAACCTGGCCACCTACATCACCCGCTACACCAATGGCACGCGCATCGGCGTGGTGGTCAAGGGCTGCGACAGCCGCTCCGTGGTGGAGATGCTCCAGGAGAAGCTCATAAGCCGCGAGAAGATCGTGGTGTTCGGCCTGCCCTGCGAGGGCGTGGCCGACCTGAACAAAATTAAGCGCGCCCTGAACGGCGAAGGCCTGGAGATGGGCCGCGTGCGCGCCTGCGCCATCGCGGACGGGCAGGTGAGGCTCGCTGTTTCCGGCCGGGAAGTAGAACTGGACCTGGGGGACGTGCTCGCTGACAAATGCGGCCGCTGCCCCAACCACGACGCCGTCATTTCCGACGAGTTCGCCGGTGCTCCTCTGGGCCGCTCCGGCCCGGACACCTACGCCGACGTGGCAGCCTTCGAGGAGAAGACCCTGGAGGAGCGCATGGAGTTCTGGCGGGAGCAGATGGAGCGCTGCGTGCGCTGCTACGCCTGCCGCAACGCCTGCCCCCTGTGCGTCTGCCGCGACCACTGCATCGCCCAGAGCCGCGAGCCGGGCTGGGTGAGCCAGCGCGACGGCCTGGAGGAGAAGTTCTTCTTCCAGATGATCCACGCCATGCACCTGGCCGGCCGCTGCACCGAGTGCGGCGAATGCGAGCGGGCCTGCCCCGTGGACATCCCGCTCATGATCCTCAAGCGCAAGCTGGCCAAGGACATCCATGAACTCTTCGACTACCGCGCCGGGACCGACCCGGAGGTGAAGCCGCCGCTTCTCTCCTTCAAGGTCGAGGAAGACACCATCAACGAGAGGGGCTGGTGATGGCGGCCAAATTTCTCGCTTCGGACAAGCTGGCGGCATGGCTGGCCGAGCTTGCCTCGTCCCGCAGGGTGCTCGTTCCCGTCCGGGAGCGCGACGCCGTGGTGTTCCGCCCCTTCGGGCCGGGCGTTGCGCCCGCGCTCGGACGCAAGTCGGACGTGCCTCCCAAGGCGGCCGTGTTTCCGGCCACCGAGCGGCTCATGGCGTTCAAGTACGTCAAGAACCCGGACGATCTGGGGCAGGTCTCCGTGGAGGTGACCCCCACCGTGGAGGCTCCACCGGCCGTGGTTTTCGGTTCGCGCCCCTGCGACGCGCGCGGCTTCCTGACCTTCGATCGCGTCTACGGCTGCCCCTCGGTGACGGACCCCTACTACAAGGCCCGGCGCGAGAACACGCTCTTCGTGACCCTGGCCTGCGAGGAGCCGGACAACGCCTGCTTCTGCAACTCCATGGGCAGCTCCCCGTCCGATCCGGAGGGCTCGGACGTGCTGCTCACGCCCATCGAGGGCGGCTTCCTGGCTCAGGACGTTTCCAGGCGCGGCAAGGAGCTTCTGTCGAGCAATCTTCTGGCAGACGGCTCCAAGCTCGTCAAAAAGGCCAAGGCCGTCCACGCCGCCGCCCTGGAGGCCATGGGCGCGGCCTGGAGCCCTGAGAAGGCTCCGGCCAGCCTCATCGCCAAGTTCGACGACACGGCCTTCTGGGAGGAGATGTCCTCCAAGTGCGTGAGCTGCGGCGCCTGCACCTATCTCTGCCCCACCTGCTACTGCTTCAACGTCACCGACGAGCGCACCGGCATGAAGGGCGAGCGCATCCGCACCTGGGACAACTGCATGTCCTACCTGTTCACCCTGGAGGCCAGCGGGCACAACCCCCGTCCCACCAAGGCCCACAGGCTGAAAAACCGGGTCGGCCACAAGTTCAGCTACTACCCCGGCATCCACGGCGCGTTCGCCTGCTGCGGTTGCGGCCGGTGCATCGCCCTGTGCCCCGCGAGCGTGGACATCCGGGAGATCGTCAGGCTGGCCATCGAGCGGCCCGCCGGGGAACCGGCAAAGAAATAGGAGCGCCGCCCGCGTTCCCGCAACCTTGCCTCATCCGGGAGTCCGCACCTTCCCGCGACGCGAACCAAGAAGGCCATACCACATGACCAGCCCGCACAATCCCTATCTGCCGGAAATCGCCACGGTAATGGAGACCTTCCCCGAGACACCGGCCATCAAGACCTTCCGGGTGAAGCTCAACAACCCCGAGCGCATGAAGGCGTTCTCCTTCCAGCCGGGCCAGGTGGGCCAGCTCTCCATATTCGGCGTGGGCGAGGCCACCTTCGTCATCAACTCTCCGCCCACACGCATGGACTACCTCCAGTTCACGGTGATGATGGCGGGCGAGGTCACGTCCAGGCTGCATTCGCTCTCCGCCGGGGACCAGATCGGGGTGCGCGCGCCGCTGGGCAACTGGTTCCCGCACGAGTCCATGAAGGGCAAGGACATCGTGTTCGTCGGCGGCGGCATCGGCATGGCTCCGCTTCGCACCCTGCTCCTCTACATGCTGGACAACCGGGGGGACTACGGCAAGATCTCGCTCCTCTACGGAGCCCGCAGCCCCGACGACATGGCCTTCAAGTACGATCTGCCCGACTGGACCGGCCGCGAGGACATGCACACCGTGCTCACCATCGACCGGGAGGCCCCGGGCTGGGAGCACAAGGTGGGGCTCATACCCAACGTGCTTCTGGAGATGAACCCATCCGCGGAGAACGCCGTGGCCGTCACCTGCGGGCCGCCCATCATGATCAAGTTCACCCTCCAGGCCCTGGAGAAGCTGGGATTCAAGCCCGGGCAGATCGTCACCACCCTGGAGAAGCGCATGAAATGCGGCGTGGGCATCTGCGGCCGCTGCAACATCGGCACGAAGTACGTCTGCGTGGACGGGCCGGTGTTCACGTACGCCCAGCTCAAGGAACTGCCGGGCGAATTGTAGCGCTCCCGGGAGCGGAGCATTTCCCTTGAAGCCCTGGCGCGCGGGCAGTCCCGTGAGGCCTGTCGCGGCCGGAAGGGACCCGAAGGGGCCGATGCGGCCGTGGTAGGCGTTCCCGCGCATTCTCCCTAGGCTTTTTCCTTATTTTTCAACTTGAAGGTCTCCTCCCCGTGCATTAGGATAATGAACGGGACGCTTGTCGCGGCCAGCTTCAGGCATGCACGCGTCCAATCATGAAGATGCCGTCCGTCCTCCCCCGGCCGGCGCCCCCCCCGAGCATTTCCGGGCGACTCCTCCCCTGCCAGCCGGGACGCCCCCGACATTTATTGACAACAGAGCCGTGCGTTCTTCCGGCATAACATGTCCGCAAGTGGAGGTCTTACCATGAGGCTTACTCTCAAGGCCGCATTTCTCGCCCCCGTCCTTCTGGTCGTGACCGCCGGGCTGGCCGGTCTGGTCTGGCTCGGGGCCAACGCCACCCGCGACTCGGCCACGGCCATGCTGCGCTCCGACCTGCCCATCATCGCGCAGGTCATCGTCAAGAACGTTTCCGAATCCATGCAGCTCAAGACCGAGGCATTGAGGACCTGGACCGACATAGCCGTTGTCAAGGCCACCGCCGCCGGAGGGGGGGAGCACGAGAGTTTCCAGAAACGGATGGGCACCACGGTCGAAGGCATGAAGGACCTGGGCATCGAGTACGTGAGCCTCTACGACATCAAGGGCAACCTCGTCGGCTCCAGCCGCCCAGGCCCCATCGGCAAGTCCAACATGGCCGACCGCGACTACTTCAAGGCGGTGACTGAAGGAGGCAAGCCCTACTTCATCTCCAAGGCGCTCATGAGCCGCATCTCCAACAAGGCCGTGCTGGTGGTGGCGGCGCCCGTCAAATCGGCGGAGGGAAAGGTCATCGGCGCGCTTACCGCCGCGGTGAGCCTGGACGCCCTCACCGGCGACGTCTCCGAGACCCGCATCGGCTCCACCGGGCGCGTGCTCATCTACGAGCCGGACGGCAACGCCATCGCCCATCCGGACAAGGAGCAGCTCCTGAAGGCCGATTCCTCCAAGACCGAACTGGCCCAGCAGGCCCTGGCCGTGAAGGACGCCGCCCTGCTCACGTCCGCCGAGGGCAGGCTCGCCGCCGCCCGCAAGGACCCCTTCACCGGCTGGACCTTCCTGGTCATGGCCCCCATGGAGGACATGCACGCCCAGGTGAAAAGCTCCATCAACCGTCAGGCCCTGCTGGCGGCCGTGGTCACGGTAGTGCTCACCCTGGCCATCTGGCTGCTCTCGGTCAAGGTGGTGACCGGTCCGCTCACCCGCTGCCTGGGCTTCGCAAAGGCCGTGGCCGGGGGCGAGCTGGACAGGAATCTCAAGACCGAAACAAGCTGCGTGGAGTTGCGGGAGATGTCCCAGGCCCTCAGCGAGATGGTTTCCACGCTCAAGGCCAACCTCTCGAGCATCGCCGAGAAGGAGGCGCACGCCAACGAGCAGGCCCGCAAGGCCCAGGAGGCGCTCAAGCAGGCCGAGGAAGCGGGATGCCGCGCCGAACGGTCCCGCCTGGAAGGCCTCATGGAGGCCGCCACGCTCCTTGACGGCGTGGTCAGGGGGGTCAATGATTCGTCCGACACCCTCTCCCGCCAGATGGACGAGGCCGTGCGGGACGCCCAGGCCCAGCAGGGGCGCACCATGCAGACCGCCACAGCCATGGAGGAGATGAACGCCACCATCCTGGAGGTGGCCCGCAGCGCCCAGGACGCGGCCGGACAGACCGGCACGGCCAGCGAGAAGGCCAAGGGCGGCAAGGATCTTGTGGAGGAGGCCGTGCGCGCCATCTCCGGAGTGGACGCCCTGGCCGGGGAGCTCAAGAAGGCCATGGACGGCCTGGCCGAACAGACCAAGGCCGTGGACCAGGTGATGACCACCATCTCCGACATCGCCGACCAGACCAACCTCCTGGCCCTCAACGCCGCCATCGAGGCCGCCCGCGCGGGAGAGCACGGGCGCGGCTTCGCCGTGGTGGCCGACGAGGTGCGCAAGCTCGCCGAAAAGACCATGACCGCCACCAAGGAGGTCGGGGCCACAATCACCGCCATCCAGCAGGGCACCCTGGACAACGCCCAGAAGGTGGAGCGCATGGCGCAGGCGGCAACCCAGGCCAGCGGACTGGCCCGCAACTCCGGCGGGGCGCTGGCCGAGATCGTCTCCCTGGTGGAGACCGCCTCCGACCAGGTGCGCTCCATCGCCACCGCAAGCGAGCAACAGTCGGCGGCCAGCGAGGAGATCAACCGCTCCGTGGACGAGATACGGCTGCTGGCCGGACGCATCGCCGACGGCATGGCCCGCTCCGAGGATATCCTGCGTGAGCTGGAGACCCAGAGCGGCGCGCTGGAAAGCGTCATCGGGCAACTGCGGGGGAACCAACTGGAAGCCTAGCGCGTCCTCCCTGCGAAAGGAGCACGGCTTCGGCAGGCCGGCTAGCCAGGCCTTGAAGCATAATGAACGGTGGGCCGTCGGGGATTCGTCCCCGGCGGCCCTTTCAGTTGCCGGATGAAGCCGCCCCCGGCTGAGGTTGCATCCTCGCCCGAGGGCGCGCGGGTCGCCCCCCGGACGCCCTTGCCCTATGCCTGATGCCGGGAGTAAACGAACCCGATGCTGGCCGAGATGATCGAATACCTGCTCACCCCCTGCCCTCCCGAGGCCCGCAAGCTCGGATACCTCAAGGAGGCCGTGGCCATCCGCGCCCGTCACCGCAGATGCCGCCAGGCTTGGCGCGAGCATCTGACCCGCTGCCGCGCCGCCATCGTGGAGGCCGCCAAGACCTCACCCGGGCGCGGCACGGCCCTGGTGCTGGGCTCAGGCGCTCTGCTGGACATCCCCCTTGAGGTGCTGGCGGGCATTTTCGACACAGTGGTGCTCGCGGACATCGTCCATCCGCTGGGAGCGCGGCTCAAGGCTCGCGCCCTTCCGGGAGTGCGCCTGGACACCGCAGACCTGACGGGGACGCTGGGTGCGGTCTCCCGGGGAATCCTGCCGGACTTGGCGCCCATCAAGCGCTACCTCGACCTTTCACCTGACTTTACCGTCTCTGCCAACATCCTCTCCCAGCTTCCCCTCATCCCGGCCCGCGCGCTCAACCGGACCGGCTGCTGCCCCCGGGAGCGCGTCCAAGCCTTCTCGACGGGGGTCCAACGGGAACACCTGGCCTGGCTGGAGAGGTTCCCAGGCGTGAAGCTCCTCATCACCGACACGGCCTGGAGGGACGGCCCGGACGTAGCCGACCCTCTGCACGGGCTCACCCTGCCCCCGGCCTGGCGATCCTGGACATGGAACATAGCCCCACGCCCCGAGGCCCACCGGGACAGGGACGTCATCCACGAGGTTTCCGCTTTCCTGATGTGACAACTGGCGGGCGGGCAGGCACCGCGTCCGTTCCGGCCTTTTGCGCGACGTGTCCGCATTCCTGCCGGCCCCCCTGAACAGCACCGGCGCCCCCTTTCAAAGGGACCAGGTTTCTTGACGCCCAGGGTTGCCATCGGGCGTAAAGATTCCTAGGTTAAAAAACCAGGGCAGCCATGACCGACACATTCAGCACAACGCCGGAACCGGCAGAGTCCGGAGGACCGCGCGAAGCGGCGGGGGCCTTGTACCGGGCCGTTTTCGAGCAGTCCGGACAGGGCATCGCGCTCATGGACAGCGGCTTCATCCTCACGGCGGTCAATCCCGCCTTCTGCCGTCTCCTCGGATACGAGGAGAGCGAGCTGCTCGGGCACGACTACAAATCGCTCATCCTTCCCGGTGATCTCGACCGCCAGCCTTTCATGCTCCACGGCGCGCTTTCCGGCGAGCCAGTGGGGCTCACGCGCCTGCTCGTGGCCAAGGACGGCAGGACCGTGACCGTGGATGTCTCCGTACGACGCATCTCGGACAACGAAGTGGTCATGGTCTTCTGGGACAAGACCGAAAGCATCGCGCACGAAGAGGCCCTGAACAGGGAACGCCAGCGCCTGCGGACGCTCTTCGACACCATCCCCGGCCCGGTGTGGGCGTTGCGCCCGGACATGAGCCTTGCGGCCACCAACGCCGTCTACGAATCCATGGCTGGCGGCGGCAAGAGCTGCTTTTGCAGCCATGAGGGCCCCGGAACCCGGGAGCCCTGCATGCTCTGCCCCACCCGCGACGTGCACAGGACCGGCCTCCCCGCCAGCAGGGAATGCCACATGAAGGACGGCAGGGTCTTCCTCATCAACGCCGTGCCCTTCCAGGCGGAGGACGGCTCCCCCCTGTCGCTGGGTCTGGCGGTGGACATCACCGCGCAGAAAAGGCTCGAGCGCCAACTCAAGGCCGCCCGCAAGGCCGCCGAAGCCGCAGCCAGAGCCAAGAGCGCCTTCCTGGCCACGGTCAGCCATGAGATACGCACTCCGCTCAACTCCGTGCTCGGCCACCTCCAACTGCTGGCCGAGGGGCAGCTAACCCCAGAACAGGCCGATTACGCGCGCATGGCCCTGGGTTCCGGCAGGATGCTCATCCGGCTCATCGGGGACATCCTGGACCTCTCCCGGATCGAGGCGGGAAAGATCTCCATCGTCAACGAGGAGTTTTGCGTACGGGACATTCTCTCCTCGGTGCAATCCATGCTGGGCCCGGAAGCGGAGGCGAAAGGGCTGGATTTGCAATGCGCCGGACCGGATGGTTTGGTGCTTTCCGACCCCGCCCGCATATTGCAGATAGCCATCAACCTCGCCGGAAACGCGGTCAAGTACACAGGCGAAGGGTTCGTGCGCTTCTCCATGGAGGTCATGGAGGACGACTCCCTCGCTTCCGGGACAGCGCTTGTTCTGGACATCAGGGATTCTGGCCCGGGCATCCCCAAGGAAAAGCAGTCGATCATCTTTGATTCCTACACCCAGCTCCAGCCCACGGCGCGCTCCTCGTTCGGAGGGGTCGGCCTGGGCCTTTCCATCGTCAAGAGACTCGTCGATGCCATGAGAGGCAACCTCGCGCTTGAGAGCGAACCGGGCCAGGGAACGGCCATACGCGTGACCATCCCCGTGGAGAAGCCAGCAGAGCTTCGTGAGGAGCCGGCCGCCCCGGACGAGCCCGCGCGCCCCATGCGCCTGCTTGTGGCGGAGGACGAGAAGGTCAACCAGCTGGTCATCGTGAAGGCCCTGCAAAGGCGGGGACACGAGGCCCATGTGGCGTCCAGCGGCGTCCAGGCCCTGGAGATGCTCCGGGCGGGCAGCTTCGACGCGGTGCTCATGGACGTGCGCATGCCTTTCATGGACGGACTGGAAGCCGCCAAGGCCATCCGCGCCGGGGAGGCCGGCGAGGCGGCGAGGAACATTCCAATTGCAGCCCTGTCGGCACACGCCATGGAATCCGATCGCGAACTCTGCGCCGCGGCGGGCATGGACGCCCACATCTCGAAGCCGCTGGACCTGGCCGAGCTGGATAACGTGCTCGCCCGCCTTTCCAGGCTCGGCCCGGCATCCTGATTTTTTCCGCCATTTCCCCACATAGCCCTATGTGGGTGTACTTCCCCCTCCGCATGGGGATAATCGCCCGTACCCCTGGCAAGGAGAGTACGTGGCGAAATCATCCGTTAAACAGCAACGCATAACCCCGGCTCCCGTGGCCTTCGACGGCGGGCTCAACCTGGCGGACAACCCGGACGCCCTGGCCGGCAACCAGCTGGCGAACGTGGTCAACATGTTCTACGCGGACGGCCGCACCGTCCTGACCACCCGGCCGGGACTGGTGCACGAGGCGGGGCCTCCGCCGGACGGCGGCGGCATCGTCAAGCTGCACTGGTTCGAGAGGGACGTCCTCACCGGCATGCTCATGGCCGCCACCTCGGCGGGCCATCTCTACCGGCTGGACGAATCGGCCTCGCCTCCGGTCTGGGCGGAGGTGGCCGAACTGGACCAGGCGGGGGTCGTCCCGGACCTGGCCACCTTCCACGGCAAGCTCGTCATCGCCGACGGCGGCCCCCATCTGCGCGCCTGGGACGGCGAAGAGCTGACGGTGCTGGAAGGCTCGCCTTCGGCCACGGCCGTGGCCGAGATCGGCGGCAGGCTCGCGGCCAACTCCGCCTCGGACCTGGACGGCGTGGCCCTCTGCGGCCCCTACGACGAGACCGACTGGGACATCGGCCAGGGCGGCGCGGTGTTCGTGCGCGCGGGATACGGCGACGGCCTGCGGGTCACGGGCCTCGGCGTCATCGGGCAGGACCTGATCGTGTTCAAGTCCGGCGATTCGGGCAAGCGCATCATGCGCCTGAACACGGCTGGCCCGGCCTCGGGCTGGTCGCTCACGCAGCTGTCCAAGAACCTCACCGCCCACAGCGGCCACGCAGTGGAGTTCGTGGGCAACAACCTCATCTTCGGCGGGCCGGGCGGCATCATGGACCTTGCCGGAGTGCAGCAGTACGGCGACATCCAGGTGGGCGGCGCGGGCCGTCCGGTCAATCCGGCCCTCAACGGCCGCAACGTGGCCGAGATGCGCTTTCTGCCCAAGCTGGCCGTGATGCTCGCCTTCATCGAGGGCGACAGCCGCGTGCTGGTCTACCATCCCCACAACCAGGCCTGGACCATCCTCGACTTCCAGAGCCTGTTGCTGTCCTCGGCCTGCCAGGCGGGCGAGCGCCTCTTCCTGGCCGGCCGCAACGGCCGTCTCTACCGCCTGGGGCTTGGCGAATCGCGCGATGAGGTCGAGGAGGGCAAGTTCTCGGACATCCCGGCCATGGCGCGCACCAAGGTCTTCACGGCTGGCGGCGAGATGATCCTGCGCAAGACCAGGCTCGACTTCGAGGCCATCACCCCCGGCTCCGGCAAGCTCCAGGTGCTGGGCTCCGATCAGGTAAGCCCGGTGACGCTTCTCACATGGGAGGCCGACCCGGGCCTGGGAAAGCTAGCGGACGCCCAAGCCCCTCTGGCGGACGCCGCGCAGCCGCTCGGCGTCCCGGCTGAAACCCAGACCATGTCGCGCGCCCGTTTCAGGGACGCGGCCATGTCCTTCCAGATAACCACATCGAGCGGCCGCATCCGGCTCAGGCAGTGCCTGGCCGAGATGGCCATGGTCGCCGGATAACCCAAGGAGAACACATGAGCTACCAAGGACCTTCCACTTTCGGGCTCTACGCGGCCCACAACATCGCCTCGGCCAACGGGGTCGATCCCTACAAGACGGCCAAATTCCTGGACGACAGCCAGTGGTGGGGCAACAAGGCCCAGGCCCCGGTCAACACCCAGTGGCAAGCCCCGGACTACAAGAGCTTCAACTACCAGAAGCACAACGCAGGCGGCCCGGACCCCACGTACAAGACCTACGGCCAGGCGGCGCCCGCCTACAAGGGGTTCAACGGCGGGGACTACGACCGCTACGAGCTGAACCTTCGCGCCCCCGGCGAGCAGGCCGCGAAGCGCGCCTACGACACCGCCAGGCGAGACCTGGCCGACGCTTACTCCTCCAAGGGCATGTACGGCTCAAGCCAGTACACCCGGCAGATGGACACGCAGGTGAACCGCTCCTACATGGACGCGCTCACGGACAACGCGGCTCATGCGGCCACGCAGCGTTACGGCTTCCAGGCCCAGGACCAGCAGTTCACCCAGCAGCAGGCCATGGCCGCCTGGCAGGCCAGGATGGCCGAGAACCAGGCCGCCA
>JBMORI010000102.1:0-7161 GCA_049322415.1 Thermodesulfobacteriota bacterium | reverse complement strand
TGTCCCTCATCTTCGTGGTGTGGTGCGTCGTCACCGGCCGCAAGCGTTACATCCCGCTCATCGCCGACGCATTCGAGCAGGCAGCCGCCACGCTCCTGGAGCCTATCAAGGCGGAGCTTGAGGCCAACCCGCGCCTGCTTATGGACTTCCCCGACGCCTGCGGCCAGGGCCGCCTGTGGAACGTGGGCGTAGCCATCACGGCTAGCAACGTGAAGCTCCAGGCGTTCGGCTCCGGAAAGCGCATGCGCGGCCTGCGCCACGGCCCCCACCGGCCCGACCTGGTCATCTGCGACGACCTGGAGAACGACGAGAACGTGCGCAGCCCGGAGCAACGCGAGAAGCTGGAAAGCTGGCTGGCCAGGACCGTGCTCAACCTGGCGGGCGCTGACGACACCATGGACGTGATTCTGGTGGGCACCGTGCTGCATTACGACTCCGTGCTGTCCCGCCTGCTGGGAAACAAGCTCTGGCGCTCGCGCAAGTTCAAGGCCGTGATCGAATGGCCGCACCGTCTGGACCTGTGGGACAAGTGGGAGGAGATCCTTTTGGCCGACGGCGAGGACGCCGCCCGCGACTTCTACCAGGAACGCCGCGAGGCCATGGAGCAAGGGGCCGTGGTGTCCTGGCCTTCGGCCCGTCCGCTTTACAAGCTCATGCTCAAGCGCGCCCGTGACGGCCACGCCGCCTTCGACTCCGAGCAGCAAAACGACCCGCTGGCCGGTGACGGCGCGCCCTTCGCCAACTGCATCACCATCTGGGTGGAGCGCAGAAACGATTGGGTGTTCTTCGGTTCCGTGGACCCCTCCCTGGGCAAGTCCGGCCAGGGACGCGACCCGTCCGCCATCCTGGTGGGCGGCTACTCCCGCGAGCGGGCCGTGCTGGACGTGGTGGAGGCCTCCATCCGCAAGCGGGTGCCTGACCGCATCATTGAGGACACCTTGGCCTTTCACGCGCAGTACCGCTGCATGCTCTGGGTGGTGGAGGCCGTGCAGTTCCAGGAGTTCCTGCGCACGGAGTTGATCCGCCGGGCCGTGGAGCGCGGGATTACTATCCCGGCCCGTGGCGTGACGCCCATCGCGGACAAGGCCCTGCGCATCGAGGCCATGCAGCCCTATTTCGCCCAGGGGCGCATCCGCGTGCACCCCTCCCAGCACACCCTGCTGCAACAGCTTAAGCACTTCCCCAAGGCCGACCACGACGACGGCCCGGACGCTCTGGAAATGCTCTGGCAGGCCGCCACCAACGGCTTCACCACAATGGCTTTCACCCCCGTGCCCAAGAAGAGCGGGCGCGGTTTCATCCGGAGGTTCTTCGGTGCTCACGACGATGATTGATCGCCTCAAGGCCGCCGTGACGGCCTTCAAGGGCAAGAAGGAGATGCAGTCCCGCGCGCCCTCCCTGGCCGCGCTGCCGGGTACGTTCATGGCCAGCGTCACCGGCGGACTGACGCCGAACCGACTGGAGTCCATCCTGCGCTCCGCCGACGCCGGGGACATCGTGGGCCAGCATGAGCTGTTCAGCGAGATCGAGGGCCGGGACGAGCACATCCACGCGGAGCTGTCCAAGCGCCGCCGGGCGCTCCTCTCCGTGCCCTGGCTCATCCGGCCCGGAAGGGCGGGCGGTCAGAAGGCCGAAGACGTGGCCGCAGCCGTGCGCGAGTTGGTGGAATCCATCCCGGACTTCGAGGACGCCATCCTGGACCTGGCCGACGGCATCGGCCACGGCTTTTCCTGCCTGGAGATCGAATGGAGCTGGGGCGACGAGCGCGTGCCCCTGGCACTGCACCACCGGCCGCAGCCCATGTTCCAGCTCGCTCCGGACTTCCAGACCCTGCGCCTGCGGGACATGACGCCCGAAGGCCAGGAGCTGTGGCCCCTGGGCTGGCTCGTCCACCGGCACGCCTCCATGTCCGGGTGGTTCCCCCGCCAGGGTCTGTTCCGCGTACTGGTATGGACCTACCTGCTCAAGCAGTACGCGCGCGGCGACTTCGCCGAGTTTCTGGAGATTCATGGACTGCCTCTTCGCACCGGCAAGTACCCGCCGGGGACCAGCGAGGAGGACCAGGGCGTGCTGCTCCGGGCGTTGCAGGCCATCGGCCACGACGCGGCCGGGATCATCCCCGAAGGCATGCTCATCGAATTCCACGAGGCAGCCAAGGGCAGCGAGAAGCCGTTCCAGGCCATGCACGACATCTGCGAGAAGGGGCAGTCCAAGGCCATTCTGGGCAGCACCTTGACCACGGACACCCAGGGCGTGGGCAGCCAGGCCCTGGGTGAGATTCACAACGAAGTGCGCCTGGACATCCTGCGGAGCGACGCCCGGCAGATCGCCGGGACGCTCACCCGGCAGCTCGTCTGGCCGCTGGCCTACCTCAACCTGGGCGTGTCGGACCCGGCGCTCATGCCGCTGTTCGAGTTCGACACCAACCGGCCCGAGGACCTGGAGAAGCTGGCCAACTCTCTGCCCAAGCTGGTGGACGTGATGGACATACCGGCAAGCTGGGCGCACCAGCGCGCGGGCATCCCCATGCCCGAGGACGGCGAGCCGGTGCTGACGCGCAAGGGCGGAGCGGATAAGCAACCGGCGGCCAGCGAGGAACAAGAGCGGGAAGGCACGGAGGGCAAGGGCAAGAACGCCAAGGCCGAGGCCACGGCCGCGCTTTCGTCGGAAGGGGCAAGCGCCATGCTTTTTTCGGATCAGGACGCCGTGGACGCGGCGGAGGTGCCGGAGGCCACGCTCGCGGCCCTGGCCAAAGACCTTCTTGCGCCCATCCTCACCGAAGCGGAGAAGTCCGGCCCGGACGTGCTGCTGGGCAGGCTGGCGGAGCTGTACCCCCGGATGGACACCACGGGCCTGGAGGAGCTGTGCGCCCGCGTGCTGTTCGTGGGGGAGCTGTGGGGGCGCTTGAGCGCGCAGGCGGAAAGTAAGGCCGATTGATGCCCCAGCCCGTAAGCCTCTCCTTCGCCATGGGCCTGCCGCCCAAGGACGCCGTGGCCTACTTCGAGTCCAAGGGCTACAAGATCACCTTCGACTGGAAGGAGATGGACCAACGCGCCCACGCCCAGGCCTTCACCGTGGCCAAGGCCGCGCAGCTCGACATCCTCAAGGACATCCGCGAGGCCGTGCAGACCGCCCTCAAGGAGGGCAAGACCGAAGCCTGGTTCCAGAAGCACCTTGCCCCCAAGCTCAAGGAAAAGGGCTGGTGGGGCAAGCAGGCCATGGTGGACCCGCGCACCGGCGAGGAACGCCGCGTGCAACTCGGCAGCCCGGCGCGCCTCAAACTCATCTACCGCCAGAACATGCAGACCGCGTTCATGGCCGGGCGCTACAAGCAGATGCTCGAAAACGCGGACGCCCGGCCCTTCTGGCAGTACGTGGCCATCCTTGACGGACGGACGCGACCCTCCCACAAAATCCTGAACGGCCGCACCTTCCGGTACGACGATCCGTTCTGGAGCTCGCACTACCCGCCCAACGGCTTCAACTGCCGGTGCCGCGTCCGGGCGCTCTCGGACACGCGCCTGGAGGCCGAGGGCGTGACGCCCGAATCCGGCGTGGGGAACATGGTCACGGAGGAGGTGGCCATCCTGGACCGGGCCACCGGCCAGGAGACGCGCCGGACGGTGACGGGCTACAAGGTGCCGGAGACCGGCTACACCATGTTCACGGACGTGGGGTTCTCGGCCAACCCCGGCGCGAGCTGGATCGGGCAAAGCCTCGACGACATCGTGCGACGCATCGAGGCCGCGCCGCCGGAGATCGCGCGCCAGGCTGTGCGAGACATGACGCACGGCCCCGTGCTTCCGGAGTGGCTTAAGCGCCCCGTGGGCAGCTTCCCGTTGGTGGTGGTGCCCGAGCAGGATGCCGCGCTCATCGGGGCCAGGTGCCAGGTGGGGCGCTTGTCGCAACAGACGGCCGGGAAGCAGGCGAAGAACCACCCGGAGATTGGGGCAGAGGACTACCGGCTGGCGCAGGAAGCCGTGGACGAAGGTGAGCGCATCCAGGAGAGCGCCAGCAAGCTGGATTACGTGCTGGACCGGCCGGACGGGATTCTGGTTGTGGTGAAGGCCACGGTCGAAGGGGAAGAGCTGTACGTGCAGAGCCTCACGCGGTTGAGCGGCGACGCGGCCAAGCGGGAAAGGGAACTCAGGAGGCTGAAAAAACGGAGCGCCCGGCTGTGAGTCGGGCGCTGGCGTCTGGTGGATGGCGAGGCCTCCCACCCGCTTTCGCGGAAACCTCGCATGATGCTCCGGGTTGCTGGCCCGTGCCACGGCAGGGAGATTGTCACCGTGTCACATCCACAATGGGAAGATAAGCATGATCCAGATCGAAGTAAAGAGTTCGGGCGTCGAGGCGCTTCTGGAACGGGCCATCGCCCTGGGCGGGGACATGACGCCTGTATCTCGCGCCCTGGCTGGCGTGTTGGCGGACATCCCCGAGCGGGCGTTCGCCAATCAAGCGGACCCTGTCACGGGCGAACCTTGGGCGGCGCTGTCTCCCTCCACGGTCAAGCGCCGTGGCAGCGCAACCCCCATCCTCCAGATGTCCGGCATCCTGGCCAGCTCCTTCCAGGCCGAGCACGGCCCGGACTTCGCCCGCGTGACCACCAACACGCCATACGCCCCCACGCACCAGTTCGGGGCCAAGAAGGGCCAGTTCGGGCGCACCAAACGCGGCGCGCCCATCCCCTGGGGCGACATCCCGGCCAGGCCTTTCTTCGGCATCGGCCCGGCCGATGAAGCCGAAATCGAGCAGACGGCGCTAGAAACGCTTCAACGGGTTTTAGGGGGAGGTTGATGCGGGCAAGGCGACAGGACGGTTTCTAACGGGACGCTAACGCCCTTGCAGGCGCGTTCTTGTTACCTCTCCTTGCCATCAGCGTATGATTGACTTATCGAAACAACTCGGAGGAAACAAATGAACCCTACCCCCGTGTCAGAGATGAATCTCCATGACATTGAGGACGCATTCCGGTCGGTCCTGCTGCGGGGTGGTACCTGTTGCTGCCCTGCGCTACCAACTGTACAGCAGACAGGCCGCACACTTCTCCAGCAAGGGTCTGTCATTTCCAACGCTCACTCTACAATTCCAAAGGGACAGCAGAATGCCTAGCTGGCAACACGTTCTACAGGAAATTCATGGTGAAAGCCAGTCTGCTCCGGTTGATAGAGTGCGCCGGAAATATCTAGCAGCTCTCGCTGAGAAAACAGGGCGAAATACAATAGCCTACTACTCAGGGTGGCTACAGCACCGTGTTGAAGGAGTCGAAATTAGTGATTTGGACATGAACGGATTTATGTCTGCCGTTCATGGCTTAGACAGAACCAAAGGGCTTGACCTTCTATTGCACACCCCTGGAGGTCAAATTGCAGCAGCAGAAGCAATCGTAGGATATTTAAGGCGGATGTTTGGAACTGATATCCGCGCAATAATTCCACAGGTTGCTATGTCCGCAGGAACAATGATCGCTTGCTCATGCAAGACTATAGTAATGGGAAAGCAATCTAGCCTTGGCCCGATTGACCCTCAATTCGGAATGATTTCTGCCAGGGGCGTCCTTGATGAATTTCAAAAGGCATTGACTGAATGTCAAACCAACCCAAGCACTATTCCAATATGGCAGATTATAGTCAGCAAGTACACGCCTACGTTCATTGATAAATGCAAAAATGCATGCGCGCGTTCAGAACAGGTTGTTCAGCAGTGGCTAGTAACAAACATGCTAAAAGATAATCCTCAGGCTACAGAAATGGCAGCTTTAATCGTTAGGCAATTGCTAGATGCTGGACACCGAATCGGGCACGATCTGCACATTGACAAAGATGGTGCTCGCGCCGCTGGTTTAACGATAGAAGACCTGGAAGACGACCAGGAATTTCAAGATCTTGTCCTAACCATTCATCATGCATTCATGCATACGATAGCGGCTGCACCCTGCGTAAAGATCACTGAAAATCACATGGGATCTGCCATTGTAAACTTTTTCAAGCCCAGCTAATTGGATTACGTTTCACTTTCGCCTCTACTGAACCCCTTCACCTATCGCGCATAGCCTTCCCCCACTAGCGTGGGGGACATGCGCAACGCGAACCACCCCACCGCATCCCCTACGGCTCTGGCCGCCCTGACTGTCCAGCTCGCCTCCGGCGGGCCGGACATGCCCGAGGGTTGCAACATCCAGCTTTTCCCGGACGGTGAGTTCTCCGCCCGCGACGGCCGCCCCGGCCTCGTGGAGAACTCCCAGACCGAAGTCTGGCGCATGGACGCGGACATCGCCGCCGCCCTCATCGCGCAAGTCTCCGCCCGCGAGACGCCTCTTTTTATCGACTACGAGCACCACACCCTGACCGCCAAGGACAACGGCCATAAGGCCATCGCGGCCGGGTGGGTGGAATCGCTCACCTACGTGCCCGGCCAGGGCCTGTTCGCCCAGGTGGACTGGACCGAGGCCGCCAGCCAGCACATCAAGGCCAAGGAATACCGCTACATTTCGCCCCTCTTCGGCTTCGACCTCAAAACCGGAGCCGTTCGCTTCCTCATCAACGCAGCTCTCACGAACAACCCGGCGCTGGACGGAACGGCCGCAGTGGCCGCCGCGCTGGAGATAACCCGCATGGAGGACCCCATGAGCAAGAAGGAAGGCCAGACCGCCCTGAGCGAGGACCTGGCCGAACGTCTCCGCTGGATGCTCAACCTGCCCGTCACCGCCACGGCGCAGGACATCATCGCGGAACTGGACAAGGTCAAGGCGCAGCTCGGCACCGCCGACACGGGCGTGAGCATCCTGGCAATCCTCCAGGACAAGGACGCCCAGCTCGCGGCCCTCTCCGCCCAGGTGGAGAAGCCCGACCCGGCCAAGTTCGTGCCGCTGGCCGCCCTCGCGGCCCTGACCGAGGAGAACGCCACCCTCAAGGGCCGGGTAGCCGAGCTGGAGCAGAAGACCGGCACGGCCGCGTTGTCCGCCCAGATCGACACCGCCCTCAAGGACGGCCGCGTCAACAAGGCCCTGGAGCCCTGGCTGCGCGACCTGGCCACGTCCAGCCCCGAGAGCGCCAAGGCGTACCTGGATAAGGCCGCGCCCATCGCCGCGCTCTCGGGCATGCAGACCGGCTCGACGGGCGTGACGCCCACGCCCCCGGGCGCTGGCTCCGGCGTGGCGGC
>JBMORI010000101.1:0-7495 GCA_049322415.1 Thermodesulfobacteriota bacterium | reverse complement strand
CTCCGCGAGAGCCAGGGACAGGATCATGGATATGTCGTGGGGGGCGAAGGACCACAGGATGTTCTCCTCGCGGCGGACTTTGCCCAGGTTGAGGCGTTGCGAGTGAATGTAGTTGACGCGGCCGAGTTCTCCCGACGCGACCAGTTCCTTTAGCCTGATGAACGCCGGGTGGTATTGTAGCAGATGGCCCACCATGAGCACGAGGCCAGCCTTGTCCGCGATCCGGATGAGTTCCTCACCGTCCTCCTCGTTGAGCACGAGGGGCTTCTCCACGTAGACGTGCTTCCCTGCCAGCAGGGCTTCCCTGGCAAGGGTGAAGTGGGTCTCGGCGGGGGTAGCGATGACCACGGCCTTCACCGCGTCGACGGCGAGCAAGTCCGATACGGCCATGGTGGCGCGCGCTTCGGGATACATCTGCCTGAACGTGGCCAGCGTGGCATCGTTCTTGTCGCAAATGGCGGTCAGCACGCCAAGCTCGTGAAAAACCCTGACGAGATTCTTCCCCCAGTATCCGCTTCCGAGAACGCCTATCATCGGGCTGGCTCCTTCATGCAGGTTTGGCCGCGGTCAAGCCGCTTCGCGGCGGGAGGGCATGTCCGCCGCGCCCGCTCGACGTATTCCATGGCCGCTCTCCGGTGCGGTGAATCCTCGGGCTCCAGAGAAAAATGTTCCAGGGCTTTTTCCATCTCTCCCATCTCGAAAAGGACTTGGCCCCGCTTGTGGTTAATGCCGGGCCAGCCGGGCGCGGCCGTTTCCAACTCGTCCAGTTCGGCCAGGCTTTGCGCGTACCGGCCCGCGTAGCGCAGGACGTCGCTCAGGTTCAGGCGGCAGTCATGCCAGCCGGGGTCGAGCCGGAGGGCTTGTCTGAAACAGTCCGCCGCCTCCTCGCGGGCTCCGGCGCGGGCAAGGAACACTCCGGCCTGCTGCCAGGCGGCGGGGCTGAGCGCCGGCCGTCCCGCCTTGTCCGCCGTGGACGCGGGGAGCAGGGTCAGAAGGTCCAGGACGCGCCGTATGGCGAGAGCTTCGTCCCGCGCGCCGAGATGCTCGGAGCAGTCGCGGGCGGCCTGCCTGACGAAGAAGTCGAACTCCTCCAGCGTACCCCGCGCCGCCAAAGCCAGCAACGCCCCGGACGCTTCCTCGCGCTGTTCCGACGCCAGAAGGATCATGGCCTTGCGGAAAAGCGCCAGGGGGTCGCCGGGGTTCGCCGCCAGCAGTTCATCCAGGATTTGGAGGGACTCATCCTCCTTGGACGAGAGGAAAAACGCCGACGCCCGGTGTATCCGCTCCAGGCCGGGCAGTCTTTCCACGCGCCTGGCGTTGAGGGCCAGTTCCACGGGTCGCCCGCTCTCCATGCCGAAAGCCCTGCCGATTTGCGTTCCCCGGGATGATTCGTTGAAAAAAGTCATGAATTCCAGGCAACTGTTTCTGTAGGCCGAAGCTCCGGACTCCAGGATTTCCCAGCAGGCCCCCTCGAAACCGGCCTTGTCGCCCGGGTGGAAGACCCTCCCCAGGCCGTGCCCGGCGACGCGCCGGGCCATCAGGCCGTTGGATGGAACCACGGAGGGCTTGCCGTGGGCAAAGCCCAGAAGCTGTATGCCGGACGAACCGTAGTGGCAGGTGTAGGGAAGCGGCAGCAGCGCGGTGCGATCGTGAGCTAGGGCGATGTGGAAGAGTTCCTCGGGCACGAATCCCCATGACTCGAAAAGAGCGCCCTCGCGGCGAAGGGTCTCCAGCAGTGCGTCGACGCGGCCGTCCTCCTGGCAGGGGACCCTCTCCCCAAGGACGACGCAGGACGCGTCCGGCATGGAGGCCGCCAGTTCCAGCACCATGATGTTGTTCTTGCGCTGGTCGAATTTCCCGATGACGGGAAAGACCGGGCCCGTCCCGGCGTTCAGGAACGCGAGCAGATCCCGGCCTGCTTGCGTGGCGGGGCAGGAGGGAGGCGACGCGGGGACGTCCTCCGCGAATATGTCCGGCAGGAATACAAGGTGATCGGGGTCCGCGCCGCTGTCTTGGGCGTGGTGTTCGTCGAGCGTGAAGACGGCCTCGAACGGGGACCCGTTCCCGGCCAACGCGGCGGCCTTCGCGGAATAAGCTCCGCGATAGGCCGAGTAATATTCCTGGTTGCCGAAGGTGAGCAGTCCGCAAGTGGGGGTTTCGAACCGGAAGCCCGGCTCGGACAGGCCTACGTTTTCGAATATGCAGTCGTCGGTGGTCAGAAGCACCGTGGCTTGCGGCTTGAGTTCCCGCTGCGCCTGGAGAACGGAGCGCAATCCCTCGACGAGAAGATCGCGTCTGACCCAGTTGGCCTGCCCGGGGGCCAGCCTCTCGCCAAGGCGGGCGTCGTGCAGGACGACCCCCGGCAAGCCGCCGAACCGCCGCGCGTACGGTGTCTGGTCAAGCCCCCGGCCCAGCATGTGCACCTCAAAGCCCTTCGAGAGCGCCCATCTGGTGAAAACGGAAGCATATACCAGAAAATGGCCGTAATTGAAGATGTTGTGCAGCAGCAGCCTAGGTGCGGCGTTTAGGTCGTGCAACGTGGTCATAGGGGCTCCGGAACGTCCTGTCATCCGCACGCGAATGCGGCCAACTATATGCCATATCTCCAAGAATTTCCAGGGGTATGCGGCAAAGCGGCCATGGCTGGCCTGCACGCCCGAGCCGTAATCCGTAGCGCATGCACGCAAGGAGCCGCCACGCGTATCCTCTTGTTAACATGCAGACATCGTGCCGGGAAAAGATTTCCCGCCTCCCCAGGACGGGCCCGCTTTTCCTTTTGGTCAAAGCGCGTGCCATGTGCTACATACGGAAAAATCCCTGAAGCCAAGGAGCGCCCATGCCGTCCACGGTCAGCCCCTACACCATCCTCGCCCTGGCTCCCTTCGGCCCCGTGCCTTCGAGTGGCTACAAGCCCCGCGTGGCCGAAGCCGACATATACACCCTGGACGGCGCCCTGGCCCTGATGGGGCCGCGCTTCCGGGTGGACCTGCCCAAGGATGTCTGCCCCGAGGGCGGGGTGGACGTGGCCGTGGGCGACATGGCCGGGTTCAAGCCAGCCAACGTTGTGAAGAACACCCCCTATCTTGCCGCCCTGGACGCCTGCCGGACGTATCTGGCCCAGGCGCGCGCGGACAACCTCGCACCGGAGAAGGCGGCTGCCCAAATCCGGGCCAGCTGGCCGGGGCTGCCGCTCGACCTGTCGCTTCCGCCCGCCGGGCCGGCCCAGGCCGAGGCCTCCAACGAAACCCTCGACGACCTTCTTTCCATGGTGGCAACCGAGGCGTCCCTCGCGCCGTCCGGTTCCGGAGGAGGCGGGCTCTCCGGCTGGCAGTCCCAGGCCGAGACCCTCCTGGCCAGGGCGCTCTCCGCGATCTACGCGGACGAGGCGTTCAGGACCTACGAGTCCGCCTGGAGAGGGGCTCATTGCCTGGCCAGGAAGGCAGGGGTGAAGGAGGGCGGACGGGTGCGCCTGAAGTTGTGCTCCGTCTCCCCCGAAACCCTCCCGGACGCCCTGGGCGCGCTCATGGCGCAGCTCATCGAGGAAACGCCGCATCTGGCGCTGATCGACCACGGCTTCGACAACTCCCCCGCATCCGTGGAAATGCTGGAGCGGGTGCTGTCCTTCGCGGACACGCTGCTCGTCCCCACGGTGGTCTCGCTCGCCAAGGATTTCTTCCGGCTGGGCTCCTGGGCGGAGCTGTCCAGGCTAGGCTACCTCAAGAGCGCCCTGGAGGACTCCCAGTACGTCAAGTTCCGCAAGCTGCGCGACCATCCGGGAGCGTCCCGCGTGCTCGTCACACTGAACCGGTTCCTGGACCGGGCCCCATACGGGCCAGGAAACCAGGCGAGGCCCGTGCCTTTCACCGAGGCCAGGCCGCTATGGCTCAGCCCGTCATGGGCGGTGGGGACCCTGGCCGCAAGGAGCGTGGCGATATACGGCTGGCCGTCGCGGCTGGCGGACTACCGGAACGTCTTTCTCGAGGAACTGGCCGTGGCCGATTCGGGTGATGGTCAGGCCGCCACGGAGGGGCTGTTCGACGAAAACAGGATACTGGAGTTCATGGAGGCGGGTATTTCGCCGCTGGCGGGAGGACGGGGCAGGGACGTGGCCATGCTGCCCAGGCAGACCGCGCTTGACGGCGGCTCGTTCGTTTTCCAGCTGTTCTTCGGCCGTGTGGTGAGCCATCTGCTCAAGGCCCGCCAGGATGCCTCCGGCGCGGACATGGAGGATCCCGCCGGGGCCGCGCGCCGGGCGCTCATGGACCTCTTCAACCAGACGGACCAGGTCCCCCCGCCGGACCTGACCGTGGAGGCCGGGGAGGAAGCGGACGGACGCACTCCGCTGGCCATCGCCTTCACGCCTCCCAAGACGGTCATGGGCGGCGAGAGGCTGCAATTCGGATTCGGCTGGTAGGGGGCTTTCACGCAAGAGTGGGCCGCTACCCGTCGCCTTCACGCCGCCCAGGGCAGTCATTGCCGACGTGAGTAAGCAACCCGGGGCAGGCAGGGCCAGCGGGGCGCGGGTGGGCCACGCGGCGCCGTCAGCCCCGCAACAGCAGTTCGATCTCCAGGCCGGTAAGCTGGCAGTCGTCCTGGCCTTCCGCCGGAGCGCGCCTGCGCGCCGGGCCGGCAATTTCGCCGACACTGTAGGGGGCCATGGCCTTGCGGGCCTCCTCGGCCAGGTGCAGCGGCACCCTGAAGCGCAACTCGACCGTGTATCCGGTTTTCTTCATGTCCTGCTCCTTACGGACGGGCCGCCCGAAGGCGGCCCGCCATCAAGAACCTGGGGGACCCCGCGCCCGCTTTCCCGGCCGCTCCCGTCCTCCGGTCCGTTGCCCCCGGCGCGCTCCTGGCCAGGTCACGTGGATGTTGCATTTCCACGATGCACTGATAAGCCGTGCCGTGACCACGCACAAGGGGATTTGTTCTGGAAAAATTCCTTATGGACAGTGCCGTTGCGAATGCATCAGCAGTGCCAGTGAAATGTTGTCAGGTGCTTGCGCTGTTGGATCAGGCAAACATTAAATATAGTCAATGTTGTGTTTGTTGCCGTAATGCCGTAGTCGCCAAATTTTCCTATTAAGTGAAATGCCTGATGGGCATTTCATGTGTCTCTACTTGTATGAGCAGGTCCTGGTGCGCACGGTTACGGACAGACGCAAAAGGGGGTTACGGTTTGCCTCCGTAACCCCCTGGAACCGGCGTGGCCTAACGCCATGAAGCTTCACGCAACAGGACTCTGGCGGAATCAGGACTCTCGCGGCCGCCAGGCTTGAGCGCCGTTAAAAGCTGACGTTCACGCCCAGTTCGCCGCCGTAGGCGACAGCCTGCGGGTTCGAGAACATGGAGGAGAACGAGGCCCGAAGAGTCACTCTATCGCTCGCCTTGTAGGCGGTCCCGAGCGTCACGTCGCCCCAGTCGGTGGTCACGGGCACGGCGTCCATGGAATAGGCCGGGGCAAGGGTTGTGGTCAGGGCAGCCTTCACCTTTCGTTTCGGGTCGGCCAGTTCATGGTTCCACTTGGCCTCGGCAAAGGGCTGGAAAGGGCCGGCGTCCGCCAGGATGCGCCAGCCCAGCTGGGTGACGGCGGAATCGCGCTTCTGTTCGCCGTAAGTCAGGGCGGTCATCCCGCTTGTGCCGGATTCGGTGAAGCCCCTGATAGTCACCCGCTGGAGCACCAGCCCCGTCACCGGCCCGGTTGTCACCGGACCCCATTTCAGGTTCCCGCCCAGGCGCAGGGCCAGGCTCAGGCTGTCGCCCGTGGTTTGGGCGGTGTTTTGGTCCATGAACAGGCCCAAGGGAACATTGCGCCTTGTCTTGTCCTGGTACAGGCCGCAGGAGGCCACGGCGTCGCCCCATGCCGGGCCGTGCTTGTAGGAGGCGTAAAGGCTCATGGCCTGGTCGTTTTGGTCGTAATGCCCAGCCCCCTGGGAGAAAGTCTGGGTCTGGGTTCCTGCCGCGAAGGCCGCGCCCAGGATGAGCCCGAAGGAGGTCTTGTAGTCCGCGCCCACGCTTCCCGCGAACGGGATGCCGGTCACCTCCGGGAAGCCCGTGAAACTCTTGATGCCAAGCGAGCTTATCCCGCCGCTGGCCCAGACGTTGATTCCCGTCTCGCCGCGACGCTGTCCGGACAGGTCGATCTGGCCCTGGATGGTGGCCGCGCGGGAAAGCCCTCCCTGAACCGGGCCTTCGGCCAGAAGCGACATCTGGACCGGCGCTGTGAGCAGGCTCTGTTCGTAATCGGTTTCTATCCGCTGGCCGGCCGTGGTCAGGTGCTTGCCGTCGATGAAGAGATAGGTCTGCATCTGGGCGGGGGTGATGTCGTTCCAGCTGGTCACCAGGGCCGCCACGGGTGAAGGCGCGTTGGACGCCAGCACCGAGGACGGAGTGAATCCGAACAACACGGGATTAGCGGACACGAACCTGAACATGCTGGTGAGGTCGGCCGGGATGAACCGGACGCCCGCGGCGGAGAGATACGCCCACTTCGTATTCCCGTAGCCGACGGCCCGTGCGTACGCCTCCACGTTGCTCGCGGGGATGACGCCGCCCAGTCCGGTCAAGGCCGAGGTGTAGAAGGTGTTGGGCACCAGGATGTAACGGGCTCCTGCCGCCTGCAGGGTTGCCACGCCATAGGTCAGCTGGGAGGCCACGCCGTTCAGAAAGGAGGGGTTGGCCGCTATCCAGGCCGGGCCCTGGTTCTGCACGAAGATCAGGTCGTTGTTGCCCGTGTTTATCACGTAAAGGGCCTTGGGATTGGCCGCGCCGCCCCCCGAGGCCAGGACATTGGCGATCTGCTGCGTGGCGGCGACGTTGCCGGGCAGGCTTCCCGGAATCGAAGGGCCGCCGGGCGTAGCGCTCAAAAGCGCGCTGTAGGCGGAGCCGTTGGCGTAGACGGTCCCGCCGGCGCTGACCGGCTGGGCGCTCAGGCCGAAGCGGTCCCCCAGCATGGTGGTGGTCATCACTCCCGGCCCGGCGAACCCTCCCTGGGCTCCGGCGGCGATCGCCGAGACGAGAGAGGCGTTCACCGCCGCGTTTCCCGTCGAGGCATAGCGGAAGTAGCCCGTGTCCAGCGTGCTGTCGCCAAGGCCGATGAGCTGGCTGAACGCTCTCCCCGCGTTGGCCGGAGTGGACGTGACGGCGGCGGAGAATGCGAGCATCGCGGCGAAAAAGGCGAATCGAATCATCCGGACCCTTCCCTTTGGTTTGAGAGGCTGGCGACGCGGCAGGGCACTGGCAAGAATGTCATTATAATTATATGACTATAATCTAATCGCATAAATATGCAATCATGGTCTCTTCCGGGATTCCCGGGGCGGGGAGTGGAGGGGGATTGCGGCGGCCCTCCGATGTCTCTGAGGCCGCGAAGCGTTTCCAGAAGGCTTGGCGGCGATAGTTCGCGCCAAGCGGAATCGAGCCGCCATGCGGATCCGCCAAGAGGCACTGGCCTTGCGTACCCGGCATTCCGCAATGAGCCAAGCAAAGCGGCCGCGCC
>JBMORI010000100.1:0-7635 GCA_049322415.1 Thermodesulfobacteriota bacterium | reverse complement strand
ACGCGCCCCGCCCCTTTCAATCGTTTCGCCCTAACCCCGCGAAGCGGTTGCCGGGTCCAGGGGGGGCTTCCCCCCTGGCCGCCGGAGGCATCTTCATTCTTCCCTTCCCTGCACCCTATCTCTCTTACTTGTACGCCGCCCCATGCGCCGCCGACTTCACGCTCCTCGCGTACCGTCTCAGCAGCCCCGAGGGCACCGGCTTCTCGACCGGCTTGAACGCTTTCCGTCTCTTCTCCATCTCCTCTTCGCTCACCATCAGGTCCATGCGGCGTCCGGGGATGTCGATCTCGATGGTGTCGCCGTCCTGGACGAGCCCGATGGGTCCGCCTTCGGCCGCCTCGGGGGAGACGTGCCCGATGGCCGGTCCGCGAGTGCCGCCGGAGAAGCGTCCGTCGGTGATGAGGGCCACGTCGGAGCCCAGCCCCATGCCCATGATGGCGGCGGTGGGCGAGAGCATCTCGCGCATGCCGGGTCCGCCCTGGGGGCCTTCGTAGCGGATGATGACGGCCAGGCCCTTGGTGATCTCGCCGGCCATGATGGCCTTGAAGGCGTCCTCTTCGGAGTCGAAGCAGCGGGCGGTGAGGGAGCGCTTCATCATCTCCGGGGCCACGGCGGACTGCTTGACCACCGCGCCGTCAGGGGCGAGCGAGCCGCGCAGCACGGCGATGCCGCCCTTTTCGGAGTAGGGCTCGGCGTCGCGGATGACGTCCGCGTCGGCGATGACCGGGTTCAGGGCTTCCAGGTTCTCGCCCACGGTCTTGCCGGTGACGGTGAGGGCCTTGGTGTCGATGAGGCCTCTCTTGGCCAGCGCGTGCATTACGGCGGGGATGCCGCCCGCGCGGTGCAGGTCCTCGATGTGGTGGTGCCCGGCCGGGGAGAGCTTGCAGAGGTTGGGGGTCTTGGCGCTCACCTGGTCGAAGATGTCCAGGGTGAGGTCGAGCCCGGCCTCGGCGAAGATGGCGGGCAGGTGCAGCACGGTGTTGGTGGAGCAGCCCAGCGCCATGTCCATGGTCACGGCGTTGGCCACGGAGGCCTCGGTGACGATGTCGCGGGGCTTGATGTTCCTGGCGAGCAGCTCCATCACCTGCATGCCCGCCTTCTTGGCCAGGCGGACGCGGTCGGCGGTGACGGCGGGGATGGTGCCGTTGCCGGGCAGGGCGAGGCCGATGGACTCGGAGAGGCAGTTCATGGAGTTGGCGGTGAACATGCCGGAGCAGGAGCCGCAGCCGGGGCAGGCTTTGCATTCCAGGTCGGCCAGCTGGGCCTCGTCCATCTCGCCGCGCTTGACGCGCCCCACGGCCTCGAACACGCTGATGAGGTCCACGGGGCCGCCCGCGCTGGAGCCTGCCAGCATGGGGCCGCCCGAGACCAGCACGGCCGGGATGTTCAGCCTGAGCATGGCCATGAGCATGGCGGGCACGGTCTTGTCGCAGTTGGGGATGAGCACCAGGGCGTCGAAGGGGTGCGCCGTGGCCATGATCTCGATGGAGTCGGCGATGAGCTCGCGGCTGGGCAGCGAGAAGCGCATGCCCGCGTGGTTCATGGCCAGTCCGTCGCAGACGCCGATGACCGGGAACTCCAGGGGAGTGCCTCCGGCCATGCGGACACCCGCCTTGACGGCGTTGGAAATCGTATCCAGATGGATGTGCCCGGGGACGACCTCGTTGGCCGAGTTGACGACGCCGATGAGGGGGCGTTCGATCTCCTCGCGGGTCAGCCCCAGGGCGTGGAGCAGGGAGCGGTGCGGGGCTTTTTCTATCCCGCCGGTCATGAGGTGGCTTCGCATGTGGGCTCCTTGGGTGGGATGAAAGGGCTGGATAGCCGCAAAGGGGCTGGTTGTCATCCGGGAAAACCGCGCGTGCACGCATTGCGCGAGGCCGGGCGGCGTGGGCCCCCGTGGTGACAAGGCTATTGTCATTCATTGCGAAAAATGAAAAAGGAAGCATTCTGATTCCTGCCCGACCAACCGTCTCTCCGGCATCCTCCCGGGAGGACGACAGCCTCCCCTAGGATGACGTGACTCATGCCTGGCAAGAAGAATAACGACGAGAGCGGCGCGGCCCCCACCCCCAATCCGCTGGAGACGGCCGGGAGTCCCGCACCCGGATACGTGGTGGGGATAGGCGCGTCGGCCGGGGGCTTCGAGGCGCTGGAGCTGTTTTTCGACGCGATGCCCTCGGACTCGGGCATCGCGTTCGCCGTGGTGCAGCACCTCTCGCCGGACCACAAGTCCCTCATGGTGGAACTGCTCTCGCGCCACACCGGCATGAAGGTGCTTCAGGCCGAGGACGGCATGCCGCTGGAGGCCAACACCGTCTTCCTCATCCCCCCCAGGAAGGTCATGACGGTCTCCCAGGGCAGGCTCCGTCTGGCCGACAAGGCCGACCGGCCGCTGCCGAGCTTCCCCATCGATATTTTCTTCAATTCGCTTGCAGAGAGCCTCGGCGACAGGGCAGCCGGCGTCATCCTCTCCGGCACCGGGTCCGACGGCACGCGCGGCATCCGGGCCCTCAAGGAGGAAGGCGGGCTCATCATGGTGCAGGACCCGGCGAGCGCCAAGTTCGACGGGATGCCCCGCAACGCCATCGCCACGGGTTTGGCCGACTACGTCCTTTCGCCCGAGCAGATGCCGGTGGAGCTCATGAAGTACGTGAGCCACCCGTTCGCCAGGGCTGAAAGGGACGCCAAGATCGCCGAGCCCGGCGACGAAAACAAGCTCGCCCGCATCTTCACGCTGCTCAAGAACCACTCGGGGGTGGACTTCACCTTCTACAAGCAGTCCACGGTTCTCAGGCGCATCGAGCGCAGGCTCTCCATCAACCAGCTGGAGAGCCTGGACAGCTACGTCAAGTACCTCTACGCCAACCCGGATGAGTCGGGCATCCTCTACAAGGACCTGCTCATCGGGGTCACCCGCTTTTTCCGCGACGCCGAGGCCTTCGACCAGATCAAGACCCGCATCCTCCCGGAGCTTTTCAAGTCCCGCAAGGGGCCGCTGCGCGCCTGGGTGTGCGGCTGCTCCACCGGCGAGGAGGCCTATTCCCTGGCCATCGTCTTCAAGGAATACATGGACGAGACCGGGGACCAACGCGAGGTGAAGATCTTCGCCACCGACATCGACAAGGAGGCGCTGGAGTTCGCCTCCAACGGCCTGTACCCGGAAAACATCGTCGCCGACCTGACCCCGGAGCGCTTCAGGAACTTCTTCATAAAGAGCGGCGACAAGTACCGCGTGGCCAAGGGCGTGCGTGAGATGGTGATCTTCGCCTTGCAGAACATCATCAAGGACCCCCCTTTCAACAAGATAGACCTGCTCACCTGCCGCAACATGCTCATCTACCTGCAGCCCGTCCTGCAGCAGAAGGTGCTGGCCTTCTTCAATTTCGCGCTGAACGAGGGAGGGTTCCTCGTCCTGGGCTCCTCGGAGACGGTGGGGGCATACACCAACCTCTTCGCGCCCTTCGACACCAAATGGAAGATATACAGATGCCGGGGCAAGCATCTGCCCCTGCCCGCGGAGGGTTTCAGCATCTCTTCCGTCAGGCCCAGGCGCGCTCCCAGCCTGGGGGCAGGGAGTTCCCCGCTGGTGCAGACCTCCCGGGAGCGGGTCATCGGCGGCATCCTCGAAGAGCTCATGGACCGCTACGTGCCGCCCACGCTCATCGTCAACCAGGACAACGAGGTGGTGCACATCCGGGGGGACGTCTCCAGGTTCGTCTCCCTGCGGCCCGGCAAGACGAGCCTCGGGCTCTCGAACCTCGTGCGCAAGGACCTCTCCATCGCCCTCGAGACCGGGGTCAACAAGGCCATGAGGGAGAACCAGCAGGCCGTCTACAAGGACATCCGGCTCAAGGACCCCTCGGGAGAGCTGCGCATCGACCTGTCCGTGATCCCCTACGTGGACGACCGCTCCGGCGAGAAACTGGCGGCCACGGTGTTCCACGAGCAGGCGGGCGAGCCCGATTGCGAACTGGCGGGAGAACCTTTCGACCTGGACAGCAAGGCCAGGCAGCGCATCACCGACCTGGAAGCCGAGCTCCAGTACAACCGCGAGAATCTCCAGGCTACCATCGAGGAGGTGGAGACCACCAACGAGGAGCTCCAGGCCACCAACGAAGAGCTGCTCTCGGCCAACGAGGAGCTCCAGTCCACCAACGAGGAGCTCCAGTCGGTGAACGAGGAGCTCATCACGGTCAACGCCGAGTACCAGTCCAAAATAGCCGAGCTGACTGAACTCAACAACGACATGACCAACCTCCTCTCCTCCACGAACATAGGGGTCATCTTCCTGGACCGCGACCTGGCGGTGCGGAAGTTCACCCCGGCGATCCGGGAGGAGGTGAATCTGATGGACTTCGACATCGGCAGGCCCATCGCCCACATCTCCCTCAACATACATTACGACAGCCTCGTGGAGGACGCCAGGAAGGTCCTCGCCCACCTCTCTCCCATCCAGAAGGAGGTCGTCTCCAACGCCGGGAAGACGCTTCTCATGCGCATGCTGCCCTACGTCACCCTGGATAACGTGGTGAAGGGAGTCGTCATCACCTTCGTGGACATCACCGGGGTCAAAAGCGCGGAAACCACTCTGCGCAAGTTCTCCCAGGCGGTGGAGGCCAGCCCCTCCATGGTGCTGCTCACGGACCCCGCTGGCAGGGTGGAATACGCGAACCGGAGCTTTCTTAAGAACACCGGTTTCAGCCCGGAGGAAATCCAGGGGATGGACATCGCCGGCCTCACGGCCGGGGAGCTGTCCGGCCAGAGCTTCAAGGATTTGTGGAAAGCGCTCGGCGCGGGCAAGACCTGGTCCGGCAGGCTCTCCACCCTGCGCAAGGACGGCTCCGTCTACGAGGAGGAGGCGTCCCTCCTGCCGGTGCTCGGGGAAAGCGGAGAGATCATCAACTATCTCAAGCTCTCCACCGACATCACCGGACGGCTCGAGGACGGCAGGAAGCTCGCGAGCCAGCAGACGCTGCTGGACCAGCTTGAGGACCGCCATGCCGCCGCCGGGAAAGCCGCGGACTCCCTGGATTCCAGGGAAGACATCATCGTTACCCTCGGCGGGGATCTGCGCGTCGAGTACGCCAACCGCAAGGCGCTGGCCGTTCTCGGCCTCACCCAGGAAAAGGCCCAAGGCCTGGACTGGATAGAGCGTTTCGTGCCCGGGGAGGCAAGGAAAGACCAGAGGCAGGCCCTTGAAGCCCTGCTCGCCGGCCAGGGCCAGCCCAGCCGGCGCTACAGGCTGGACCTGCCCACTCGGGACGGCAGCATCAACCTTGAATGGGTCGACAAGGTGCTGCGCGACGAATCCGGAGCCGTATCCGGCATCATGCTCATAGGCTCCGCTTCGCAATGACAGCATGGCAGCCGCTGATGGCCGCCGCCCGGCCAGTGTGACGCGTTCAAGAACTGGAGCATGTTTTTCTTTGAAAAGACAGTTGTTTCGGTTCATTGCATCGGGGAATGGCATCACCATCCTCATGGACGCGACACAAGGACGCGGCGGCGTGGTCCGGCGGCAGGCGGGAGTGACCGTTGATGGATGAAGACAAAAAAGACAAGTTGGCCACGCTGCGGCAGAGCGCGGAGGCCGTGCTCGAATCGCTGAGCGGGCAGGATCATCATCTTGAACGCCTCGGGCTGAAACAGGCCCTTCACGAACTTTCCGTTCACCAGATCGAACTGGAAATGCAAAACGAGGAGCTCTCCAAGTCGCGCGACGAGCTGGAACGCTCGCGGGACAAGTACCAGCAGCTCTACGACTTCGCCCCCATCGGCTACTTCACCATGGACGAGAAGGGCCTCCTGCTGGAGGTGAACCTCGCCGGGGCCAGGATGCTGGGGGTGGAGCGCAACTATCTGGCCCGGAAGCCTTTCATGACGTACCTCGCCCCGGAGAGCCAGGGGGAATTCTACCGCCACCGCACCGCCGTCTTCCATGGCGCGGCGCACCAGACATGCGAGCTGACCCTTGTGAACAGAGCTGGCCGCCGGGTCCACGCCTCCATGCAGTCGCAACCTCTGCCCGGCCGCAAGGGAGAGCGGGTTTGCCTCTGCGCCGTGACCGACGTCACGGCGCGCATGGCGGCCGAGGAGGGCCTCAGGGAATCCGAGGCCCGCTTCAGACAGCTGGTGGAAAACATCCGCGAGGTGTTCTGGGTGAGCGATGCGGCCTCCGACAGGATACTCTACATATCCCCCGCCTTCGCCGACATCTGGGGCCGCCCTTCCTCTGCCGCGTACGCCAATCCGGCCCTTTTCATCGAAGCAGTGCACCCCGAGGACCGCGAGCGCGTGCGCCAGGCGCTGGGCAGGCTCAAGGCCTCGGGAGAAAAGCTCTCCGAGCGGTTCCGGGTTGTCAGGCCCGGAGGCGGGGTGCGCTGGGCCTGGGCGCGGGCCTTCCCCGTCCGCGACGAAAAGGGGGGGGTATACCGCATCGCCGGACTCGCGGAGGACATCACGGACAACCGCAGGCTGGAGGACGAGCTCGTCTCCGCCAAGCTGACCGCCGAGCGGGCCAGCAACACCAAGAGCGAATTTTTGGCCAACATGAGCCATGAGATCCGCACCCCCATGAACGCCATCATCGGCATGACCCGCCTGCTCATGGAGGGGCCGCTGATACCCGAGCAGCGCGAACTGCTGACGGACGTGGAGAACGCCTCCCATGCCCTGCTGGCCATCATCAACGACATCCTGGATTTCTCCAAGATAGAGGCCGGCAAGGTCGATCTCAAGCTGGAGGCGTTCGACCTGTGGCGCGTTGTTAAGGCGGTTGTCAGGACCCTCGCCGTGTCCGCGGAGCGCAAGGGGCTCGCTCTCTCGCTGGACATCGATCCAGCGACTCCGCGCAAGGTGGTGAGCGACCCGGGCCGGCTCAGGCAGGTGCTGGTCAACCTGGCCGGAAACGCAGTCAAATTCACCAGCGAGGGGCATGTCGCCGTCAGGGTCTGGCCGAGCCAGGGCACGGTGCGGGACGGCGACGGCAATTCCTTCGTTGCCGTCAACTTCTCGGTGGAGGACACCGGTATCGGCATCCCCGAGGAAAAGCTCGACGTCATCTTCGACACCTTCATCCAGGCAGACCTCACCACCACCAAGTCCTACGGCGGAACCGGCCTGGGCCTAGCGATCTGCAAGCGCCTGGCGGACCTGCTTGGCGGGTCGATCTCCGTGAAGAGCTCCCCCGGCCAGGGGTCGCTTTTCTCCTTCTCCATTCTCGCGGAGATTCCCCCGGGCGACGCCCCCCTGAGTGAGGGCGATGACACGCCAGCGGGGGAAGTCAGCCTGCCCCCCCTGAACATCCTGCTCGCCGAGGACAACGAGCTCAACCAGCGCTTCGCGGTGAAGTACCTCTCCACGCGAGGGCATAAGGTCAAGGCAGTCTCCACCGGCAGGCAGGCCCTCGAAGCCCTCGCGGGCGACCGCTACGACCTCCTGCTCATGGACGTTTCCATGCCCGAGATGGACGGCATCGAGGCCACCATGATCCTGCGCGCCCACGACGGCGGCCTGTTCGACCCCTTCATCCCCGTCATCGCCGTGACCGCGCATGCCGTGAAGGGCGACGAGGAGCGTTTTCTGGCCTCGGGCATGAACGCCTACCTCTCAAAGCCGCTCGACATGGAGAAGTTC
>JBMORI010000099.1:0-56953 GCA_049322415.1 Thermodesulfobacteriota bacterium | reverse complement strand
CCGGCGTTCATCAGGCTAAAGGAACTGGTCGCGTCGGGAGAGCTCGGCCGCGTCAACTACATTCACTCGCAACGCCTCAACCTGGGCAAAGTCCGCCGCGAGGAGAACATCCTGTGGTCCTTCGCCCCCCACGACATATCCATGATCCTGTCCCTGGCTCTCGCGGAGCCGGAGAGCGTCATGGCCACCGGCGGCAATTTCCTGCACAGCAAGATCGCGGACGTCACCGTGAGCCATCTCGAATTCCCCTCCGGCCTGAAGGGTCACATCTTCGTGTCCTGGCTGCATCCCTTCAAGGTGCAGAATCTGGTGGTCGTGGGCGAGAAGCAGATGGCCGTATTCGACGACACCAACCCCTGGGAAGACAAGCTGTTGCTCTACCCTCACGAGATCAAATGGCAGGGGACCGTGCCCATGGTGTCCAAGGCCAACGCGATCCGCGTGGAAGTCGAGCGTGCCGAGCCTCTGCGCCGCGAATGCGAACGGTTCCTGCAGTGCATCGAGAGCGGGGAGAGGCCCCTGACCGATGGTCAGGAGGGCCTGCGCGTACTGCGCGTCCTGAACGCGTGCCAGCGTTCCCTGGACCAGGGCGGCAGGAGGATTTCCCTGTCCCCTTCCAAGGCCAGGGATGAAGCTCCGGCCTTTTATTGCCACGAAACGGCCATCGTGGAAAAAAACGCCGCCGTGGGCGCGGGGACCAGAATATGGCATTTCTCCCATGTGCTGCCGGGCTCGGTGGTGGGCGAGAACTGCAACATTGGCCAGAACGTGGTTGTGGGCCCGGACGTGAAGATCGGTTCCGGGTGCAAGATCCAGAACAACGTCAGCGTCTACAAAGGCGTCACCCTGGAGGACAACGTCTTCTGCGGGCCGTCAATGGTCTTCACCAACGTCCGCAACCCTAGGGCGCACATCCCCCGCATGGACGAGCTCCAGCCGACCACCGTGGGGCACGGGGCCTCTCTCGGCGCCAACTGCACCATCGTCTGCGGCAACCGCGTGGGACGCTTCGCCTTCATCGGAGCGGGAGCCGTCGTGACCAAGGACGTGCCCGACCACGCGCTCATGGCGGGCAACCCGGCCCGGCGCATGGGCTGGGTCTGCGAATGCGGGGAAAAGCTCGGCAAGGAGCTTTCCTGCGCCCGCTGCGGCGGCAGATACGCCGAGGTGGAAACCGGGCTGGCCAGGATGATCGAACCGGTTTAAGCGCACCGGCAAGCGTCTGGCTCGCCTTGCCCAACCTGACACTCAATAGGATTGCCTCATGATCCAGTTCATCGATCTCAAGAAGCAGTGGAGCCTGCACGAGAAGAGCATCAGGGCGCGCATGGACGCGGTCCTGGCGCACGGCAAGTACATCATGGGCCCGGAGGTGGCCGAGCTCGAATCCGTCCTGGCGGAATTCGCCGGGGCCGGGCACTGCGTGGGCTGCGCCTCGGGCACGGACGCGCTGCTGATGGCCCTGATGGCCATCGGCGCGGGACCGGGAGACGCGGTGTTCACCACGCCGTTCACCTTCATCGCCACCAGCGAAGTGGTGTCGCTCCTGGGCGCGACTCCGGTCTTCGTGGACGTCGATCCCCTCACCCTGAACATCGACCCCGAAGCCCTCGACCGCGCCGCCTCCGCCGTCGCCGGCAATTCCTCCAAGGACCACCCCCTTCCCAAAACGGAGCGGCCCCTCACGCCCAAGGCCGTCATCCCAGTGGACCTTTTCGGCATCCCGGCGGATTACGACGCCCTCGACGCCGTGGCGTCCAAACACGGCCTTGCCGTCATCGAGGACGCGGCCCAGAGCTTCGGGGCCGGGTACAAGGGCCGCAAGGCCTGTTCACTGTCGCCCCTCGCCGCGACCAGCTTCTTCCCGGCCAAGCCCCTGGGCTGCTTCGGCGACGGCGGCGCCGTCTTCGCTAAGGACGCGCAAACGGCGGCAGTTCTCAAGTCCATACGGGTGCACGGCCAGGGTTCGGACAAGTACGACAACGTGCGCATCGGTCTGAACGCGCGCCTGGACACGCTCCAGGCCGCCGTCCTGCTGGCGAAGATGGAGTTTTTCCCCTCCGAATTGGAGAGCAGGCAACGCGTGGCCGGCTGGTACACACAAGCCCTCGCCGGCGTGGTGGAGACCCCCGCCGTCCCGGCGGGAGTCAAAAGCGCCTGGGCGCAGTACTCGATCCGCCACCCGCGCAGGGACGAGATCATCGCCGGACTCCGAGACAAGGGCATCCCCGCCATGATCTACTACCCCAGGCCGCTGCACCTACTCGGCGCGTACGAGCACCTCGCCTATCGCGAGGGGGACTTCCCGGTCTGCGAGACAGCCTCGAAGGTAATCCTCAGCCTGCCCATGCACCCCTACCTCACCGAGGAGGACGCCTCCTTCATCGCCAGAAGTGTGAAGGACGTCCTGGCGGGCTGACCGCCTCAAGCCAAGGCCGCGCAGCAAATACGCCATGACCGAACGACAGCAGGAGCAATGACGCCATGATCGTGAGACGGCTCGACATCCCCTTCAGCGAGTATCCCAAGGTGGTCCACGGCAAGGACATCGAGGAGCGGCACCACCGGCTCCTCCAGGGCCTGTTCACCGGAAAGGAGCGGGTCGTGCTGTTCGGGGACCTGGGATCGGCCCGCTTCTTCTCCAGGTATATCGGCGAGTCGCTCGTGGCCTGCCAGACCTCCTCCACATTCGACTTTGGCTTCAACGCGGATTTCGACGTCCTCTTCGTTGCCGTGGGGCCGGCCAACTACCCGGACGTGCTCGCCAACGTGGAGCGCTGGGTCAAGGGAAGGCCGGTCACGGTGGTGCTCCCGTTCGAGGACTTTGAGCCGCGCATCGCGTGCATCCTTGAAACCCAGCCCCGCTGCGGCACGGAGTACCTGGCCGCCTCCCTGATGGAATCCCTGGGCTGCGACTACGCCACCATCTTCGGCACGGAGACGCACGTATTCTCCGGCACGCCCTACCGCCACGCCGGAATACACTTCGACAGGACAGGAAGCGCAAAGCCCTACATCGTCAAAACCCATTTCTTCGACCGGGCCAGGGACACGGCCCACGCCGCCCAGGCCAAATACATCAGGCTGTTCGGCTATCCTTTCGACGGGATCTACTTTTGGGCCAGGGACGTCCTCGCGCAAAGCCTCGACAGGAACTACCGGCTGCTCAACACCTCCCCGGAATGGCGCACGCTCAAAACGCATCTCTATCAGAACCGCTGCTGGATGCTCGAACAGACGGACGAGCTGGTCATCCGGTACGAGGACTTCCACGCCGATTTCGACGGAACGGTCGCGAAGATCGGCTTGTTTCTGGGCGCGGACGCTTGCCGTGTCGCTCCGTTCCGGAAGACGGAGCGCATGTATTTCGACGGCAAGTACGCCGAGAGGATGGATTACGTGGTCTTCTCAACCCTGAAGGAGGTTTTCAGGGAGCCGCTGGCGCGTTTCTATCCTGAAAAGGAGGAGAGCCTTCCTGGAGAGCCCTGGCGGTAGCGCCGCCTGCATCATTGAGAACAAGACGGCCCCGGATCACTAATCCCCAAAGCCATGGGGGAGGGCGGCATGCTCACGCTTGGCACCAAAGTGGACACCCTGGTCCAGCTTCGCAAGCTCGGTTTCAACGTGCCCGACCTCGTCTCCTTCACGTTCGGGCAATGGCGGAACTCACCGCGGGAGATGCTCAGCCTGATCCGGGAAAAGCTCGGGACCGGGCGCAGGCTCGCGGTGCGCAGCAGCTCCGCCATGGAGGATGGCGAGGACTCGTCCATGGCCGGCTGCTTCCAAAGCGTCCTCGACGTGGACTGCGCGGACGAGGAGTCCCTGGCCGAAGCCGTGGAGCGGGTTGCCGCCTACTACGGCGGCTCGCCCCGCGACCAGGTCATCGCTCAGGCCATGGTGTGGGACATCGAGGCCTGCGGGGTCGTCATGACCCGCTGCCTGGATGACGGTTCGCCCTATTAGGTGGTCAACTACGACGACTACTCGGGCCGGACGGACACCATCACCGGCGGCCGGGGGGAAAGCAAGACCGTCTACGTGTTCCACGGGACCAAGGATTCCGACTTCGACTCCCGGAGGCTCCTGCTGATCGTGAACCTAGCCAGGAGCCTCGAAGCTCATTACGGCAACGTGCTCCTGGACTTCGAATTCGCCCTGGACCCCTCTGGTAAGGAACACCTCTTTCAGGTGCGCCGCATCTGCGCCGCGAGGAACTGGAACGTGGCGGCCTCCCGGCGCGTGACCGGCAAACTCGAGCGCGTGGAGCGCTTCGTCAGGAAGCGCATGGCCCACGCCCCGGCATCTTCGGCAGGCGCACCATCCTGGGCAACATGCCGGACTGGAACCCGGCCGAGATCATCGGCTCTACCCCCCGGGCCCTGGCGGCCTCCGTCTACGCCGAGATCGTTAGCCGCCGGGTGTGGAGCCTGGCCCGGCAGCGCATGGGATACTAGGAGATGCCCCCCGAGGAGCTCATGGTGATGGTGGCCGGGCGGCCATACATCGACGTGCGCAACAGCTTCAACTCCTTCCTGCCGCGCGGCGTCTCGCCGAAAACCGGCGAAGCCCTCGTGGACGCCTGGCTCGACCGGCTGGACGCCAACCCCGAACTCCACGACAAAGTCGAGTTCGAGGTGGCCCTCACCGCCTTCGACTTCATCTTCGACGACACCTTCGCCCGGCGCTACGGCGGCGTCCTCGGAGACATTGCTTTCATGGATTACCGGCAGAGCCTGCGCGCCCTGACCATCCGGTGCCTCAATCCGGGGCAGGGCGGCACGCTGGCCGCGAGCCTGGCCGCCGCAGGACACCCGCACGGGCAGAAGCGCGGAGAGGACCCATCCACGACAGAAAATCCAACAGGGCGCCTGGCATGCGCCCGCTCGCTTCTCGAGAGATGCAAATCCCACGGCATGCTGCCCTTCTCCATCATCGCGCGGTACGCCTTCATCGCCGAGGCTCTCATGCGCTCGGCCGTGGCCAAGGGTGCCATCCTGGCTGAACGTATCGCGGACTTCAAGCGCAGCGTCTGGACAATCTCCCGCGAGGTCGGGGACGATTTCCAGAAGGTCTGCCAGGGCAGGATGTCCAGGCAGGAATTCTTCCGCCTCCATGGACACCTGCGGCCAGGCACCTACGACATCCTCTCCCCCCGCTTACGTGGACCGGGAAGACCTCTTCGAGAACTCCAGGGCCATGGCCGGGGGCATGCACGCCCCGCCTTTCACGCCAAGCACTCCCGAGGCAAGGGCCATAGGCCTGCTGCTCGGAGAGCTTGGAGCGGACGGACTCGACGCCGGGGGCTTCTTCAAATACGCCCGCATGGCCATCGCCGGGCGCGAGTACGCCAAGTACGTGTTCACGCGCCCCCTCTCTGACGCCCTGGAGCACCTGGCCTGTGGGGCGCGTCTATCGGCCTGTCACGCGAGGACGTCTCCCATCTGCCGCTCGCCGCCATTTTCGAGGCACTCGTCCCCGGTTCAGGGTCGGACCAGGCCGGGCGCTTCAAGGAACTGGCCATGCTCGGCCGGGACAACTTCGAGTTGGCCTCCTCCTTCAAGCTCAACTACATCATCCGCTCCACCAGGGACGTCTACATCGTGCCCCATCACCTCAATGTTCCGAATTTCATAACCAGACGGCGCGTTGAAGGGGAGGCTGTCATGCTGAGCGCTTCCGGCGCGCCAACGCTGCCGCTCGAAGGCAGGATAGCCTGCATCGAGAACGCCGACCCCGGGTTCGACTGGATATTCACCAAGGGTATCATCGGCCTCGTCACCAAGTACGGAGGGACCAACTCCCACATGGCCATACGGTGCGCCGAGTTCGGCCTGCCCGCCGCCATCGGGTGCGGCGAGGTGCTGTTCGAGAAGGTCCGGGCCGCCGGACGCTGCGAGATCAATGGCAGCGACAAGCTGATCGGCTTCCCCCCAGGCATCCACGCCCGCTTCGGGATTCGCCGCCAATGAGGGCTCCCGCTGCCAGGATCGGCCTGACCATGCGCTCGGCCGCAGCCAAGGGGGAGACCCGCGACGCCATCTCCAGGGACTGGTCCGCGTTCATGGCCTGGGCGCTGCCCAACACGGGGGAGGACGCGGCGCGTCTGGCGGACCCGTTCGCCCTCGACGCCCTCATCCAGACCGGTGGCGACGACCTTGGGGCGGACCCCTTGCGCGACGCCACCGAACGGGCCCTCCTCGAGCGCGCCCTGCGGCTCCGATTGCCCGTGTTCGGCGTCTGCAGGGGACTTCAGTTCGTCAACGCCCATTTAGGCGGGACATTGACTTCCGGCCATGAGGCTGCCCATGCCGACACCCGCTTCGGTTGCGCGCCGGGGGAGGTCATCGTCAACTCCTACCATGGCCAGGCCGTGCCCCTCGACGGGCTCGCCCCCGGCCTCGCCGCGCTGGCCGGTTCCCGCGACGGGCTGGCCGAGGCGGTCTTTCTGCCCGGCAGGCCCCTGGCTTGCGTGCAATGGCACCCCGCCGAGCGGGAGCGGCCTTTCACGGATCTTGACGCGCGGCTTTCGCGCGACGTTATGGGGTGGAGGAGCACATGAGCAGTTTCGATGCGGTCATCCTGGCCGCCGGGCGCGGCTCCCGCATGGAGGAGCTCACGCGCCTCAAGCCCAAATGCCTGCTGGAACTGGCGGGGAAACCGCTGCTGGAATGGCAGCTCGCGGCCTTGAGGGCCGCCGGGGCCAGCGGCGTGACCGTGGTCACCGGCTACCGGGGGGAGATGATCGCCGGATACGGCATGAATACCGTCGAGAATCCCCGGTGGAGCGAGACCAACATGGTGTCGAGCCTGCTGTGCGCCGCACCGCTCCTGGAAAGCCGCGAGTGCGTGGTCACCTACTCCGACATCGTCTACGGCCCCTCCGCCGTCCGGGCGCTCCTGGGGTGCGGCGCGGACAAGGAGACGAGCACATCGCGAGGATCCCCGCGCCAGAAACACCCGTTTAGCCCGTCGGTCCGCGAAAGCGGTTTCCTCCAGGCGGTAGTGCCCCTAGTGCACGGTTCTCGGGCCGGCCATGCCGAACATGGCCCGGATTCCAACGCGGCAGATGGAATCTGTATAGGTTCCTCTCCAGACGAAACCGTAGGCCGTGAGGCGTCAGACAGCGAAGCGCCGCGTAGACCAAAAGCATGGACCCCGAGCTGACGCAGGAGGAGAAGATCACGGGCGGATAATCCTCCCCCGCCCTTCCTAGATCGAAATAAAGCGCTTCCGGGCAGTCCAGGGCGAGCACCACCCGCGTCCCGGGTGAAACCAGGGCCCGGCGGGCGGTATCCTCCACGCCGGGTCCCAAGGCCAGCACCACCAATACGCCGCAGTCGAGTTCCTCATCCGGAACCTGACCGTACACCCTGGCCTCGGATGCTCCGGCCAGCCTGAACGCCTCTTCCAGCTCAAGCGAGGTCCGGGCCATGTCGAACACGGCCGCCCGGCCGGATTCCCGACACCGCCACGATCTGCCGGAGGGCCGTCTCCCGCCCCTCCTCGCCGTCGAGGGATTGCGGAGGGATGTTCAGTTTCACCAGGCTCATCGCCCGCCTACCCGAAACTGTGCGTGCTGTTGTGCTCGTCCACGTACTTCTCGATCTCGGCCGCGATCTGCCGGAAACGCCCGGGAGCGACATTCAGGCAGAAGTTGTTGGCCGGGCTCTGGTGGTTGTAGAGCGAGACGTCGAAATCGTCGCCCATGCGCCCTTTTTCCTTCAGGAAATCGAAGGCCTCGGAGCCGGGATAGGGCGTGAAGATGCTGTAGATGAGCAGGTCGGCGTCGATCTCGCGCATGAGCCGGAAGGTGTCCGCCATGGTTTCTTCCGTGTCCCAGGGCAGGCCCACCATGAAAAACGGATGGACCTTGATGCCGCTCGACTTGAGCAGCGAGCAGGCCTGCCTGGCCCTGGCCGTGGTGATGTTCTTGCCCATGAGCTTCAGGATGCCGTCGTTGCCGGACTCCACCCCCACGAACGCGGCGAAGCATCCCGCCCGTTTCATGAGGTCCACGCTCCCGGGGGTGACGAGCTGGGCGTGGATCTCGCAGGCCCAGCGGATGCCCGGCGCGTGCTGGATCAGGGCCTCGCAGAGGTTCTTCAGGTGCGCGGGGGTAACGCCGAAGGTGTCGTCGTCGAAGAAGAGCTCGTCGAGGCCCCAGGAGCGCAGCGAGGCGATCTCGCCCACCACGTTCGCCGGTGAGCGGAACCTGACCTTGCGGCTCCATATCTGCCTGGAGCCGCAGAAGAAGCAGGCCTGCGGGCATCCCCTGGTGGCGAATATGTGCCTGAAGGCGTGCTTGGGGTAGCGCTCGAAGTCCATGAGCGCGGAAGGCGCGGAGAGGTGCGGATACCCCAGGCTGTCCAGGTCCTCTATGAAGGCCCGCTTGGGATTATGGACGGTTTGTCCGTCCACCCGGTGGGAGACGCCCTCCACTCCGAGTTCGCCGAGTCCCTTGCCGTAGCGGCCCAGAAGCTCCGTCAGGGTCCGCTCGCCTTCGCCCCGCACCACCGCGTCCACCTCGGGATGGCGAAGCACTCCGTCCGGGTCCATGGTGGGATGCGGCCCGCCCATGACCACCCGGATGGAGGCGTCGAGCCCTTTGACCGCGCGGGCCACCCGGAGCGCCGGGGCGAACGTCTGGGATTTGCACGATATCCCCACCACGTCCGGGCGTTCGGCGCGCACGGCCTGGGCCGCCTCGCCCCAGATAGACGCCCCCGGATCGGCCAGATTGCGCATGTAGGACTCGTAGCCCGCTCCCGCCAGGTGCGAGATGCTGTACCCCTCCTCGGCGGGGTTGAAATCCAGGTTGAGGCAGCGGACGTCCCAATCCGTGGCGTCCTGGACGGTCTTGGCGAGATAGCCGAGCCCCAGGGGATACTTTGTGTTGGAGTAGGTGTCCTTGTAGAGCCGGTAATACGGCGGTTCCACCAAAAGAAGCTTTTTCACGCGGCATCCTCCCCGTTCGAAGCTCGCTCCGGCAGACGGGACGCGAGGGCGAGGAACATGGCCTCGTACCGCGCGGCCGCGTCGCGCCAACTCCATCCGTCCAGCACGCTCCGCCTGGCTCTCTCCCGCATGGCCGTATAGTCCGCCTCCCGCAGCCGTCCCATGGCCTCGGCCAGGGAGGCCGGGTCGCGCCTGGCCAGGTATCCGTTTACGCCGTCCCGGATGATCTCCGGCATGTTCCCAACCGGCGTGGTGATGACCGGCAGGCCGCAGGCCAGCGCCTCCAGGGCCGTATTGGGCGTGCCCTCGGCCTTGGAGGCGCAAAGGTAGAAATCCGCCTGGCGGTACACGTTGTCGCGCAGCTGCTCCTGGCTCATCACCTTGCTCCTGGTGGCCTCGCTGGCCTCCACGTCGTGATGCGCCAGGGCGAAGCCCGCGCGGGCGCATGCCTCGCGGATGATGTCCAGGCCCTTCTCGCCGATGGAGCGGGAGTTGCCCACCCAGCAGGCCGTCTCCGGTGAGCCGCGTCCCGGCCCGGGCGTGAACAGGCCGGTGTCCACCCCGTTCTGGCAGCAGAAGACATCCGGCTGGTTTACGAGCATGCGGGCCATCTCCAGGCTGTTGACCAGCATGGCCCCGTAGCCGCCCGACCGCACGATGCCGAGGGTCTTCACGGCGTGCAGCGGACAGCTGCATCCGACGATGACGCGCTCGCGGGGCATGGGATCGATGTCCTCGAGCTTGTACCAGCCGAATGTCAGCGCCAGGTCGAACCCGGCCCTGTCGAAATCCTGGCCGCACTGGAAGACGGAAACGCTCACGGCCCCGGACACGTTGGCCGCGATCTGGCGGGCACGGTGCCACCACGCCCACCCTTCCTGGTCGTAAAACACAGCGACGCGCAAGGGTTTGCTCATACCGCGACATCCTTCGCGTGATCGAAACGCCCGCTCCGGCGCCCGCGCAGCCATTCGTCCAGGACAAGAAGCATCCACACCGGCCCCGTCTCCCCTTTGTCCAGCACTCGGCGCACCCCTTCCGGAACGAGCCATTCCATGAGCGGGCCGTCCGACGACAGCAGCCGGGCCCTTATCTCGCGCCCGCCCCTCCCCGTCGGATCGAACCAGCGCTTCAGCGGGGCCGCGAACCCGCGTTTGGGGGCGCGGACAACCTCCGGCGGCAAGCCGGGCGAAAGCAGCTCCCTGAGGATCGCCTTCCCGCGCGCCACGCCGCCGCTCTTATCCACCAGAAGTCCCCCGGGCGTTTCCAGGGCCGCCTTCACCACCCGGATGTCCGCCAAGGGCGTGCGGACCTCAAGGCCGTGGGCCATGGAGGCGACGTCCATTTTGGTGAGGATGTCGCCCGGCAGATAGGTTTCGAGGTCCATGAGCCGGGCGATGTCCACGCCCGCGGCCCGGGAGGCGGCGCGGCTGAAGGCCTGCGCGTAGGACGGCAGGGACATGGAGATTTTGGCCAGATGCTCGGGCCTCCACAAATCCTGGCGGACGACCTTGGGAAGATATGCGATGAACTGGAGCCAGTCCCCCAACTCCGGCGTCCTTCCGGGGCCAAGCGTCTCTAGGTGCGCCATGAAGCGCATGTGGCTTTCGTACCCCGCGAAGCACTCGTCCCCGCCGTCGCCAGAGAGGACCATGGGCACGCCGCGGCGGGCCAGGCGGCTGACGAACCATGCCGGGATGGCGGAGCTGTCGCCGAAGGGCTCCCCGTAATGCAGGACGAGCCTGGGCAGGAGGGACAGGGCGTCCTCCCTGACCACCTCCGCGTGGAACCTGGCTCCGTGCAGGGCGGCGGTGGCGGCGGCAAGGTCCAGCTCGTCGTAATCGGGGTCGTCGAAGCCGATGCTGAAGGCGTCCACCGGCCTGCCCAACTCGCGGGTCATTCGGGCAAGCACCGCCCCCGAGTCCAGACCGCCAGAGAGGAACACGCCGAACGGCACGTCGGCCTGGAGATGGACGCGCACGGACTCACTGATGGCCTCGTCCAGCCGGGCCAGCCATTCCCGGCGCGAAAGCCCCTCCACTGGCGTGCACTCGGGACGCCAGTACCGCCAGGGACCTTTCACGGTTCCGTCGAAGTCCACGCGCGCGGCCTGACCGGGCCCCAGCTTGAACACTCCGGCGTAGATGGTTCGCGGGGGGGGGATGTACTGGAGCCAGAGGTACTCGTCCATGGCCTCCAGGTCGATCTCGTCCGGCGCGTCCGGATGGAGCGTCAGCGCGCCAAGCTCCGACGCGAAAGCCGCCGCCTTGCCAGTCGCGAACCAATAAAGGGGCTTGATGCCAAGATGGTCGCGAGCCAGGAAGAGACATCTCCGGATCGTGTCCAGGACGACGAAGGCGAACATGCCCCTGAACCGCGCCACGCAGTCTTCGCCCCATTCCAGGTAGGAGGCGAGCACCACCTCCGTGTCCGAGCGTGTGCTGAAGCGGTGGCCCAGCGACTCAAGGTCGCGCCTCAGGTCCATGAAATTGTAGAGTTCCCCGTTGTATGAAAGGCCCACCAGCCCGCACGGACTGAGGAAAGGCTGCCCTCCTCCTTCCAGATCAATGATGGACAGGCGGCGGTGTCCCAGCCCGGCCCCGCCGGAGGTCCACGTGCCGGAGCCGTCCGGCCCCCGGTGGGCGAGGCGCCGCGTCATGGCGTCCAGGAGGGCCTCGCTTGCCGGGCGGCCGTCGAAATTGACAAGCCCCGCTACGCCGCACATCACGCCTCCCCGCCGCCGCTCGCGGGCGTGACGTAGTGCTTGGCCCCGCCCGCGACGATATAGGCGGGCTCGTGGGGCGGAAAGTGAAACGCCCTGGACTTGCGATCCACCTCCACCGGGTCCGCCGGGTTGGCAATCAGCTTGAGGGGGGCAAGACTGTCCTTGCCGTAAAACCGTCCGCCCTCGCGCATGGGGATGCGCGGGGGGCCCTGGGGCATGGACAGCAGCCGGAGGAAATCCCTGAAGTTGCGGGCCGAGGCTTCGAGCGTCTTGCCGTAGAGGGAGAGGGCCGTCTCCCCTGGGCCTACGGGCACTTCCTGCTCGCAGACGATGGGACCTCGGTCCACCTCGGGCGCCATCCAGTGGATGGTGGTGGCGTAAGTTTGGTCGCCGTGGAGGATGGCGTGGCTGATCGACCCGTGTCCCCGGTAGTCCGGCAGCCTGGCGTTGTGCAGGTTGAAGGCCCCCCTGGGCGTGGCCTCGATGACCACGGACGGGAGTATCCAGGGATGCTGCACGGAGATGAGCAGGTCCACCCCGGCCACTTTCATGGCCGCGAGCAGGGCATCGGTCCCGCGCTCGGCGTTGGGGATGAAAAGGGGAGGGACTTCGAAACGGTCCGCGAACGCATCGCGGAAATCAGTTCCGCTCACGAGCACGGCGACATCCACCAGGCCGCGATGTCCCTGCTCCAGCAGAATCTCCAGACATGCGGCCGCGATGGCCTTCTGTCCGAGGAACGCGGCTCTCATCTTTTCCAAGACGACACCGCCTCCAGGAGCGGCGGGAGCACCGTGGCGGCGTAAAGCTCATGCCCGGCTTCGCTCAGGTGGATGCCGTCCGGCAGCAGCAGGTCCGAAAGCGCCGTCTCGCCCGCCAGGGCATCGAGCCAAGCGGCCTCCACGTCGATCAGTTCCGCCCCGGATTCCGCGCAGACCGACCTTATGATGGCGTTGTAGCGCCCGTTGCCGGATTGGTAGCTGCCTGGCGCGTGTCCGAAGGGAGCGGTGCGCGGCGTGGGATGGTTGGTGTTCATGAACACCTTGGCCGCGCCGAAGCGCCTGCCGCGCTCCACGATCTCCGCCAGGTTGGCCGCGAAGGCTCCCGGGCTGACCCTCGGGAGCCCGCCGTCCGTCTGCCAGCAGTTGCAGTCGTTCATGCCGAACTGCACGAGCAGTATGTCCACGCCGTGGGCCTGCACGTCGTAGGGCATGCGCTCAAGCGCCATTCGGGTGGTGTTGCCGTTGACCGATGCGTTGGTGGCCACGAAGCCCCCGGGCGCGGCCTCGCAAAGACGCGCGCAGACCGTGTTCACCCAGGTCTTGTGGGGACTGACGTGCTGCCCGAAGCAGATGGAATCTCCGAAAAAGAAAAGTCTCATTGCGATATCCGCCGCTTATGAGTCCGACAATACCGTTTTGAGCATGTCGTGTATACGGTGGTCATAGGTATGGGCGTCCATGACGTATTCATACGTGCGCTCCACCATCCGCCTACGCAGGGAGCCGTCCTTGAGCTTCTCCACCGCCTCGTCCACGTTGGAGAGGTCCTTGGCCAGCGGGATGTAATGCTCGTCTGGCAAAAGGATGCCGTTGTAGCGCCCTTCCACCAGCACCTGTGCGGTCTTGGTTCCGATGGGCTCGAAATGACGGGAAGAGATGATCTTTCCGTCGATGCAGCCCCTGGCGTCCGCGAAGGCGTGGTCGAACACCTCCTTGAAGCTGGGCGAGGGATGCGTCTCCAGGTAGGCCAGCGCCTTGTTCACGGCTTCGCCCCTGCGCTGGAGGTAATACGTGTTGGACTCCGCCCCCACGATGGCCTTGCACGACCGCAGGAAGGCGCTCCACCTGTCCCTTGGGATGTTGCCTTGCCGGATGTCGCACGCAAGCCCCTTGGCCGCGCCGTTGAACTGGAACCACTCTATGGCGTTGGTGCGCTCCTTGTCGCCCACGACAAGATGGTAGAACGCCCCGACGAAGCCCACGTCCACCGGCCTGCTGTCCAGAGGGCCAGGCCTGTAGAGGTTGGGATTGAGCCCGTGCGGCACGGACAGGGCCCTGGTTCCGGCAGAAAGGGCGGCCTCCTCGTAGAGCCACTCGGCCCCCTCCTGGGGTAGTTGGCTGAGGACGTAATCGGCGCGGGACTCCCGCAGGAAATCCTGCTTGCGCCCCATGAGGCAGTACTCATTGCCGATGAAAACGGCCAGCTTGCCCTTTCTCGCCGCCAGCCTGGGAGCCGCCCGGTTCAGGGCGTCCATGCTGTCGCCGGTGGCCGAGTGAAGCACCACTATGAGGTCATACCGGGCGATGCGCTTGAGCGCCGCCGAGAACTGGGGCAGGTTGTGCACGTTCACGACCGTGCACTCGGTCAGCGGCGAGCGCTCCAGCGCCTCGCGCCAGTCCACCACGTAGCTCAGGGCATCGTACTCGCGCCTGAAAAGCCAACCGGCGAACCGCGTCAACGGGTGATCGGGATTTCTTTCCGGAAATCCCCCGGGCAGGACGTCGCCGGGTCCACACAGGCCGAAAAAGCCGTGCAGGACGGTGTCCCGCCAGACGGTGCGGCGTCTGTAGCCAGTGGCCTCCAGGACAAGGACGCTGGCCCGGCCGGACAAATCCCTTTTGGACATGGTCAAGGCCTCAGGCCGCCCCGGCGGCCAGCATCTCCGCCTTGTGCCGGGCGATGCAGCTTTCTATCCGCTCAAGGTTGTCCCGGGTCCAGCGGATGGTTTCCCCAATCCCTTCCTCCAGATCCACGCGGCTTGCGAACCCCATCTCCGCCTCGGCCTTCCCCGTCGCCCCGTGCCGTTTGCCGGAGCGATCCCAATCCCTGGCGGGCTTGAAATCGATGGGGACGGCGTTGCCCGAGAGCCGGTTTATTGTCCGCGCCAGTTCGAGGATGCTCGTCTCCCTGCCGCTTGCTAGGTTGTAGACCTCGCCCGCCTTTCCCTGCTCCGCGCACGCCATGAGGCCGCGCGCGATGTCCGAGACGTGGATGAAGTCGCGCGTTGCCAGACCGCCGTTGTCCACCGGAAGGGGCATGCCCTTCACCGCCTTGTAGACGAACGTGGGGATGACGTTGCGCCATACTGTGGCCGGTGTGCCCCGCCAGCGTCCGGCCCCGAGCACCTCACCTGGGCCGTAGACGTTCTGGAATCGCGCCTTCACGCACGGCAGGCCATGGCGCAGGTAGTAGTAGTTGAAGTACATCTCCCCCACCACCTTGGATATCTGGTAGGGGCTGTCCATCCAGAGGCTCACCGGGGCGTCTTCGGTGGTGGCGCGGGCGTCGCCGTAGGTCTTCTCGGCCACCGTGCAGCCCGCCGAGGAATACACGACCCTGGCGAGACCGGGGCTGTCCTTGAGGGCCTCGCACAGGTTGAGCGTGGGCAGTAGGTTGTTCTCGTGGTCGGCGAGGGGGTCGTGGATGGAGCTCTGGTTGCCGTGGTAGGTGACCAGATGGAACACGTGGTTGAACCCGCCTTTCTTCACCGCCCGGAGCATGTCCGGATCGTTCACGGACCCTTTCCAGAACTCCAGCTTCGGATGGGAAGGGAGGTTGTCCTCCTCCGAGGAGAGCAGGTTGTCCACGCAGACTACCGCGGCCGGTTCCCGTTCCAGCAGGGCCCGGACAAGGTTCGAGCCCACGAAGCCCGCCCCTCCAGTGACGAGAATGCGCTGCCCGCGAAAGGCGCTCATCATTTCTTCTCTTCGTGGCGAAGGTGGGTGAAGGTCTGTCGGATGCCGTATTCTCGGTAGTAGTCCACCGTGGCGGGGACGCCCTTGGCCAGCGGCACCTGGGTCTTCCAGCCGAAATCGGTGATGGTCTGGGCCGGGTCGAGCAGGATGGTGAAAACGTCGTCGGGGTTGCGCCCGCGCACGTCCACGGGGGTGTCCGCCGGGAGGCTCATGGCGGAAACCGTGGCGTCGAAGAGTTCCTTTATGGCCATGTCGCTGCCCGAGGACACGTGGTAGCTGCCCTTGCGCCCCTTGCCCGTAAGTGCCAGCATGGTGACGTCGATCAGGTCGGAGACGTAGACGAAATCCCGGCGGGTGTCGGTCACGAAACAGGACAGCCCCTGGCTCAGGCGATGGTAGAACGTAGGCAGGGGGCCGCTTATGTTGCGCGGTCCGTAGCAGTTCGCAAGCACGAAGGTAATGTAGTCGAGCGAACTCATGTTTATGTAGAACTCGGCCGCCGTCTTGGAAACGGCGTAGCTGGACCCGGCGCCCACGATGGGGTGCTTGAGGGTGATCGGCTGCTCCTGGGGGACCAGGCCGTAGCGCAGGGCCGTCTGGTAGTAGATGAACCGCCCGGCCATGCCCGTCCTCTCCGCCGCGCGGATGACGTGCACGGTTCCTTCCACGTTGGTGCGGGAGTCTTCGGCCCAGTCGTCCGGGTCGTGGTAGGAGCAGGCAGCGTGAACCACGTGGTCCGGCCTGAACGAGTCGAACAGGCCGTCCACCAGCGCCTTGTCGGCGATGGTGCCCTCCACCAGCGTGAGCCGTTCGCGGGATTCCAGATTGTCGCGCCTGCCTGTGCGGTAGTTGTCGATGACGAGCACCTCCCCGCCTTCGGAGAGGATCCTGTCCGCGAGGTGGGATCCGATGAAACCGCCTCCGCCGGTGATGAGAACCTTCATTGAAGCTCCTTGGGCGGCCGACTGGCGGCCTGCCGGGTTATCGTTACGATATCATGCCTTTGTAATGCGACTGACGGTCATGAAATGTTCTTTGCCACAATTCGAGGCTCAAAAGACCCCAGAGATTGCGCCCGTACCTGCCTTCCCTTTCGAGGCAGTCCGCCGCGAAGCGGTTGTCCACCAGCTCGCGCCCGAGCGCCGGGCCCGAGGTGAGCAGGTCCATGACGAAATCCCTCGCCGGGCCGCGCAGCCACTCGGTCAGCGGCACCGGGAACCCCATCTTGTCCTTGCGGTCCACCACTTGCGCCGGGAGCAGGCCCCTCGCCGCCTCGCGCAGGAGCCGCTTGAGCTGGCCGCCCTTGAACTTCACGTCCGCCGGGATGGTAGCCGTGAGTTCCACCAGGGGATGGTCCAGCAGGGGCACCCTCGCCTCCAGTCCGTGGGCCATGCTCATGCGGTCCTCCACGTGCAGCAGCGCCGGCAGGAGGGTCTTGAAGTCGAAGTGGGTCATGAGGTCGAAGTACGACTGTTTGCCCACGTTGGAGGCGAAGAACGTCTCCCTGAAGGCGTCGTAGACGGACGGGCCGTCCAGCATCTCCCAGCGCACGGCCCTCCCCAGCTGGGCGCCCCGGTCGATGAGCCTGTAGTAGCGGCGGTCGAGGTCCTCGAAGAGGCCCTCGGCGAAGAAATGCTTCATCAGGGGTTTGTACTGCCGCAGGACGTGCAGGTTCGGGATGATTGACTCGTACGTGACCACGAAGTTGCCCGAGTGCATGGTGCCTTCTATGGCCCCGTTGATGCACTGCTCGAAGTAGGCGATCAGGTACCGGGCGTAGCCGCCGAAGATCTCGTCCCCCCCCTGGCCGCCGAGCACCACCTTGCGATGCCTGGCCGCCAGGCCGGAGACCATGTACTGCGCGAACGCGCCGGGACCGGCCACGGGGTAGTCCAGGTGCTCGATGACCTTGCCGATGTTCTCGATGAAACCTTCCACGCCGATGGTCAGTTCATGAAGATCGATCCCCGCTTGTCCGGCCACGACCCGGGCGTGCCCGGCCTCGTCGTATTCCGGCCCCTCGGCGAAGCTTCCGGTGAACCCCAGAAGGCCGTCCCCGGCAAGCCTGGAGGCGAGCACCGCCACGGTGGAGGAATCCAGCCCGCCGGAGATGTAGGCCCCGAGCGGCACGTCGCTCCTCATGTGGAGCCGGGCGGAATCCTCCAGGAGTTCCTGGACGCGCTTCTCGAAATAGAGGGAGGTGTGGTCCCAGTCCAGGTCGAAGTAGAGCTCCCAGTAGCGCCGTACGTCCAGGCCGCCCGGCCCGGCGGTCATCACGTGGCCGGGCATGAGCTGGCTTATGCCCTTGAACATGGTCTTGGAGCCCAGGCAGAACTGGAAGGCGAGATATTCCTTGAAGCTCTCCGGGTCCGTGGCCACCTCGGGCACGAACGGCAGAAGGGCCTTGGCCTCGGAGGCGAAATGGAGGGTTTCGCCCACCAGCGCGTAATACATGGGCTTGATGCCGAACCGGTCCCTTGCGAGCACCAGCCTGCCAAGGGACGGGTCCCACAGGGCGAAGGCGAACATACCCCGCAGGCGGTCGAGACTTCTCTCGCCCCACCTGCGCCAGGCGGTCAGAATGACCTCGGTGTCCGAGGCCGTCCGGAAGTTCTCCTCGCCCAGCTCCCGCCTGAGTTCCAGGTAGTTGTAAATCTCCCCGTTGAAGACCAGGACCTCCCCGGCCTCTCCGGCCATGGGCTGCGCCCCGCCCTCCACGTCGATGATGCTCAGGCGGCGGTGAGCCAGCCCTACCCGGCGGGCGCCGTCGAACCAAACGCCATGGCCATCCGGGCCCCTGTGCGCCTGGATGCGGTTCATGACCTCCAAGCGGCGCTCCATTTCCGGAACAGTCCCTCCGCCCAGGTGCATTATGCCGGCTATGCCGCACATGGGGTCACCGGTCCCCTCCGGCCTTCCGGGCGCCATGGGTGTCGAGGAGAACCCCGAGAATCCGGCGCGCGGCCGTGCCGTCGCCGTAGTGCCTGGCGCTGAAATCGAGCCTCGCGGACAGGAGCCCGCGCGCCGACCGCGCTATCCTTTCCGGGTTCGTCCCCGCCAGCACGTTGCACCCGCAGGTCACGGTCTCCCTCCATTCGGTCTCCTCGCGCAGGGTCACGCAAGGCTTGGCGAAAAAGTAGGCCTCCTTCTGAAGCCCCCCGCTGTCGGTGAGCACCAGCGAGCAGGCCCTGACGAGTCCCAGCGACTCGAAATAACCCACCGGGCCCACGAGCCGCACTCCGGAAGCGGCGCGGAGGCCGTATTCCCCGGCCAGCCGCGCGGTCCTGGGATGGACGGGGAACACCACGGGCATCTCCTGGGCGATCTCGCGCAGGGCCTGGAAAATGCCGCCGAGCCTTTCGGGCGACTCCACGTTGGCCTGCCGGTGGACCGTGCACAGGGCGAAGGACTCTCCCGGGGCGAGCCCGAGGCTCTCCGGCGCATTCGCGCCCCGGTGGGCGTGCGCCAGTGCGGCGTCATACATCACGTCGCCCGTCTCGTACACTCCGGAGACCGCGCCGCGGCCTGCAACGAGCCCCTCCGAAACGAGGTTCTCAACGGCCAGGGAGGTGGGGCAAAAAAGCAGCGAGGAGAGGTGGTCCGTCACGACCCTGTTGACCTCCTCGGGCATGGACCTGTCGCCCGAGCGCAATCCCGCCTCCACGTGGGCAACGGGCAGGTTGAGCTTCGAGGCCGCCAGCACGCCCGCGAGCGTGGTGTTCGTGTCTCCGTAGACCAGGACCACGTCAGGGCGGACCTCCTCCAGAACCTTCTCCAGGCTTTCCAGCATGCGACCGGTCATGGCCCCGTGCCCGGCGACGCCGCCGACCCCGAGATGGTAGGCGGGCTCGGGCAGGCCCAGCTGGCCGAAGAACACGCCGCTCATGTTCGCGTCGAAATGCTGTCCGCTATGGATGAGCAGGTCGCGCACGGCCTCCCGTCCGCAAGCTTCGTTGTGGGCGGACACGGCCGCCGAGAAGGCTGAAGCCTTCACGAACTGGGGCCTGGCGCCCACCACGCTGGCGACGATCACGCTTTGCCTCCCTTGGCCTCGAAGTCGCCGGATATTTCGGCGTACCAGTCGCGGTAGCTGTTCAACATGCGCTCCAACGTGAAATTCTCCCGGACCCTCCGCGCGGCCGCGTCCCCGAGGCGGTCCGCCAGTTCGCGGTCGCGCGCAATCCGCAGCAAAACGCGGGCCAGGGCCCTGTGATCCCCGGGCGGGACCAGGAACCCCGTCTCCCCCTCGGCCACCTGCTCCGGGAGGCCGCCCGCGCGCGTGCCCGCCACTGGCAATCCGCAGGCCATGGCTTCCAGCACGGCCGTGGGGAAGGTGTCGTCCCTGGCGCAATGGACGTAGACATCCGCCGCCCTGTAGAGACGGGCAACAACGGAGGGGCTGTCCGCATAGGGGAGCACGCGCACGCGTCCCCCCTCTTCCTCTTCCGGGGCCTTGCCGCCCAGGGCCAGGAGAAGCAGCTTGTCCCCGAGGCTTTCGCGCAGAGAGGCGAAACCCTTGCGGAGCATGTCAAAATCCCGCCACGGGCTTTCGCGCGGGTCCTCCCCCACGAACAGGGCCACGAAGAGATCCTCTCCGAGGCCCAGGGCCGCCCTGGCTTCGTCGCGGCTTCCTGGCGAAAAGCAGGCCGTGTCCACTCCGTTGGGAATCACGCGCAGGCTCCTGGCGGCGGGGGCCAGAAGCGACTGCGACGCCTTGTCCAAGAGCCATCTGGACGGAGCGGCCACGTAAAAGTGCCCCCGGCCGAGGATGCGCCCCTTGCGCCGGTGGTTCAGCCGCGTGGCGTCGCGCTCGACGCGGGGATATATTTCCAGCCCGGGGCATTCGCCGCAGCCCGTCAGCCACCGTCCGCATCCGAGGGAATGGGCGCAGTGGCCCGAGAGGAGCCAGGCGTCGTGCAGTGTTATCCCCACGGGAGCCTGGCGGCTCCATGCGGAAAGGACGGACAGGTCGAACCACCACCCGTGCAGGTTGTGGGCGTGGATGAGTCCGGGCTTGCGCGGCAGCCTCCGGAGCACCACCCTGCTGCCGGGATAATTGAACGGCTCCACCCCAAGGTCCGTGAGTGCCTGCCTGACAGGATGGGACAGCCAGCGGCGGATGAACCGCCCGGCCTCGTCCGCCCCAGCCCGGGCAACGGCGTCTCCCAGCCCGTGCATGGCCCGCGCCCACGCCTTGAGCCAGGACGGGTCACGGACCTCCATGACCCCCTCGTGGCCGTGCGCGCCGCCACGCACGGCGAGCCAGGCCTGGCGTCCCTCGGCCCTGAGCCCGTCGAGCAGCGCCGTGGCGATGCGCGCGGCCCCGCCGCGCCCGGCAAGGGTGTTGAGCAGCAGGATGCCGTCAGGCCTGGACATTTCGGATGCCGCCTCGCGCGCCTTACGCTTTCCAGGCGCCGGGAGATTTGTACGCCTTGGCGTAGACGAACCACCCCAGCCAGCGCTCGAACTTTTTCAGGAAGGCGTCGCTGAACCAGCCGTGGCAGGGCCTGGGCAGCATCCACCACTGGAGCAGTCCCAGGAAGGTCCTGACCTCCGTGAAGCCGGGCGCGAGCATGGCCTTCACTTCGCTCTGGCTGAAGACCTCGCCCTTGGGGTTTCCGTAGCCGTCCACGTCGTCCACGGACTGCCGCAGGGACTTCCCCTTGAGGAGCATGTCCAGGCCGAAGGTCAGGCGGTACAGCAGTGAGTTGCGGTGATAGAGCATGATGATGAGCCTGCCGCCGGGCCTCAGCACCCTGTGGATTTCCCGCAGCGCGCGGGAGATGCCGGGGGTGTGGTGCAGCACGCCCATGGAGCAGACGCAGTCGAAGCTCTCGTCCTCGAAAGGCAGTTCCTCGGCGTTGGCCTCGCGGATGTCGCCCTTCAGGTTCATCTGCTCGAACCGCTGGCGGCTGAGCCACACGCCGGTGGGGGTAATGTCCACCCCGCTCACCTCCGCTCCGGCCAGGGCGTAGCGGCTGAGGATGTAGCCGTTACCGCAACCCACGTCCAGGACACGCTTGCCGGAGAAACGTGTGTACTCGTGCAGTTCCTCCTGAAAGGCCAACGGCTCGTTGGCCTCCCGCAAGCGGTTGTAGTGTTCGAAAAACTCCGGAGTGCCCAGCGGATGGGGGATGGCGCTGGCGCACAGGGGACTCTTGTCCCAGTATTCTCGCACGTCTTCGATTCTAACGTTTCGCATCGTTTCAACCCTTTGTTATGCGCCCTTGACCGCCGCTTCCCGGCTGAGGCCAAGCCTGCTTTTCCGGCGCGCGGCCAGCAATCCGCCATAGATGGTGTCGAAGCGCAGCGCCGCCGCCCTGGCGGAGTGGTAGCGCACGGCGAACTCCCGGCTGGCAAGCCCAATGCGGCGGCGTTTCCCGGCGTCCGTCACCAGGTCCTTGAGCACGTCGTAGACCGTCTCAGGCGTGGCGCTGACTACGGGAAGCTCCGAAACGTAGTCGGGCCGTTCCTTGGCCATGCCCTCCAGCCATTCCGGGCGCAGGTAGCACACCGAAGGCTTGCCGAGCATCAGGGCCTCGCGGATGGACGCCCCGAAAAACCCGTAGGTGAGCATGTCCACCACGATGTCGGCCTGGGCTTGGTAGTAGCGCATGTCCTGGCTGGAGACGCCCTGGACGAACACCAGCTCCACATCGTGCCCTTCGCGCCGCAGCCTGTCCACCACGTCCACGTAGATGTGGGTGCAGCGGATGTTCCTGCCGGACTTCGCGTCCGTGCGGCGCTGGTAGTTGGCCATGGAGTGGAAGATTTTCACCGTCGACTCCCGCACGTCCAGCCTGTGCTCCGGGGGGATGGGCATGTCCGGGCTCCACTGCTCATGGTCCAGACAGTAGAACTCGGGGACCTCGTGGCAGCGGGGGTCGTCGTTGTAGTCGGCCCTGTTGCCGCCGAAGATGATCTGGTAGTCGGCCAGCTCGTTGCGCCTCTTGCCCCAGGCCAGGTTGGACACGTCGTTGCAGACTTCCGGCCCCCAGCCGCACAGCTCGCACGTGTCGTGAGGCCCCCATTTACTGAACGACGTGCGGGACACGCCGTCCATGCAGCCGTTGTTGGAATAGACCACGGTCTTTTCCAGCCCGCGCAGCAGCGCGACCTCCGAATACGGCTCGAAACGCCTGGCCACCGCCTCGTGCAGAAGCCAGCTGAGTTTCATGCCGTGGGCGTTGCTGAAATGGAAGATGTCATAGGACATGAGCGCCTTGAGGTAGAAAAGCGCGTGGCGGGCCAGGGGCCAGCGTCCGGAGTGGTCGAGCCGGATGTCGCTGCCGTGGTAGAACTTCTGGTTGGACTCCCAGGGGTCCCAGTCCAGCACGTCCGCCTTCCATCCGAGCTTGCGGAGTTCGCGCGAGAGATACCAGGCGTGGTAGTAAGACTGCCCGGAGAAGAGAACCCTTCCCTTCATGTCGCTTCCTTTGCGGCTAAGCATGCTTCTTGACCGCGCACACGGTGATGCCGGCCTCCTGCACGTCCATGCGCTCGATGTCGAGCCCCGCCTCGCCACACCAGCGTTCCACCTCGTCAGGGGTTTGCCGCTGGCAGAACAGGGGCCGGAACCAGTCGAAGTTCACGTGGAGCATCTCCTCGATGCTCCAGGATGGGTCGTAGAACAGCTTGACGATGTTCCAATAGACGAACCGCTGCAGGTCCATCCGCCCGGCCTTGATGCCCAGAAGCGGGATGTCCTCCGGCACCTCGATCTCCACCCCGAGGTCCCCCAGGGTCTTGCCCAGGCGCGTGAGGGGGCGCAGGGCGTCCCAGGCCTGCTCGTTGGTCATGCCGCTCAGCCGCTCCCGGATGAGGTCGTCGGTGTATTCGCGTACGTCGGCCTTGCGGGCGTAGACGTAAAAGAGCATCAGCCCTCCCGGCTTGAGCAGGCCGGACATGGCGTGGATGGCCCGGCGGGTGTCGCCGGTGTGGTGCAGCACCCCTTCCGAGAACACGATGTCCACGCTGGCCGGGGCCACTGGCGGGTTGAGCAGATCGGCGCGGGCGAAGCTGCCTCTTATGCCGGCCTGCCTGAAGCGTTCGCTGGCCACCAGCACGGCGTCCGAAATGTCCAGCCCCGTGTAGCGGTGGCCGTTCAGCCGGGAGCCGAAGAGAAGCTCGGCGGAGAATCCCGCTCCGCAGCCAGCGTCCAGGATCAGCTTGCCCGATCCGGCCAGCCAGCTGTCCAGGACCGAGGGGTCGCCGCCGAGATAGCGCTCCAAGAGCCACCGCCGGGCCTTCTCCCGCACGGCGTCCGATTCGTACGTCTCTCGCTTGGCCCACTTGAAGCCGAACGCGTCGCCGGTCTGCTTGGCTGATTCCTCCGGCGAGGCGAGGTTGCCGGCCATGTGGCCGGAATTGTCCCGGCTCATGCTCCCTCCCGCTTGAGACTGTAGACCTCCGATATGGGCGTGCGCGCCACCACATAGCCTCCCTCGACGGATTCCGCCCTGCGCTGGCCGCTCCAGTCCGGGCATGCCTTGCAATAGAGGATTTTGAAATCATTTGACATCTGCGCCTCACGCCAGCGCATGAACTCCGGCGAGCGCCAGCACTCCTGGAGCGGTTTGCCTATCACCGACAACCCGGAGGCGCTGGCCCCTATGTCGAAGCCGCAGAAGCTCACGCCGCCATCGCCGCGCACATAGAGGCAGGTCCAGGGCGCCCAGCAGGGCCTTCGCCCGCCCAAAGCCGTGAACGTGGGCAGGATGGCGTTGCACGCGCCGAACTGGTCCTGCCGGAGCGCCCGCGAGACGTCGTCCACGCGACTCCCCCAGTAGGCCAGATAGGCCTCGAACTGGTCCTGGTTGTCCTCGTCCATGACGAAATGCACGCCCACGCGGGGCGCTTTCGCTCCCCCCCGCAGCTCCAGAAGCCTCTCAACCGAGCGCCGCAGCTTCCCGAGGTCGCCAGGAGGCTGAAGCCGCGCGTATGTCTCCTGATCCGCGGCGTCGATGCTCACGGTCACGGAGTCCACGCCGAGCTCCACCATCATCCGCGCCCTGTCCTCGTCCAGGAGAAGGCCGTTGGTGAACGTGCTGACGGCAAGCCCCAGGCGCTTGGCCTCCCGGACAACCTCCTCGAGATGCCGGTACAGGAGCGGTTCTCCGCTGAAGGTGAGCCCGATGGCCGGCTTCGGGTCCATGGCCGCCGCCTCCCGCACCAGTCGTAGCGCGAAATCCAACGGCATCGGGGTCCGGCCTTGGAGATGCTGCCTGAAGGGGCTGGCCCCGGAGTGGAACTGACATTTGCCGCAGACCTTGTTGCATCCGGGGTGGAGATCGAGAATCACCGCCTTGGGCGTGGGAAAATAGGCGTCGAAACGTTCCTGGTAGAAATAGCGGCAGTCTTCCAGGCCGGGCCAGAGGACGTCCTCGAGCCTCGGGGAACCGTGCCGTACCAGGTTCGCCTCATGGTTGGCCTCACCGGGGTCGCACACCCGGGCGAAGGCTTCCTCGCGGAAGAACTCGAACCTTGCCGGGGTGAACTGCCGGTAATCGGCCAAGGCCCACGGCAGGGTCGATCTGGAGAACCTGTCGAAGGCCCGGTCCAGAGCCTCCCCGGGCAGGTCCGCCTCGTAGAGCCTCATGGATATGCCCTGGTAAAACCTTGGGAAATTCTTGATGATCCAGGACCACATGTCCCTTCGGAGGGGGAAGCTGGCGGGCATGTCCACCCCGGCCTCGCCGGGCACGAAACGCGGCACGTAGCGCCAGTCGGGCGTCACCCGCACGATGACGGGCAACAGGTTGAGCCCGGTCTTCTCCATGAGCTTCCAAGCCAGGGCCTCGTCGGCCTCCGTGCGGCACTCGGCCACCGCCACCCTGCGCCTGAACAGCTCCTCCGGCGCGAGGGTGTGGTTGAGTGGGCAATATCCGGCTGATTCACCGACCTTTACCAGTTCGGCCCGCTCGGATTCCTCTTCCTGGGTGAGACTCTTTTCCAGGCTCAGCTCATACAGGCGCTTGGCCGCTCCGTCGCGCTCGAAGAAACCGGCTTCGTAAGCCAGGGCGTGCCTGATGCGTCCTGCCGGGTCGTCCCCCGCCTTGGCGAAATCGAACGCGGACGGGACCTCCCCTTTGGACGCAAGGACGTACAGGTAAGGATAGTGATATCCCTGATAGGTGACGTGGCCCAATGCATCGCGGGCCGAGGGATTGAGCCCCCTGCTTGCGAGCATTGCCTCCAGGGTACGCCTGGAGAAGCTGACCACGTGGTCCGCGAAGAAGTTCTGCCAATAGAACCCGTGGGGCGTGTCCAGGTTGTTCACGGCCACGAAGACCGCGCCCCCGGGCGAGAGGATGGCGCGGACTTTCTCCAGGGTCGCGCCCGGGTCCTGCATGTGTTCGAGGACGTTGTCCAAGATGACAAGATCGAAGCTGGACGGCTCGAAGTCATGGTCCTCGAAGAGGCCGCCCCGGATGTCCAGGCCGTATCGCTTGGCCCCGAAGGCCGCCCAATCCGCTTCCGGGTTGATGCCCGTCAGTTCGAGTGGCATGCCGGAGCCATCCCTCAGGGTCTTGAGGGTTGCCCCGAACCCGCAGCCTATGTCCAGCACGCGCCATCCAGGCCGCAGATGCGGCTGCAGGAAGCGCCGCCTGAGTTCCGCGATGGCCAGCAGCTGTTCCTCGTAGCTTGCCGGGATTCGCGTGTTCCCGGGCTGGTTGGCTTGGCTGTACCGCTCATAGTATGCCCTCAAGGCCGCGAAATCCGGAAGGGGATGCAGGAACACAAGCCCGCACCCGGCGCAAAGCCTGTTCTGCACCCTGGCTCTTCCGGGCGCCGCGAGGCCGTAAAACGCCCCGGACCGGTCAGCGCCGCACAAGGGGCAGGGATGCCCCACGGACTCCGGCTCAAGTGATGTGGCGAGCTCCGCCCTTTTCGAGATTCTCATATGTGGTCCAGAATCCGTTGCGCCGCTCACGCACGCCGTTTGTCTCCACCACCGGGAACGTTATTTGAGAGAGCCACCGCTGGCAGCCGTTGCACAGGGAGCCTTCCGGCAGAGAGGCCACCTCCTCGCGGAAGGCCCGGAAAGCCGGGGAACGCCATATCTCCGAGAGGGACTGCTCATTGACGTTGCCGAATATCTTGCCTGTCTCGTTGGCACGGGTGACGTGGATGCTGCACGGTATGACCGAGCCGTCGTGGCAGACCCCCAGGGTGCTCCACGGAACGCCGCAGACGGGCCTCCTGGCCAGCTCCATCACGGTCATGGGCTCGGAAATCATGGCTCCGAACTTGTCGTTGACCTCGCCCATGGACACATAGTTGACGCGGGGGAGCCACGTTTCCAGGAACTCCGCGCGCTCCCCGGCGCTCTGGCCCAGGTTGCACAGGCTCACCCCCACCGCGATGGGCCATCCGGCCCTGGCGTTCAGTTCAAGAAACCGGCCCAGGTTTGCCGTCACCAGGCTGTAATCCGCCCCGAGGCGGATTTTTTCCATCCACTCCTTGGAGCCGTCCACGCTGAAAAAGACGGAGCCGTTGTAAAATCCGACCAGCTCTTCCGCGAACTTCTCCGTGAAGAGCGTGCCGTTGGTGTTGAAATACGTATTGAGGCCAACATCTGAAACATGACGAAGAAAATCCATGAATTTCGGATGCATGAGCGGCTCACCGTCGTAGTTCATGAGGAGGCTGGCGCCATGCTTCGCAGCCTCCGCCGCCACCTTCCGGAGAAGGTCGAACTCCATGAACCCCCTGCCCCTGGAGTAGTGCGGCAGGCCATATCTGTAGTTGCAGTGCGTGCAGCGCAGATTGCAGACGTTGGTAACCTCGACGGCCATGTACTCGGGGAAGTCCCTGAGGCTTTGTCCGGTCAGGGTCGCCTGGTCCGGTTCCCAGCCGCCGGGGTCCGGCAGAGTCCTGGGCTCCCGCAGGGTTCTGTCCAGGCAGGGCCCCTTGGTCCATTTTTCCTGGGTCATCGCCACACCCCCGATGCCTCGTCGAATTCCCAGAAGCGGGGGAAAAGCGACCACACGATGCAGTTCTCGCAGAACTCGAGCCCTTCTAGGTTCTGCTCCAGGTGGCGGCAGCGCACCTCCTCCATCCGCGGGCCGCGCCAGATGGACTCGAAGGACTGCTCCATGATGTTGCCCAGCGGGTTCTTCTCGCCCGTGACGTGAATGAAGCACTTGGAGACGTCGCCGTTGGGTTCGATCTTGGTGGCGAACCAGGGCCAGGAACAGGGGTAGCGCCGTTCGGGGATGGTCTCCGGCTTGGCGGTGCTCACGCCGTTGCCGTCCACCATTCCGGCCCAGTTGCCGTAGCGGCGCACATAGGCGTTGTCCACCTTTCCGGACCAGCGGGCAACAAAGGCGTCGAACTCGTGGGACAGTTCCTTGATCCCTATAATGTGGGTCGAAATCTTGAGATGCTTCGTGCCCCTCCTGGCCCTGGCCTCGACGAGGGTCTCCAGGTTGGCGCATATCTGGGCGTAGCGTTTCGAACCGGTAAGCCACTCGAAGCTTTCCGGGGATCCCGCGTCCAGGGAGAAGGACAGGTGGTCGATGCCGCTGTCGATGATCTTCTCGCAACGCTCCCGGTCCAGCATGGACCCGTTCGTGGCCACCACGATCTCCGCCTTGGGGCAGAGCTTGCGCGCCGTGAACAGGAAGGCGTCCGCGCCGGGGTGCTGGAAGGTTTCGCCGTAGGAGGATATCTCCAGGTTCACCTCGCGCTCTCCGACCTCCAGGCAGGCCCGCTCGAACACCTCTTCGGTGATGAAGCGCTCCGGAGACGGGGAGGTGTTGTGCATGGGGCACATGCGGCAGGAATGATTGCACTTCCACTCCCCCAGCGAGATGCCGTACGCGCCGGGGAAATCAGGCCGCTGAAAGTGTTTGCGCCATTTTTCCTTGTCCTCGGCGGAGAGGTGCAGGGTGTCGATATCCATGCGATTCACCTCGTGAAACTGACGCTCTCAGGCGATGTCGTGGTTGTAGAGTTCCAAAAAGCGGGTGACGCGCAGCGGCCCAGGGCCAGACAGCGGGGCCGTTTCACCGCTCGCCGCGCGGGCTATCCTGAGGTTCTCATGGCGATAGTCCTCGCACGCCAGGAGCAGACCTTTGCTGTCGAAGCGCGGGTAGCACAGCCATCCGCCCTTGACAGCGACGCGCTTTGGGGGGGCCTCCTCCCCCTGCGAGCCGATGAGATGCACATGACAGTCACCCCCTTCGGGCATGTGGTAGACGATCAGGGAGCCGTCCGGAGAGAATCGCGGCGTGGGGTTCACGTGGCGTTCGAAGAAGGTGTGGCGGACCAGTACGTCCGTGCGCGCTCTCTCGATGGTATAAACATCGTAAAGGGCGGGCGTCTCCGCCGGGGCGCGCTCGAAGACTATCCTGCCGCCAGCCGCGTGAGGGATGCCGTTGCCGGATGATTCAGGCTCGTAGAGAATCGGCGACTCCCTGCCGTCCAGCGTCACGCTGAACAGTCCGAAGAGGCCGTCCGCGAGGCCGCTTTCGAAAAAAATCTCCTCCCCGCCTGGCGCGAACACCGGATAGCAGTCCATCCTGGCGTTGGAGGTGAGCTGCCTGGGGTCGAACTTCGGCCACGGCGAGGCCCAGATTTCCGCCTTGTTGGCGTCGTCCATGGCCATGGAGGGGCAACGGCACCAAGCCAGCCACTTCCCGTCCCCGGACCAGACGGGAGCGTAGTCCGCCCCGCCGGGCATGGTGAGCGCCTCCGAGCTGGCGTCCACCTCCGTGATGCAAAGGCCCGCGCCCTGGGCGTGGTCCTGGGAGAATACAACGTACTGGCGGCAGGGGGACAAGGCCGGGGTTCTGCAGTTTCCCTTGTGAGACGTCGCAAGCCCGCGCACTCCGCCGCCGTCGGCGGCGAACAGGCCGTCCGCTCCGCCGGAGAGGGCGCAGAAAACGGCCCTGGCCCCGGCGTCCCCGAGCATCCGGACCGCTCGCGCGTTTGATTTCCCGTTGATCAAGGCATGCATGTGTCGCCTCCGATCATTTGCCGAGTAAACATTCCGGCTGCCGTTCATGACATTTCCATCGGCCGGAACGGTATTTTCTTAAGAGCACAGCCAGCAAATCGCTCACCCGATTAACGATGGGCACGCGGCAACCTCCACGCGGCCGTCATCCGTCAGGACGACCATGCCCCTGGGCTTGGCGGGGGAGCCCCATGCGGCCATGCCCGGCTCCACGTCCCCGTTCACGAGAGAGAGCGCGCCGATCACCGCGCCGTCCCCAACCGTCACGCCCCGCGTGATGACGCACTGCGGGCCGATGTAAACCCGGGACCCGATTCTGACCGGCCCCTTGGCGTAGGCGCTCGCGCCGCCGCTCACGGCCCAGGCCACGGAATCGTGGGTGTAGATGTGGACCCCGGCGGAGATGCTGCAATTGTCCCCGATGACCAGTCCGCCGCCGCTCCCGTCCAGAACGGTGTAAGGGCCGACCCAGACGTTGCGCCCGATGCTCACGTCGCCGTAGACCATGCAGGAATCGTGCACGGAGGTTCCTTCCCCGGCCTGAAGCAGCCTGGCCTTCTCCCACCGGTCCACGAGCATCTCGGGGAACGGAAGGAGCCTGGAGAAGCCTTCCATACACTCCCCGGCCTTGCGCCTGTATAGCAGCTTCAGCTCCTCCTCCAGCCGCGCGATCCTCTCATCGCTCATGGCTTTTCTCCCGCTGGTTCAGCAATAGTACCGCCACTCCGTCCAGCCCGATGTTGAACAACGCGTCCAGCACCGAGAGTCCCGGGATGAATTCCCCACCCCCGTGCTGGCTGTAGACCGGATGGTTGAAATGCTGCCGCCGGAGCTCCAGCCCCGCCTCGGCGAAAAGGGTGTCTTCCTGGTATCCGCCCGCTCCGTCGCCGCAGAGGTATCCCCCCCCTCCGGCAGCCCTGGTCAGGGCCACGAGCCTTGCCGTGCCGCTCCCGGACACGTTGTAGCTCGAGGCGAGCCTGATTTTGGAGGCGTCCAGCCCAAGCGCGTGGACGATCGCTTCGATGGCCGCGGCGTTGTAGCTCCAGAGGGCGTCCTCGGGGTTGGCCGCCAGGGCCTCCACCATCTCCCAGACGTCCCGGAACCTGGGGGCGCGGGCGTAGCTGTGGCGAAGGGTGGCCAGCATCCCCCCCCTCCAGTCCGATGAGGAGGACGTCTTCACCCGGTTGACCGGCAGGACTCCCATGGTGCGGTCCACCGGCGCGGTGATCCATTTGGCGCGCCCCTGCACCCGGACCGCCACCCGGTTGGTCCAGACGCCCTTCGACATGCGCGGGAACTGGACGTCGTCCAGCAGGATGAACACGTCGCATCGCGCGAACTTGTCGAAGAAGCCCAGCCAGGGGAAGAAATTGGGCTGGTGGATGGCCACCAGGGGCGCGCTGTTCACCGGACGTTCCTTCTGCCGTGCCGCGCAAGCAGGGCGTCATAGTCCGCCATGCAGTTCTTGGCCCTGCCCCGGACGGCACGCTCCAGGCGTCCGCGCGGCGGCATGGGGCCGGGAGTCCACCACTCGGGGTGCGTGAGCACGTGCAGCTTCTCCTCCCGGCCGTCGGCCAGGACCTCGCCAAGGGACTGGAATCGCCAGTAGCCGTTGGAGTCCGAGACGTAGCGGAACACCCCGCCCAGCAGGTCCGGATGGTAGGCGTTCATCATGCCCGCCTCCTCCCGTTCCCCCAGGCTGGCCAGCCATCCGGAACTGGGATTGTGCACCGAAAAAGCCTGGACGGACACGCCGAACGAGCGCTCGATCAACCGGCGCTCGAAGAGCAGGAGTTCCTCCCGGAGCCGGGCGTCGAGGGGGCTCAGGCTGTAATGGCCGGGATCGAAGTGCAGCCCGATGTGATGCCCCATCTCCGCGATGCGGGCCACGATGCGCACGACCCGGGTCTCCAGCAGATTGTAAAACATGCCGTGCGGATACAAAAAATAAGTTGCCCTGACGTTCTCCCGGGCCTCGATGGACGCCAACGCCAACGCGCGGTGCATGGAGGCGTCCACGTCGTGCCGCCACAGGACTGCGCGGCCCGGCGTGTCCCACTCCGGGTAGGAGATGAACCTCCACCCCGTCTTGGCGGTGCGCAGCAGGTCCGCATAGCCCTTCTCCGTGAACAATTCCTGATCCGTTTGAGCGTCCATATCCCCGTCCTAGATCGCGAAGGTGTCCAATCGCGAATGGAGGTAGTCGAGAAAAAGGAGAACCCCGCCCTCCGGCCCCTGGGGCGCGCACAGAAAGCCGACCTCGCTAAGGTTCGCCCCGTCCTGGTTAACCGGCAGGGAGATGGAATAGAGCGTGGACATGGAAGCGTCCGTGCGGATGATGGAGCTGAATGTCTTGATGAAAAAGCCGTTTTCGACGGGCAGCACCTGCTGCACCGGCGCCGGGAAGGCGTCGCTTCCAGCGAATTCCAGGGATCCGTCCGGACGTGGTTTCCAACGGGTGACGACCTCGCCGGGCACGCGGGAGAAATCGCGCTGATCTAGCCTGACGATGTAGAGAAGCCCTTGGTGCTGGGTCATGCGGTAGATGAAGCCGAAGTGGTCGTCGTCGAAGACTCTCACGGACCCCGCCGGATCGTCCAGGTTGAACGAGACCAGGGAAAAGCGCCACTGCTTGGCGTTCTGCACCCCCACAAACACATGCTTTCCGCTACGGCAAACCAGGAAGGGCCAGGGATTGTCGAAGCGGCCCTTCAGCAGCTTGCGCATGTTGTGCTCGCCGGTCTTGGCCAGGCTTGCATCCAACTTCACCAGCCTGTGCGCCCAAAGGTCGCATGCCCACAGGCAGCCTTCTCCGTCGTCGTGAAGCCCGAACGGGTAGCTGAAACGCGTTTCCGATTGCTCCCACGCGCCGCCTTCGAGCGGGCGGCTGAAGAGGGTCATGAGCTGGAGGTCTGTCAGAACCAGCCTGTCCCCGAAACGGATCGTCTCCCATGGCTGGAGCCCGGGCAGGCCTTCCTCATACCCCCTGTAGGAGAACCGGTAGTCGCGGCAGGCCAGGCTGATGGGACCGTCCCCACCGTCGATGCCGGCAAGGCGGCGCTTGAGAGCCTCGTCCAGCGGATTGAGCGCGAGCGCCCGCCGTGCCTCCCGCTCCGCAGCAACCCAGCGCCCGGCGCGGCCAAGCCCCGCCGCGAGATGTTCGTGGATGGAGGTCATCGCCGGAAGCACCTTCAGCCTGCTCAGGGCGTCCAGCTTCCCGCGCGCCGCGACCCTGGGGAGGTTGGCGAAGATCTCCCCGCCGTGATCAAGTCCAAGCTCTCTGCCCAAAAAAAAATCGGCGGTGCGCAGGCTCTCCATGTCCATCGCGACCCCGCTCCCGAGGGCCGCGAGGCGTTTCATGCCGGACGCGACCGAGAGCCCGGCCCCCATCTCCGCGGCGAGACGCTCGAAATCCTCGTGGCTACGATAGGCCATCCGTCCCCTCCGCGGCTGGATGGACACTCTCGCCCATGGCCCGCTCCAGCGCCGCCGCCCGCAGGCGGTCCATGCCCGACCTGACGAGCAGGCTTTTCTCGTCATCCAGGACGAATCCCCTTGGCGACTTCCGCAAGGCCCCGTCCTCCGCCGAGGGCAGATAGACCGCCGCCCCGTCGAAGACGAGCAATTCCGGCAGATCCTGCCGCCCGGCGTACTCCCGCACTCCGCCCGGGCTCATCATCCGCCCGGACGCGGTCACGAGGGAGTGGCTCGGGGCCATGACCGGAAGGACCAGCTCCGACTCGCCGGGGCCGCCCTCCCTGAACAGGGCGGCCGCCACCGCCGACGCCCGGACGGATATGCCCGGCAGCTCAAAGCCGGCGCAGTCCCCGGCGATCCAGGACACCTCGGAGTGCACGCCCGAATCCGTCAGCACCTGCACGCACGCCCCTTTCTCGCGGCCGCTCGGGGGGAATATGACGCGAAGAACCGGCGGTCCCCCGTTTTTACCGGTAACAAGGCAGACGTTCCTGTCCAATCGCCCGGCCGGGCAGGCGATGCCTGCGAGGGATTCGCCGCCCCTCACGAGGGGGTGCTTGCGCGTCCATCGCGCGGGCACGGCCAAGCGGGCCATGGATTCGCCCGCCGGGAGGAACGCGACCCGGCTGTGCTGGAAGCCGCCCGGACCGAGGGGGCTGTAGACCGGCTGGCCGTTCCTGACTGACAGGCCGTATGGGCCGCTCGGAGTCAGGCTCGTGGCAAGCTTGGCGTGCCAGTTGAACGGGAACGGTCGGGTGGCCGCGTAGAGATCGCGCGCCGCCTCCGGGATATCTTCCAGGCCGCGAGGCCACGGTTCCAGAATGTGAACCAGGGCGACGCTCTCGATGAACACGTGGACGCGCACCTGGCACGGGTGGTCGCGCGGGGTCCTGACCGTCGCCAGCGGAACGCCCGCCCGCGCCCCCTCGGAGATGAAGGAACGCATCAGCCCCGCATCCAGGGGAGCCAGCCTGGGGTTGACCAGGAGCACCGGCTCCCCCGGAACGTGGATCGAAGAATCAAGGAGCGCCCGCAAAGCTTCATGGCCGCCCGGAGGAAACCACGCCTGCTTGCGCTCCAGAGCGGGTCGGATGCGAAGCGCCTTCCCCCGGCGGGTTTCGTTCAACAAGCCCGAGCCGGCCTCGTCCGCCGCGACCACCGCGCCGCTCCCGCCGGCGCTCTCAAGCCGCTCGAGCCAGCGTTCAAGCTCGCCCGGCGCTTCCGGGCCGCTCCAGCACTCCTCGCCCGGCTCCAAGACCAGAGGGACGAGCAACCTCATCGGGCGGTTCCGCCGTTGAAATCGTACATGCCGCGACGAACGATCTCCTCGGCCAGCAGGAAATCACCAAGGGTGTCGATATCGACCAGGCTCACCTCGTCGTCGATTGCATGGTAGTAGTCCGGTTTGCACCAGCGCGCGTGGGACGCGAGAAACAATCCGTAGAAGCGATGGCCGCCACGTCCCGGCGTCCCACCCGCCCCGAAGCGGGCCGGAGTCAACACGCCACTCCCGTCGCGGGTGAAGAGGTTCCCGGCCAGACAGCGGCGGACGGTGATGACGTTGCGGTGGCCCTCCAGGGCCTTGTCCACCAGCGTGTTCATCAGTTCGCGGGTCCTGAAGGGATGCGTGGGATAGAGCGTCACGGTCACGCTCGGATGGAATCCGTGCTCCTTGCGCAGGCGGCTGACGGTCTCGTCCAGCACGTCGGACATGCGCGAATGATCCAGGCCCAAGGCCGGGGAGCGCAGGAAGGGGACTTCCGCGCCGTGTTCGCGGGCCACGTCCGCTATGCGGGGATCGTCCGTGCTGACCACCACCTTGGTGATCCGGGGCGTGGCCAGGGCGGCCTCGATGCTGTACGCCAAAAGCGGTTTGCCGCAAAGATTGCGTATGTTCTTTCGCGGCAACCCCTTGGAGCCCCCGCGCGCGGGGATGACGGCCAGCACCGGCTGCTCCGGGGGGCGGACGCACAACTCCCCGGCGGGCTGCGCCAGCCCCTGTGAACACGGCTCCGGGCCGGGAAAGAGGTCTCTTGCGCTGGATATGTTCATACGGTTACTTAACGGTCTCTTGTGAAATTTCTTTAGACTTCGAACAGTCTCAACCGTAACACCAGACGATTACCGGAATAAGCCTGCGACACCCAGCCGTCCTCCCGTGCAATCACTCTCCTTCCGAACGATCTAGTCCCAGGCAACCGCCTCATTTCGCAGTGAGCCACGAAGGAAGGCTCCCCTCAAATCAAGCAACATTCATACCAAAAAAACCACCACTCGCCACCCACCCCTCACGCCCAGATGCCCTCCATCCAGTTCCGCGTGGCCATCCGGCGCAAATTCCGAGCACGATCCTGTTTTCTTGTGGTGTAATCATACTCTGCACGCAACTCTCTAAGTCTGTTCAGCAAAAAATCATCCTCCATTCTGTGAAACACACCATCACGCGCTCCCATCTCATACCGTTTCTCTGTGTTGAAAATGTCAAAATCTGAAAAAGAACCATACTTCCAGTCCTTCGCATACTTTTCGAACAAGCATGTCCCCGGCAGAAGCGTTGTCAATAATACGCCTGCCCAATCTGGGTCCATTTTCCTAAAAAAATCAATGGAATCAATGCACTCTTCAGCACGCTCTGTCGGAGATCCAAGCATAAGCGTCCCTTGAATCAACATGCCCACATCCCTGGCCATGTCATAAGCCGCCTCTATCTGCCTCCTGGTTGTCTTCTTGTTCATGACATCGTTTCTTATCCTGTCATTGCCAGATTCTATAGTTATTATAGCAACCCTGCATCCACTATCATACATATTTTTAAACAAATCCTTGTCTGCCAAATCAGCTCGGACCTGCGCTTGCCATTTTATACCCAATCCCATTGACCGTATGCCGTCGCAAACCTCATGCGCCCAACTCTTCCTGAGGCAAAAGTTGTCATCCAGGAACGATACCCCCTTCAAACCCATGGACTCGACCATATCTGAAAGATTATCAATTACCTTGCTCGGGGAATACATCCTCACCTTGCTTCTGAACCCTCCATCATCCTGCATCGCACAAAAAGAACATTTGAAAGGACATCCCCTTGAAAACAAAACATACCTTGACGGGGACGGGATACTTGGATGACCATACCTGGCAATTTCAGAATAATTTTCATGTATCAATGACTCATCATAAAACGGCAAGCCATCTACATCGTCAACAACAGAAACAACGACACGCCCCCCCTTGGCCCACTGCGACCTGGACAACACCCCCGGCCCATCTACGACACTACCTTCAAAATATGACTTCAAAAAAGAAGGCAAAGACACATCTGCATCTCCAGCAAAAACGTAATCAACATCGCTGTGTATGGAAAAAACATCTCCCCTGAACGTCGATGCATGGTATCCGCCGAGCAATATCGGAACACTACCCAATGCTGACCGTATCAAAGACGTAACATGATTTATATGATCAGCATACTGCGTCATGACAGACAAGCCAACAATCATTGGGCGCTCTTCAATCAAAGTACGCATGAATCGCTCTTCGTCTTTCAATATTTCAATTATTGATGTTGAACCAACTACCGAACAAGAATACCCTTTACTATTGAGGGATGAAGCCAATGACAAAACACCAAATCCCCCGCATCCGATATTTTGAAAATCGACCAACAGGCAATCCATCTGAACCTCCGTTCCAAGAAAAACAGAGTGCGACAGCACCATTAAAAATGGTCAACGATATTACTTATGACACAACAGTTTTTTTAGCTCCGCCACTCTTTCCAAGGGAATCCATTGGTCGATGACGACCCTGCGTCCCTCCCGGTCCTCGTACCACGCGCCCGGCCAGGGACTCACGAGCCCCCTGATGAGGTCGTGGATGCGCCCGGCCGGCCATGACCAGTCTATGCGGCCGTCCTCGGGGGTGCGCCGGGGCCATGTCGCGGCTTGGCTTTCGTCCTGCGCCGTGCCGGGAGCCTTCCCCGCCAGCGCGTCAGGGAGATGACGATCAAGAAGCTCCCACCCCAGTTCCACGAGCCTATCCCTGACGGTCAGGGCCGTATCCAAACTGGACACCGGCGTGCACGCGGAGGCGATGACCGGGCCGGTGTCCAGCCCCTGGTCCATCCAGTGCAGGGTCACGGACGCGGTTTTCTCGGCGTTGATAACCGCCCAGTTTATCACATTGGCTCCCCGGTATTGGGGGAGCCTGCCGTTGTGGAGGTTGAGCGCCCCCAATCTGGAGGCGGACAGCACGCCCGGCCGCAGCAGCATCGCATGGGAGAAGCTGAGCATCAGGTCCGGCGCCAGCGAGCGCAGCGCCCGCTCGAATTCACCATACCCGTCGACTCCTGGAGGAGGCTGCACGAGCATGCGGGCCCCCGCTTCCCTCGCGGCCGCCTCCAGCTTTGGGGAGAGAGCGTCCAGACGGTTCACCCCGGTCACCAGGGCTGCAAGGCGTCCATGCCGCGTTATGATGGAAACAGCCTCTACCGCGTCTTCCAGATGCGCGAAGAGAACGATGCGATTTCCTGCGGTGTTTCCTTGAACCATACCGCTCACGGTTCGCCTCAGCTCCCGCCCAGCAGGTAGAGGGCGTCCAGGGGGTCCACGCCAAGGCGGAATCTCGAAGACATGAACCGAGAGGCCGGGGCGAACGGCTCGCCGTTGTCCACTCTGCACAACTCAAGCGCCAGGGAGCCGTCGCCGCACCGCACCTTCAGGCTCCCGTCCCGTCCCCGCGCGGTCACCTGTCCGGGAACGGCGAGGTCAAGACCGGCCCGGCCTCCCTCCCGGGCGCGCAGAACGTAAAGCCGGGACAAGGCTCCGCCGGACATGAAGTACGTGTACGCGCCGGGAAGCGGATCCGAGCTGGCCCGGACCAGCCTGTGAATCTCGGAGCTGGGCCTGCTCCAGTCGATCCTGGCGTCCTCCGGGATGCGCGGATGGCAACGGAACGCCGCGGGATCGTCCGGGGAGGCCATCCGCAGGCAAAAGCCCGGATCGGCATCGAGCTGGTCCAGGGCTTCGGCGAAGAGGGCGGGGATAACGCGATCCCCCCAATCGTAAATGTCCGAGATGTAGGTTTGCGGCGTCACCCGGATGGAGTCTTCCCGGATGACCCGCCCGCAATCCAGTTCGCCGGGCTCCATAAGGTGGACGCACAGATGGATCGACTCCTCACCGGCCAGAATGGCCCAGTTGGGGCAGGCGTTCCCCCGGTAGCGGGGCAGAGGGCCGTAATGGGCGTTGAGCACCCCCGTCCGGAAGAGTCCGAGCGCCTCCGCCCCCAGGATGCCCACCCAGTTCATGCTGATGGCGGCGTCGAGCCCGTCAAGGGTTTGGCGCAAGGCCGGATCGCGGAAATCAGGCAGGTAAAAGAAAGGGCATCCCGCCGCGCGGGCCAGATCGCGGAAATCTTCCTCGTGCTTGAGGTATTCAGGCCGGGACTTTGCGGTCACCACGCAGGCGATCCGGTGTCCGCGTTCCATGGCCGCCAGCCCGGCGGCGTGCAGGGCCTGATGCCTGCCGATGAGGGCCACGCGCATCATGGCTTTCCGAACCGCGCGGCCAGCCCGGCGATGGTCTCACCGCCGCCCGCTAGCTCGGCGGCAAGCTCCAGGAAGAGGGTTCCCGGCCCCGGCCCCGGCTGCCGGTGCTCCTCGATGAAGTCCTCGTCCCATTGCGCCAGGGGCTTCAATGCCTTGAGGGCGCGGTACCGCGCCAGCGAGGAGGTGTTGAGGGCCACGTGGACGGGGTGGAAGTCGTAGATGCGGAGTCCTGGACCGGTTCCGTGGGCGTCGAGGCTCCAGGTCTCGTCCGGGTCCTCCATGGCAACGTCGTCCTCCCAGAAGTAAGGGAATCGCGTGAGCCGCGCGCCGTCGTACCTGAAGGGCACGGGGGCCAGATGCCTCGCTCCGGGCAGGAAGAGGGACACGTCATGGCGGATCCCCGCGTCGGCCGCCCTGGCCAGGAAGGACGTGGACTGGTAGAGGCCGTGCGTCCGCATGGACACCGCGTCCGGGAACAATTCCCGGACGTGCCGGAGCACCTCCTCGTCGCTTCCGCCGTGGGTGGAGCCCGGAAGGCGGTTGGGGTGCACGCCCACCTCGAAGAGGTCCGGCCGGGAGGCTACCGACTCCACCTCCGGCGATAGGTGGGTGGCGAACCAGGTGCAGCGGACCCCGGCGCGCACGAGCGCTCCCGCGACAGAGCGGATGGCGGCCTCGGGGGCCCAGTCCATGTCCAGGGTCAGAACGGGTCTATCCACCTTGCCTCCTGCCGCTTTGGCTCTCATCACTCGGCTGCGTAACGCACCGGGCGGCATTGACGCAAGTCGTAAGGCATGGTTATTGCTGAAAACAATGCGCCAATCCGGGCACGCCGCCCTGGCGGCGGATCACCCCTCAGCAGAAGGAGTTCACATGGACCCGCGCGGAAAGCGCTTCCTGGTGGTGGGCGGAGCCGGTTTCATAGGTTCCCACCTGGTGGAGGAACTCACCAGGATCGACGTCAAGGAAATCATCGTCTACGACAACCTGTGCAGGGGCAGCGAGGAAAATCTTGCCCAGGCCCTGCGCGATCCCCGCGTCACCTTCTTCGAGACCGGCGCGGACATCCTGCACCGCGACATGCTCGACAAGGCCATGCGCGGCGTGGACGGCGTCTTCCACCTCGCCGCCCTGTGGCTCCTGCACTGCCAGGAGTATCCCCGCTCCGCTTTCGACGTGAACATCGGCGGCACGTTCAACGTGTTCGAGTCGGCCATGGCCAACAACGTCTCGCGAATCGTGTACTCCTCCTCGGCCTCCGTCTACGGCGACGCCCTCCAGGAGCCCATGACCGAGGAACACCCACACAACAACCAGAACTTCTACGGCGCGACGAAGATCGCCGGGGAGAACATGCTGCGCGCCCTCTATTTCATGCGCGCCAAAAGCCCCGCCCCGTTCACCTACGCCGGGCTGCGATACATGAACGTCTACGGCCCGCGCCAGGATTACCGGGGTGCCTACATCGCGGTGATCATGAAGATGCTCGACCGCATCGACAAGGGGCTGCCCCCCGTCATCTACGGCGACGGCTCCCAGGCTTACGACTTCATCTACGTGGGCGACTGCGCCAAGGCCAACGTCCTGGCCATGGCCGCAGATGCTCGGGAAGGCTTCTACAACGTGGGCACCGGCATCAAGACCAGCCTCAAGCAGCTGGCCTTCATGGTGCTCGAAGCCGCCGGGTCGGACCTGAAGCCCCAGTTCGAGCCCGCCGGAGTGACCTTCGTCAAGAACCGTGTCGGCTGCCCGGCCAAGGCTGAGCGCGAGCTCTCCTTCAAGGCCTCGATGCCGCTCCTGGAAGGGCTCAGGAACCTCGTTAATTGGCGCAAGGACCACATCGAGCGCTCGGCGCTCAAGACCGGCAAGAACAAGGCCTGAGGGACAGCCGGAATGAACCGCATACCCCTTGTCAAACCTCCGCTCGACGACGAGGTCAAACGCCGCGTGATCCAGGCCCTGGACAGCGGCATGATCGCGGAGGGTCCGGCCGTCCGCGAGCTGGAGAGCCTCTGGTCCGGCTATACCGGCGCTTCCCATGCCCTTGCCGTCACTAACTGCACGGTGGGCCTGGAGCTGGGCTTGCGCGCCCTTGGTGTGGGGCCGGGCGACGAAGTGGTGGTCCCGGCCTTCACCTACCCCGCCTCGGCCGCAGCCGTGCGCATCGTGGGGGCGCAATGCGTCCTGGCCGACATCGACCCCGGGACCCTCGTCCTGGACCGGCGCCGCATGGAAGCGGCGATCACGCCGCGCACCAAGGCGGTCATGCCGGTGTCCCTCTTCGGCTGCCCCGTCGATCCGTCCCTGATGGACGCGGCAAGAGCCAGAGGGCTCAAGGTCATCGAGGACGCCGCATGCTCCATCGGCGCTGCATGGGACGGACGCAGGACCGGCTCCCTGGCCGACGTCACGGTCTTCAGCATGCACCCGCGCAAATCCGTCACCACCGGGGAAGGCGGAATGGTCACCACCTCCGACCCCGAACTGGCGCGCCGCGTGGACGCCTACCGCCATTTCGGCATGCTCCCCGGCCCGACGGGACCCAGGACGGTGTTCGCCACCATCGGCACCAACGCCAAGCTCTCCGACCTGGCCGCAGCCGCGGGCATCCCCCAGATGCGGCGTTTCGACGCGATTCTGGAGGGAAGGGAGACCCTGGCCCGCGAGTATGACCGGCTGCTGGAGGGCGTCCGGGGAGTGACCCGGGCCGCCGTCCCGCCGGAGGCGACCCACGCCCGGCAGAGCTACTGCGTCCTTCTGGACGGCCGCGACCACGTCTGGGAGCGGATGCGCGCCCAGGGGATCGAGGTGCAGATCGGCAGCTTCGCCCTCCACCTGCAGCCGGCCTTCATCGAGGACCCGGGCACGCGCTTCGAGGGGCCTCTGGAAACGAGCGCCCGCGCCTTCGCGCGAAGCCTGGTTCTGCCCCTGCACCACGACCTCACGCCGGACGACCAGGCGCGGGTCGTGCATTGCCTGGACTCCCTCGTGAACGGACCCGGGCGCTAGGCATGTGCGGCATCTGCGGCCTCGTGAACCTTGACCGGGCTCCCGCCGATCCCGGCGCGGTGGGGCGGATGAACGACGCCCTCGCCCACCGGGGGCCCGACGGGCAGGGCGTATTCGTAAACGGCCCCGCCGGGTTCGGCCACCGCAGGCTGGCCATCATCGATTTATCCGAGCGCGCGGACCAGCCCATGACCGACCCGCTCGCGGGACTGACGCTGGTCTACAACGGAGAGCTCTACAACTTCAGGGAGTTGCGCCGGGAGCTGGAAGACGAGGGCGTTTCCTTCGCCAGCGACGGCGACACCGAGGTGGTGCTCAAGGCCTTCGGACGCTGGGGGCCAACCTGCTTCGACAGGTTCAACGGCATGTTCGCCCTGGCGGTCTGGGACCACAACCGCTCCCGCCTTACCCTCGCCAGGGACCGCTACGGGGTGAAGCCCCTGTACTGGACGATCCGGAAGAACACCCTGCTCTTCGCCTCCGAGATCAAGGCGTTCCCGGCCTCGGGGCTCTGCCGGGCGGAAGTGGACGTGCCCGCCCTGGTGGAATACTTCACCTTCCAGAACATCTTCTCGGACCGGTCCCTCTTCGCGGGCGTCCAGACTTTCCCGCCTGGCTGCTGGGCCGTCGCGGTGGCCGGGGGAACCCGGCGCGAGCCGGTATTCACCCGGTACTGGGCCTTCGACTTCCAGGAACACCACGCCGAGGCGGACGAGGCCGGATTGGCCGAGGAATGCGACCGTCTCTTCAAGCAGGCCGTCAAGCGCCAGCTGGTGAGCGACGTGGAGGTGGGGGCCTACCTCAGCGGCGGCATCGACTCCAGCTCGGTCTGCTGCCTGGCGGCGGAGAGCCTCGATCACCTCAAGACCTTCACATGCGGGTTCGACCTCCACAGCGCGTCCGGAATGGAGCTCAATTTCGACGAGCGCGACAGGGCCGAGCATCTGTCCTACCTCCTCGGAACGGAGCATTACGAGGTGGTGCTCAAGTCCGGCGACATGGAACGCCTGCTGCCCATGGTGGCCTGGCATCTGGACGAGCCCAGGGTGGGCCAGAGCTATCCCAACCTGGCGGTGAGCAAGCTGGCCTCGCGCTTCGTCAAGGTGGTTCTCACCGGGACCGGAGGGGACGAAATATTCGGAGGCTACCCCTGGAGATACTTCCGCGGGGACGACTTCACCGGCTTCGACTCCTATTCCAGGGCCTATTACGGTTTCTGGCAAAGGCTCGTGCCCGACGACAGGCTCGGGGACCTTTTCACCCCCGTGAAAAACGAAGCCGGACAGATCAACTCCTACGACGTCTTCAGGTCAATATTTCCCTCCCCCCCTCCGCGCGTGTCCCGGCTGGAGGAGGCCCTGCACTGCTCCATGACCTTCGAGGCCAAGACGTTCCTGCACGGGCTGCTGATGGTGGAGGACAAGCTGTCCATGGCCTACGGGCTGGAGGCGAGGGTCCCGTTCCTCGACAACGACTTGGTCGATTTCGCCCAGGGCCTTCCCGCCCGGTTCAAGGTGCTCTCCAACGTGAAGGCCGACCGGGTCAACGAGAACACGCCCGGCCCCAAGACCGAGATCTTTCACCGCCGGACCAGCGACGGCAAGCTCCTCTTGCGAAAGGTTCTCTCGCACTACGTCCCCCCGGTCATCAGCCAGGCCGCCAAGCAGGGATTCTCGGCTCCGGACGCGTCCTGGTTCAAGGGCGACAGCATCAACTACGTGCGCGCCCTCATCATCGGGAGCAAGGCCAGGATATACGACTATCTGGACCGGTCCCTGGTCCGCTCCCTGGTCATGGACCATCTGGAAGGGCGGGCCAACCGCCGGCTTTTCATATGGTCGCTGCTCAATTTCGAATGGTGGCTGCGCCTTTTCGTGAAATGACGCCACAAAGGAGGGCGCAGTGAGATTTCTTCTGGTCTCGCCTGCTTTCGACGGCTTGGGCCGCTACCACTTCCCCATGGGCCTGGCCATGATCTCTTCCGTGCTCAAGGCCGCCGGGCACGACGTTCATTGCCGCAACCTGGATCTTGAGGACGACTGGGAAAGCGCGTTCGCCGAAGACATGAAGCGGCTCCGCCCCGCCGCAGTCGGGTGTGGCGGAATGACGCCCTCTTTCGGCTTCATCAGACGGCTTTTCGATTTGGCCAAGCAGTTGATCCCCTCCGTTGCCACGGTGCTCGGCGGCGGACTGCTGGGCAGCGAGCCGCTTGTTCTTTCGGCCATGCAGGCCGACATCGGCGTTCTCGGCGAAGGCGAGGACACCGCCGTGGAGCTTGCGGCTCGCCTTGAGTCGGGACAAAGCCTCCTGGACGTTCCCGGCCTTCTGCTCAAGAACCCCGATGGTTCGCTTCTGCGCACCCCCGAACGCCCCTACGTCAAAGACCTGGACTCCCTCCCGCTGCCCGACTACCACGGGTTCGGCTTCGGCGAATGCCTGAAGCGCAACCCCTTCCAGGCCATCACCACAAGCCGGGGCTGCCCCTTCCACTGCACCTTCTGCTATTGCGTGATGGGCCGGGGCAAGCACCGATTCAACTCCATCGGACGCGTCATCGACGAACTGGCCTATCTCAAGAGTGAATTCGGCCTGACGAACATCGGCCTCATAGACGAGATATTCGCCCTGAAGAAGGAACGCATCGTGGAGTTCTGCGAGCGGGTGAAGCCGCTCGGTCTCGCCTGGAGCACCCAGGTCCGGGTGGAGATAGTGGACAGGCAACTGCTCGGCCTGATGCGCGAATGCGGGTGCACTCTGCTGTTCTACGGCCTGGAGAGCATGTGCCCCACCGTACTCAAAAACATGAACAAGCGCCTCAAGCCCGAGCAGGTGGCCAGAGCGTTGGAGGACACCTATCAAAGCGGCCTGCGGGTGTTCGGGAACTTCATCTTCGGCGACCCGGCCGAAACGACGGACACCGCCTGGGAAACTCTGGAGTGGTGGCTCGCTCATCGCAAATACGGCATCAACCTCGGCAAGATCGACTGCTGGCCAGGCACTGCCATCTACAAGCAGGCGCTGGAGAGAGGAGTCATCGCCGATCCCCTCGAATACGTGGAGAAAGGCTGTCCGCTGGTGAACCTCACCTCCATGCCAAGGCCAGAATGGGTGGCCATGTTGCGCCGGGTCTGGACCTTCCACGAATCAATGACCTTCCCCTGCAAGGTTGAGCGGGTGCAACCTGACGAGGACGGCGGCGCGGCCGATTGCGTGTGCCCGCACTGCAAAATAACCGTCCGCGTGACGGGGCTGAACGCCATCCCCGTCCACGCCGACAGGGGGGCCCAGCGCGTCGGCTGCCCGGCTTGTCCGTTCGAGTTCGACATGCCAATTCGGATTCCGCCCCAGGTATGCTCCCCAATAAACTCGGCGGCTTTCGAGAATGCCATCTCCGCTTTCCTGGATTGCAGCCTGGACAAGCCGGTGAGGATCGAAAAGGCCCTGGAACATCTGGACGCATCCCGGGAACAGGCATGGGACCATCCCCTGGCGGCCTATCTGGCCGCGTTCTGCCTCCTGCTCAAGGGCTACGGCCAGGACGCCAACGAGATCGCCAGGAGGGGGCTCAGGCACAATCCCACAGCGCCCTATCTGCTGGACATTTGCGCGGTCAGCTACCGCCGCCTCGGGGACCTCCGCATGAGCACCGCTTTCCTCCGGCAGGCCCAGCTGATACGAAAGGCCAGGGAAGTGGCGGTCGCTGCTTCGGGCATGGATGCCCTGGACCCTTTCGAGGCCCGCTTCAAGGCTCTCTTCCCATCGGACGCAGTCAACCTCGATGCCGGGGTGGAATGGTCCTGAACCCGACCGTGCATTTCCAGAGAAGCAATGCCGCCACTGCCAGGGAACGCTTCTTGCTAAATCCCGTCACGCATGCGACGCACTCCCCCGGCCTCCGAAGGGCCGGAAAGCGCCTGTGTCCGGAGGACATAAAGCCATGATACCGCTCCACCAGATGAAGATAATCCAGATAGACATCACCAACGCCTGCGTGAACAAGTGCTCCAACTGCACGCGCCTGATCGGCCATCATCGCAAGCCGTTCTACATGGATTTCGAGATGTTCAAGCGCGCGGTGGATTCCCTCGCCGACTTCCCGGGCATGGTGGGCACCATCGGCGGCGAGCCCCTGCTGCACCCCGAGTTCGAGAAGTTCGCCCGCTATCTGCAAAGTCAAATTCCCGACAAGAAACGGCGCGGGCTTTGGTCCACCATACCCGAGAAGCTCTCGGCCAGGTACGGCGAGCTCATCAAGGACGTGTACGGCAACCTCTACCTGAACGACCACTCCATCGACGCCATCCTGCACCAGCCGGTGCTTGTTGCCGCCAAGGACGCCGTGCCCGACCCGGTGAAGATGTGGAGCCTCATCGACAACTGCTGGGTGCAGACGTACTGGTCCGCCACCATCACCCCCAAGGGAGCCTTCTTCTGCGAGGTGGCCGCCGCCTTCGACATGCTCTTCGACGGTCCCGGCGGCTGGCCCGTGGAGCCCGGATGGTGGAAGCGCGAGCCCCACGAGTTCACGGAGCAGAAGGAGCGCTGGTGCCCCGGCTGCGGCTGCGCCATCCCACTGCCCAGGCGCAAGTCCACCCAGGAGGTGGACGACGTGAGCCCCTCGAACCTGGAACGGCTCGAGCGCATCCGCCCCTCAAAGACGCGCGGCAAGCGCATCGAGCTTTTCACCGGGGCCGATCTGCCGGAGAACTGGAACCCGCATCCCAACTGGTACATGTCCGAGGTGGAAGAGGAAGCCCAGTACCGCAAGCGCATCGCGGACCGCCTTGACGGCGGCAACCGCGCCTGCGACGGGAACCAGGAACGCTGCCCCTAGCGCCGCGTCCGACGCCGTATCAACTTTTCTGAAAGGACCTCCATATGCCCGAAGGCGGCAAAGGATTCTCCAAAACCACGCGGCGCGTGCTGACCCGGCGCGGCGTGCTCTGGCTCGGGCAGACCTGCAACCTGCGCTGCCACTTCTGCTATTTCCAGAACCGGATCAGTTCCTCCGAGCACCCGGACCACCCCTTCATGAGCTTCGACAAGGCCAAGGCCATCTGCTCCACCCTGCGGGAGCACTACGGCAACGCGGCCATCGACATCCAGGGCGGCGAGCCCACCATCTACCCGGACATAAACGCCCTGGTGGCGCATTGCCGCGAAATAGGCCTTCTGCCCACGCTCATCACCAACGCGGTGGTGCTGGACAAGCGCGAGCGCTGCCGGGAGCTCATGGACGCCGGGCTCCGCGACCTGCTGGTCTCGGTGCACGGCCTGCGCGAGGACTACGACAAGGCCGTGGGCCTTCCCGGCGGCTCGGCCCGCCAGATGAAGGCCCTGGACAACCTGGTGGCGCTCGGCATCCCCTTCCGCTTCAACTGCGTGCTGGCCCGCTCGGTGCTGGGCCACCTGGGCGAGATATCCAGGCTGGCCGTGTCCTCCGGGGCTCGGGTGGTGAACTTCATCGCCTTCAACCCCTTCGAGGACCAGCAGAAGGGCGGCCGCTCCGGCGACGACGTGCCCCGCTACGCCGACGTGCGCGGCCCGCTGGTGGACGCCCTGGACTACCTGGAGGAGAACGGCGTGGAGGCCAACGTGCGCTACCTGCCGCTGTGCCAGGCCCCTGAGCGCCACCGCAAGAGCTTCTACAATTTCCAGCAGCTGCCCTACGACCTGCACGAGTGGGACTACGCCTCCTGGTCCTGGACCGGGCGCAACCCGCAGCGCCGCCGAGACGGCAGCCTGGAGGAGCCCGTCAGCCTCAAGTGGGCGAACACGCGCTCCAAGCTTTTCGGGCACGACGGCTACCTGGAGGACGCCTCCGTGACCATCGGGGACCAGTACCGCCACAGCGCCCTGATCCGCGCCCGCGAACACTGCGGCTACAAGTACGCCCCCGCCTGCGGAGCCTGCGGCCTGTCGAAGATCTGCGACGGCTTCCACGGCGACTACGCCTCGCTGTACGGGGCGGACGAAGCACAGGCGCAGGACGCGGCCGCCGGGGACAACCCCCTGCATTACATACTCCATCAGGTGAAGATAGTGGAAGACGAGGACGCCCATTGGGCGTCGTGAACGGCTGACCGCTCCATGAAAGGATCGCCCATGACAGAGGCAGGGCACGCCCCGAAACCGAGATACTTCACCCACCCCCGCGAGCTGCCCGAAGGAGCTGAGGTGCTCGTCTACGGTGCGGGCGGGCGGGGCAGGTCTTTTTTGCGAAGCATGAAAACCCATGGAAGCGGCCTCAAGGCGGTGGGTTTTCTGGACTCCTTCAAGCCCGGACGGGCGGAGGGGCTGCCTGTCCATCCGGTGTCCGAGCTGCCGGAACTGTTGCGTGCCCACGGCGCGGTCCGGCCGGTCATCGTGGTGGCCTCCTACTACCACAAGGCCATCGGCGAGGAACTCGCCCGCCGGGGGGTGACGGATTACCATGTTCTTCTGGAGGAATGCGAGGCCATTCCCTACCTGGACCTTCCGGATGAAGAGGCCCTGGGGATGCTCAACGCCAGGAAGCACCCCCTGAACGCCCATCCGAAAGACACCAGAGCACGGGACGGACGCCGCTTCCGGTGCATGTCCCTGACGGCCCTCTACCTCCGCCCCACCGGCTTCTCCCTGTGCTGCTGGATGCCCGACCTCGTGCACGCCACTGACCCGGCCCGCGCCCTCTCCCGCCTGGACGGCATCCGGAGGCGGCTCATCGGCGGCATCGACCGGGGCGAATGCCCCTTCTGCGCCTCCTGCCCGGAGCTCGTCCCCACGGCCAACCCCGTGGACACGGACAAGGTCACTCTCCTGCACATGGACACCAGCACCACCTGCAACCTGGCCTGCTCCTACTGCAACGTGAAGGACTCCATGCCCCGCTGCGACTACGACCCCCAGGCCGTTTTCGGCCTGCTGCGCGAGGAAGGGCGCCTCGCGCCGAGCTACAGCTTCGACTGGGGGGGATTCGGGGAGCCTTCCATCAATCCGCATTTCGGGCCGATCACGAGACTGATGCTGGACGACGGCGCGTCCGGACTGGTCTACAGCAACGCCCTGGTCCGCTCGCCCGTGATCGAGCAGGGTCTCGCCGCCGGGAAGCTGACCATCGTCTGCAGCGTGGACGCGGGCACCCGCGAGACGTACCGCGCCGTGCGCAACGTGGACGCGTTCGAGGCGGTGTGGAAGAACATCGCGGCGTACGTCCGCCTGAATCCGGAACTCGTGAGGATCAAGTACATCGTCACCCCGGGCAACGCCGGGCGCGAGGAGACGGACGCCTTCGTGGAGCGCTGCGCCGAGTCCGGCGTCCGTCACGTGACCATCGCCAAGGATTTCTTCTCCAGACGCACGCCCGCCCCGGTCCGGGAGGGCGTGCGCAACCTGGCCCTGGAATGCGCCCGGCGCGGCCTGGAATACACATTCCTCCCAACCGCCATAGGCCCGGCGTTCGTCCGCTCCCTCAAGCTCGGCAAGCCCTCACCGGAATAATCGCATGCATCAAGCCTCCCCCTTAGTCCCCCTCCGCCCCGCCCTGGCCGACCAGCGCCTGGACCGGGCGGGCATCGAGAAGCCCCTGGTGACGGTGATCGTCACCAGCTACAACTACGCCCCCTACGTGCTGGACTGCCTGCGCTCCGTGGCCCGGCAGACCTGGCCCCACTGGGAATGCGTGGTGGTGGACGACCGCTCCACGGACGATAGCCCGGACATCATCCGCAGGTTCGTGGACTCCTCCGAGGCCGCCGGACGCTTCAGGTTCGTGCCGCACGAGCGAAACGGAGGCCAGATGGAGGGCTTCAAGACCGGGCTCGCCCACGCCAAGGGGGTGTTCACCGTGCTCCTGGACGCTGACGACGTGCTGCTGGAAGACTTCCTGGAGGTCCACCTGCGCACCCACCTGGGCAGAAAGCCCGTGGCCTTCACCAGCTCCAACCAGTACCAGATCGACGGCCAGGGGCGCATCGTCTCCGGCGAGCACCTGGACCACCACTCCAAGGGCAGCTACCGCTACGTGCGCAAGACCACCTTCCAGCGCGGCTTCTGGATATGGGCCACGGCCAGCTCCATGATGTTCCGCACAACCACCCTGCGCCTGATCCTTGAGAACCAGCCGCGCACCTTCCGCATCTGCGCGGACTACTACATCGCCCACTTCGCCAACCTGATCGGCTATTCGCTGCTCATCCCCACCATCCACGGCTGCTACCGCCGCCACGGGGAGAACAACTTCGGCTCAAACCCGGTGCTGGGGGCCATCAACTCCGTGGGCTGCATGACCAAGCACCCGCCGCACGCCGAGTTCCGCCAGGCCATCATCGACCACATGCTGGGCAACAAGGACCGCTTCAAGCCCATCCTCGGGCGCAAGGACTTCGTGACCATGCTCTTCCGGGTGGGGACCTGGGAGGAGATACGCAAGGCCGCGGGAAAGCATCCGGACGTGCTGCCGGGCCCGGAGTGGAAGCTGCGAATCCGTTATTGGCTCTTCAGGCTCTCGCGCCTGAAGCTGGACAGGACGCCCTGGCCCAAGAGGCTTGAGGCGCTGCCCCCCTGGGAGGCCTCGCCGGGGGCATGACCGGCTGCCGCGGCATACCCGCCGGGGCTCCACCCAGGAACATCGGTTGTTTCGCGGCTTGCAACGCTGATCAAGAATGAACGGGAGGCGCGCCCAAGCGTGCCTCCCGTTCATTCTTCATATTCACCGGTGAAAGCCCCGAAGCCGGAGGGGAGTCCAAAGGGCGGCAGGCCTTTGGCCGCCGGGGGCATTTTCTCTCCCCCCAATGGCTCCTGACTAGCCTTGTCTGGCCTCGCGGCCAGCTTCCTGAATGGCCGCGCGCATGTCCGCCCTGGCGGCCAGCTTCACCACGAAGGCTCCGGCGTAGTCCAGGCGGTCCTTGAGCAGCGGCCCGCGCGTCTCGATGTCCGCGAAGGGTTTCAGTTCGGCGTCCCCGTAAAGCTCCAGGTATCCCCTGTCCAGGCCGTCGCAGGCTCCCCGCGCCGCGCACTCCGCGCACGGCCCGGCGAACACCTTGAATCCGTTTCCGCGCATGCCCGTCAGCCGGACGCCGTTCTCAAGCTTCCCGTCAAGCGGCGAGTAGGCGTGCACCTCGCGCACGCCGTCCTCCGGCAGCTCCACGGGAGCAGCGCAGTAGGCGGGCTCGCGGTCCGGGTTGCAGGCCCGGTTGCGCCACTCGTAGGGGTCGAACTGCTGGCCCATCACCCCAACCACGTGCCTTCTGAGCTCAGGGAAGGCGCACAGCGGCGCGTAGCGGATGTTCACGGCCACGCCCGAGGCGGCGAGGATGCCTACCGCCTCGGCGAGCCTGGGCCCGATGGCCCCGTAGGACTCCTGCACCCCGGCCGCGCGGGCCGAGCCGGACCAGGCGTGGTAGGCGTTGAACAGGATGAAGTTGTGCTGGAACACGCCGTGGTCAGCCGCGCGGCGCGCGATGTCCGCCAGGATCGGCGTGCTGCCCCGGAAGACCACCGTGTTCGCGCCGTACTGGATGCCCTCGCGGTCCAGCGCGGCCATGACCCGGCGCAGCCGCTCGAAGCTGCCGCCGGTGAAGTCCCTGAAGGTGTCCTCATCCACGGCGTGCAGGGAGAAGAGGAAATCCGCCACGCCTGCGTCCAGCAGGTCGTCCAGCATGTATTTGGCGCAGCGTTTGCCCGGTTTGCCCAGAAGCTGCCCCAGGGTGATCACCCGCGCGGACAGGCCAAGCTCCGAACTGGCGTAGCGGATGATCTCCGCCAGGTCCTCGTGCAGGGTGGGCTCGCCGCCGGTCACGTCGAAGCGCTTGAAGCCCTGCGCGGCGAAGAGCCGCACGATCTCCCGGCAGTCCCCGGTGGAGCGCAGGCTTGCCTTGCGAAGCGGCGCAAACTGGTCCTCGGAGCCCTGGTGGAAGGAGTAGTAGCAGAAGCGGCAGGAGTGCACGCACCTAAGCCCCACGTCTAGGACGCCGCTTGCGGCGGGCTGGCCGGGCTTGTGCAGGTAGAAAGGCTCCTGCGGAGAAAAGGGTCCGCTCACGGCGCGCCTCCGGTCTTTTCCAGGTGCTCGCGGGCCTTCAGCACCAGCCTCTTGGACTCGCCGATGAGCCGCCGCCAGTTCTGGGGGGCGTGGATGTGCACCTCGCGGCCCCCGGCGTGGTCGCGCTTGCAGAACAGGGCCTTGGCCACGTGGGCGAAACGCGCGCCGCCCATGGCGAAGCGCAGGAAGAGGTCGTGGTCGTGGGCCAGGAGCGCCTCGTCGTAGTAGCCGAAGCGCTCGTGCAGCTCGCGGCGGTAGAGCTTGGCGTCGCCGCAGAGGTACCAGTCCGCGAAGGAGCGCCGGAAGGAGTAGTCCGGCAGGTCGAAGCGGCGCGACACCCGGAAGGCGTCGTCCACGATGAGCATGTCGCAGTAGGCGAAGTCGGCCGGGGTTTCGCTCAGGGCGCGGTCCAGCTCGAGGAGCATGTCCGGCATGCACCAGTCGTCCGAGGGCACATAGGTGCAGGCCTCGCCCGCCGCCGCCCCGAACCCGGTGTTGAGCGCGGCGGCCAGCCCCTTGTTTTCCGGATGGGTGATCACCCTTATCTCGCGCCCTGCCGAGGGGTAGCGCGGATGGTGGACACGCTCCAGCACGTCGCTCGCGGGGTCGTAGAAGCTGGCGAAGGAGGCTTTGTCGCTCTCGATCCGGCGCAGATACTCGTCAATGACCCGCGCGGTCTCGTCCGCGGAGCCGTCGTTCACCACGACGATCTCCAGGTCCGGATGGCTCTGGAACCAGAGCGAATCCAGGCAGGCCGGGAGATAGCTGGCCTGGTTGTAGGTCGGCACTACTACGGAGACTTTCATGTTCCTTCCGGGTTGCGGTGTGGGCGGAAAAGACGTCCGGCTGGAGAACTTTGCAAGAAGCGCTCCCCCAAAGCAACAGGTTGCCTTGCCGGGATTCCATGGGATACTGACCCGGCATGAAATTCTTGGCGGTCTTCCAGGAACTGGGTTTGTTGGCCGTGGCCTCCCGGAGCGCCGGACGCCACGAAGGGGGCGAGGGCGGCCACGCGTATCACCACCACGCGGCCATGTGGGACTACTGCGACCCTTCCATCGCCCGGCCCTTCGCCGCCGCAGTCCAGGCGCCGCCGGTTTTCTCGACCCCGCCCCCGGGAACCGCGCTTGACGAGGCCATGCGCCTGACGCGCCTGCTGGTCTTCCTGGGCGCGGAGGATTCCCCCCAGTTCAGGGCCGCCCTGGCCCGCCCCGAAGGAGTCTGCCTGGTCTTCGAGCCGGACCTGGACCGCCTCGACCGCTACCTGTCCGGGCTCAAGCCCCACGCGCTGGCGGGCAAGGGCGTGTTCTTCGTCGGCGGCGACCCCGACGCCCTGGACGTTCCGCTCCTCTCCATGCTGCCCGAGGACCTCTGCGAGCAGGGATACCCCCTCTTCTTCCAGCGCGAGGGCCTCGCGGACGCCCTGCCCGAGTACGCGCGCCGGGTGGAGGAGCTGGTGGAACTCTTCTACTACCGCAACGTCATCTACGCCCTGGAAAGCCAGGAGAACATCCGGGGCCTGCCGCTTAGGCCCATGGTGCGCGACGCCATCTACGACCGCTTCAAGCACCACTACGAGAACCTGGAGCCCTGCCTGCGCTCGGGCACGCTCTCCGACCTGCTGGGAGCCTTCACCGGGCACGCGGCCATCCTCTGCGCCGCCGGGCCCGCGCTGGCGCAAAGCCTGGACTTCATCCGGGCGAACAGCGACAGGGCGCTGGTCATCGCCGTGAACAGCGCGGTCAAGCCGCTGCTGGCCGCCGGGATCAGGCCGCATTTCGTGGTCATAAACGACACCTCCATCGGGTCCGAACCCACGCTCGCGGGACTTCCGCCAATGGACGGAGTCACCCTCGTGCCTCACTGCCTTTCCACCACGGGCGGCGGCAGCTTCGGGGACATCCGCTTCTTCGGCAACTTCCCCGGCCAGCCCTTCCCCAAGCGGGATTCGCTGCTCCTGCACGGCTCCGTGATAACCACGGCCTTCGCCCTGGCCGAGTACATGGGGTGCGTGAAGGCCGTGCTGGCCGGGGTGCAGCTCTCCTCGCCCGACCCCTACTGCATGAACTACGCCGCAGGCAGCCAGCACGAGGCCCACGCGTCCGGGGCGCGCGGCGAGGGCCTTTCCCGCAGGTGGCCCGAGCTCTATCCCGTCACGGCGGCCGACGGCAGCCGCATGTTCACCACGCTCAATTTCCTGGACGCGGCGCAGTGGTTCGCCGACCGCATCCGGCAGGCCTCCCTGGAGGTGATCAACCTCTGCCCCGCCAGCATCCTGCGCGGACCCGGCATCGCCTTCGACCCCTCGCCCGGGCTGCCGGAAGCCCCGTCCCTGGCCGGGCGGCTGGAGGCCATCCCCCGCTCGGACTTCTCGGAGCGGGCCCAGAGGGTGCTCGACTACATCCGCCAGGAAATGACCCGCTGGAAGACCAAACAGCGCGCCGCCCGCGAGGCGGGGGGCAGCCTGGAGGCCGCCCGGGACTTCATCGCAGCCAGCGACCTGGACAACTCCTCTTTCATGCTCCAGCGCTTCGGCACGTTCGACAACGCCAGGTTCCACGCCGCATGGTTCGAGGGTTCCACGCTTGGCCAACGCATGGACGGCGCGCGCCACTTCCTCGAGCACATGGAGGCCATGTGCTCCGAGCTCTTGCGGCTGCTCGTGGCCCAGCACAAGGCCATTTCGGATTCGCACCGGCTCTGATGCGGGGGCGCGCGGCGGAGTCCAGGCACGCCCGTTGCTACGCTCCATGACCCGGCAGACGTTGCCGGGGCCAATCTCCAAGGAACCGGCATGTTTCAGGAATTACTCAAATCCGCCACGGCCAGACCCTTCAACCCCTTCGAAGCCGAACTGCCTGAACGCCTCGCGGTGCTCGGAACGGGGCTTCGCGGCCGCCGGTGCAGGCTGAGGCTTGAGAGCCTGGGGATCGCGGTGCCCTGCTTTCTGGACAACAACCCGGCGCGCCAGGGCCATGAGATCGACGGCCTTCGGGTTCTCTCCCCGGCGCGTTTCAGCGAGGAGTCGCCCGGCACGCCGGTGATCATCGCCAGCTACGCCCACCTGGCCATCTTTCCCCAGCTCGTCTCCCTGGGCCTCACGGACGTCTATCGCGACGAACTGACCGAGGCCCCGCCGCTCTCCCTGCTCCGCCGCCACGCGCCGGAACTGGAGCGCGTCCGCGACAGCCTGGCCGACCGCCTCTCCCGCGAGACCTTCGAGAACCTCCTCCGGCTGCGATTCTACGGAACTCCCATGCCCGCCCTGTCGCCCTACCCCCTCTACGCGCACCCCAAGGCGCTGGCCCGCCCCGGCGACGTGGTCATAGACGGCGGCGCGGCCAAAGGCGACACGGCGGAGCTGTTCCTGGAACAATCCGGCAACAAGGCGATCATCCACTGCTTCGAGCCAACCCCGTCGGTCTTCGGGGCGCTCGCGGCGCACGTGTCGGCCGCCGGGCTGGAGGGAGTCCAGGCGGTATGCGCCGCGCTCTGGGACAGCGACGGGACCACGTCCTTTTTCGAGTCCTTCGGCATGCCCGCTGGAAACAGGGTCGGTGGGGAAGGAGGCACGGAGGTAGACACGCTCACCCTGGACAACTACGTGGAAAGCAGGGGTCTTAAGCGGGTGGACCTCATCAAGCTCGACGTGGAGGGGGCGGAGCTGGCGGCCCTGCGCGGGGCGGAGAGGACCATCCGGCGCTTCAGGCCGAAACTCCAGATATGCCTGTACCACGAGTGGCGCGACCTGTGGGAGCTGCCGCTCCACGTGCTTGAGCTGGAGCCGTCCTACGCGCTCCATCTGGGGCACCACACCGGCACGCACCTGGACACGGTGCTCTACTGCGCGCCTCCCGGCCGCCCCTGAGAGGCGCCCGCGCTCAGACCAGCTCCGCCCTGTTGGCGCTGAACCAGTCCATGGTGGTCCTCAGGCCGTCCTCAAGCATGGTGGAGGGCCTGAAGCCGCCCTCGCGCTCAAGCCTGGAGACGTCCGCCAGCGAGTGGCGCAGATCCCCGGCCCGTTCCGGCAGATAGGAGATGGGCAGATCCTTCCCCGCCAGGCGCGCCAGGAGCATGGCCAGCTCCGTCACCGTGGTGGAGCGGCCCGTGCCCACGTTGAACACCCCGGACAGCGGCCCCGCGTCCCCCCAGAGCCCCCCAGCCAGAAGCACCGCCTTCACCGCGTCGAACACGTACACGAAGTCGCGGGTCTGTTCGCCGTCTCCGAAGATGGTCAGGGGCTCCCCGTTCAGGGCCATGGCCATGAAGCGCCGCACCACGCCGTCGTAGGGGCCGGGTTTGCCGCGCGCCGGGCCGTAGAGGTTGAAGAAGCGCAGCGAACAGCCGAAGCCCGAGGACGCTATGTGCTTGGACGACAGGTACTTGGCCCAGCCGTACGGGCTTTGCGGCTCGCCCGCCATGTCCTCGGAGGCCGCCCCCTCGATGGGCAGGCCGTATTCGGCGGCAGAGCCCGCGAACACGAAGGCCGGGACGCCCATGCCGCGCGCCTGGGAATGCAGGGTCAGCGTGGCCGAATGGTTCACGGCCATGGTCTCCTCCGGGTGCTCCATGGAATAGGGCACGCTCACCACGGCGGCCATGTGCAGCACCGCTCCGAAGCGGCCGTGCTCCGAGATCAGCGACTCCAGAAGCCCCGGCTCGGTGATGGAGCGCTCATGGAAGGCGAACTCCGGATGCCCCTCGAAGGGGGCCAGGTTGGAGCGGTAGCCGGAGAAGAAGTTGTCCACGCCGACCACGGCGTGTCCCGAGTCGAGAAGATGCTGGCAGAGCTTCGATCCTACATTTCCGGCCGCGCCCGTCACGAGCACGCGCTTCCGGGATGGGGAGGATACGGTCATTGGGAGGGACTCCTTGCGGGGATTGTGGCGCTGGCGGCGCGCCCGCATCATAACCGCCCGGCCAGTCGCGGACAATCTTTTCCTGCCATGGGCGAGACAGGCCCGGAGCCAAAGTGCCGGGCGCGCACGCCAAGCTGTCCGCCGCCGCCATCCAGATCGATGCCGTCGAGAAGTGATACATCCCGGGCGTCCCCATGATTTTGGCCAGAATGGCCCCGAACGGCGGATATTGGGGAGCCGGGCGGCGGGAGACCTGGTCGGCAGCAGGGATGCCGGACACGCCGGACCTGGCCGCGCCCCGGGTCATGATTTCCTTGTCTGAGAGTTTGGATTCGCCCGGCTCGAAGCCAGCGAACCGGTCGAGCGCCTCCTCATACCTCTCAAGCTTCCTTGTCTGCCCGTCCGCCGCCCGCTGGCGGCGGAACCATTTCCATTGGGATTTGTCATTCGTAGGGCCTCCTACTGTTATTTTCCCGGCTTCCCTTGCCGAGGTCCCACGAATTGTATGCAGGCGGTTTTTTTCACCCCATATGGGGGCATACCCCCATATAGTCGCCGCAATGCGCGGCTCCCACGGCAAGCCGCTCCGGACAAGGCTTTCCCGGCATCAGGCCCTTCGAGAAAACACTCTTGGGCGGAGATAATCGGAGAGTTTCCGGAAGCTATGCCCGTATAGAGCAGCAAGGAAACACGTGGCCATGGCG
>JBMORI010000098.1:0-60174 GCA_049322415.1 Thermodesulfobacteriota bacterium | reverse complement strand
CATTCCGAACTCGGAAGTTAAGCCCTCCATCGCCGATGATACTGCAAGGACCGCTTGTGGGAAAGTAGGTCGCTGCCAGGATCCTTCTCAAGAAAGGCCCGCATACGCGGGCCTTTCGCTTTTGGAAAGGGGAGCAGTGCGCGAAGGTTGAGACTGCGCAGGAATGCCTGGTCGGTGATTACGATATCTTATGTCGGACGCAAAAAAGCCGCCGCCCCTTCGGACTGCGGCTTTCGTCGAGAACCAATAGCGATTCCGCCTATTTCTTGTACTTCCCCGTGATCCTGCCGCTGGCCAGGATGTGCCCCTCGATGGCCAGCAGATAATCCTGCCGGTTGGCGGTCTCGGGAAGTTCCAGCGCCGTGTCCAGGGCGAAGACCTCCACGGCGTAGCGCCTCGTGACCCCGGGCGGCGGACAGGGGCCTGAATACCCAGGCTTGCCGCCCGAGGCGGGCAACTGCAGCCCGTCGCCCTTCATCTGGCGTCCGCGCGGCTGGTTCTCGGCTATCTGGACCGAGGGAGCGGCGGGGATGTTGTAGGCCATCCAGAGCGTGGCCCCTCCCTTGGGGGCGTCCAGTTCCGTCATGAGGACGGCCAGGGTCTTGGCCTCGGCCGGAACCCCCGCGACGTTCAATGCCGGGGAGTGCTCGCCAGCCTCGCAGCCGAGGTTTCGCTGCATGCGGTCCCCGTCCTTGATTGCGGGGCTGGACACGGAGAGCTGCTGCGCCTGGGCCACGCCGCCCGAGGCCAGCAGGACAAGCGTTCCCGACAGAAAAGCCCTAGCGAAACCGTTCATAGCGTCCCATGAGCATGCCGTGACCAAGGGCGTGCCCCTTCGCCTTGGCAAGAAACTCGGCCTTGCTCGACCCGGCCGGAAGCTCCAGCACGGTGTCGAGCGCGAAAACCTTGAAGAAGTAGCGATGGGTCCCCGACGGCGGGCAAGGCCCCTGCCAGCGGGCGTTTCCCCAACTGTTGAGGCCAGTGACGCCGCCTTCGCCAGCCAGGGTTTCGGGCGGGACGCCCTGGGGCAGTTCGGTCATGCTGGGCGGCAGATTGAAGACCAGCCAGTGTACCCAGTCGCCGCCCGGGGCGTCGGGGTCGTCGCAGAGGATGGCCCAGGAGATCGTGTCCTCGGGCAGGCCGAAGACCATGACGCGGGGAGAGACGTCCTCGCCGTCGCAGGTGTGGCGGGCGGGGATGGGTTCCCCTTCCGCGAAGGCGTCGCTGGCCACCGTGACCAGGGTGCTCATAGTCGCCTCCTCTAGGCCTCCATGCGCGTCTTGTAGGCCTTGACGGTGTTGGAGAGCAGCATGGCGATGGTCATGGGGCCGATGCCGCCGGGCACGGGGGTGATGGCCGAGGCCACGTCCTTGACTGCGTCGAAGTCCACGTCGCCGCAGAGGCCCTGGCCGGTGCGGTTGATGCCCACGTCCACGACCACGGCGCCGGGCTTGACCATGTCTCGGGTGACGAATTTGGGCCTGCCGATGGCGGCCACCAGGATGTCGGCCGTGCGGCATTCCCCGGCCAGGTCCGGCGTGCGGGAGTGGCAGACCGTGACCGTCGCGTTGGCCATGAGCTCGGCCCTGGCCAGCATGAGCGCCATGGGCTTGCCCACGATGTTGGAGCGGCCGATGACCACCGCCTTCTTGCCCTCGCAAGAAATGCCGTAATGCTTGAGGATCTCCATGACGCCCGCCGGTGTGCAGGGCATCAGGCAGGGAAGGCCGATGGAGAGTTTGCCCACGTTCATGGGGTGGAAGCCGTCCACGTCTTTGGCGGGGTCGATGAGCGACTGCACGGTGAGGAGGTCCAGGTGGCGGGGCAGGGGGGCCTGCACAAGGATGCCGTCGATTAAGTGGTCGCCGTTGAGTTCGGAGACGATCTCCTCCAGGCTGGCCTGGGTTATGTCGCCGCTCACGCGGTGTGCGGTGGAGGTGATGCCCGCCTCGGCGCAGGCCTTCTCCTTGTTGCGCACGTATACCTGGGAGGCGGGGTCCTCGCCCACGAGCACCACGGCCAGGTGCGGGGCGCGGCCATGCAGTCCGGCGAGGCTTTCGACCTCGGCCGCGAGTTTCTGGCGGATGGACAGGGCGGTGGCCTTGCCGTCGAGAAGCAGCATTGCGGTACCTCTTGATGAATATTCGGCGCGCCGCCGCGTCATGGGTGCGCCTTCGACAGTTTAGTAGGGCAAACGGCCCCGCAATGCAAACAGCCTCGATTTGGCGAGAATCCGAGGGCCGGGGATTCCTCCCCGGCCCGTCTTGTCCTGTTGCTTGAGAGGCGGGGGATGCCCGTCCGGCTGAGCCGCGTTATTGCAGCGTGCTTCCGCCGGAAGCCCCCTTCCCTGGAAGGCGCAAAGCCTGTCAGCTCTGGATGGCGATGCGCGTGGCCTTGGAACCTTCGGCCTTGGGCACGGATATCTTGAGCACGCCCTTGTCGTAACTGGCAGTGGCCTTATCCGCCTGGACCTCGCCCGGAAGCGCCAGCGAGCGCGAGAACGATCCGTAGCTTATCTCGCGGGAGATGACGGTCTCGCCTTGCTTTTCCTCGCGCTCCTCGCGTTTCTGGCCCCGGATGGTGAGGATGCCGTTTTCAAGCGACAGCTCCACGTCCTTGGGGTCGATGCCGGGCATCTCGGCGCTGATGAGCACTTCGCCGTCGGTTTCCTTCACGTCCACCGAGGGGGTGGGTTCCATTTGCCAGGCCGTCGCCGGGAATGCGGCGAACGGGTCGCGCATGAGGCTCTGCATGGCTTCGAAAGGACTGACGAACCTTCCGGCCGGCTCGCTCTTGCGCAATGCGGGGAAGAAGCGTTCGAACATGGTGTCCTCCTGTTGGACGCCGGGGCGGCGTTCCGCAAGGGTGAGACGTGTGCGCCGTCCCCGTGCCTCCGTCGTGGTATCGCATCCCGGCCCGGCGGCCATCCGCCGGGCCGGGCTGGCGTCAACCCATCTGGATTTCGATCTTTCTCGGCTGGGCCTTCTCCGCCTTGGGCAGATGCAGCTCCAGCACGCCGTTCTTCAACTGGGCCTTGATGCGGGCCTTGTCCACGATCTGGGACAGGGTGAACCCGCGATAGTATTCGCCGTTGCCGAACTCCACGTGAATGAGCTTCTCGCCGTCGGTGGCCGGGTACGAGGTGCGGCCCGAGACCTTGATCTCATCCTCGTTGAGGTCGATGACCAGGGCTTCCTTGGAGACGCCCGGCATGTCCATGTAAATGTAGAAGCCGTCCTCGGTCTCCACGATGTCCGTGGCGGGCTTGACGCGGGGAAGCCCCTTCTCTTCGGTCTTGGTGTTCTCGCTCATGGGTGTCCTCCGGATCAGGCGACGTCGATGGATATCTTCTTGGGCTTCGAGGCCTCGGACTTGGGAATCACAACTTCCAGAAGGCCGTCCTTCATCCTGGCCGACACCTTCTCCCTGTCGATGGGCGAGTGGATGTTGATCACGCGCTGGAACGCGCCGGTTGGGCGCTCCTGGCGGTAGTACTTGCCCTTGGCCACCTGGCGTTCACCCTTGAGCACCAGGGAGGATTCGGTGAGGGAGAGGTCGATCTCGGAGATGTCCAGGCCCGGCAGTTCGCAGCGCACGGTGATTTTGTCCTGGTCTTCCGAGATGTTCATCGGGGGATAGGCGTAGGGACGCTGGGAGATGGACATCCCGGGGGACCAGAAGGCCTCGAATATCCGGTCGAGGGGCGTCTGCTGCCCGAAAAACGGACTGAAGTCGATGACCATGCGATTGTCCTCCTTGGAGAAATTGGCGAAGTTTACAATAATCACGGGGCGCGGGCGGTCAAGGCGCCCCCGCGAAAAAATCCGACCCATAACCATATACGCCCGGGAGTTGGGCCAGTCAACGAATCAGCCGAGGGGGAGCGCCTTGACAGGGCGCTATTGCTGTTTAAGGTCTTGCGTTGACCTGAAGAGACAAAGGAGAACACCATGCCCCTCTATGAATACCAGTGCAAGGCCTGCGGCCGCCGATTCGAGGAGCTCGTGTCCGCTTCGGCCGGGGCCCCGCCTTGTCCCGCTTGCAAGTCCGCCGATGTGGAGCGCATCCTGTCCTCGGTGTGCGGGCGCACCAGCGCCAAAAGCGACGACGGCGGGTTCGCGCCCGGCCCCTTCCCCACCAACATGGGCGGAGGATGCGGCTCTGGCGGCTTCCAGTGAGGCTAGGCGCCACCCGGCCGGTCCGGCCGGGCAGAACCAGACGGCAAGCAACCCCGATAACTTCTGAAGAGGTCGAAAAATGTCCGACAGCGTGAAGGGAAAGAAGCTTGAGTTCAAGGCCGACATCGTCAAGCTGCTCGATATCATCACCCACTCGGTCTACACCAACCGCGAAATCTTCCTTCGCGAGCTCATCTCCAACGCCTCCGACGCCCTGGAGAAGTTGCGCTTCGAGCAGAACAAGGGCTCCCAGGCGGCCGGCCAGGATCTGCCCCTGGACATCCGAATCGTCACGGACAAGGACAACCACACCCTCACCATCACCGACTCCGGCATCGGCATGACCGAGATCGAGCTGGTGGAGAACATCGGCTCCATCGCCCACTCCGGCTCCGAGGACTTCCTCAAGGCCCTGGGCGAGGACGCCTCCAAGGCCAGCTCCATCATCGGCCGCTTCGGCGTGGGCTTCTACTCCGTGTTCATGGCCGCCCGGCAGGTGGTGCTCACCACCCGCTCCGCCCTGTCCGACGAGGCCTGGGTGTGGATTTCCGACGGCCTGGGCGGCTACGAGATCGTGAAGGCCGAGGGCGAGGTCCCGCGCGGCACGTCCATCGAGATACACCTCAAGGACGCCGCCGCCGAGTTCGCGGACCCGGCCGTGGTCAGGGACATCATCAACCGCCACTCGCATTTCGTGTCCTTCCCGATCCTGGTGGACGGCGAGCGCGTGAACACGGTGCCCGCCGTGTGGCGCGAGCCCAAGAGCGCCGTCACCGCCGATCAGTACAAGGAGTTCTACACCTTCCTCACCCACGACCCCGAGGCCCCGCTGGAGACCGTGCACATGAACGTGGACGCCCCGGTGCAGTTCTCAGCCCTGGTGTTCGTGCCGGCCAAGGCCGACGAGTTCATGGGCATGCAGAAGCTGGAGCGCGGCCTGGACCTCTACGTTCGCCGCGTGCTCATCGCCAGGGACGCCGCGGAACTCCTGCCCGAGTACCTGCGCTTCTGCCGGGGCGTGGTGGACACCGAGGACCTGCCGCTCAACATCTCCCGCGAGACGCTCCAGGAGAATATCGTGCTTCGGCGCATCGCCCAGGCCGTCGCCAAGGAGATCCTCTCGCGCCTGAAGAAGAAGGCCGCCTCGGACCCGGACGCCTACGCCGCCCTGTGGAAGGAGCACGCCAGGATCTTCAAGCTGGGCTACTCGGACTTCCTCAACCGCGAGACCTACGCCGAGCTTCTGCGCTTCGACTCCTCCGCCATGGAGGAGGCCGGGAAGCTCACGAGCCTGGCCGATTACGTCTCCCGCGCCCGCGAGGGGCAGAAGACTGTCTACTACCTCTCCGGCCCCAGCCGCGAGGCCATGCAGCTCAACCCGCACCTGGAGATGTTCAGGCGCAAGGGCATCGAGGTGCTCTTCCTGTACGAACCCATCGACGAGTTCGTGCTGGAGAACATGGGCTCCTACAAGGAGTTCGCGTTCAAGTCCGCCGAGCAGGCCCAGGCCAAGGACCTTGCCTCCTTCGACGACGTGGCCGCCGAGGAGAAGGCGGAGCCGCTGAGCGAGGCGGACGCAAGGCTGTTCGAGGGCCTGCTCGCCCGCATCAAGGAAATACTCGGCCCCAAGGTCAAGGACGTGCGCGCCTCGGAGCGCCTGAAGTCCAGCCCCTCCTGCCTGGTGAGCGCAGACGGCGAGATGAGCTCTCAGATGCAGCGCATCATGCGCCTCATGGCCAAGGACGAGTCCGTGCCGGACAAGATCATGGAACTCAACCCGGACCACCCCCTGGTGCGCAACCTCATCACCATCTACGGCGCGGACGCGGACGACCCCTTCGTGGGACAGGCCGCCGAGCAGCTGTACGAGTCGGCGCTCCTGCTTGAGGGCTACCTGTCCGACCCGCACAGGATGGTGGCGCGCGTGAACGCCATCCTGGAGCAGGCCAGCGGCTGGTACGCCGGCCTCAAGAAGGGAGGCGGCTCGGGCTCCACGCACTGATGCGTTGACGTTTTGGATTCCATTGGCATTCTTCGCCACGGTGGTTCGGGAGAGGAATGTTCCAGGAGTAAACGCTGTTGGCAGGGCTGGCCCTATTCGGGCTGGCCCTGCTGGTTTTCCTGGCCGCCTGGCGGCGCTCTTGGTCGATCGTCTGTCCGGCGTTCTCCCGGTCAGTCCGTGAACTCGGCCTGTACGGCAATGTACTCCGGCAGGGTGAGGCTCCATCTGGCCAGTTGCGAGCGGCTGAACAGGAACCGCCCCTTCTCCGCCATCACCGGGTAGATGCTGGACGGAGTTTCCCCGGCAAGTATCCGCAGGGCCGTCTCCCCGGCCAGCCTGCCCTGCGCCTGCCCGAAGAGAACCAGGCCGCCGATGGCGCCGCGCGGCCCCACGCTGAAATCCCAGAAGCAGAACAGGGGCAGGGGGGTGTTGGCCGACGACCAGCGCAGCACCTCCTCGGAGTCGACGTGCTTTCCGGCCTTGTCGAAGATAGTGTGATACAGGCCGAGGAGGATGATGTCGTAGCCATCCTTTTCCGCGCTGGCCACCGTGCGCATCCATTCGCCCATGTCATCGATCATCTTGAGGTCCATGCGGATGCCCGCCATGGTCAGGGACTCGCGCCCATGGAACTGTTCCTCCCGGATCACTTTCGAGGTGATGTCGGTGTCGAAGAGGAGCAGCCCCTTTTTGAACCGGTCACCAATGATTTCACGTATAAAAATGATGTTGCGCATGAAAAGCGGGCGTTCGAGGATGCCGGTGATGTTGCCGGCTCCGTGCGTGTAGGAGCGGGGGTTGGCGTTTATCCCGAGATAAACGCAAGGAGTGGCGGTGCGCGCGAGGCGGGGGCCAAGGTGTTTGAGTGCCGCGTCGTCGCCCAGGACCACCAAGTCCGGCTTGAGGGCGAGGAACGTTTCCCAGGCCCGCTCCGCGCTGGAGGCGTGAGCCCGTTCAGGCAGGCGCTTGGTGTCCATGTCGAAGTAACGCAAATCCGCCTTGCCGCCGAGCACTTCCTCCAGGCCGGCGCGATAGCTGGCCTGCCAGGGATACTCCGCGTGGTAGCTGCATATGACGAGGATGAGCGGGACGGTCCGGGGCGCGGCGAGGGCGCGCGCGGTCATCGCCCCGGTCAGAGCCGTCAGGATGAGGAAGGGCAGGAGCAGGGCGCGGCAGGCGTGCATGACGGTCCCCGGCGGTTGGTTGGGGCTGCGGTTTTCCTGAACAATAGCATCAAGTGATGCCTCTGTCATTGGGTGTTGTTGCGGCGAAAGGAACTATGAGGCGAGTGCCGGCGTCCGCCCGCGTGCACGCCCGTTCCTTCCGGAGTCGACGGCTTCTCCGGGCTCGCTTTCGAAAGGCGTCATATGATGGCCGCCAGCATGAGAGGGTAGAGCGTTTCCCTCCTTCCCCCGTACAGATGGCCAGGAAGACCGCCGAGCCGGGCACCGGGGGCCAGATAAATGCAAGCCAGACGTCGGCCAGGCCCCTCGGTGCGCCGCTTCCGGTCTTGACTCGCATCCGGAGGCCGAGGCCCGCGAGGTTGATCGTGGTTGGCATCCCTTGCTGTTGTATTTCCGGAAGCAAATCCGGGACGTTTGGCGCAATATTGATTGTTGTGCCCTGGTGGGCTGCTCCATCGGCCAAGGTCCACAAGAAGGCCACGGCCTGCAGGCGCAAGGCCAAGTATGCCAAGAGTGATTTCGGTCCCGGAGGCGGCCCGTCCCAGGACGGGCCGCCTTTTTGGTTTCTGTCAGGCGGTGGGCCTGCATTCGGGGTCGATTGGCAGTTCCACGTCCCAGCCCTTGCCGATGAGGCTTGCCCTTGAATCGACATAGTGAATGTAGTTGTTGATGGTGTCGCGAAGGTCCTTGAGCGGAGTCTCTTCACCGCAGCATTGTGAAAGGATGGTGTCCCTGAGGGAGATGTCGCTCAAGGAGACCTCGAAGGTCCCTCCGCATTTGCATCTGATTTTAAGGGTTTGAGGAACAAAACGGCTTTCCTCTATGAATCCGGCCTTTTCAGCGGTCGATTGGGCGTTCATGAGGTTCTCCTTCGTTTGGCTTGATGGTCAAAGTTGGTCCCTGGCTGGGCCACACGGAAAGCTAACTGAAAACGCGGAAGCAAACTATTCTATGAAGGAAGTATTGAGAGTATTTTGTATTAAGATGCATCAGTTAGATATAATGCATTAGTTGTATTTGAGTGTGTTGGTTTCAAGTTTTTGAGTGCATGACTGATAGTACGGCGGGGTGATGTTGTCAACGAATGTTGTTTGAGCAGGTGGCCGTTCTGTGATATTGGATTTGTCTTGGTGTGTGGAAGGTTGGGGTGGGCTGGGGGCATCCCGAGTCGACTCATGAGTTGCTGTCCCTGGAAGGGGGGGCGTGCATCGCTACGAGTCGAATGATTCACGGGCATGCCTGCCATTATGACCCGCCAAGCCGACGCAGGAATGCCGGCTCATCAAGCCGTACCATCCGGTGGCCCCGGCCCTGACGTTGACTCGGCTTTGAACTTGATGCTAACTACGCCACCCTAACAAGTGCTTACAGTTTTTGTATAAATTCCTCGCAATTCCGTCCGTTTCTGTCGGTATTGCCGCAAGGGGCCGTAACCGTGAGCATTGTTCGGCCACGCACTGGTTTCCAAGAAGTCCGACAGCGGCCGCTTGGCAATCGCCTGACACCTTTACGCGCCGGAGGCTCAAAAATGTACAAAAGTAAACTGGCATCTCTTTTCGCCGCCTTCATGCTGCTGGCCGCCTCTGCCCATTCCCCGGCCCAGGCCGCTGACAAGGTCAAGGTCGGCATGCTCTCCACGCTGTCCGGCGCGGGCGCCGGGCTCGGAGTGGACATCAAGGACGGCTTCGAGCTCGCGCTCAAGCACCTGAACGGCAAGCTCGGCGGCCTCCCGGCCGAGGTGATCGTGGCCGACGACCAGCAGAACACCGACGTGGCCAAGCAGGCTGCCGAGAAGCTCCTGAAAAGGGATCAGGTCGACTTCATGACCGGCATCGTGTTCTCCAACATCATGCTGGCCGTGGGGCCGTCCGTGTTCGAGAACAAGACATTCTTCGTCTCCGCCAATGCGGGCCCCTCCCAGCTGGCCGGCGGACAGTGCAACCCCTTCTTCTTCAACGTGGCCTGGCAGAACGACAACCTGCACGAGGCCGTGGGCCAATACGTGGCCGAGAAGGGGTTCAAGAAGGTCGCGCTGCTCGCGCCAAACTATCCGGGCGGCGTCGATGCCATGACTGGCTTCAAGCGCTACTACAAGGGCGAGGTGGCCAAGGAGATCTTCATCAAGCTCGGCCAGCTCGACTTCGCCGCCGAGCTGGCGGAACTTCGCGCCACCAAGCCCGACGCGCTCTATATTTTCCTGCCTGGAGGCATGGGAATCAACTTCATCAAGCAGTTCGCCTCCTCCGGCCTCTCCCGGGACATCAAGCTGTTCGCCCCGGGCTTCTCGGCCGACGAGGACATCATCAAGGCCGTGGGCGCGCCCATGGCCGGGCTGTACAACTCATCCCAGTGGAACCACGACTTCGACAACCCGCAGAACAAGAAGTTCGTGGAGGACTTCCAGAAGCAGTACGGACGCCTGCCGTCCCTCTACGCCTCGCAGGGCTACGACGCCGCGCTCCTCATGGACGCCGCCGTTCGCGACTGCAAGGGCAACCTCGAGGACAAGGCCGCCCTGGAGAAGGCCCTCAAGGCCGCCAACTTCAAATCCGTTCGCGGGGAGTTCAAGTTCAACGCCAACCATTTCCCGATCCAGAATTACTACCTCCGCCTCATCGAGAAGGACGCCCAGGGCAGGATCACCAACAAGACCGTGGGCAAGGTGTTCACCGATCATGCCGACGCCTATGCGGCGCAGTGCCCGATGAAGTGACGCAGCTCATTCTGGAACAGGCCCTCAACGGCCTGCAGTTCGGCCTCATGCTGTTCCTGCTGGCCGCCGGGTTGACCCTCGTGTTCGGCATCATGGACATGGTCAACCTCGCCCACGGCTCGCTCTACATGGTGGGCGCGTACGTGGCCGCGAGCGTGTCCGCCAAGACCGGCTCCTTTCCCCTGGCGGTGGCGGCGGCAATAGCGGCCACCGCCTTGCTCGGGGGGCTGCTGGAGGTGGCTCTGCTGCGCCGTCTCTACCGTCGCGACCATCTTTCGCAGGTGCTGGCCACCTTCGCCCTGATACTCATCGCCAATGACAGCGTCCGGATGATCTGGGGCGACATGCCCATGATGCTCTCCATGCCGGAGGCCCTGTCCGGGCCAGTGGAGATCGGCTGGTTCATCTACCCCTCCTACCGCCTGCTCATCATTGGCGTCGGGATCGCGGCCGCCGCCGGGCTCTACTGGCTGGTGAGCAGGACAAAGCTCGGCATGTGGGTGCGCGCCGGGGCCTCCAACCGCGAGATGGCGCGGGCCATGGGCATCAACGTCAGGTGGCTTTTCACCTTCATCTTCGCAATCGGCGCCGCACTGTGCGCCCTGGCCGGGGCTCTGCTCGGGCCGCTTCTGGCCGTGCAGGCGGGCATGGGCGAGAACATACTCATCCTCACGTTCGTGGTGATCGTCATTGGAGGGATCGGCTCGGTGCGCGGCGCGCTGGCCGCAAGCCTCATCGTGGGCATGGCGGACACCCTCGGACGCGCCCTGCTGCCGGCGCTCATGCGCGAGATGTTCAGGCTGGAGGCCGCTTCCAGCCTGGGGCCGGCGCTCGCATCGATTCTCATCTACATGCTCATGGCCGCGATCCTCTTCTGGAGGCCGGAAGGCCTTTTCCCGGCCCGCTCATGAGCTACTATTCGCAATCAAGGGCCACCCGCGCGGCGGCGCTTTGCCTGCTCGGCCTGTTGCTGCTCTTCCCGCTTGCCGCCAAGGCTCTCGGGCAGGCGTTCTACGTGAGCCTCATGAGCCGGGTGATGATCTACGCACTGGCGGCCACCAGCCTCAACCTGGTGCTCGGGTTCGGCGGCATGATCTCCTTCGGCCACGCCGCGTTCGTGGGGCTCGGCGCGTACGTCACGGCCATGATGATGCAGGGCGGGATTGCGTCCGCCTTCGTCGCCTGGCCGTGCGCGGCGGCGGCGGGCGCGGCGCTGGCCTTCCTGACAGGCTTGGTCAGCCTGCGCACGCGGGGGGTCTACTTCATCATGATCACCCTGGCCTTCGCCCAGATGCTCTACTACCTGGCCGTATCGCTCCCCGCCTGGGGAGGGGACGACGGCCTGAGGCTGGCCGCCCGCAACGCCTTCGGCCTTGGCGTGGACCTCGCCGACGACAGGAGCTTCTATTACGTGTCCCTTTCCTGCCTGGCGCTCTCGCTGTGGTTGATGGGCCGCCTGGCCGCCTCCCGCTTCGGCCGGGTGATCCAGGGCATCCGCGAGAACGAGACGCGCATGGAGGCCGTCGGCTACCCTGTATTCGGCTACAGGCTGGCCTGTTTCACCCTGGCCGGGGCCCTGGCCGGGCTTTCCGGGGCGCTTCTGGCCAATCAGACCGGGCTGGCCTCGCCCAACCAGTTGTACTGGACCCAGTCCGGCATGCTCCTGGTGATGGTGGTGCTGGGCGGGACAGGCGGACTCTATGGCGGCGCGCTCGGGGCCGCGCTGCTGCTTCTTCTTGAGGAGGCGCTGTCGAACTTCACCCTCCACGTGCACTTCTTCGTGGGCCTGGTCCTTCTGGCCGTGGTGTTCCTCGCCCCGCGCGGCCTGTCCGGCCTGCCGTCCATGTTCCAGAGAAAGAGCCGTGGCTGACCCCATCCTCTCCATCACCGGTCTGGCCCGGAGCTACGGCGGGGTCCAGGCCATCGACGGCGTCGATCTCGCCGTGGCAGAGGGCGGTCTCCACGCCCTTATCGGCCCCAACGGGGCGGGCAAGACCACGCTCATACATCTTATCTCGGGCGCGTTGCGGCCGGACGTGGGCACGATACTCTTCGACGGCTCCGACGTCACCCGCCTGACCATGCACAAGCGCGTGGCCCGGGGTTTGGCGCGCTCCTACCAGATCACGAACATTTTCGAGCGGCTGACCGTGCGGGAGAACATCGCCCTGGCCGTGGAGGCCAGGAAGCGGGACGTGGAACCGCAAACCAGCGCGGTTCTGGAGCGCATCGGCCTCGCGGATTCGTGGAACCTCAAGGCGGGCGCGCTTTCCCACGGCGGACAGCGTCAGCTGGAGATCGGCCTCGCGTTGGCGACCTCCCCGCGCCTGCTCCTGCTGGACGAGCCCCTGGCCGGGATGGGGCCGGAGGAGTCGGCGCGCATGGTGGAGCTCATCGAGACCCTGGCCCGCGGCGTGACCATCCTGCTGGTTGAGCATGATATGGACGCGGTCTTCCGCCTTGCGGACAGAATATCCGTGCTGGTGGAGGGCAAGGTCATCGCCAGCGGCGCGCCGGAAGAGGTGCGGACCAATCCCAAGGTGCGCCAGGCCTACCTGGGGGAGCCGGCGTGAGCGCGCTTCTGGAACTGGACTCGATAGAGGCGGGCTACGGCCAGAGCCAGGTTCTCTTCGGTCTGGGCCTCACCGTGCGCGCGGGCGAGATGGCCGGTCTGCTCGGGCGAAACGGCATGGGCAAGACCACCACGGTGCGCGCCATCATGGGGCTCACGCCGCCCGCGGTGGGTACGGTGACGTTCATGGGCAGGCGCATCGACGGCTGGAGCCCGGACCGCATCGCCCGCGCCGGAGTGGCCCTGGTGCCCGAGGGACGCCAGATATTCCCCAACCTAACCGTCAGGGAGAATCTCGCCGCCTTCGCCGCCAACCGCTCGGGCAGGAGCGACCCCTGGACCCTGGAGCGCGTGTTCTCCTTCTTCCCCCGCCTTGCGAAGCGGGCGGACAACCTGGGGGGGCGGCTGTCCGGGGGAGAGCAGCAGATGCTGGCCATCGGGCGCGCCCTCATGACCAACCCCCACCTGCTCATCCTGGACGAGGCCACGGAAGGTCTCGCGCCGCTGGTCCGCGAGGATATCTGGCGCTGCCTGGCGGCGCTTCGCGTCCAGGACCAGGCCGTGCTCATCATCGACAAGTACGTGGAGCGCCTGATCGAGCTGTGCGACACGCACACCATCATCGAGAAGGGCCGGGTCGCATGGAGCGGGACGTCGGAGATGCTCAAGTCGGACCATTCCATCTGGCATCGCTACCTTGGAGTCTGACGCCCCGCCGCAGCGTACGTCAATCGCCGCCGGCGAAACTGGCGGGGCTTGAAGGCGTGGGCCGCAAGACCGGCATCACCGGCTCCCCGGGCCCGCCGCATCGGTGTCTGGCCGCTCTCCCTCATGCCAGGCAGACTTTCTTTCCGCCCACTCATGACCGGCAAGCCCGTCCTCCCCGGCTGGACCGCGCTGGCGGCGTTTCCGCTCGCCCGGCCCCTCGCCATAAATCATACCTAGGAAGTATGTTTTATGGGCTGATTTCTGGCCTGCCCGGAGCAGCTAACCGCAGCGGATTGCTTCCGGTTTTCCTTCAGTATTGCGTTAATCCGAGTCCAGAAAGTGAGTAATGCCTCGCAATGATGGGTATTGTCCGTCCTGCACGACGGCGCTGCCTTGTCCTTGACCTGGCCTCGGCAATGCGTCAGGACGGCTGAATAAGGCTTGATAATTCATACTGTTTCAGTCCGGTAAACTCCGTTCACGGAAGGATACCTGCCGTTGGCCGAATAGTTTTTGCGCCAAGCATTCGGAAATGTAAGATCGAAAGCGAACCTTCGGGGAGGAACGCCATGTACGTCGGCCTGAAAATGCTCAAGGACTTCATCTCGGTCACGCCCAAGACCCCCGTGGCCAAGGCCAAGGACCTTCTGGAGAAGCAGGCGCTTGGCATGCTCCTGGTGGTGGAGGGCGAGAAGCCCGTGGGCTACGTGCGCAAGGCGGACATATCCGCCGCGCTCCCCTCCGTGATGTCCACCCTCGAGAAGCACGAGGCCCTGTATCTGCTCTCCAGGCTCACCGTGGAGAAGATCATGCATCACGACATGGTCACGGTGCACCCGGACATGGAAATCGAGGCCGCCGCGGACCTCATGTACCAGAAGAAGCTCGCCGGGCTCGCCGTGGTGGACTCCGGCGGCAAACTCGTGGGCTACATCAACCGCACCGTCATGCTCGACTTCCTCGTGGAGGAGATGGGCTACCGCCAGGGCGGCTCGCGCATCTTCTTCGAGGTGGAGGACCGCAAGGGCGTGCTCCACGAGATAGCCGGGGTCATCAAGGACAAGGGCGTCTCCATCATCTCCACGGCCACCTTCCCCCTGGGCGGCAAGCGCGAGCTGGTGATCCGGCTGGCCACGGACGACCCGTCCGAAATCGTCAAGGCGCTTGAGGCCAAAGGCTACCGCATGAACAAGCCGGAGGACTTCTCCGGGGAATGGGAGCGCTGATGCCCCTGCTCGACGTCTCGGACATCGTCCTGACCTTCAAGGGGGTCGCGGCCCTGGTGGACGTGGGATTCCAGGTGGAGGAGGGCGAGATAGCCTCCCTCATCGGCCCCAACGGCGCGGGCAAGACCAGCATGCTCAACTGCATCTCCGGGCGCTACCGCCCGGAAAGCGGCTCCATCCGCCTGGACGGGCAAGAGCTTCTGCGGGTGCCCGCCCACAGGCGCACCTCCATGGGGCTTTCCCGGACGTTCCAGAACATCGCCCTGTTCAAGGGGCTGTCCGTGCTGGACAACCTCATGGTGGGCCGCCACGCCAGGATGCCATACGGGCTTCTCGCTTCCCTGTTCTATATCGGGCCGGCCCGCCGCGAGGAGGACGTCCATCGCCGCCGGGTGGAGGAGATCATCGACTTCCTGAACCTCTCCCCGTACCGCCACCAGCCAGCCGGGCTCCTGCCTTACGGGCTGCAGAAGCGGGTGGAGCTCGGCCGGGCACTGGCCGCCGAGCCGAAGCTGCTCCTCCTGGACGAGCCCATGGCCGGCATGAACCTGGAGGAGACCGAGGAGATGGCCCGCTTCGTCCTGGACATCAACGAGGAGTGGGGCGTGACGGTCCTTCTGGTGGAGCACGACATGGGCGTGGTCATGAACATCTCGCGCCGCGTGGTGGTGCTCGACTTCGGGCAGGTGCTGGCCCAGGGCTCCCCCGGGGAGGTCCAGGCCGACCCCAAGGTGCTCGCCGCCTACCTGGGCAGCGAAGACGCCACCTTCCTGGGCAGGTAGACGGTCATGGCCAACGCGAAAACGCTCCCGGGGCTCCTCGTCGAACAGGCCAAGGCCCGGCCCGGCCGCGCCGCCATGCGCGAAAAGGAGCTGGGCATCTGGCAGACCGTCACCTGGCGCGAATACCTGGAGACCGCCGCCGGTTTCGCGGCGGGGCTCGAAGAGCTGGGCCTGGGCGAGGGCGACATCGTCATCCTCATCGGCGACAACCGCCCCGAGTGGCTCTACGCCGAGCTGGCCATACAGTCCCTCGGCGGCATGGCCCTGGGCCTCTACCAGGACGCGCCCGCCGAGGAGATCGCCTACGTATTCGAGCTCTCCGAGGCCAGGCTGGTGGTGGCCGAGGACCAGGAACAGGTGGACAAGATTCTCTCCATCCGCCCTTCGCTCAAGCATCTCAAGCACATAGTCTACCACGACCCCAAGGGCATGGCAGGCTGCGGCGAGGAGGGGCTGGTCCGCTTCGAGGACCTTTGCCGCATGGGCCGGGACAGCGTCCGGCGTTTCGAGGACAGGGCCGCCGCCCTCGATCCCGGAGACCCGTGCCTGATCGCCACCACCTCCGGCACCACCGGCCGCCCCAAGCTGGCGGTGCTCTCCCATGAAAACCTCCTGTCCATGGCCGCCAACCTGGGCATGGTTGACCCCAAGATGGCCTCGGACGAGTTCGTCTCCTTCCTGCCCCTGGCCTGGATGGGCGAGCAGATGATGGCCGTCGCCTCCGCTTTGCTCTTCGGATTCTGCGTGAACTTCCCGGAGGAGCCGGACACCGTGCGCGAGAACATCCGGGAGATCGGCCCGCACATCATCTTCTCCCCGCCGCGAGTGTGGGAGAACCTGGCCGCCATGGTGCGGGTGAAGATCATGGAGTCCACGCCGCTCAAGCGGGCGCTCTTCAACCTGTTCATGCCGGTGGGCGAGCGTTACGCGCGGGCGCGTTTCGCCGGGGAAAAACCGGGAGTCCTGCTCTCGGCGCTGTACGCCCTGGCCGGCGTCATGCTCTTCCGGGCCCTCAGGGACCGCCTGGGCTTCACCCGCGTGCGCTCCGCCAGCACCGGCGGCGCGGCGCTCGGGCCGGACACCATGAAGTTCTTCCACTCCATCGGGGTGAACCTCAAGCAGATCTACGGCCAGACAGAGGTCGCGGGCATCTCCTGCATCCACGAGAACGGCAGGGTGGACTACCTCTCCGTGGGCAAGCCCATCCCCGGAACCGAGATCGTCATCTCGGAGGAGGGCGAGATCCTCACCCGCAGCCCGGCCGTGTTCCTCGGCTACTACAAGAACGAGAAGGCCACGGCCGAGACCGTCGCGGACGGCTGGCTGCGCTCGGGCGACGCCGGGCAGTTCGACGAGGAAGGCCGCCTGGTGGTCATAGACCGGCTCAAGGACGTGATGCTCCTGTCCACCGGCACGCGATTCTCGCCGCAGTTCGTGGAGAACAAGCTCAAATTCTCGCCCTTCATCAAGGAGGCCCTGGTGCTTGGCCGGGGCCGCGACCACCTGACGGCCATCGTGTGCATAGACGGCGAGATCGCCGGACGCTGGGCCGAGGGACGCCAGATCACCTACACAACCTACCAGGATCTGGCCGCCAAGCCCGAGGTGTACGGGCTGGTCAGGGACGAAGTTGAGAAGATCAACGCCGTGCTGCCCGAAGACATCCGGGTGCGCCGGTTCGCGCTGCTGTTCAAGGAGTTCGACCCCGACGACGGCGAGATGACCCGCACCCGCAAGGTGCGCCGCCAGGTGGTGGAAGAGCGCTACCGGACGCTGGCGGAGGCGCTCTACGACGGCAGGGACGGCGTGGACCTGTCCGTCTCCATCCAATATCAGGACGGCAGGACCCGCGGCATGTCCGGCCCCATCCGCATCGAGACCATGCAGGAGACCCCATAGCCGTGGAATACTATCTTCAGGTCTTCATCTCCGGGCTGGTGGTGGGTTCCATATACTCGCTGGTGGCCCTGGGGTTCGTCATCATATACAAGGCCACCAAGGTGGTGAACTTCGCCCAGGGCGAGATGCTCATGCTCGGGGCCTACGCGTGCTTCTCGCTCACCGTGCAGCACGGCCTGCCCTTCACGGCGGCCTTCCTGACCACGCTCGCCTTCTCGCTGGTTCTCGGACTGGCCATCGAGCGCCTGGCGCTCAGGCCGCTCATCGGCCAGCCCATCATCAGCGTGGTAATGGTGACGATCGGCCTGTCCTCGGTGCTCAAGTCCGTGGTGCAGTTGGCCTGGGGCACGCAGATCAGGGTGTTCCCGCAGGTGCTCCCCGCCGACCCGGTCTGGATCGGGGGCCTGCCCGTGGCCCCGGTGTACATCATGGCCTTCGTCCTCTCCCTGGCGCTTTTCGGGGCGTTCTCGGCCTTCTTCAAGTACTCCCGCCACGGCATCGCCATGCGGGCCACGGCCTTCGACCAGGCGGCCGCGGCCTCCATGGGCATCTCCATCAAGCGCATCTTCGCCATGTCCTGGTGCATCGCGGCCGTCGTGTCTACCATCGGCGGGGTCATCCTCGGCAACATCAACGGCATCAACTCCCAACTCGGCTACCTGGGCCTCAAGGTGTTCCCCGCCGTGATCCTGGGCGGGCTGGACAGCCTGCTCGGCGCGGCGCTGGGAGGCCTGATCATCGGCGTGCTGGAGAACCTGTGCGACGGCCTGGCCAAGGACCTGCTCGGCCTGGACGGCTTCAAGGACGTGGCCGCGTTCGTGGTGCTGGTGGTGGTGCTTATGATCAAACCCTACGGGCTCTTCGGAACCCGCGAAATCGAAAGGCTCTGACATGCTTGGTAAATGCGGGCTGTTCCACTGTTCCTACCGGGCCGAATCGGCCCTGTTCCCGAGCCGCTTCCAGAAGGCGTGCATGGCGGCGTTCGCGCTGGCGCTCATCCTGGTTCCGCTTGGCATCAACAGCTACTACGTGTCCATACTGTGCCTCATAAACATCGCCGTGATCGGCTCGGTGTCGCTCAACCTGCTCACGGGCCTGTGCGGCCAGATATCGCTCGGGCACGGGGCGTTCTTCGGGGTGGGGGCGTACACGGCTGGCATCCTGGCCGCCAAGGGCGTGCCGATACTGGTCACGCTGCCCGCGTCCGGGGCCGTGGCCGCCGTGCTGGGCATGGCCTTCGGCCTGCCGTCGCTTCGGCTCAAGGGCATCTACCTTGCCATAGCCACCCTGGCCGCCCAGCTCATCCTGGAATACGTCTTCCTGCACTGGGACTCCATGACCGGAGGGTCGAACGGGCTTATGGTCATGCCTCCCTCCATCCTGGGCTTCGCCTTCGATTCGGACGTCAAGATGTTCTACCTCACGCTGGCCGTGGCCGCCCTGGCCACCCTGGCGGTCTCCAACATCACCCGCACGCGTCCCGGCCGGGCCTTCGTGGCCATCCGCGACCACTACCTCTCGGCTGAAATCGTCGGGGTCAACCTGTTCGCGGGCAAGCTCCAGGCCTTCGGCCTGAGCTCCTTCCTGGCTGGCGTGGGCGGCTGCCTGTGGGCCCACTACACCAACTTCATCACCCCCGAGCAGTTCAACATCGGCCTGTCCATCAACTACCTGGCCATGATCATCATCGGCGGGCTGGGGAGCGTGCTGGGAGCGGTGTTCGGAGCGGTGTTCCTCACCATCCTGCCCGAGGCGCTCAACGCGGCGTCCTCCTTGGCCGGGCAGCTCATGGGCGGCGACCTGACGTCGAGCCTGGCGGCGCTCAAGGGCGGCGTGTTCGGCCTGGTGCTCATCCTCTTCCTGATTTTCGAGCCGGAAGGGCTGGCGCACCGCTGGAGGCTCATCAAGGCATACTGGAAACTCTATCCCTTCGCCCACTAACCACTGGAGGAAGACGCCCATGAAACGGACCCTTCGGCGCATCGCGTCAAGCGCGGCCATGCTCGTCCTGCTGGCCGTCCCGGCCCTGGCCCAGGAGATCAGCATCGGCATGCTCGCCGACCTCTCCGGCCCCACCGCCGACGTCGGAACCCCCTACGCCGACGGCCTGCGCGACGGCGCCAAGTACATCAACGAGGCCGGGCTCCTGGGCGCGGCCAAGCTCAAGTTCACCCTGGTGGACTACGCCTACAACGCCCAGCAGGCCCTCTCCGCCTACAAGAAGTTCGTCTCCCAGGACAACATCCTGTTCCTGCAAGGCTGGGGCACCCAGGACACCGAGGCCCTGACCCAGTTCGTGGCCAAGGACAAGATCCCCACCATCTCCGCCTCCTACTCGGCCCACCTCACCGACCCGGCCAAGGCCCCCTACAACTTCTTCATCGCGGCGGACTATTCCACCCAGGTCCGGGCGGCGCTCAAGTACTTCAGGGACAACTGGAAGGAGAGCCGCGCGCCCAGGCTGGCCCTGTGCTACCCCAACGTGCCCTACGGCCTGGCCTCCATCCCCCCGGCCAAGGAGTACGCCAAGGAGCTCGGCTTCGAGCTGGCGGGCGAGGAGATCGTGGACCTCAAGGCCATGGACGCCACCGCCCAGCTCCTGCGCCTGGCCAAGGCCGCCCCGGACTTCACCTGGATCGGCGGCACCACCCAGAGCACGGCGGTCATCCTCAAGGACGCCCAGAAGCTCGGCTTCAAGACCCAGTTCTTCACCAACATATGGGGCGCGGACGAGAACCTGGTTCCCCTGGCCGGCCCCGCCGCCGAAGGGGTGATCTCGCTCCAGGCGGCGGTGGTCTACGGGCAGGACGTGCCGGGCATGAAGGCCATCGAGAAGATCACCGGCGGCAAGCCGCAGATGACGCACTACGTGCGCGGCTTCGCCAGCATGCTGGTCATGGCCGAGGGCATCAAGCGCGCCCAGGCCAAGGGCAAGCTCGGCGGCGAGGAGATCAAGGCCGCGCTGGAGACCCTGCGCGACTTCGACCCCATGGGCCTCACCCTGCCCATCAGCTACTTCCCGGACGACCACCGTCCAAACATGAGCGTGTTCCTGTACGCCTTCAAGGGCGGGAAGCTCGAGCTTGTGGCCAAGCAGTCCCTGGAACGCAAGAAGGAATGGCTGGGCAAGTAGCCCGCGCCGCAAAGCCCGGAGGAAACGGTGGATTTGCTTCGCGTCGAGAACCTCGAGGTCGTCTACAACGACGTCATCCTCGTGCTCAAGGGCCTGTCCCTCTCGTGCCGGGAGGGGCGGATCACCGCCCTGCTGGGAGCCAACGGCGCGGGCAAGTCCACCACGCTCAAGGCCATCTCCGGCCTTCTGGTGGGCGACGACGGCAAGATAACGGACGGGCGGGTGCTCCTGGGAGACTCGCCCATCCACCGCCTGACCCCGGAGGGAATCGTCCGCAAGGGCGTGTTCCAGGTCATGGAGGGCCGCCGCGTCTTCCAGGACATGACCGTGGAGGACAACCTGCGCTGCGGCGGCTACACAAGGCCCGGCTCGGAGCGGGCAGCCTCCCTGGAGATGGTCTACGGCTACTTCCCGCGCCTCAAGGAGAGGCGGGGGCAGCTGGCGGGCTATATGTCCGGCGGCGAGCAGCAGATGCTGGCCATCGGGCGCGCCCTCATGGCCAAGCCCAGGCTCCTCTTGCTGGACGAGCCGTCGCTCGGGCTCGCTCCGCTTCTGGTGGAGGAGATCTTCGAGATCATCGGCCGGGTCAACCGCGAGGCGGGGGCCACCATCCTGCTCGTGGAACAGAACGCCAGGGCCGCCCTGAACATCGCGGACTCCGGCTACATCATGGAGAACGGCCGCATCGTGCTGGACGGCGAATCCGGGGCGTTGCTGGGCAACCCGGACGTGCAGGAGTTCTACCTGGGCATGTCCCATGGAGGGAGCAAGCGCGACTACCGCGACGTCAAGCACTACCGCAGGCGCAAGCGCTGGCTTGGATAGCCCGGCGTCCTCGAGGATGGCGGGTGCACTCTCCCTGGGCAGTATACTGACGTGGTGGTATTTTTCTCGAAAAACACGCTCACGCTTTCAATGACGCGAACCAGCCCGGCCCATACCAACAGGAGCAACGCATGACCTCCGATCGCCCCTACCGCGAAGCCGAAACCCTCCCCCCCGCCGAACGGGACGCCCTCATACTGTCGCGGGCGCGCGAACTGGTGGCCCACGCCTACGGACAGGCCCCCGCGTTCCGGGAGCGCATGGACCGGGCGGGGCTCACGCCGGAGGACATCGCTTCCATGGAGGCCTTTGCCCGCATCCCCGTGCTGCGCAAGAAGGACCTGATGGCCGCCCAGGCCGGGGGGGAGAGGCTCGGCGGGCTCATGAGCGTTGACTTCGGGCGGCTTCGCCACGTGTACCAGTCCCCCGGCCCCATCTACGACCCCGAGAGCCGGGAGCCGGACTCCTGGGGCTGGGCCGAGGCGTTTCACGCCGCCGGTTTCCGCGCGGGCGACCTGGTCCAGAACACCTTCAGCTATCACCTCACCCCGGCCGGGCTCATGTTCGAGGAGCCGCTGCACGGGCTGGGCTGCGCGGTGATCCCGGCGGGCCCCGGCAACACCCCCGTCCAGATAGAGCTCCTCTCCCGGCTCCCCGTCACCGGGTTCGTGGGCATGACCAGCTACCTGCGCTCCATCGGCGAAAAGGCCCTTGAGATGGGGCTCGATCCGAAAAGGGATTTCAGCCTGCGCGTGGGCTTCGTGGCGGCGGAGCGCCTGCCGGAGTCGTTGCGCTCGGAGGTGGAGGACATGTTCGGCATGGTCATCCGCCAGGGCTACGGAACAGCCGACGTGGGGGCCATCGCCTACGAGTGCGGGGAGCTTGGCGGCATGCACGCCACCAGCCGGGGCGTGGTGGAGATCTGCGACCCGGCCACCGGCCTGCCCGTCAAGCCGGGTGAAATAGGGGAGGTGGTGTTCACCCCGTTTTGCAGGGACTACCCGCTCATCCGCCTTGCCACCGGCGACCTCTCCGCGTTCTCCATGGACGCCTGCCCCTGCGGCCGCACGGCGCTCAAGCTCAAGGGCATCCTCGGCCGCGCGGACGACACGCCCAAGGTCAAGGGGCAGTTCGTCCACCTCTCGCAGGTGGCCCAGGTCATGTCGCTCTTTCCGGCCGTCTCCGGCTGGCGGGTGGTGGTGGACAACCCCGGCGGCAGGGACAGGCTGAGGCTCTGCTACGCCCGCGCGGCGGCCGTCGACGAGGAGGAGTTGCGCGCACGGTTCCAGGAGACTTGCAAGATACGCCCGGCTCTCGAAACCCTGGAGGCGGACGCCTTCGGGGAGGACGCGAAGAGGATCGTGGACGAGCGCGTCTACGACTGATCGGAAGGTTTGGCGGGCCGGACTCCGGCAAGGCAATGCCACATCCGGAAATTTCCGCGCATTCCCCTGAGCTTCGAACCATGCCCGGCGCCGCCCCCGGTTGACAAGGCCGCCTCCCGCGCGCAACCATTGCGCCTCGCAAACCGGGAGGGCCAAGCCGTGCACTACGAGGGCAACATCATCCGCCCGCCCAGCGAGGCGGACAGCATCCTTCTGCAGGTGTGCGTCTCCTGCCCCCACAACACCTGCGCCTTCTGCGGCGCTTACCTGGACGAACGCTTCAGGGTGAAGGACGATAAGACCGTCTTCGCGGACATCGACTACGCCGCATCCCGCCTGACCGGCATGCGCCGCGTCTTCCTGTGCGACGGCGACGCCATGATCCTCCCCATGGAGCGCCTTTCGCGCATCCTCGGACGCATTCGCGAACGCATCCCCAGGGTGTCGCGCACGGCGTCCTACGCCAGCGCCCGCAGCGTGGCGGCCAAGTCGCCCGGAGACCTGGCCCGGCTCCGGGAAATGGGGCTCGCCATGGTCTACATGGGCCTGGAGAGCGGGGACGACGCCCTTCTTGAGCGCATGAACAAGAAGGCCTCCGTGGCCAGCAACCTCGAGGCCGCACGGAAGGTCCGGGAAGCGGGGATGAAGCTCTCCGTCACAGTTATCACGGGGTTGGCCGGAACCCAGGGCTGGGAGCGGCACGCAAGGCTCACGGGCGAGGCCCTCACGGCCATGCGGCCGGACCACGTGGCCGCCCTGAGCCTCATCCCGGTTCCCGGCACCCCCCTGTGGGAGGACATCCGGACGGGGCGTTTCGAGCTTCACGGCGCGAGGGGCATGACTCTGGAGCTCAGAACGCTGCTGCAACACGTGAACCTCGAGCGCGGGCTCTTCCTGGCCGACCACGCGTCCAACCACGTGCCCCTGAAGCTCAGGCTGCCTCGCGACAAGGAGCACGGCCTGCGGCTCCTGGACGCGGCGCTGGACGGCAGGCTGCCCTTCAAGCCGGAGCGGTCGCGGGGCCTGTGACCTTCCTTGTTGCGGCTTTTTCGTGTTTCCCGCGCTTTTCTCCGGGAGTCCGACGGGTTATGACCGGCAGCGGAGACCTTCGGCAGTTCACGGCAGCACCCGCGCGCGGCGCGGCATCATCCAAGGGATGCGCATGAACGGAATGCATTCGGTAGGCAGTCCCTCGTTGTCCGTTGAATCCGGCGGCGCATCCGCGCCCCGGCTCTCGCCTGGCCATCCCATTTCCATCACGGCCGCATCGGACGACCGCAACTTCAGGGCCAGCATGCTGGGCGTGAAGCCCGGCGAGTTCCTCATCGTCAAGCCGCCACTGGCCATGTCCGCCGCAGGACGCGCCCAGGGCTCGCAGTTGCTGGTCCGCCTGGAGGAGAACGGCGTCATCTACGGTTTCGAGGCGTCGGTGCTCTTCGACCTCAAGCTTCCGGCCCACGTGCTCTTTCTTTCCTACCCAAGGAGCTTCGAGGTCCACGCCCTGAGACGGCACCCCCGCTTCAAATGCCTCATTCCCACGGTTGTCGAGAGCGGGCAGGCCGTCTGCCCCGGCCATCTGAGCGACATAAGCCTCGGAGGCTGCCGCGTGGTTGCCAAGGCCTCGGACGCCCGCGCCGTTCACACGGAGTTCGGCGAAAGCCTGGACGTCTGCCTGCCGGTGGACGGGCTGCGCATCGAGAAGCTCCACGGAATGATCCGCCGCCGCGAAGAGGGCAAGGGCATCCTGAGCCTGGGTCTTTGCTTCGCGGAAACGGCCTGCGCCGCGCCCGTGGTGGCCAGGTTCCTGGAACGCCTGAGGCGCGCCGAGGACCTTCGCGAGCCGGCCAAAGCCGCTCCCGCTCCCAATGCCGCGATACGCCCGTCCGGGCTGGACCTCCGGGACGCCACGGCCAGCGTGGAGGACGCCCGCCAGGTGGAGCTCAAATGCCTGGAGCCCCTGGACATCCAGTTCACGGGGAGCCACATGTTCGAGCGCTCCACCATCCTGGGCGTGGACGGCACGGAGATGGTCATCGCCGAGATGCCCGTCGGCTCCGGGCTCAGGAACTGCCCCAAGCCGGGCATGGGACTGCGGGCCAGATTCGAGGCGAACGGCTCCTATTACGGCTTCATGACCTCCGTGGCCAAGTTCATAACCAAGCCCCGCCCCATGGTCCTGTTTGGCTACCCCAAGAAGATCGAGGTCCTCATGCGGCGCAAGCACCCGAGGGTCACGTGCCTGCTGCCCGCCAAGGTGGAGAACGACCACTGCGATGCCTCGGGGTACATCACGGACATCAGCCTGGGAGGCTGCCGGGTGCTGGCCAACCTGGACGACGGCGAGCCAATCGTGAACATCATGACCGGCGACAGGATGGACGTCTCCCTGCCCCTGGACGGCCTGCGCATCGAGCGCATCCGCGCCCGGGTGAGCAGCCTGAGCTTCGAAGGCGCGGCGGTCGCGCTAGGCCTTGTCTTCGCCCTGGACAAGAGGCAGAACGCCAAGCTGGGCAGATTCCTGGGGCGCCTTGAGGAGGCGGCCGGATAGGCCGGGCGGGCCTTTCCACTCTGGAGGCGCTCCCGGAAGGGAGTCTTTACATCCCGCCCCTGCTCTGAGAACCTGCGCCATGTTCAAGCGCCTGTTCATCGTCCTGCCTTTTCCGGCCGTTTTCCTGGCCTTGATCCTGGCGTCCTGCACCGCCCTGGCGCAGGAGCACGTGCCCGGTCAGTACAGCTTCCGCACCCCGAAGGGGACGACGCCCGCGCAGTTCAACGCCTTCATAAGACAGGCTTCCTCCCGGCACGGTCTGGACCCGGCCCTGGTCAGGGCGGTCATGGAGGTGGAGTCGGGGGGCGATCCGGGCGCGGTCTCGCCCGAAGGGGCGCAGGGGCTCATGCAGATCATGCCGGACACGGCCAGGGACCTCAAACTCTCCGATCCGTTCGACCCGGCCTCCAGCATCGACGCGGGCAGCAGGTATCTGGCGGCCCAACTGAAGGCCTTCGGCGACGTGCGCCTGGCCCTGGCCGCCTACAACGCCGGGCCGGAGGCGGTCCGCAAGTACGCGGGGGTCCCGCCCTTCCCGGAGACGCAGCGCTACGTGGAGGCCGCTGCCGGACGCTACATCCGGCTCAAGACCGGCGGCAGCATGGAGGCCTTCGTGAGGAAGGCGCTGGAGGGGAAGTGACGCCGCCTTCCCCCGGACATGAACATGATCTTCCAGACGGGGAGTGGTGGATGTCCGGCGGCATGCCCCGCAGTCGCGCGGGCCGAAGCGTATCGATGCCTTCCAGGCCTCCCCGGCGATGGCGGAAATGCCGCCACGCCGGGACCTCCCCTTAAGCCGGATGCGGCAGGCTTCCGCTCAAGCCGCGTGCGCGGCCCTCTCCCTGGACGCCGCCCAGCGGCTGAGCGCCGCCGTCACGGCCAGGGAGAAGACGAGCCTGGCCCCGAGCGTGCCCCAGGGGCTGGCGCCGATCAGGGCCAGCAGCAGCGTGTCCTCGATGAGCGCGTGGGAGAGGCTCATGAGCGACACCGCCGCGAACACGTCCTTTTTGGGGATGTGCCCCGCCTGGGTCTCGTGGATGATGAGGCCGCCGCCGTAGGTCAGGCCCATGGTCATGCCGATCACGGTCACGGTGGCCGCCGAGGGGCCGATGCCCATGAACCTCAAAAACGGCGTCAGCATGGTCTCCAGGAGCTTCGTGAGCCCGGCGGCGTTGAGCGCGCGCATCAGCGCCATGAGCGCCAGGATGATGAGGAATATCCAGCCCAGGTTCTTCAGCTCGCCCAGCGCCCAGCCCGTGAGCGTGTCGTCCTGCTTGGGCGGCAGCCAGAGCATGACGGCAGGCTCCGCGAGGAAGCCCCCCGCCTCGAAGCACGCGTGCAGGAGCCAGGCGCAGGCTAGCGCCGAAACGACCCGCAGCAGGTTCTGGCCCAGAAAGCTCACACCGCAGCGCCTCGTGACCTGCCCTTCCACCAGCAGGTTGTGGGCGATGAGCATCATGACGCCCAGGACCGTCACCTGCGCCTGGCTCAGCGGCCCCGAGTCCGCCGCCAGGGCCTGGAAAACCACGAGCCCGGCGTAGATGTTGGAGAGCATGGCCGTGGCCCAGGCCAGGCCCATCCCGGCGGGTAGCCCCACGAGCTCCATGAGCGGGCCGAGCGGGGCGGCCAGATGGCCGATCACCCCGAATTCCTTGAGGACTTTCACCGCGATGATGATGGGGATCATCACCTTGAACAGGGCGAGGCTGACCTTGACCGCGTCGCGGACCAGGCACGTCAGGAAGGATGGCATTGGCACGGCAGAGGCTAGTTAAGCTTGCGGCTCAAGGCCTTGAGGATTTTCTGTTTCAGCACGGAGCCGTCTATGGGCTTCACCATGAAGTCGGTCACTTTGAGCTTCATGGCCTCCACCACCACGCTCTTGTCGGGCACGCCGGTGATCATGATGAAGGGGATGGCGGCGAAGCGTTCGCTCTCGCGCATCTTTCTCAGGAGTTCGACGCCGTTGATCCCCGGCATGAGCCAGTCCGCCACCACCACGTCGACCGGCTTCTCCAGCAGGATGTTCCAGGCCTCCTCGCCGTTGCCGGCCTGGAGGATGCTCCTAAGCCCCAGAGGCTCCAGGATTCCGTGAATTATTCCGCGTATGATGGGAGTGTCGTCCACCACGAGGATGCACGTCTCGCCCAGGACGCGCCGCAGGCGCTGTATGGTCTGTTCGTCCATCGGTCAAAGCTCCATTGTGTCCTGGGCGCCGGGGAGGGCGGCCAGGAATTTGCCGATACCGTCCATCAACGATAGCAAAACCGGTTCGAGTTCCGCCAGCAACTTTTGGGCCGCGTCAATATCACCCGCCGAGAGGGCGGTTTCCAGACTCCGGGCGAGGGCTGCCGCATCCGTGGCCGCGATGCTCGCCGCCGCCCCCTTGAGACCGTGCGCGGCCATCCAGGCCTGCTTGACGTCCCCGCGCCCGATCATGGCGGCCATCTCCGCGCACGTGCCGCGGAACGAGGACGGGAACTGCCGGAGAATCCTCGCCAGCAAATCCGTCCTGCCTTCATAAATAGCCAGGGCCTGCTCGAGGTCCACCCCCTCCAGCGGAGGCAGGTCAGCAGCCGGGACCGGTCCGGGAAGACCCGGGTACGCGGCGGGCGCGGGATGGCCGGTTCCGGATGAAGGCTCCCGTCTGATCCATCTCGAGGCCGCCTCCAGCAGGGCGCGCCGGGAAACCGGCTTGGCGAGATAATCGGCCATGCCCGCGTCCAGGCATCTCTTCCGGTCGCCCGGCATGGCTCCGGCGGTGAGGGCCAGGATGGGGACGTCCTGGCAGCAGGGGTGGTTTTTCAGGACACGGGTGGCTTCCAGGCCGTCCATCTCCGGCATGTGCATGTCCATGACCACCAGGTCCAGGTCGCGCTCCAGCGCCGCGAGCACCGCCTGCGTGCCGTTCTCGGCGAGCGTGACGACGGCGCCCGCGCCTTCGAGCATCTGCTTGATGATCTTGCGGTTGAAGGCGTTGTCCTCGGCCACCAGGATGCGCGCGCCGGAGAGGTCGCGCGGCGCTTCCTCGCCGGTTGGAGCGAAGTCCCGGGCGTACGAACGGGGGAACTCCACTTCGAAGACAAACCGCGTTCCCTTCCCGGCAGTGCTCTCGGCGAAGAGTTCCGAGCCCATCAGGGCCACGATCTCGCGGCAGATGGCGAGGCCCAGGCCCGTGCCTCCGAAGCGGCGGGTGGTGGAGCTGTCCTCCTGGGTGAAGGGATCGAATATCCTGCTTAGGCTTTCTGCGGAAATGCCCACGCCCGTGTCCTCCACCTCGAAAAGCACGGCCAGACGGTCCGCCCCGCTTGGCGTCACTCTCGCCCGCAAGGCCACCTTCCCGCTGCCGGTGAACTTGAGCGCGTTGTCCAGCAGGTTGGAGAGCACCTGCCTGAGCCGCAGGGAGTCGCCCAGGACCATGGCTTCAGCCTTGTCGTCCACGTCCAGCTCGAACGCTAGCCCCTTTGCCCGGGCCAGCGTGTCGAAGAGCGCGCCGGTCTCACTTGCGAGACGCCCGGGATTGAAGGGCGCGGACTCCAGTTCGAGCCTCCCCGCCTCGATCTTGGAGAAGTCCAGGATGTCCTCGATCAGGTTTCTCAGATGCTCGGACGCGCCCCGGATGTCTTCCAGGTATTCCGGGAGCCTGTCCCCGGCGTCCTTGTCGCAGGCCAGTTCAGTGAAGCCGGTGAGGGCGTTCAGGGGCGTGCGGATCTCGTGGCTCATGGTGGCCAGGAAGCGGCTCTTGGCCTGGCTGGCCTGCTCCGCCGCGTCCCGCGCCGCCCGCAGCTCGGCGGCGGCGGCCTTGAGCTCGGACGAGGACTTTTCGAGGCCCTCCAGCATGCCGTTGATGGCCACCGCGAGTTCGCCGATTTCGTCGTCTCCCGGGGACGCCACCCGGCGCGAGGGGTCTCCGTGGGCGGCGATGGACTCCACCTGCCCCGAGAGCCCGGCCAGGCGGCCAAGAACCACCCGCTCCATGATGATGGCGAAGAGCACGGCGAACACCACGCCCCCGGCCACCATGACGGACAGGAAGTAGACCGTCCCGGCCACGCCTTTGGAGTGGAGGCTGCGTTCAAGCTCGATGCGCCATGCGCCGATGGGCTCGCCCTTCATGTCCCGGACCAGGCTCAGCCCCTCAGCGAGCGACCGCGAGAGCGGCCTGACGGCCGTGGGCGCCTTGGCCGCCGGAGTGGGCTGTCCCTGTTCCACCTCCGGGATCAGGGCGCGGATGTTCTCGATCTCGACCCAGAATAGACTGAGCAGGGTCAGCTGGCTCAGCCGTTTGATCGCCTCATCGCCCAGGAGCCTGCCCATGACGATGACGCCCCGCGCCGGGCCTTGCGCGTCGCTGGTCAGCACCGGCTTGACAACCACCATGAGCGGGCCTTCGTCCGTGAGCACCAGGCCCTTTCGCCCGTCGGGATCAGCCCGCATGGTCTCGCCGGAGAAAAAGCCGTGTTCCCTGAACAGGCGCTCCCAGCTCGGTGGCACGTCGCGCATCTGCTTTTCGTGCAGGTCGTAGCCTTGGGAGTAGAGCACCTCGCCCGAGGAGCCGGCGAGCAAGACCATGTCCAGCTTGAGGTTTTGGAAGGTGGCGTCCACGAAGTTCGCCTGGATGTAGGCGTCGTAGGGGGCGGCCATGTAGGCGTAGGTGTCGTCCCAGTTGCCGTAATCCTTGGCCACGGCCTGCATGGCGTCCAGAAGCCCGCCCGTGGCGGCGAGCACCCGGTCCATGTCCAGCCGGACATCGTCCTGCTCCAGGAGCGAGAGGCGCTCCAGCAGAATGACCTTGGCTCCGGCCAGCAGCAGGAAAAGCACGCCGGCGGCCGTCAGCGCGTAGAGCGTCAGGACTTTGCGGCGGATGTTCATTGTGTATCCGTTTGTCCCCGGAGGCGGCGAAGCTCCGCCTTTTGAACGACCTTAACGGAATCCTTTCCTTGTCCGCAACGAAAATCGACAAGAAAAACGGGGGCTTTTGGCCCCCGCTCTTCAAGATGCAAAAAAAACGGGCCGGCCCTTACTTGCCCGCCACCAGCTCGATCAGGCGCACAAGCTGCCAGGTGAAGCCGGCCTCGTTGTCGTACCAGATGACCACCTTGAGCATGTTGTTGTCCAGCACCGACGTGAGCAGGCCGTCCACCACGCCGCCGTGGGTGTCGCCCAGGTAGTCCACGGAGACCAGGGGCTCCTCGGTGTAGCCCATGTTCTCGTTGGCCTTGGACTTCAAGAGGGCGTTGACCTCTTCCTTGGTGACGGGCTTCTCCAGCTCCAGGGTCAGGTCCACGATGGAGCCGTCGGCGGTGGGGACGCGTATGGCGTAGCCGTCCAGCTTGCCCTTGAGTTCGGGCAGCACCAGGGTGGCGGCGCGGGCCGCGCCCGTGGTGGTGGGGATGAGGGAGACGCAGGCGGCGCGGGCCCGGCGGGGGTCCTTGTGGGAGCCGTCCAGGATGCGCTGGCTCATGGTGTAGGAGTGGATGGTGGTCATGAGGCCGTGCCTGATGCCGTAGGCGTCGCTCAGCACCTTGGCCACCGGAGCCAGGCAGTTGGTGGTGCATGAGGCCGAGGAGATGATGGCGTGGGCGGCGGGGTCGTAGTCTTTCTCGTTGACGCCCATGACCACGGTGCAGTCGGGGTTCTTGGCAGGAGCGGAGATGATCACCTTCTTCGCGCCGCAGGCTAGATGCTGGGACGCCTGCTCGCGGCCGGTGAACTTGCCGGTGGTGTCCACCACGATGTCGATGCCGAGCTCGCCCCATTTCCACTCGCCCGCGCCGCCCCGCGTGACGGTGATCTTCCTGCCGCACACGGTGATGCCGTCTTCCCATACACCCACCTCGCCCTGGAAGGTGCGGTGCACGGAGTCGTACTTGAGCAGTCTGGCCAGCTCCTCGTTGCCGGCGCGGGCGTTTATGACCGCCACCTCGACGTTCTTGTTGCCAGCCAGGATGCGGGTCAGGTAGCGGCCGATGCGGCCGAAGCCGTTCACGCCAATCTTGGTCGCCATGGATGTGTCTCCTGTCCGCGCGGCGGCGCGGATGCATGATGGTTGAAACGAAGGGGGCCGCACAGGCCCCCTCCCGGTATGTTCTTTTTCAGGCCTTGCCGGAGCAGCCGAGCACGTTTCTGATCTTGTGGGCCACCATGTCGCGCACGGCGTCGCGGGCGGGGCTCAGGTACTGCCTGGGGTCGAAGTGGTCGGGATGCTCCGCGAAGTGCTTGCGGATGACGGCCGTCATGGCCAGCCGGATGTCGGTGTCGATGTTGATCTTGCACACGGCCATGGACGCGGCGCGGCGCAGCATCTCTTCGGGCACGCCCCTGGCGTCGCCGACCTTGCCGCCGTACTGGTTGGCCATCTTCACGAACTCCTGGGGCACGGAGGAGGAACCGTGCAGGACCAGCGGATAGCCCGGCATGAGCTTGCCGATCTTCTCCAGGCGCTCGAAGTCTAGCTTGGCCTCGCCCTTGAACTTGTACGCGCCGTGGCTGGTGCCGATGGCGATGGCCAGGGAGTCGCAGCCGGAACGCTCCACGAATTCCACGGCCTGGCCGGGGTCGGTGTAGATGCTGTGCTCGCTGGAGACGTCCTCCTCCACGCCCGCCAGGCGGCCGAGTTCGGCCTCGACGAACACTCCCTGGGCGTGGGCGCACTCCACGACCCTCTTGGTCAGGGCGATGTTCTCCTCGAAGGGCAGGTGGGAGCCGTCGATCATCACCGAGGTGAAGCCGGCCTTGATGACCATCTCGCAGATCTCGAAGTTCTGGCCGTGGTCCAGATGGAGCACCACGGGCAGGTCGGTGTCCTGCATGGCGGCTTCCATGAGCTTCATGATGTAGTTCTCGCCCGCGTACTTGCGCGCGCCCGCCGAAACCTGGAGGATGAGCGGCGCGCGCTCCTGGTTGCCCGCGGCGATGATGCCCTGGACGATTTCCATGTTGTTCACGTTGAACGCGCCGACGGCGTAGCCGCCTGCGTAGGCTTTCTCGAACATTTCCTTGGGGGAAACCAAAGGCATGCGCTCCTCCTTGCGGGATGCGGGCGTATTTGACGTTGCGAAGGCGGGAAAATTCGCCTCGATACCCCTCAAATATAGCCCCGAAAACCGTTTTTTGTCAACGAAGCGCATGGTTTTTGGGCCTCGGGTCCGCTTCGTGGCGTTGACTCCGCGTCCAGGCCGGGTAATAGACGGAACATGGAGGGATAGCCATGACCGCGATGAAGAACACCCGCACGGAGAAGAACCTCCTGGCCGCCTTCGCGGACGAATGCCAGGCCAGCGTCCGCTACGCCTTTTTCGCCAAGCAGGCCAAAAGGGAAGGCTTCGAGCAGATAGCCGCCGTGTTCCAGGAGACCTCTGACCAGGAGCGCGTCCACGCCCGGCGCATGCACAAGCTCATGGACGCACTGGAGGCCGAGGTGGTCATGCCCTTGCGGTCGGCGGGCGTCGGGTCGACGCTTGAAAACCTGCTGCGGGCGGTGGAGGGCGAGACCAGGGCAGGGTTCGAGACCTACCCGGCCTACGCGGCCACGGCCAGCGAGGAGGGCTTCACCGAGGCCGCGCTCGTGTTCGAGAACATAGCCCTTGCCGAGCGCGCGCACATGGAACGCTACAAGGCCCTCGCCGCCAACATCGAACGGAACAGGGTCTTCAGGAGGGACTCGCCCGTGCTTTGGCGCTGCCGCCACTGCGGATGGACAAGGCTGGCCCAGGCCGCCCCGGAGCGCTGCCCGGCCTGCGACCACCCCAGGGCGCACTTCGAGATCAGCCCGTCGAACTGGTAGAGGGAACCCCGCCCGCCAGCGCGGCGGCCAGCGAGGCCGTCGTGACCGGACGCCGCACCACCGCGTCGATCACGTCACGGTCACCCCACGCGTCGCCGGCGTCGGAAATGAGCACGAGCCTCGCTCCTTTGGCCGCGGCCCGGCAGGCCTTCAGGAATTCCCGGCCGGACATGCCGCGCAGGTCCTCCCCGGCCAGCACGGCGGCAAAGAGCCCCGGCGTCTTGCCGGCGGCCTTGAGCGCCCTGGCGGGGTCGCGCATCATGGTGACGCCAAAGCCGAGTTCCCCGAGGGTCATGGCCAGGGCGCGCCTCGAGAAGGCGTGGCCGTCCACCACGAGCGCCCTCCTGCCGTTGATGCCCGCGCCCGCCGCTCCGGGCTCGGCGACCGGCAGGAACACCTCGAACAGGCTCCCCTTCCCCAGCTCGCTTTCCACCCGGACGTCTCCGCCCAGCGACCTGACGCTTCCGTACACCATGGAGAGGCCCATGCCGGTCCCTTCGCCGGGTTTCTTGGTGGTGAAGAACGGGGTGAAGATGCGATCCAGCAGGGCCTTGTCCATGCCGTGCCCGGTGTCCGCCACCGAGAGCACGGCGTAGTCTCCGGGAGGCAGCCCCCCTGGGGAATCCTCCGTGCGCAGGGTCCTGGCCGTGAGCGTCACCGAGAGGGTCCCGCCGTCCTGGCGCATGGCGTACACCGCGTTTTCCGCCAGGTTGACCACCACCTGATGCAGGATGCCCGGGTCCGCCATCACCTGAACGCCCCGCGATTCGTCCGCGAATTTGAGTTCCACGTCCGGCGGCAGCCCGGACCGGACGCCTCCGAGCGTCTCGGCCACGATGGAGGCGAGCGCGACCCGCGCCGCGCGGAGATCGCCACGCCTTCCGAAGGCCACTATCTGCCGGATGAGCTGCCTGGCCCTGCCCCCGGCCTGGATGATCTCGTTGAGAGGGCGGCGCATGATGTCGCCCTCTCCGAGCAGTTGCATGCCCACCTCGGCGTTGAGCAGGATCGGGGTGAGGATGTTGTTGAAGTCGTGCGCGATGCCCGCTGCCAGCGTGCCCACCGCCTCCAGCTTCTGCGCCCGCCGGAGGCGTTTTTCAAGGCGGTCCACGTGGGTCACGTCCCTAAGAAGGGCCACCGCGTTGGTGACCCGGCCGGATTCGTCTCGCAGGGGAGAGAAGACCGCCTCCACCGCCAGCGGGGTTCCGTCCGGCCTGGCGTCCTTGAAGGCCCCCATCCACTCCATGCCCTCCAGCAGCGCCCTGCGAACGTCACGGGCTGGCAGGGGCGGGCGTCCCTTGCCGAAGAATTCGAAGAACCCCCGGCCGATGAGCCGGGCCTTCTCCACACCCATGATTCTGGAGAATGCCGGATTGGAATACTCGATCTCCCACGTGCCGCCGGTGAGGATGGCCATGCCCTCGGCGGCCTGCTCCACCGCCGTGGCCAGGAGCATGCGCTCGGACTCGGCCTTCTTCCTGGCCGTTATGTCGTCGAGTATGCCTTCGATCCTGACCATGGCCCCGCTCTCGTCCCGGACGGCCCAGGAGCTGGCCGAAACCCAAAGCGGGCTGCCGTCGCGGCGGCGGATGCGCACCTCCCGCCTCTCCACGAAGCCCTTCTCCATGATGTCCTTGACCACGCATTCGCGGTCGGCCGGATCGACATAGACCTCGGACCCGATTTCCTTGATGCCCGCCACGAGCGCTTCGGGCGACTCGTAGCCGAACATCCTGGCAAGGGCCGGATTGACCCACAGGAAGCGGCCTTCAAGGGTGCTCTGGAACATGCCCTCCATGGAGTTCTCGTAGAGGCTGCGCAACCGCGCCTCCGACTCGCGAAGAGCGTTCTCGGCCCGCACCCGGCCGGTGATGTCGCTGACGATGGCGAAGAGAACCGTCCTCTCCTCGACGGTGATGCGAGTGATGCGGATGTCCACGTCCCGGATCTGGCCGCCGGCGCAAAGATGCCTGCACACCGCCACGCGGCAGCCCACATCCCGGCACTGCTCCACCACCTGCGCGTGGCAGGCCGGACCGTCCTGGCATATATGCCGGAAGTTCATGGAGCGCAGCTCGTCCGTGCTCCAGCCGTAGAACGTCGAAGCGGCCACGTTGGCGTCGAGGATGTCGAGCGACTCCGGGTGCAACAGGAGCATGACGGCCAGATGATCCCTGAAAAGGGCCTTGAGGAGCCCCGCCTCCCTTTCGCGGGCCTGCTCCGCGCGCTTGCGCTCCTCGATGTCGTAGAAGCAGCCCACGATCTCGACCGGCCTGCCCTCGCCGTCCCTGCGGAGCAGGCTCCTGTCGCGGACCCATCTCCACTGGCCGTCCTTGCGGCGCAGGCGGTATTCCATGACCGTTTCGCCTGCCCGCATGAGCTCTTCAAGCCAGGCGTTGACGCTCACCTTGTCGCCGGGGTGGATAATGCGACGCCACAGATCGGAGCCGCCCAGAAACTCCTCGGGGCGGTAGCCGAACTGCTCCTCCACGTTGGCGCTTATGCTGGTCGTGGACATGCTCTCCGGATCGCCGGTGAAGACCACCACGGGCGTTCCGTCCAGGAGCAGGCCGATATCGGGAGCGCAAGGCTGGACGGACTTCTTCATAGGTCGTGCGGCCCCGGCCCGGCCTTGCGGGTGAGGCTCGAATGGAAGGCGAAGCTGGAGCGGACGTGGTTCTTCACGTAATACATGGCTTCGTCGGCCTTTTTGATCAGCTCCCACGGGTCCAGGCCGTCGTCGGGGTAGAGGCTGATGCCGATGCTCCCGCCCGGCCCCTTTTCACCCCCGAGGCTCGCGTAGGGTTTGCCGAGGGCCGCGATGATCTTGCGCGAGACCACGGCCGGGCCAGCCCCTCCCTGCTGCGAGGGCAGCACCACCACGAACTCGTCGCCGCCCACGCGGGCCACGGTGTCCGAGCCACGCACCTCGCCAAGGATGCGCCCGGCGGCCTCCCGGAGGACCTCGTCGCCCGCGGCGTGGCCGTACTTGTCGTTCACTGGCTTGAAGTTGTCCAGGTCCACGAACAGAACCGCGGCCTTGGTCTCCTCGCGCCTGGCGGACTCTATCACCCTGGAGAGACGGTCCATGAGCAGTATCCTGTTGGCAAGCCCGGTGAGCGGGTCGTGGAGGGAGGCGTGCATGGCCTTCTCCTCCAGGTCCTTGGCCCCGGTGACGTCCTGGATGATGCCGTCGTAGAAGGCCACGCTCCCGAAGGCGTCGCGGCGTATCACCGGCGTGTTGCGCACCCAGCGTATGGAGCCGTCCTTGTGGACGATGCGGTGCACCACGGGCCCGGTGTCCTCCCCCCGGAGCAGGCGTCCGGCCTGCTCCAGCACGGCGGGGCGGTCGTCCTCGTGGATCATGGAGTACCAGAGGTTCGGGTCGGCGGCGTACTCCCCGGCGGAGTAGCCCGTCACCAGGACGCAGCCCGCCCCGTGGGTGGTTCCGGCCACGCGGCCGTTCTCCACGTGCACCGTGTAGACGTAGTCGGTGACGGTCTCCAGGAGCCTGCGGTAGCGCTCCTCGGATTCGCGCACGGACCTCCACGCCTCCTCGAACCTGCCGGCGCGATGGCGGAGCTCCTCTATCTCGGCGAGGAGTTCGTCGTGGGTCCTGCACGCTTCGCTCATGATGCGAACATTTGCTCCATGCGGCGCTCCCCGTCAACCTCCCGGCCATTTTCCCTTTTGGAGGAGGCGGGAAGGCGTGTTATGATACACTGAACGCGACAAAGACAGGAGCGAACATGAAAGACGAACTCAAGCCCAAGCATTACGAAATCGTCCGGTCCAAGTACCCGGCCTACATCGAGGCCGTGGAAACCCTGGGCAAGGCCGTGCGCGACGCGGGACCGCTGGACGAGAAGACCGTGCTGCTCGTCCAGCTGGGCGCGGCCGCCGCCAACGGCTCCGAGGGCTCCGTGCTTTCCCACGCCCGCAGGGCCATGGCCGCCGGGGCAAGCCTCGACGAGATCTATCACGCCCTCATGGGCCTGACCTCCACCATCGGCTTCCCCACCGTGGCCGCCGCCATGAGCTGGGTGCGCAAGAACCTGGACAACGACTAATAGAGGGGCAGACGCCTCCGGCGGTCCAGGTCCGGCCTTCCGGTGAAACCCGCGAAGCAATTGGCGGGTCCAGGGGGGCCTCCCCCCTGGCCGCCGGAGGCGTCTCTAACTTTATTCTCTTTCTCTTTCCTAAATCGCTCTCGTAATCTCCATCCCTTTGAGCTCCCTGGCGGCCTCCTTGAGCCGCTCCTCACCGCCGAGCACCACCACGGGCGCGCCTTCCATTGCCTTCTTCATGACCCTCCCGGCCTCGCGCAGGTCTTCGAGCGTTGTGCCCATAACTTCGCGGCGCACCTGCTGGCGGACCTGGTCCGTGTCGTTCGCCCAGTGGCGGGCCAGGGCGGCGTGGCCCTGGGCGTCGGGGAGCATGTAGGCGTCGATGTCGCCCACGGTTCCGATGACGGCGCGTTCAAGCTCGTCGGCCGGGATGTCCAGGTTCGCCAGGAAGTCTCCGGCTTCCGCGAAGGCGTCCAGGGTCTTGGCGATGTTGGGGTCGCGGTAGGAGAGCATGGTGAGCACGCCCGACCAGCGGTCGTAGGAGCAGAACGCGCCGTACGCCCCGCCGCGCACGCGCACGCGCTCCCAGAGGTAGGCGTTACGCAGGTAGCGGCAGGCCACCAGCATGGAGCCGTGCGGTTGGTAGCCCAGCTGTGCCAGGTCGCGCGCCTGGGCCACGAAGTTGATCTGCACCGGCGCGGCCAGGCCTTCGTTCGGGGGCAGGTCCAGGCCGGGCCAGGCAACGGGCTCGCGAGAGCCTTGAGGCAACCCCTCCAGCATGGCCCGCAGGCTCGGCTCGAAGGCTTTGAAGTTGTCCTTGTCCAGGGTGACGTTCACGTCCAGGTTGCCCCGCAGGACGATCTGGCGGCGCAACTCGTGCAGACCCTCGCGCAGTTTGGGCCAGGATTCCTCGAAGGAGTTCGCCCAGGCGCGCAGCGATTCGATGCCGGTGAGGCCCGAGAGGCGCTCCTCGGCGGCGGCGGCGCGGTGGAAGCGCGAGCGCAGGCGGCGCGCGGCGTAGACGTGCCCGGAAGGCGCGATGCGGCGTTCGGCGCGGGCCTTGGCCTCGAAGAGCATCTCCTTGAAGCGGGTCTCGTCATCGAAGTTGGCCCGGAGCAGGGCGTCCGAGACGATGCCGAGGAATTCCTCCATGTGCCCGGGCGTGGCCTTGCCGGACACGATGAGCCGCGACGAGGCCTGTTCCGGCCCGCCGTCCTTCACGGCGGAGAGGGAGATCTCCCGCCCTATTCCGCCGGTCTTGCGGGCCATGCGGTTGAGGAATGCGGCGAAGTCCTCGCGGTCCGTGCCCATCTCCATGAGGGCGCGCCCGAACAGGGGGACCAGGGGCAGCAGTTCCGGGCTCACGCCCGAGAGGTCGAAGCCCAGCTCCAGGTAGATGACGCCGTTGGTGGGCAGGTCGTGGTAAAAGATGCGTCCGTCCAGCCACTCTCCGGGGATGACCTTGTTGGTCGCGGGGAGATCCTTCAGATGGAGCTTGGGGATGGTGGCCAGGGCTTCCGGCGGGTCGGGGGCGTCCTGGAAGGCCTGGATGCGCGCGGCCAGGTCCGCGGCCTTGTCCCTGTCCCCGGGGGAGAGGGCGGCGAGGGCCGCGTCCAGGCGGGCCTTCTCCTCGGCGACCAGACGGTCCTCCATGTCCGGGTCGGGCAGCAGGGCCACGTGGACGCGATGGGGGTTGTCCAGGAAGTGCTCCTTGAGCAGGCCCTCGAGGAATCCGCCGCCGGAGGCCAGACGGGACTTCACCGCGTCCAGGGGGGCCTGGAAGCGGATGGGGGCCAGCGGGTCGCCGCCGTGCAGCCAGGTGGTCAGGGCGCGCAGCATGATGGAGAGGCCCCTGGGGTAGGAGCCGGTGTTGTTCTCGCGCAGCCTGAACTCGATGGTGTTGACGGCGGCTTCCGCGGCGTCGGGGTCGATGCCCTTTTCGTGGATGTCCTTCAGGGTTTCCAGCACCAGGGTTTCGGCCTTGGGGAGGTCGCCTGGGGCGACGCCCTTGAGGCCGATGGAGAAGTACATCTGGCGCAGCTCGGTCTCCATGCCGCCTCCGGAGATGTCCTCGCCAAGGCCCGAGGCGATGAGAGCGCGCCGGAGCGGCGAGCCTGGCAGCCCGATGAGGGCGTGCTCCAGCACCGAGAGGGCCAGCACCTCCTCCATGTCGCGCACCTCGGGCAGGAGCCAGTTGACGGTGAAGTAGGCCTTGGGCTGGACGCCCTCCTGGGGCTTGCCGCAGGCGTAGGGGACCTCGACCCGCCGGGGCGCTTCGAAGCGGGCCTGGAGGGCCACCCCGGACCCGGGCTCGATGGCGTCGAAGTCCTTGAGGTAGTCTTCAAGGATTTCCAGCCGGCGGTCCGGGTCGTCGTCGCCGTAGAAGAAGAAGCGGGCGTTGGATGGGTGGTAGTAGCGGCGGTGGAACTCCTTGAACTGGGAGTAGGTGAGGCTGGGGATGTGGGCGGGGTCGCCGCCGGAGTCCACCCCGTAGGTGTTGTCCGGGAATGTCTGGCGCTGGGACTGCTCGCCGAGCAGGCTCTCGGGCGAGGAGTACGCGCCCTTCATCTCGTTGTAGACCACGCCCTTGAAGACGAGGCCCCCGTCCTCGGGATGGAAGTGCCATCCTTCCTGGCCGAATATCTCCTCGGGGATGCGCGGGTGAAAGACCGCGTCCAGGTAGACGTCCACCAGGTTGTAGAAATCGGCCAGGTTGGCGCTGGCCACGGGGTAGCAGGTCTTGTCCGGGTATGTGAATGCGTTGAGGAAGGTCTGGAGAGAGCTCTTGAGCAGCTCCACGAAGGGTTCCTTCAGCGGGTATTTCCTGGAGCCGCAGAGCACGGAGTGCTCCAGGATGTGGGGCAGGCCGGTGGAGTCGTCCGGCGGCGTGCGCAGGGCGGCGCCGAAGACCTTGTTGTCGTCGGCGCAGGTTATGGAGAGGACTTCCGCGCGGGTTCTCTTGTGGCGATAGAGAGTGGCGTCGAGGCTGTACTCGTCGACGGTCCCCTTGTGGATTATCTCGAAGGCGTCTTTGGCGGACATGTTCGCTCCCTTGCATGCATGATGGCTTCATGTATCGCGGCTGCCGCCTTTCGCCAAGTGCGCAGGCGGCGGGAATGGATAATGTTCCTCCGCGCCAGGCCGGTCAGCCCGTGAGGCGTGCGGGAGGGCGGCTTTCGCGTCAGGTTCGGGGCGAAAAAACTGTTTGGGCAATAGGGCCAAATCCTTGCTTAAATGCGCGGAATGCTCTATGGGATGACCCCAGAGGGAAAACCGCTTGCCCCGCTGGCGTGTTTTCGTTTATCGTTTCCGAGAGGAAACGCGGGATGCTCCCGGGGTGGTTCCCGGATGGCCCGCGTGTATTGGCTCTAGAGGGTGGCTCTTTTTTCGCGACAAATCACATTGATTTGGAAGGAGGACTTATGTCGGGCATGAGAAAAATGCGCTTTATCGTGGCCATGTTGATCGTGGCCCTGGTGGGCACGGCCCTTCCGGCCGCTGCCAAGAAGATGGTCCCCAAGGTGGACAACTTCATCCTGTTCGTCGACCACTCCAGCTCCATGGCGTTCGCCTACAAAGGCCAGCGCTATGTGCAGTTCGGCGGCGTGTCCAAGATCATGATGGCCAAGTCCACCCTGGTGGAACTGAACAAAATGATCCCCGCCCTGCCGTACAAGGCCGGCCTGGCCACCTTCGCTCCCTACAAGGAGTACGCCAAGGTCGCTCCTTACGACAAGGCCGCCATGGACAAGGCCATCGCCCCCATCAAGACCGACTATGACGCCTACGGCCGCCTGACCCCCATGGGCAAGGGCCTGCAGGATCTGGACAAGGTCGTGGGCGGCCTGTCCGGCAAGACCGCCGTCATCATCCTCTCCGACGGCGACTCCAACCTGGGCGTGGACCCCGTCGGCGTGGCCAAGCAGATGCAGGCCAAGTACGGCGACAAGATCTGCTTCAGCGTGATCAGCTTCGCCGACAACAAGCGCGGCGAGAAGGTCCTGAAGGAAATCGCCGCCCTGTCCAAGTGCTCCTGCTTCGCCCTGGGCGAGGAAGTGCTGCGCAACCAGACCGCTCGCGAGAACTTCCTGAAGTGCGCCCTGTATGACTTCATCGACGACGAAGTGGTGATCTTCCGCTCCATCTACTTCGACTTCGACAAGTTCAACATCAAGAAGGAATTCGTGCCCGTCCTGGACGAGGGCGTCGCCATCATCAAGTCCAAGCCGAACCTGGCCGTGATCCTTGAGGGCCACACCGACTCCATCGGCACCGAGAAGTACAACATGGGCCTGTCCATCCGCCGCGCCAACAGCGTCAAGGCCTACTTCGTGAAGAAGGGCATCGACGCCGGCCGCATCACCGCCGTGGGCTTCGGCGAGATGAACCCCCGCTACGACAACAAGACCGCTGAAGGCCGCAAGATGAACCGCCGCGTGGAGATCAAGTTCAAGTCGAACTAGTCTCGACGGGCCTTCACAGAAGCCTGTGGGCGGGGTCGGAAGACCCCGCCCTTTTTTGCGCGCCAAGTGGTGTTGCCCTCCGGCCCATCATGCCTTATCAAGGCTCCACTGCCCGCCAGGGAAGGCGGGAAGTTCTTTCGGCCAACGGAGGTCCGTCCATGGTGAAACCCATCGTATCAGCACTTGCCTTAAGCCTCGTCCTGACCGGCTGCGGTATGTTCGGCGGCGAGAAGCCCGCGCCCGCTCCCGTCGTCCAGGCCGCTCCAGAACCCGCTCCGCCTCCACCTCCCCCGCCGCCTCCCGCGCCGCTCAAGCACACGGTCAAGAAAGGCGAAACCGTCACGGCGCTGTCCAAGAAGTATTCCATACCGGCAACCCAGCTCATGGCCGCCAACAACCTTCCCAACGCCAAGGCGCTCAGGGCGGGCATGACCCTGGTCATCCCCGGCAAGACCGCCAAGGCCCCGGAGCCCAAGCCCGTGGCCGCGAAGGCGCAGTCCCAGCCCGAGGCCAAGGCGGCCGAGCCCAAGCCCGCGAAGGGCAAGAAGTCCGACCCCTACGGCGTCGAAGCCGCCACGGCTCCCGCAAAGGGCAAGAAAACGCCCGGGAAGGTGGATGACGAAGCCACCTACGAGAAAGTAAAGGTCGAATTCCACGACTACGCCCGCAAGTGGCTTGAGAAGTCCGCGTCGCTGTCGCAGACTACCAAGGCCCGCAAGGAAGTGAAGATGGAGGACGGACGTTACGTCGCTTCCTATTCGGTCATCCTCCTCGACACCATGGGCACCGAGGTTAAGAGGGTGGATTACGACGACACCCCGTATGTGGGGCACATCACCTATCAGCTCGAGGTGCACCGCTCCTACGGCCCCACCGCCCAGGCGGCGTCCAGCTCCACGGAGGAGGAGGTGAAGCAGGAGTCCATGCGCGAGATATTCAGCTACTCCGGGAAGAAACGCGCATGGAGGTGAGCTCTACCCGTCAAGCCCTGGAGGCCTCGTGATCCCTTGCCCCTGCTTCTGCCGGGCATGCCCGGGAGGGGCGTGACCCGGCTCTGGGGAATCCCCGGACAGCAGAACGTCAACACCGCGAGACTTCTCCAGGCCGCAGAAGGCCCCGACCCGCCCGGACAAGGTGTCCGGGCGGGTTTTTTTCGTGTGATTTTCCGCCAAGCTCGAAAAAGTTGATGCGAAATTTTTGAAAACATGTATTCTGCGCTGAGGTTAGGAATCATTCTGAATATTGTTTTCAATCATATCCGGAGGATCACATGTCTCATCACCACCATCACCATGACTGCGGCCACCATCACCACGAGGAGTGCCGCTGCCAGGATCAGGCCAAGGTCGGAAAGCCCATCACCGAATTCACCATGGAAGTCTACGACCCGGAGGAGGGATTCTTCGGGGAGGTCAGCCTCGGGAAGATCAAACATGACGGCAAATGGACCATCCTGTTCTTCTATCCGGCCGACTTCACGTTCGTGTGCCCCACCGAACTCGACGACCTGGCAAGAAAGCATGCCGAACTCCTGAAGCTGGGCTGCGAGGTCATCGCGGTCTCCACTGACACCAAGTTCTCTCACATGGCCTGGAAGTCCAGCGAGCGCCTGCTGGAGAACGTCCGCTACAAGATGGCGGCGGACCCGACCGGCAAGGTCTCGCGCTACTTCGGCGTCTATGACGACGACACCGGCCTCGCGCTTCGCGGCACGTTCATCATAAACCCCGAAGGCGTACTGGTGGGCTCCGAGGTGAATTTCTACAACGTGGGCCGCAACGCCGAGGAGTTGGTTCGCAAGATGGAAGCCAACAACTACCTCAAGGAACACCCGGCCGAGGCCTGCCCGGCCAAGTGGACCCCTGGAGGGAAGACCCTGACCCCCTCCGAGAAGCTGGTGGGCAAGGTTTATGAGGCGCTGAACGGGTAAGTCCTCGCATCGGTTCGTGGTTTCGAAAGGGGGGCGCGGATTCCTTGTCCGCGCCCGTCTGCGTTCAAGCTCTCCGGGAGGATTCGTCCTTCCCCTGGATCGCGGGATCATGCTACGGGACGAATTGAGCGAAATTGCATCGGGGGCGGGCAAGAATGAAAACCGTTAGCGCATCCGTGCTGAAATCATTGCTGGACCAGGGGCGGCAAATCACGATCATAGACGTGCTTCCGGAGCAGTATTACCAGTCTTGCCACATGGCTGGAGCGGTGAACTACTGCGTGTACGAGGTCGTTTTCCTGGACCGGGTCAAGGCGGATTTCCGTGACAAGGGCGCGTCCCTGGCGGTGTACAGCTCGTCGCACAGGTGCATGGCGGCGCAGGACGCGGCCGAGAAGCTCGTCTCGGCGGGGTACCAGGACGTGACCGTCTGCATGGACGGGATCGAAGGCTGGGCCGGGGCGGGATATCCGGTGGAGGGGTCCGGCGGTCCGCAACCGGCTTCCCCGGACGTGCTGGAAGCCGGAACGGGCGAACTGGACGCGGACATCGCCGAGAGCCGCGTCGAGTGGTTTGGCCGCAGCCGAACCGTGCGGCACAGGGGCACTGTGTCCCTTGCCAGGGGCAGGCTGGTCTTCCGCGATGGCAGGCTTGCCGCCGGGGCCTTCACTTTGGATATGCGAAGCATCCGCAACGAGAACCTTCAGGACACAGGGCTGCGGTCCGTCCTAGAGGCACACCTCTCCTCGCGTGATTTCTTTCATGTGGACGAGTATCCGGAGGCCACGTTCGAGACCACGCGCGTGCTGCCGCTGGCGGGAAGCTCTCCCGGCATGCCCAATTACGACGTGGAAGGGCGGCTTGGCCTGCGCGGGCAAACCCGGGACCTGCTCTTTCCGGCCACGGTGGAGCGCCTGGACGACGGGCGCATCGCCGTGGAGGCACACTTCGACCTGGACAGAACCGGATGGGGCGTCATCTACGGCTCGGGCAGATTCTTCGAGAAGCTTGGAATGCACCTGGTGCACGACCTTGTCAGCATCCAGCTCAGGCTGGTGAGCATGCCCGGAGCCTGACGCGCCGGGCCAACGCTCTCGAGGCGTCCGCGTAGCAGGCAGGCGCTTGCCCGGGATACAGGCATGAACAGCCGGTTGCCAGCCCAATAAGCATGCTTGCGTTCTCGGGGGCGAGGTATTGGCTGGATCCATCAGGACGGTGGCGGGAATGCGCCGGGGCAGCGAAGTACTTTGTAGTTGACGCCCGTAGACGACCGGTCTATTAGCAAGGCCGTGAAGAGAAACGCCAGGCAGACCATCCTCGATGCGGCCGCGCCGCTCATCCACTCCCAGGGATTCCACCGCACGGGTCTCAAGGAGATCCTGGACGCGGCGGGCGTGCCCAAGGGCTCGTTCTACTTCTATTTCAAATCCAAGGAGGAATTCGGTCTGGCCCTCATCGACCATTACGCCGAGAGCATGGGTGCCCTGGCCGCTTCGATCCTGGCGGAGGACGGCTCGCCGGCCCTGGAGCGCCTTTCGCGCTTCTTTGCCGTGCTTTGCGGCATGATGGCCGAACGCGGTTGCGCCATGGGCTGTCCCATCGGCAATCTGGCCCAGGAAGTGAGTGACCTTTCCCCGGCCATGCAGGCCAGACTGAGCCAGGTCATGGCCACGTTCACCCGGAGGGTGGAATCCCTCCTGGCCCAAGCGGCTGAAGAGGGAGGGCTTCCCGATACCCTGGACCCCGCAATGGCCGCCGGTTTCGTGGTGGACGCCTGGGAAGGCGCGATACTCCGGTCAAAGGCGGACAAGCATCCGGCTGCGCTGGAGCGTTTTCACGACATCGTTTTCAATCGGTTGCTGCGGTAGGCTCTTTTTTGGGCGCCTTTTGTAGACGACCGGTCAACTACTAGCCAGGGAGAATCGCATGTTCCTGCTGAACACCTCCAGTCCTGATCAGGCCGAGGGCAAGGTCGCCCAGGTTTATTCCGTGTTTCCCAAGCATATCGGCATACCCGTGCCGCTCCAGCTGCTCTCGGCCAGCCCAGGCGTTCTCGAACGCCAGGCCGAACTTATCCGCTACTTCATGACCCATCCGCGCCTCTCCGCCGGGCTTCTGGCCTCCATCCGCTACGCCATTGCCTCCAAGACCGGGCACACGGCCTGCGAGGCTCTGAACAAGGGAATTCTCAAACAGATGGGCATGGAGGAGAAGGAGATCGAGAAGCTGCCAGTTTCGCCTGCCTCCGCGCCGCTTGAGGAGCAGGAGGAGGCCATGCTGAGCTTCGTTCTGCGGGCTTTCGACGCTCCCGGCTCGATCACACAAACAGATGTGGAGGCGCTGCGCCAGGCGGGATACCAGGATGCCGACATCCTGGACGCCCTATACCACGCCGCCGGGATGCTTGCCGGGTCGGTGCTTTTCAAGGCTTTCGTGAGACCATAGCCTGTGAATGCGAGGAGGCCGTCCGGACGGCCTCCTCATTGATATCAATGTTCGTGATGGCCGGACTGGCGAGGCGGCCGCTGTGAATGCGGCCCGGCTCAGCCGAGCTTGCGGAGCATCCTGAAGGAGCGCATGCCGTGCACCATCTCCTGGAGCCTGGTCCCGCCTCCGCCCAGGAACAATCGCACCGGCAGCACCATCCCTGAGCGGACGAACCAGTACAGCACGTTGCGCAGGTGCTTGGCCCAGGTGAGTTCCGGGAAGATCTCCCGCTCCAGCGCCCGGACGTATGCGTCCACGGGGTCCGTGCCCTCGCTCAAGGCATTGAGGCAGGCCTCGGCCGCCAACTCGCCGGTGCGGAGGGCATAATGGATTCCCTCGCCGAAGAAGGGCTCCACCAGCCCGCCCGCGTCCCCGGCCAAAAGCGCCTTGCCCCGCGCCGGACGCCTGAGCCAGTTGCCGTATGGCAGGGGATGGCCCTTCACCTGCAGGCCGTGGTCCTCCGGCAGCCCGAGAAAGCGCAGGAAGTCGTCGAGCTTTTCCCGGATCATCCCGGCGGGACGGTTCATGTAGAGGCCGCAGATGCCTACGATGACGCGGTCGCGGTGCGGGAAGGTCCAGCTGTACCCTGCGTCGATGAAGCCGGAGTAGATGGTGGGGAAATCTGCCAGCACGTCCTCGTGCAGGCCTTCGCGCCCGTTAAGCCAGTCGCGTGGAAGATAGACTTCAAGGCCCATCCCCTGCCCGGCACGCCACGCGGCCTTGTCGAAGCCGCAGGAGGACCGGACGGCGCTCGAAGCGCCGTCGGCGCCGATCAGATACTTGCCGGAATATTCCAAGCCCCGCGAGGTCCAAACCGTCGCGCTTTCCGGATCGGCCCGGGACACGCCCTCGCCCATGCGGACGTCCGCTCCGGCCCGCTGCGCGCGGTCCAGGCACCACGTGTCGAACACGCGCCGTTCCACGAAATGGAAGGGATAGACCAGGCCGCCGCCGGAGAGCTCGGTCTCCCGGTGGCGGATGCGGTAGCGGGCGCTTACGTGGTTGATCACGCCGCGCGCCATGAGGGTCTCGGGCTTCTCCCCGAACACGCGGTCCAGCGTTCGCACGGTCTTCCAGGTGAGGAGCCCAGCGCAGAGCTTCTCGCGGGGAAACACCGCCCTGTCCAGAACCAGGACCCTTGCCCCGGCCCCGGCCATTACCGCCGCCGCCGCCGCTCCGGCGGGACCGCCGCCGGCGATTATCACGTCGTATGCTGTCATCTTGCCCCCGGAAGGCCCACCTGATACCCCGGAGGACGCCCGGAGGCAACGATGCAGAAACCCCGCCGCCTGCGCGCCATGGTCTTCGATTTCGACGGGACCCTGGCCAGACCAGCCCTGGATTTCTCCTTGATGAAAGCGCGCATTGCCACGCTGGCGCGGGAAAGGCTCGGACGCTCGCCCGAGCCCGGCCCCCTCCCGGCCCTGGAGTGGATCGAGGAGCTGGCCGCCCTCATGTCCCGTCCGGACGCCGAAGCCTTCCGGGATGAGTCCCACCGCATGATCCTCGGCATGGAAAGCGAGGCCGCCTCGCGCACCAGCCTCTTCGGGTTCGTCAGACCCGGCCTGGCGAGACTGCGCGCGCTAGGTACCGTCCCGGCCGTCATCACCAGAAACACACGCCTCTCCGTGGACACGGTCTTCCCGGACGCGGCCGCCTACCTGGGCGTGGTGCTCGCCCGCGAGGACGTGGCGGCGGTCAAGCCCGACCCGGGCCATCTCCTGGCCGCCCTGGACGCGCTCGGCGTGGGGCCGGAGGAGGCCGTGATGGTGGGCGACCACCCCACGGACGTTCTCACCGCCCGCCGCGCCGGAACCCTGGCAGCCGCCGTGGCCAGCGGAGGAACGGACGAGGAGGAGTTGCGCCGGGCCGGTCCGGATTTCCTGGCGAAAGACGCGGGGGAGCTGATGGCCAGGCTCGAAGCCGAGAGGTGGTTGTAGGGGAGACAGGGATTCGCCCAGACCCGCCGGGCTCCGCGACTTTCCCCGCCAGGGGGATGACCCCCCCGGACCCTCGATTGTTTCGCCGGGTGGTCTTTCGTGTGGAGAGTGGCGCTACACCTGGGTGAAGACCATCTCGCGGCCCAGGGTCTTCTTGACCGGGCAGGCCAGGATGGCCCTGAGCAGTTTTTCGCGCTGCCCGTCCGTGATGTCTCCGCGATAATCCACCGAGTACTCGAAGACGGCCTTGGCCGGATCGTCGCGCCGTAGCGTCACCTTCGCGGTCACGCCATCGAGCGGTATGCCGTGCTTCTTGGCGTACATGCGGCTTATGATGACGATGCAGTTGCCCATGGCCGCCTCCAGCAGGTCGTGCGGGCTGAAGCCTCCGGCGTGGCCGCCGTGTTCGGGCGTGGTGTCGGACAGGGCGGTGTGCGTCCCGTCGGTGAAGCTGGTGAGGAAGTCCTTTTCCTGGCTCTCGCAGACGATCATGTATCCTCCTTGAAATGGTGTGCCCGCCGCGTCAGGCGGGGCGTTCGATCAGTGCGATTCCGATGACGCCGAGGAAGCGGCGGTTGACGGAAAGGGGCTTGAGGCCGAGCCCGGCGAGCAGCCCCTCAAGCCCGCCCCCATGCATGTAGTGAGCGTAGAACGCGTGGTGCTCCCGGCCCGCCAGGCGCTCCACCGCCTTGAAGGCGAGCGTGGCGGCTTTCTGGAAGGCGCCTGTCGGCGCCAGATAATCCACAACCGCCAGCCTGCCGCCGGGGGCCGTGACCCGGATCATTTCCGAGACGATGGACGGCCTGAGCGCGGGCGGCTTTTCGTGCAGGGCCAGGGTCACGCAGGTGAAGGCGAAGCGGGCGTCCGCGAAGGGCAGCCTCGCGGCATCGCCGCGCACGAACGATGGCCCCCCCGGCAGGGACGCGGCCTTCCCTAGCATGGCTGCCGAGTTGTCGAGCCCCACGGTCCGCACCCCTCCCCGCTGGAGATAGAGGCACTGCCTGCCCGTGCCGCAGCACACGTCCAGCGCCGGGCCGCGTCCGGCGGCGAAGCGGGCCACGTCTCGCCGGATTGGGTCGAGGGCCCAGGCCGTGGCCGCGTCATAGAGCGGGGCCATGCGGGCGTATTCGTCGCGGGAGGCGTTCATGGAGAGGTCCTGACGCGACGAGGGCGCGGCGTCAAGCGCGGGAGAGGTATTGCGGTTGACCTTTGCCTCCAGGTGTGGCGCGGCAGGGGGCAAGAGCCGCAACTCACAGTCGGAAACGCGGAGAAAGGGAGTAAGACGGGGCTCAATGCCCGAACGATCCTGTCACGCCGGGGCAGCTTGGCGAGCAAGCCCTTGATGAGCGGCGTAATCCTTCAGAATTCAAATGAATGAGCGCCCTTCGCCGGTCATACGGCGAAGGGCGCCCGCATTCGTATCGCCTCAAACCCGCGAAGCAATTGGCGGGTCAAGGGGGGGCTCCCCCCTTGCGGGTCTGGGCGGAGCCCAGCTCTTGGTCTCTTGCGCTCTCTTCCTATTACAGCATGCTTCCGGGCGTCTTCAGCTCGCCGTTGCGGGTGACGATCAAATCTTCCACGGGGATGTCCGTCCCCGCGACATCTGCTGCCTGGTGGACCAGCCCGGAGAGTCCGGTGCAGCAGGGCACTTCCATGCGGATGACCTGCACCTTCTTGATGCCGGAGGTCCTGAACATCTGCACCAGCTTCTGGAAGTAGGGCTGGGGGTCGTCGAACTTGGGGCAAGCGATCATGACCACCTTTCCGGCGAGCCTGGCGTTGAAGTCCGGCAGGGCCACGGGGGCGCAGTCGGCGGCGATGATCACTTCCGCGCCGCGCAGGAAGGGGGCCTCGGGCGGCACGAGGCGCAGCTTCACGGGCCAGTGGCCGAGATAGGAGTCCCTGGCCGTGTCCGCCGGGGGGGCAGGGGCGCGGTTCAGGGTGGCGGCCCTGGAGCCTGGGCAGCCTCCGGCCGGGCGTTCGATGGTCATCATGTTGGAGCCGGGGCAGCCGCACCCGAGGGTCTGGGGCTTGGCCTCGGCCTTCTTCATGGCTTCCAGCTCGTGGTGGACGGCCTCCTCGTCGAATTCCTCGGCCACGCGCTCCACGATCTTGAGCGCGCCCATGGGGCAGTGGCCGAGGCACGCGCCCAGGCCGTCGCAGAGCTTGTCGGCCTTGAGCCTGGCCTTGCCGTCAATGATGCTGATGGCGCCCTCGGCGCAGTTGGGCAGGCATTCGCCGCAGCCGTTGCACAGTTCTTCGTCTATTTCCACGATCTTGCGAGTGATCTTCATTTGGTTCCTCCGCTCGTTGGTGAGCTGATAATAATGCGCCGGGCCAGGGAGGGTGTGACGCACGTCAAATGGCGGAAAAAAAGTTCAGTTCCACAAGCCGAGCCCGAGAAGGGCGATCCTCGCGCCCAGGAGGCCGAGTCCGGCGTAGGCGTTGTCCGTCATGTCCTGCCCATGCCCGCGCCGTGCGGCGAAATGCAGGTGAGAATCCCTTTGCCCGTCATCATCACGCGCCCTCGCGGAATCCGGCGGCCGGCAGCCTGATGGTGAAGCGCGCCCCCTTGCCCGGTTCGGAGTCAACGCTGATGGTCCCGCCGTGGTTGTTGGTGATGATGAAGTAGGAGACCGAGAGGCCAAGCCCGGTGCCCTGTCCCGGCTCCTTGGTGGTGAAGAAGGGCTCGAAGACGCGCTTGCACACGGCGGGCTCCATGCCGGGGCCGTTGTCCTCGATGACCATTGACACCATGCTCCCGGCCCTGGCCGCGCGCAGGGTGATGGTGGGGCGCTCGTCCCCGTAGGACTTGTCCGCCATGGCCTGGGCGGCGTTCTTGAGGATGTTGAGGACCACCTGCTCTATCTCCGTGCGCGAGCATATGACGGGCGGGAGGTCCCCGGCGTAGTCCTTCACGATCACGATGTGCTTGAAGTCGTATTTCTTCTTGAGGTCGTAGTCGCTGGAGGCGAGTTCGAGGCTCCTGTCCAGGATGTCCCTCACGGAGGTAGGTTCCAGGCGGGTTTCGTCGCGGCGGCTGAAGTCGAGCATGTTGGCGACGATCCGCGCCGCCCTGACGCCCGACTCCCGGATGGCCTCGATGAAGGCGATGACCTTGCGCTTTTCCAGATAGGCCGTGATGGCCTCCATGGTGCAGCCGCACTCCAGGGCGGTCTTCTCGTTGACCGGCGAGGCGGGGTCCACGTGGGTCTTGATGACCTGGGCGGACTGGAGGATGGCCCCGAGCGGGTTGTTGATCTCGTGGGCCATGCCTGCGGCGAGGCCGCCCACGGACATCATCTTCTCCGTCTGCACCATCATCTCCGTCAGCCGCACGCGCTCGGTCACGTCGTCGATGCGCAGCACCGCACCCTCCACGCCATTGGAAACGAGCGGGTAGATGAGGATGTCCTGATAGCGAAGCTCGCCGCCTGTTGTCCGGGGCTGGCGTTCGAGCAGGACCGGCTTTCTCTCCTCGATGGCCTGGCGGATATGGCTGAGCTGGGCCGCGTAGTCCGGGAAGACCCGCTCCAGGGAGCGCCCCACGGCGGCCTGTCCCGGCATGTCCAGCATTGTGGCGGCGGTCTGGTTGAAATGGGTCACGCGGCTTGATGCGTCCACCCCGATGACCACCGAGGGCATGGAGTTGATGATGTTCCTGATGTAGCCCCTCGCCTTTTCAAGTTCGCCTTCCACGCGCTTTCGCTCGCTGATGTCCTGGATGACGGATATGCAGTGGAGCGGTTCGCCCTTGAGGTCGCGCGCCAGCGAGACGGAGATGTCCACCCAGACCAGCCCTCCGTCCTTGCGGATATAGCGCTTTTCCATCGTGAACATGGGAATGTCGCCGGCAAGAAGGAGCCTCCGGCATTCCAGGTCCTTTCCCAGGTCGCCGGGGTGCGTGATCTCCTGGTACCCGGTGGAGAGCAGCTCGGCGCGGGTGTAGCCCAGCATGTCGCAGAGCTTGCCGTTCACCAGCAGCCACCTTCCGTCCGGGGCCACGTGAGCCATGCCAACGGCGGCCTGCTCGAACGCGGAGCGGAAACGCCGCTCGCTGTCTCCCAGGGAGGCGAGGGCGTTCTCCAGTTCGCGGGTCCTGACCTTGACCAGCCTGCGCAGCGCCAAGGCGGACACCCCGAGCGCCCCGAGCCCGCCCACCAATCCAAAGACCGTCCACCAGACCCATGGCGGGATGCCCCGGCGTGCGTTGAAGCCCATCCATTTGTCGTAGGAGGCGAAGTAGAGCGACCCCTTGTCCAGCTTCATGGCCTCCACTGCCGCGTCGAGGGGGGCGAGGAGCTCGCCGTAACGCCCTTTCCTCACCGCGAACCTGATCTTGATGGGGGCGAAGACGATGCTGGTCCGCTCCACGTCGTGGCGGTCTTCCAGGAGGGTCCCGAACACGTTGGTGCACACGGCTACGTCCACCAATCCGCGTGACAACAGTTCCATGCCCTCGGCGTACTCCCGCACGGGGACGAGGGTGAATGCTATGTCGAACTGCCCGGCGAGGCTCTGGAACTCTTTGGTGTAGACGCTGCCTTCGAGGGCCGCCACCCTCTTCCCATCCAGGTCGAACACGGTGTTGAGCCGCGAGCCCTTACGGCGGTAAATGAGCCCCCAGTCCAGGAAGAGGTACTCCCGGGAAAAGTCGAACTTGAGCGAGCGCTCCTCGGTCTGGGCGATGCTCGGCAGAATGTCTATCTCTCCGCTGTCCAGCCGCGCCAGGCACTCGGCCCAGCTGCCGAAGATGAACTCCAACTGCCAGTCTTCCCGTTTGGCGACGTCCTTGAGGATGTCCACGAACAGGCCTGCCGGGCTGCCGTTGTCCATGAATATGAGGGGGGTGAAATTGTAGACGCCCACTTTAACGGGCTGGGCCGCCAGCGGCGGCGCGGCCGTTCCGGCCAGGATGGCCAGGGCGAGCCACGCGGATGCGAGGAGGCGCGGAGAGAACATGGCAATCCCCATGGAAAGGCTTCAGAGGGACTGAGCCCGGGCCGTCAGGGCCGGGCAGCATTTTGGACAATACCCTTATAACGGTTCAAATCAAGGCGTGAATTGCAGGCGGCCGGGAGCCTCCTCCCGCGTTCGGAATCCGGACCGGATCGCGCCTTGCTTGCGCAAGGCCCCATGAAACGCGAACGGCCGCCGCTTTCGCGACGGCCGCCCGTGTGGTGGGGTGGGATGGAAGCCGTATGCCGGTTAGCCGAGGATGGCCTTGATGTCCTGGTCCGGGGTGGTGATGGGCATGATGTTGAGCTTGTCCACCAGAACCTTCAGCACGTTGGGGGTGACGAAGGCGGGCAGGGAGGGCCCGAGGCGGATGTCCTTGATGCCAAGAGCCACCAGGGTGAGCAGGATGGCCACGGCCTTCTGCTCGTACCAGGAGAGCACCAGGGACAGGGGCAGGTCGTTGACGCCGCAGTTGAAGGCGTTCGCCAGGGCCAGGGCGATCTGGATCGCGGAGTAGGCGTCGTTGCACTGGCCGATGTCCAGAAGACGCGGAATGCCGCCGATGTCGCCCAGGTCCTTGTCGAAGAAGCGGAACTTGCCGCAGGCCAGGGTCAGGACGACGGTGTCCTTGGGCAGCTTCTCCACGAACTCGGTGTAGTAGTTGCGTCCGGGCTTGGCGCCGTCGCAGCCCGCCACCAGGAAGAAGCGGCGGATGGCTCCGGCCTTGACCGCGTCGATGACCTTGTCGGCCACTCCCAGCACCGCGTTGCGGCCGAAGCCGGTGAGCACCTGCTTGCCGGGGGCGTCTTCGGTGAAGCCGGGCATCTTCAGGGCGTGCTCGATCACCGGGGTGAAGTCGTAGGTTTCGATGTGCTTGATGCCGGGGAAGCCGACCAGGCCGTGGGTGAAGACGTTGTCCGCGTAGGACTGGGCGGGCTTCATCAGGCAGTTGGTGGTGAAGAGGATCGCGCCGGGGAACTGGGCGAATTCCTTCTGCTGGTTCTGCCAGGCGGTGCCGTAGTGGCCGTACAGGTGCGGGTAGGTCTCCTTGAGCTTGGGGTAGCCGTGGCAGGGCAGCATCTCGCCGTGGGTGTACACGTCGATGCCCTTGCCCTGGGTCTGCTTGAGCAGCTCCTCAAGGTCCTTCAGGTCGTGGCCGGTGATGAGGATGGCCTTGTTCTTGCGGTGGCCCAGGGGCACGGAGGTGGGCTTGGGGTGGCCGTAGGTTCCGGTGTTGGCCTTGTCCAGGGCTTCCATGGCCAGCAGGTTCACCTGCCCGGTGCGCACGGCTGCGTTGAACCACCAGTCCATTCCCAGGCCGGGCTTGGTGGCGGCGGCCATGGCCTCGTGGGTCCAGTCGTAGATTTCCCTGTTCTCCACGCCCAGGATGTTGGCGTGGTCGGCGTATGCGGCGACGCCCTTCAGGCCGAAGAGAACCATGTGCTGGAGGGAGACGATATCCGGGTCGGAGTCGGGGTTGTCCTTCATGCCGCCCTTGCCCTCGGACGCCTGGGCGATCAGGCCCTCCAGGCTGGCGGCGGGGGCGAAGGAGACGCTGGCGTGAGCGGGGATGGTCCCGCCGGCGGCCTTGACCTTTGCGGCCAGGGCGTCGCGCAGCTTCACGGTCTGGGCGATCCAGGCGTGGAAGCGCTCGGGATCGAAGTTGACGTTGGTCAGGGTGGAGAACAGCATGGCGGGCACGTGGCGGTCGGCCTCGGCGTCCACGACGTTCACCTTGCGGCCTTCCTCGGCCACCAGGCAAAGGCCGCGCAGGGCGTAGACCAGGAGATCCTGGAGGTTGGAAGTGGTCTCGTCCTTGCTGCACACGCCGATCTTGTCGCAGCCCTTGCCCTGCAGAGTCTGCTCGCACTGGTAACAGAACATATTCATCATCAATCCTCCATTGGGGGTTGTGGCGTTCGCCTCGTCTGGCGCTACCAATAGGCCGGTCCGTTTTCTGACGATGTGACTTGCGTCACACGCCGGATAAAAAAGATGAATTTTGTCCTTTTTCATCCCCGCCGCCTAGGGCCGCGGTCTTGACCGGGGCCCGGGCGAGGGTCATTCCCCTGAGGAAGAGGGATTCTCATGCGCCTGTACCATACAATCCTCATCCTGTCTGCCCTTATCATATCAATCAACGCCGCCTTCCAGGCCGTATGGCCGCATCAGTTCGGCCAGGTCCTGGCAACCGTTGAGGATTTCGGGAAGAACCGGCTGCCAACCGTGCGCCTGGCCGGGGAGCTGGCCAGGCGCACCGGCGAGTTCCGCAGATTCGAGTTGCGCCATATGATCGCGGAGTCGGAGGCCGAGATGGCCTCCCTGGCCAGGGCGATGAGCAGGCAGGCGGGGAGGATAAGGCAGGCCGGGGAAAGGCTCGAGACTCTCCTGCGCAGCCCAGCGGAGAAATCGGCCTTGGCTGATTACCTCGGGCAGAAGCAGGCTTAGGTGCGGAAGAGCCGCGCCGTGCTTGGCCGGATGATGGATGGCGAGAGGGTGGACGCCGCCGTGGCGCGCTCATCCGGACAGTTCTTCACCTCCATGACGCACGACCTCCAGACAATAGAGCGCATCAACCACGAGTTCGGCCAGGAAGCCGAGAGGGGGGCGGGGAGGCGCATTGCGCCTCCCGTTCATTTCCAGAGCAGGGGGAGACTGGGCGGGCTTATCCCAGGCGGTCCTTAAGTGATTTCATCTCGTCCCGGATTTCCTTCATGACGTTCTCCATGGATTCCAGCCGCTGGTTCAACTTGTCGATCTTCTTGTAGATCTTGTCCATTTCATAGCTGTCGCGCGTCTCCTTGATGAGATGCTTCTGGGCGATATCTGCGTCGTGGGCCATGGGGACTCCTTGGTTCGGGCGCGGACGCGCGGTTTCGGTTTCACCTTTGATTCACGCTGGATGACACCAAAGTTGGCGGGAAAAGTCCACTCAAATCGGGTGGAGAGGCGGGGCGGTGGCCCCCTCAAGCGCGATATCCCTAATGGCGAATCCTGAATTCGCCCAGAGCGGTTGCCAGGGCGCTCGCCAAGCCATATGAAGGGACAATGGGCCTTCCTTGCTTTAAGGAGCAGCCCCGGGAGGGAAGGATGGCTTGGCCGATGAAGCATGCCGAAATGACAAAGGCGCGGCTTCAAGCAGAGTTGCGGTCGGCCCGGCGGCGCATCGCCGGGCTGGAGGAGGCGTTGCGCACTTCCGGAACCGGGGGCCCGCGCGCGGCGGCCTGTCCGGCCCGGAGCCTGCGCATACTGCTGGTCGAGGATGACGCGCTCAACAGCATGCTCGCGCTGGAGCTGCTGAGGAAACTCGGGCATCGCGCCGAGCCTGCCTTCAACGGCCTGGAGGCTCTGGAGAAGCTCAAGGGCGGGCATTTCGACCTGGTGCTCATGGACATGAGAATGCCGGAGCTGGACGGCGAGGAAACCACGGCCAGGATCAGGGCGGGGGAAGCCGGGGAGGCATGCAGGCCGGTCCCCATCGTCGCCATGACCGCCCACGCCTTCATGGGGGAGCGCGAGCGGCTGCTCGCCGCCGGGATGGATGGCTACCTGGCCAAACCGATCTGCATGGAATCCTTGTCCGCGCTTCTGGATCAGATATCGGATAACATGCCCTGCTCCCCCGCCTGACGTCTGCATCCGCGTTCCCCCCATCGAAACGCCTTGCCATCCGTCAACCTCGGTACTATGAGAGTTTGCTTCCCCATCATAGACCGCAGGTATTCCTCCCATGCCAGAAAAACAGCCGCATATTTCAGTGCCTCTCGACCGTCTGGCGCCCAGGGTCCTGGGCATCGGCGAAGCCGAGTTCAAGGCCTGGCCCGAAGACATACAGGAGATCGCCGTCTCGCTCGCCAGCGAGCTTTTCCTGGTCCGCTACAACCCGTTCATCGACGCCGGAGACGTGCGCGAATCCGTGGAGAAACGCCTCACCCAGTCCACCACCATGCTCACCCCGGAGTACTTCCGCGAGTTGTCCAGGGCGGTGAAGGACTTCTGGGCCGGCTTCGACGATGACACCCGCTTCCGCGAGGAGCTCAAGGCCAAGGTGTCCCTCTTCCTGGACGACAAGGCCATCCTGGACGGCCCGCACAATCTGGTGGAGTGCTCCACGGACGCCACCGACCTGCGCATGGAGTTGCCCCTCATGGTGCTGGCCCCGGACCAGCCCGAGCATGTGCGGCGCATCATGCAGCTCGCAGGGGAGATGGGCTTCTCCATCATCCCGCGCGGCGGCGGGTCCGGCTGCACGGGCGGCGCGGTCCCGGCCAGGCGGCGAACCGTGGTGCTCTCGCTCACCCGCCTGAAGCGGATCGTGTCCGTGAACCCCAAGGACATGACCATCTGCGTGGAGGCCGGCGTCATCACCCTCCAGGCCATCAGGGCGGCCGCCGAGGCGGGGATGGTCCTCACCGTGGACCCGGCTTCCAAGGCGGCCAGCTCCATCGGAGGCAACGTCTCCGAGAACGCGGGCGGCCCGTACGCCTTCGAGTACGGCACCACGCTGGACAACCTGCTCTCCTACAAGATGGTCACGCCCTCGGCCAGGTTCATCGAGGTGCGCCGCGTGGACCACCCGCGCCACAAGATCCTGGAGCACGAGACCGCCGTGTACGAGATCGTGGACGAGGCCGGTCAGGTGATCGAGTCCGTGCGCCTTCCCGGCAGCGAGATTCGCGGCGTGGGACTGGGCAAGGACGTCTCCAACAAGTATCTGGGCGGCCTGCCCGGCATGCAGAAGGAGGGCGTGGACGGCGTCATAACCGAAGCATGCTTCATCTGTTATGAGAAGCTCAGATATTCCAAAGTTTTGGTGCTGGAGTTCTTCGGGCGCTCCATGCACAACGCCATGCTCACCATCCAGGGCGTGGTGGCCCTGCGCGACAAGATCCGCGCCGAGGGCGACCTGGTGAAGATCTCCGCCCTGGAGGAGTTCAACGCCAAGTACGTCAAGGCCATCGAATACCAGAAGAAGTCCTCCGCCCATGAGGGCGACCCCATAAGCGTGCTCACCCTCCAGCTGGACGGCAACGACCTGCCCGCCCTGGACAAGGCCGTGGCCGACATCGTGGCCATCGCCGAGAAGCACGAGGGCGTGGACGCCTTCGTGGCCCGCGACGAGAAGGAGGCCGAACTCTTCTGGGAGGACCGCCACAAGCTCTCGGCCATCGCCAAGCGCACGTCGGGCTTCAAGATAAACGAGGACGTGGTCATCCCGCTGGAGGTCATCCCGGACTTCTCCGACTTCCTGGAGGAGCTGAACCTCCTCTACCTGGCCAAGGCCTACCGCAAGGCCCTGCAGGAAGTGACCCGCCTGCCCGGATTCCCGGACTCCGACGAGTTCGTCTCCATGGAGATGCAGTTCGCCGCCGAGATCCTGCGCGGCATCCGCACCGCCAAGGAGCTCAACGACCAGGAGCTGGAGGTCCAGGCATACTACTTCTTCACCGACCTCAAGACCCGCTATCCCAAGCTCTACGGCGACATCGAGGCCATCCACCAGGACATGCTGGCCCGGCGCATCATCGTGGCCAACCACATGCACGCGGGAGACGGCAACTGCCACGTGAACCTGCCCGTCAACTCCAACGACCCCGAGATGCTGGCCCAGGCCCACGAGGCCGCCGACCGCGTGTTCGAGAAGGTCATGGAGCTTGGCGGCGCGGTGTCCGGCGAGCACGGCATCGGCATCACCAAGATCGCCTTCCTGCCCGAGGACAAGATCACCGCGCTTAGGGCCTACAAGGAGCAGGTGGACCCCAAGAACATCCTGAACCCCGGCAAGCTCGTGAGCCGGGGCCTGGACAGCGAGCCCTACACCTTCTCCTTCAACCGCCTCATCCGCGACATCCAGAAGACCGCGCTGCCCGACAAGGACAAGCTCATCAACCTGCTCACCAACATCCAGGTGTGCACGCGCTGCGGCAAGTGCAAGCAGGTCTGCCCCATGTACAACCCCGAGCGCGGGCTCATCTACCATCCGCGCAACAAGAACATCAGCCTGGGCGCCATCATCGAGGCCATCTACTACTCCCAGGTGCACCACGGCAGGCCCTCCCAGAAGCTCCTGGACAGCCTGCGCAAGATGACCGAGCGCTGCACCACCTGCGGCAAGTGCACCGCCGCCTGTCCGGTGAAGATCAAGACCGCCGGGGCCATCCTGGACATGCGGGCCTTCATCGAGGAGAAGGGCGCGGGAGGGCATCCGCTTAAATCCAAGGTGCTGCACTTCATCGCAGAGAAGCCGGAGGAGCGCGCCCCGTCCATGGCCAAGATGGCCGCCTGGGGCCAGGCCGTGGGCAACCATCTGGTGGGGATCATCCCCGGGCCGTGGCGCTCGCGCTTCTCAAGCCCCATGCTGCACGGCGCGGGCCCCGTCACCGGCTTCAAGAACCTGGCCGACGCCCTGCACCTGGACAAGGGCGGCATCTTCGTGCCCGAGCGCCCCACCGGCGAGTCCGTGTTCTACTTCCCCGGCTGCGGCGCGGCCCTGTTCTGGCGCTCCATAGGCCTCGGCGCAATCCACCTGATGCTGCGCGCGGGCGTGTCCGTGGTCATCCCCGAGCGGCACATGTGCTGCGGCTATCCGCTGCTGTCCTCCGGCTACCAGGACGCCTACCGCAAGAACCGGGCGCGCAACATCGAGGCCCTGGGCGAGATATTCGTCAAGGCCGCCAACGAGGGCGTGAAGCCCCAGGCCGTGCTCACCGCGTGCGGCACCTGCCGGGAGACCCTGGACGGCTACGAGACCGCCGTCATCGCCGGGGACAAGATCCCACACTACGACGTGGCGCAGTACCTGATGCAGCGCCTGCCCGAACGCTCCCCGGCCGGGCTGGACGTGCCGGGCAGGCTGGTCTACCACGCCGCCTGCCACGCCGAGTGGGCGGGCGTCCCGCTGGCCAAGGCCCCCGAGATGTACCGCCAGGGCATCGCGGACCTGACCGGATCGCGCGTCGACATCTCCCCCGGCTGCTGCGGCGAGTCGGGCCTCGGCGCGCTCACCAGCCCCGACCTCTTCAACCGCATACGCCTGCGCAAGCAGGAACAGCTGGGCAAGGACCTGGGGCAGGCCCAGGGCGAGTCCGAGCCCATTCTGGTGGGGTGTCCCTCCTGCAAGATAGGCATCAAGCGCTGCCTTTTGCGCATGGGCCGCAAGCAGAGCGTGTACCATACGCTCGAATACCTGGCCGCCGTGTGGGACGGGCCCAAATGGAAGAGGAGCTTCCGCAAGGCCCTGGCGCACGCGAAGCAGGATGGCAGGAAGCGTGTGATGGCCTACGAAGAGAAGGCCACGGTGAAGGCGTAAGAGCAGGAGAGAAGAAGCCTCCGGCGGCCAAAGGGACGGTGTCCCTTTGGAATTCCGTTTAAATGGAAGGGCGTGTCC
>JBMORI010000097.1:21230-60518 GCA_049322415.1 Thermodesulfobacteriota bacterium | reverse complement strand
GTCTTCAAATCGGTCCTAGCTCTCGGCCAGGACGGTTCGCGCGCTGGGCACACCCGGACGGCGCTCCACGCGAAGCTTAAGCCGGGTCCAGGGGGAGGCTTCTCCCCCTGGCGGGTCCAGGGCGGAGCCCAGGTCCTCCCTTCCTACTTCTTGATCTCGTCGTCGGTCAGGTAGCAGGCCGGGTCCTGCGCCCAGACGTCGCCGTAATAGGCTTCGGCGCGGGCGCGGAAGTTGCCGCCGCAGATGTTCAGGAAGCGGCAGCCGGCGCAGCGTCCGCCCACGTGTTTCTTCTTGTCCTTGAGCTTGGCGAGAAGCTCGATGTTAGGGTCGTCCCAGATCTGCGAGAAGGGGCGCTCCAGGACGTTGCCGAAGGTGTGTATGCGCCAGAACTGGTCCGCGTGCACCTGGCCGTCCCAGGAGATGCAGCCGATGCCGCGCCCGGAGTTGTTACCCTCGTTGTACTGCAGGAGCTCCATGACCTCCTCGGCGCGCTTCGGGTCCTCCTTGAGGAGGCGGAAGTACACGTAGGGGCCGTCGGCGTGGTTGTCCACGGTGAGGACTTCCTTCTCGTGCCCGGCGTCGAACAGGGCGCGGGTGCGGTCCAGGATCAGGTCCACCACCTGGCGGGTCTCGGCGTGGTCCAGGTCTTCCTTGATGAGCTCGGAGCCGCGCCCGGAGTAGACCAGGTGGTAGAAGCAGATGCGGGGCACTTCCAGGTCGCGGATGAGGTCGAACAGGCCCGGTATCTCGGTCCAGTTGCGCTTGTTGATGGTGAAGCGCATGCCGACCTTGAGGCCTTCGGCCTTGCAGTTCTCGATGCCCTGGATGGTCTTCTTGAAGGAGCCGGGCACGCCGCGGAACTTGTCGTGCACCTCTTCCAGGCCGTCCACGGAGATGCCCACGTAGGAGAGGCCGACGTCTTTAAGCTCGCGGGCCTTTTCCTTGGTGATGAGCGTGCCGTTGGTGGAGATGACAGCCCGCATGCCCCGGCCCACGGCGTGGTGGGCAAGCTCCACCAGGTCCTTGCGGACCAGGGGCTCGCCGCCGGAGAAGAGCATGACCGGCGCGCCGTAGGCGGCCAGGTCGTCGATCATGGTCTTGGCCTGCCGGGTGTTGATGGGGTCGCTGCCCTCCTCCTCGATGGCCTTGGCGTAGCAGTGGACGCATTTGAGGTTGCAGCGCTTGGTCATGTTCCAGACCACGACGGGCTTCTTGTCCTTGGAGAACTGAAGCAGGTGCGAGGGGAGCTTGCCGGAGTGGCGTCCGTAGCGCAGAGCGTCGGAGGCCTCCACGGTGCCGCAGTAAAGCTTGGAGATGCCGATCATTATCTGACCTCGATTGTGCTTGTGTGGGGGGGTGCTACCATTTTTCCCCCCGGCCCGGAAGGACCTGGATCACATTTCCGGCTGATGGGCGGCAATGGAGCGGGAGATTTCCGGAAATGAAGGAGGGGCTCGCCCGTAGGTGGTCGGCCATGCGAGGCGCGCCGCATGACCAACCAGGGACGGACTGCGTCACGCTGCCGTGCAAGATACCGGGGCGCCTCCCGTGAACGTTGATCTCGAATCCGCGAAGCCGTTGAGGGTCCAGGGGGATCGTCCCCCCGGCGGGTCTGGGCGGAGCCCAGCTCTTTTCTTCTTTCCATCCGCCGGAGGCTTCAAAATAATATCTTTAAACCCCGCGGCAACCTTCAATTCTCCAGATTCTTGCTCAGAAGCGGCATCTTGGGCGGAGGCGGCGGGGCCACCTCGCGAGGGGCGGCCACGGGGACGCTGGTGGCCCCGGCGGTCTGGAATTGTCCGCCGGTGTTCCACTTCTTGATGGGTCCGCCGGTGTCGTGGGCCAGGGCGGTCATGATGGTCCAGAGGGGGTCCTGCGGCATACGGCTTTCGCGCTTGAAGAGGATGAAGTCGGCGCTGCGGTCCGGGTCCATGCGGCCGGACTGGGCTATGGACCAGATGCGCTGGCCGGTGTTGACGTCGAAGATCTCGAAGGAGAGCGACACGGCCGAATCCGAGCGGGTTCCCCCGGCCAGGATGTAGGAGTATCGTCCCAGCACAACGCAGTCCGCGCCCCGGTCGCGCCCCACCAGGATCGCCTGCTCGACGGAGAGGCCTTCCATGGCGGACTCGTAAAACACGGAGGGGAAGACCTGGTCCTGCATCCAGGTATTGGCGAAAACCTCTGTGAGCTGCTTGGATATGTGGCGGGCGTTGGCGATGTCCTGCTGCACGGCGAAGGGCAGCACCACCGCCTTGAAGGGTCTTGTGGGCGCGTTCTGGGGCTGCACGAAGACCGAGGGGTTGTTGCGCTTGACGTGGATGTCCACGTGGACGACGGACTGCTCGGCCATCTTGGGCTCGTAGGCGCAGCCGGAAAGCAGGGCGGCAAGCGCCAGAATAATGGCGAATCGCTTCATAAGGGGGCCTCGCGGGCTTTTTTTCAATGCCTGAAGCAAAAACCGGACCCGCCTACTGCGGCCTGTTGGTGGGCGGGGGCGCGGTGGACACCGTGTCCATGAGCTGCGTCTTGGAATGCAGCAGGCTCTCCCGCAGTTCAAGGCGTTTTTTCAGCGGCAGGAGCCTGAACTCCGGCTTGGAGGTCAGCTCGTCGAGCTGGTCCATCTCCTCCCGGATGTTGTTGATCCTGTTCTGGAAGGAGGGCTCCTCGGGCCAGACGCGCGAGGCTATCTCGGCCAGCTCCCGCAGCTCGCGGGAGAGGTCCTGGAAGGCCCTCGGGTTGGTCTCGCGGGCCATGCGGCGGCGGGCGAGCGCCTGTTTCAAGCTGCGCGACAGCCAGGAAAACATGCCTACACTCCTACCTGCGGGTGATGAGCACGTGCAGGACGGCGAACGAGGCCATGAAATAAAGCGACCACTTCACCAGCACCGAGGCCAGAACCTGCGGATACCCCGACCCGTGGAGCTTCTTGAGGCCGATGGCCTGGAGCGTCATGTGCCATATGAGCACTACAGGGATAAGATAGGAATAGGGGACTGGCAAGACCGCGAGCAGCCACGGCGTGCCCGCGTAGCACACGGTGCGGAAGGTTTCCTCGAAGGACCGGGATGACGAGCGCAGAAGGGTGAGCAAAAGCTGCGTGAGCGACGCGTCCAGGAACACGAAGGCAAGCAGGGCCAGGGGGGCGAGGCCCAGCAGGGCCAGACCGCCGATGGCCCCCGCGCCGAGCCCCTGGAAGCCGTCGGTGCGGCCAAGCTCCGAGAGGTTCGGCCCCAGGCCGAAGTAGTTCCAGACAAGGCCAGCCATCATGGCCAGCAGGCACGCCGTCATGGCGAAGATGAGGGGGCGCGCCTTGCCTGACGCGGGGGGGAGCTGGTCGAAGAAGTCGCCGGGCCTCATGAGCACGTTCTTGGCCGTGGCCATGAAGGCGGGAACGACCCCGTAATGCTCCAGCTGTTCCCAGGGGGCCACGGTGTCCGGCCCGATGGGCATGGAGCGCTCCCCGGCCGGCTCCTCGCGCCCTTCCTCGACGGACTGGGGCTTGACCCCGCCGCTCATGGCCTGGAGCCTCGCCCAGATGTCGCGCACGGATTCGTCTCCGGCGACGGCTTCCGAAGGCTGGACCTCTCCGGCCAGGCCTTCGCCGGACAGGTCTTCCTGGGCGTCCTCCTCCCGGGGCTGCCCGGCGGGGCCGCGCGGCGGGGGAAGCTCGCCCGGCCCGGGCATGGCGAACTCGGGGGGAAGGCCGCCCTCGTCCGGCACGGAGACGCGTCCGATCACAGGCTCGGACACCGGCTCGAACGCCGGCGCCGGCTTGGCCGTTTCCCGTGGCGCCTGCACGCCGCCGGACACCCTCTCCCACGGGGCGGGCTTTTCGCCGCGAAAGTCGAGGGGCTCCGCGGGTTCGCGGACAGGCTGGCCCGGGACGACGCGCTCCCACGGAGCTTCCAGCCCTTCGGGCGCGGCCTGCTCCAGGTCTTCATGACTGGGCCTGGGACGGGACGGGCGCGGCGGTGGGACCTGCCCGGGCTCGCCGTAGCCCGGCTCGGGGTCGGGCAGCCAGCGGGCCTGGGGCCTGGGCGGGATGTGCCCGTAGTGTTCAGGCTCGGATTCCGGCTCTGGCCGGTAGATACGGGAGGAACGGGCGTCAAAGCGGGAAGGCGTGGAGCCGTCGTAGGGCTCGCGCTCCACCGGCGGCCGTGAGGGCTTCGGAGGATAAACGGGTTCGTCGGCCACGTCGTCCGGCCTGGACGAAGGCGAGGCCCCCCTGAACCTGAACCGGAACTGGCATTTGGGGCAGGTGGCTATGCTTGAGCGGGCCGGGACCTTGTCCGCTGGGATGTCCCGGCTGTAACCGCACTGCGGACAGACGATGCGCATCGTTAACCTTCGGTATGGGCAAAAAGCCTGGAAAGCCCTTAGCCCTCTTGGGCGCGCAAATCAACGTCAAAGGGGCGCGAAGGAAACCGTCTCCGGCCAGCATCCGGCCACGGGACCGGGGGAGAGCCCCATGAAAAATGACTCGGGGAGCACGGGGTACTCCTTGTTTCTCATGTGGACCGGCCCGGCCCCTCCCGCCAGGTCGAAGAGCGAGAGTTTCCTGTCTATTTCCACCCCGGCCTTGATGATTCCGCTCAAATGCCTGATGGAGGCCCCCACAACCAGCCCGGTCGGACCGGCCAGCCCCTCCAGGCGCTCATGCACGGGCCGTACGAAGCGCACCCCGGGCGCGCGCCGGAAGAGGCGCACCTGAAGATCCGGCCAGAGCCCCCAGCCCACGCGCACCCCTCCCGGACAGAGGGCGAGCCTGGGGAAGGCGAAGGCGTCCGCGCGCTCCTGGCGGACGAGATGGGGCAGTAGGGCCGCCAGCGCCGGCTCCAGGCGTTCATCGCCGTCAAGATAGAGCACCCAGTCCCCCCGGCAGGCCGAAAGCATGCGGTTTCGCTGGGCGGCGAAGTCGCGCTCCAGCGGATGCGCCAGATGCCTGACGGGAACCGGGCTGGGAGGCGGATTGTCCGGCGGCGACTCCCCGTCCCAGACCACCACGGCCTCCCCGGCGCACGCGGGCAGGGAGGCGAAGAACCCTTCCAGGTCCGGCTCCCCGGGGTGCAGGATGGCGGCCACTGTCAGGGTCTGGGCGGGTCCGTCGCCGCCCGGCTCCAGATGGGCGAAGGCGGCGTGGAGCTTCTGCAGGGCCTGGAAGCGAGCCCTGGCCTTGGGGTCCGCGACCTCCGGGTTGAGGGCGCAGAAAGCTTTTCCGCGATAAAGTCCAACGGAAAACAACAACCAGGCCAGAGCCACCGGCGAGGCGTCCGCCAAAAGCGGCAGCCCCTCCCCGAATGAGCGCGCCTGTTCGGGGTAAAGCTCGCACACGGTCAGCTCCACCCCTTGCGGCAGGCGCGCGGCCAGCACGCGCGCGGCCTCTCCGGACCCCGCGCCAAGCAGCACGCAGTGCCCGGTCCGGGCTGCCTGCCGGGCGATGACGTCCAGGGCCGCCGGGGCGGCCGGGGCCGTGGCGTATACGCCGCCGCCGTCGCCGAGGCGGAATGAGAGCACCGTTCGGGTGTAGGTGTCGAAGATTTCCCTCATGTCCTGTCCAGAAACTCCGTGTAGATGTCCCCGAGCTTCCTGGCGATACTCTGGGCGCGGTAGAGCAGTTGCGCCTTTTCTCGCCCGGCAAGCCCCATGCGCCGGGCTTCGCCGGGGTTTCTCCACAGCCAGAGCTGGGCCGAGGCGTAGTCTTCCGCGGTGGCCGCCACAAGCCCGGTCACGCCGTGCTCCACCAGTTCCAGTTGCGCGTTGTCGCGGGGCCCTGCCGCGGGGTGCGTCACCACGGGCAGGCCCGAGGCCATGGCCTCGGCGATGGCCATGCCGAAGGATTCGCCAGTGTCGTTGGCGTGGGCCAGATGACTCAGGCGTCCGAAAAACGCGGCCAGTTCCTCGTCGCGCAGCGCGGGAGGCAGGAACTCCACGTTATCCGCAAGCCCCCGGGTGCGCGCGAAGTCCCTGAACTCGGGCGTGGCCCCGATGACCAGGAACCGGAAATCGGGACGGGCCCGCTTGAGGAGAGGCAGCGTGTCGAAAGCCAGGCGGGACCACTTGCCCGGGTCGTCCCGGGAGAGCCTGCCCGCCACTGGCTGGGAGAAGTCGCGATCCCCGGGGGCGAGCGAGCCGAAAAGGTCCGTGTCGATTGGGTTGTAGAGCACGCGGCAGCGAGCCGGGTCCGCCCTGCCCGCGTTGTCGCGCAGATAGCGCTCCAGGCAGAATCGGGAGACGAACAGGTGGACGTCCACGGCCTCGCCGGTTGGCGAGCCGTCGAATCTGCCGAAGACGTTGGTCTCCACCACCGCGCGCGGGCGGTGGCGCTTCACCGGCCCCAGAAGCTCCGGCTCGGGCCAGCCCGCACGGTGCACGTGCACGATGTCGGGCCGCAGGCGCTCCAGGAGGGAGAACAGGTCCCCCCCCACGATGACCGGCACGCCGCCTGCCTTGATGAGGGCGCGGCGCTCGCCGTCCACGGGGCTGTAAACGAAGGGCTCGAACCGGGACCGGTCCAGGCGCGAGGCCATGAGCTGCATGGTCTTCTCCGTGCCTCCAAGCCCCAGGGACTTGGCCACGTGCAGCACCCGCGCCGGTTGGTTGCCCTTCATGGCCGGGTTATGGCCAAAATCGGCTCCTGCGTCCAGCACGGGGGGTGCTCCCTGCCGGGGGTGGACCGTCTGAAGAACCGCTTCGGCAAAGGCCGTCCGGCGCTTTGACATCCCCCGCCACTTGTCCTAGCACTCGCTCTGTCTGGGCGCCCGTTGGGGGCTCGAAAGGGAATCCGGTGCGAGTCCGGAGCGGTCCCGCCGCTGTAAACGGGGACGAAACCCGCATCACGCCACTGCCGTCAGGCGGGAAGGCGCGGGGAGTAGGTCGATCCGTGAGCCAGAAGACCTGCCCAGACGGCATCCCGTGTTGGCCATGCGAGTGATGGCGGCCACATGCCATACAACCCGCGGACTTCGGCCGCCTGCCGGTCAGGCCGCCTAGAGAACGCCGGACGTGCGCCCGCCCTCCCAGCTGGCCTGAACCATCATTTCCCGAGGAGGAAGCGATGAAACGTCTGGCCTTTTCTTTTCTGCTGGTCCTTTTCGCCCTGGGCGCGGCCCAGGCCCACTCTCCAAAAACCGAAGCCCCGCGCTGGGGCATCGTGCTGGCCGCCTTCGGCTCCACCCATCCCGGGGGCATGGCGGGCCTGGAGAAGGTGAAGGCCCGCTTCGAGGCGGCCTTCCCCGGCCTGCCCGTGCGCGTGGGTTTCACCAGCCGCAACGCCGTTAACGCCCTCAAGGTGGACGGCGTGCTCACGGCCATGGCCCGGCTAAGCGACGAGGGCATCCGGCGCATCTTCATCCAGCCTCTGCACGTGAGCGCCGGAGCCGAATATGACGACCTCAAGGCGCTCGCGCGCGGCCTGAACGCCGTGGCCCGCGCGGGCGTCAACAAGCCCCCCTTCGAGGAGGTGACGCTGGGCGAGCCCCCCCTGGGCAAAAGCCGCGCGGGCGACCCCAAGGCTCTTGAGGAGACGGCGCGCGCCCTCGCCGGCGACGCAGCCCTGGCCCGTGAACAGGGAGCGGCCCTGGTCTACGGCGCGCATGGCAACCCCAAATGGCCTGCCCGCGAGTTCATATCCTTACAGGCGGCCATGGCCAAAACTTACCCCGGATTGACCGTGCTGGCCGGCACCTTGGAATCCAAACCCGGCGTCGAGGATGTCCTGCGCGGCCTGAAGAAATCCGGCAAGACCTCGGTGCTCCTCTATCCGCTGCTTTTCGGCGCGGGCGTCCACGCGGCGGACGACCTGTGCGGCGGGGAGCCCGGCTCCTGGCGCTCCCTGCTGGAAAAGGCCGGATACCGCGTGGATTGCCGCATGCGCGGCCTGGGCGAGATGGACTCCTTCGCGGACATGCTCGTTTCTCGCGCCCGCGAGGCCCTGGAGGGAGCGCGTTGACGCGGACCTGGCTCCTTCTCGTTTCCGCCCTGGCGGCCCTCGTCCTGACGGCCGCCGGGAGCGGCGCGGTGTCCGTGGTCCCCATGGACACCGTCCGAATCCTCGGCGCGAAACTGATGGGGCGGCCCGAGTGGCTGGAGCGGGTTCCCGGCATGGCCGTTGCCCTTGTCTGGGACGTGCGTCTGCCCCGCATCGCGACGGCCCTGGCGGTGGGGGGAGCCCTGTCGCTCTCGGGCGCGGTCTTCCAGGGGGTCCTGCGAAATCCCCTGGCCGATTCCTATACGCTCGGGGTCTCGGCGGGCGGGGCGCTCGGGGCCTGCCTGTGCCTGCTGACCGGGTTCACCGCGTTCGGCGCGCTCTCCGTCCCGGCATGGGCCCTGGCGGGATCGGCCGTCTCCCTGACGGCCGTTCTGCTCATGGCCCGCGCGGGCGGCGGCTTCGACGCCATGACCCTGGTGCTGGCCGGGGTGATGGTGGCGGCCACGCTCCAGGCGGCAATCGGGTTCGTGAAGTTCCTGGCCGGGGAGAACGTGGCCGGGCTGGTTTTCTGGCTCATGGGCGGGCTCTCCGCCAAGACCTGGGCCGAGGCCGGGATCGCCTGGGCCGGGCTGGCCCTGGGCCTGCCCGCAGCGCTCTTCCTGGCCCGCGACCTGGACGCCATGTGCCTTGGGGACGAGCAGGCCAGGGCCCTGGGCGTTCCCGTGTCAGCCGCGCGACTGGCGCTGCTGTGCGCGGCGGCGGCCATGACCGCCGCCTGCGTGGCCGTGTCGGGCATCATCGGGTTCGTGGGGCTCATCGTGCCGCACATCGTGCGCATCGCCGCCGGGCCGTCCCACGGGAGGCTACTGCCCCTCTCGGTGCTCGGGGGGATGCTCCTGCTGCTTGGCGCGGACACAGCCTCGAGGACGCTTCTGCCCCACGAGGCCCCGGTGGGGGTGCTCACGGCGATGCTTGGCGGGCCGTATTTCTGCTGGCTCTTCATGAGGGGCCGGGCGAATGCTTGAGGCGCGCGGGCTGTCCGTCCGCCGCGAGGACCGGATCGTCCTGGACGGCGTGGACCTGACGCTCCAGGCCGGGGATTTCCTGGCGGTGGCGGGTCCCAACGGCGCGGGCAAGACCACCCTTTTGCGCTGCCTGGCCGGGGTCCTCGCCCCGTCCGGAGGTGAAGTCAGGCTCGACGGCAGGCCGGTTGACGCGGTCAGCCGCCGGGTTCTGGCCAGGAGGGTGGCCTATGCGCCACAGGAGTCGGGCGAGCGCTTCGCCTTCACCGCGCGCCAGGCGGTGCTCATGGGCCGCCACCCCTGGCTTTCCCGGTTCGCCCCGGCTTCGTCCGGGGACGAGGCCGCCGCTTTGCGCGCCATGGAGGCCATGGACGTGGCCCATCTGGCCGAAAGGCCAGTCACAACCCTTTCGGGCGGCGAGAAGCGGCGCGTGGCCCTGGCCCGGACCCTGGCCCAGGCGGACGGCGCGGACCGCGCCGTCCTGCTGCTGGACGAACCCGCCGCGGGGCTGGACATCCGGCACGCCCTGTCCTCCATGCGGATCTTCGCGTGCAGGGCGGCGGCGGGCGCGGCCGTGGCCGTTGTGCTGCACGACCTCAACCTGGCGGCCATGTTCTGCCCGCTGACGCTTCTTCTTGATGCCGGACGCGTGGCGGCGTATGGACCCACGCCCGGCGTGCTCACGCCCGGCAACATCCGCCGCGTGTTCGGCGTCCGCGCCGAGACGCACGGAGGATGCGTCCGCTTCCTGGAGGATTGATGCGCTTGTCCGTCTTGCTGTCCCTGGCCCTCCTTGTCCTGGCCGCCGCGCCGGAAGCCGCCCTGGCCGGGGGGCCGCCCTACTCCCGCGTGGTCAGCCTCTACGCGGCCCACGCCGAGAATCTTGCCGCGATGGGCGCGGGCGGTCTGCTGGCGGGCGTTTCCGAGCCCCTGCCGGGAGTGGACGCGCCCTTGATCGGGGCGCGGGACGGGGCCGAGGCCATCGCCGCCCTGAAGCCGGACCTGGTGCTGGCCCGGCCCATGCACCGCTCCGTGCAGCCCGGGCTTCTGGAACAGCTGGAGCGGCTGGGCATCGCCGTCGCGTGCCTCCAGCCCGTCACGCCCGGAGAGCTGGAACCGTACTGGCTGGAACTGGGCAGGCTTACCGGACGCGAGACCGAGGCGATGAAAATGGCCGGGGAATTCCGCCTCGAGCTCGCCGAGATGCGGGAAGCAGCCGCCCGCATACCAGCACACCAGCGCAAGCGCGTGTTTTTCGAGTCCATACACCGGCAGATGAAAACCGTAACCCCCGGCTCCATGGCCGCCTTCGTGCTGGAGAGCGCCGGAGCCGTCAACCTGGCCGGCGACGCCGAGGCCGTGGCCGGGACAAACATCGCCCGCTACGGACTGGAGCGGGTGATCGCCCTTGGAGAATCAATGGACGCCTACCTGGCCCAGCGGGGCCCCATGAACCCGGTCACCATCGATGAAATCCGCGCCACCCCCGGTTTCGAGGCCATCAGGGCCGTGCGCGAGGGGCGGATATACCTCGTGGACGAGGCCCTGGTGAGCCGCCCCACCCCGAGGCTCCTGGACGGTGTGCGGACAGTGTCCGCCCTGCTGTACCCGGAAGGGGGCGCACGGTGATCACGCCCGGAACCCTCTTCGCGGTGGGGGCCGGTCCCGGCGATCCCGACCTCCTCACGCTCAAGGCCGTGAAGGCCCTGAACCGGGCGGAAGTGGTCTTCGCGGCCGCGTCCACCAAGAACGACTACTCCCTGGCGCTGTCCATCGTCTCCCCGCACATGCGCCCGGACATCCCGGTGGTCAGGCTCGGCTTCCCAATGACCCGCGACGGGGACGCCCTGCGCGCCGCCTGGGAGGACAACGCCCGCGCCGTGCTCGCGGCGCTCGGGGAGGGAAAGGACGCCGCCTTCGTCACCCTGGGCGACCCCATGACCTACTCCACCTTCATCTACCTCTGGCGCACCATGCGGAGCATGGCCCCGGAGGCGAAGGTCGAAGTCGTGCCGGGAGTGAGCTCCGTCATGGCGGCGGCGGCCGCCGCCGGGGTCGAGCTGGCCGCGTCGGGGCAGAATCTGGCCGTGCTCTCCGGCGTGGACTGTCCGAAGCGGCTCCGTCATGCCCTTGAAACCTGCGACAGCGCGGTCATCCTCAAGGCCTACCGGAGCTTCCCCTTGCTGCGCGAACTACTGGGCTCCATGGGGCTGGCGGACAAGGCCGTGCTGGTCAGCCGTTGCGGACTGGAAGGAGAGACCATCATCCGGGGACTTGGCAACTGCCCGGACAAGCCGCCCTATTTTTCGCTCATACTGGTGAAGAAGTGATCCGCTGAGCCTGGCTGACAGTCGATCAAGCCTCGACGGCCGCCCCATGGCGGCCGAAAATCACCAACAAAAACATGCAACAAACCCGGCAGCTTGCGTCGCATGCGCGATGAAACCTGCCGGGTTTTCCGTTTTATTTCGCGTCTTCTCCCTAAAGTTCGGCCCCGCGCAAACGATAAGTAAGCCAGAAAGGGTGCAGAAGCGTAGCGCTCCACTCCGGGGGGAGGGGAGACGTTGCGCAAGGCAAGGATGCCACCGACATTCAAGGAGGAATCGCAATGTCACTGGTTATCAACCACAACATGATGGCAATGAACGCCAGCCGCAACTTGGCGGACTCGTACTCCAACCTGGCGGTCTCGACCCGCCGCCTCTCGTCAGGCCTGCGCGTGGGTACCGCGGCCGACGACGCCGCCGGACTGGCCGTCCGCGAACTCATGCGCGCGGACATCGCGTCCCTCAACCAGGGCGTGCGCAACGCCAACGACGCCATCTCCATGATCCAGACCGCGGACGGAGCGCTGGGCGTCATCGACGAAAAGCTCATCCGCATGAAGGAACTGGCCACCCAGGCGTCCACGGGCACCTACACCTCGGATCAGCGCCTGATCATCGACTCCGAGTACCAGGCCATGGCCTCGGAGATCACCCGTATCGCCAAGGCCACGGACTTCAACGGCATCTACCTGCTCAACGGCAACCTGTCCTCGTCCACGCACAATGGAGCGGGGCTCACCTCCACGGGCAAGATGAAGGTGCACTTCGGCGCGGGCAACCTCTCGGCCGAGGACTACTATTACATCCAGATCGACAACGCCACGGCCTCGGCCCTTGGCGTGGGCATGGGCGCGACCTCCGCCAACGGCAAGTCCATCTCCACCCAGCAGGCCGCGCAGCTGGCCCTGGAGCAGCTCAACAAGGCCATCGTGTCCAAGGACAAGATCCGCGCGAACCTTGGCGCTCTGCAGAACAGGCTCCAGAACACCGTGCAGAACCTGCAGATCCAGGCCGAGAACCTGCAGGCCGCCGAGTCGCAGATCTCCGACGTGGACGTGGCCGAGGAAATGACCAGCTTCGTGCGCTCGCAGATACTTACCCAGTCCGCCGTGGCCATGCTCTCCCAGGCCAACAGCCTGCCCAGGATGGCCATGCAGCTGCTCGGATAGCGCCGGTTCTTCCAAGAAGAGGGAACGAGAGACTCCCTCCTCCGTGGGGCCGGGCCGCGAAAGCGGCCCGGCCTTTTTCGTCCGGAAAACGAAAACACCCCCTAAAGGAAATTCCGGCAGGGACGATATGAGGGTCAAAGACGCCGCGCCACGGACGGGTCAGGGACCCGGACGAAAGGGAAAGGGTCCCGGCGGGCGTCAGGCAAGGATGCCAATCTTTTTCACGGAGGAAGAACCATGTCTCTCGTTATCAACCACAACATGATGGCAATGAACGCGGCCCGCAACCTTTCGGAGTCGTATTCAAGCCTTGGCGTGTCGACCCGTCGCCTGTCCTCTGGCCTGCGCGTGGGTACCGCGGCTGACGACGCCGCGGGTCTGGCGGTCCGCGAGCTTATGCGCGCCGACATCGCCTCCCTCAACCAGGGCGTGCGCAACGCCAACGACGCCATCTCCCTGATCCAGACCGCGGACGGAGCGCTGGGCGTCATCGACGAAAAGCTCATCCGCATGAAGGAACTGGCCACCCAGGCGGCCACGGGCACCTACACCTCCGACCAGCGTCTGATCATCGACTCCGAGTATCAGGCCATGGCCTCGGAAATCACCCGTATCGCCAACGCCACGGACTTCAACGGCATCTACCTGCTCAACGGCAACCTGTCCGGCGCGACCCACAGCGGCGCGGGGCTCACCTCCACCGGCAAGATGAAGGTGCACTTCGGAACCGGCAACCTGTCCGCCGAGGACTACTACTACGTCCAGATCGGCACCTCGACCGCCTCGGCCCTGGGCGTGGGCATCAGCGCCACCAGCGGCACCGGCAAGTCCATCTCCACCCAGCAGGCCGCCCAGCAGGCCCTGGACCAGCTCAACAAGGCCATCGTGTCCAAGGACAAGATCCGCGCGAACCTGGGCGCCCTGCAGAACAGGCTGTCCAACACCGTGCAGAACCTGCAGATCCAGGCCGAGAACCTGCAGGCCGCCGAGTCGCAGATCTCCGACGTGGACGTGGCCCAGGAGATGACCAGCTTCGTGCGGTCCCAGATCCTCACCCAGTCCGCCATCGCCATGCTCTCCCAGGCCAACAGCCTGCCCAGGATGGCCATGCAGCTCCTCGGCTAACGCGAGCAGCCGCGGCAAAAGGCAACCTCTACCGGCCGGGCCGCACACGCGGCCCGGCCGTTTTTCGGTGAACGGCCCGATGATTGCTAACTTCCGGTCAAGGCAGAGTGCCCAGGCAAATTTTTCCCAGGGGTGAAGGCCATGGCCATTGGTGACGTAACAGCAGGAAGCACGGCGGGACAGGTCCGGTTCGCGGGACTCGGAAGCGGAACAGACTTCGATTCGCTCATCTCCAAGCTGATCCAGGTGGAGCAGTCCAGGCTCAACACCTACAAGACCTGGAAGCAGTCCTGGCTGGACAAGAACGAGGCATTCAAGGACCTCAACTCCAAGATGCTCACCCTGCGCACCACGCTGCAGGGCATGGACACCATCAACGAGTTCCTCAAGAAGTCCGCCAGTTCCACCAATACCAGCACGCTGTCCGCCACGGCCGGCGGCGAGGCCGAGTCCGGCACGCACACCTACAACGTGCTGCAACTGGCCAAGAACAAGATGATGGTGACCACCACCGGGTACGCCACCCTCACGCAGGACGTGAACTCACTCGGCTCCAACGCCACCTTCAACTTCACCTACAAGGGCGTCACCGTCTCCAACAGCATTCCGGCCACGGCCACCCTCACCGACGTGGTGAACATCATCAACGCCAACTCGGCCAACACGGGGGTGAGGGCCTCCACCATCTACGACGGCACCAACTACTATCTTCAGGTCAGGGGCCTGGACACCGGCGAGGAGGCAAGCCTGACCATCAACGCCAGCACCACCCTGCCCGGTTTCGGCTCCGCGAACTTCCAGACCACCCAGAACAACCAGGACGCCAAATTCAAGATCGACGGCTGGCCTCTCTCCAACGCCTACATTTCCAGGGCCACCAACACGGTCACGGACGCCATCACCGGGCTCACCCTGAGCCTCAAGTCATCGGGCGCGGGGTCCATCACCGTGGACACGGACACCGACGCCGTGGTGGAGAACGTGCGCACCTTCATAAACCAGGTCAACGAGGTGCGCGGCAAGATCAGGGAGCTCACCAAGTTCGACAGCACCACCAAGCAGGGGTCGATCCTCACCGGCAACTACGGCCTGCAGATCATCGACTCCATCATGAAGAACATCACCGCCGCTCCCGGCATCGGCTTCGACAGCGACGTGGACGACTACACCTCGCTCTCGCCCGTGGGCCTCTCCACCGACGCCACCGAAGGCTCGCCCACCCAGGGCCTCATCCTGCTGGACGAGGAGAGGCTCCGGGAGGTGCTGGCCTCCAACGCATACTCCGTGGCCAAGATCTTCTCCGCGCGCTACATGGGCGACACCGACAGCGGGAACATAAGCTTCAGCTCCTACATCGACGGCATCACCAAGGCCGGGAGCTACTCCGTCAGCTACACCGTGGCGGGCGGCAAGATCACCGCCGCCACCATCAACGGGCACGCGGCCACCTTCAGCTCCAACTCCAGCTACATCACCGGCGCGGCCGGGCAGGACGAGGCGGGTATCGTCATCCGGGTGAACAACCTCACCGCTGGCTCCTACTCGCACACCGTCAACCTGCGCCTGGGCAAGACCTCCGAGCTGGCTGACGAACTCAAGGACCTGACCAACTCGGACACCGGTCCGCTCAACATCCTGCAGAAGAACTACACCACCATTTCTGACAACATCCAGAAGAAGATCGATGACGAGACACGCCGGATAACGCAGATGGAAACGCGCATGCGGATGAAATTCGCAAGGCTGGACGCCCTGCTCGGGCAGTACGGCGCCATCCAGACGCAGCTCGGCTCCCAGATAGCCCAGCTCGGCAACAATACGTAAAGAGGTAGGCAGTCATGCAAAAGGCCGCGCAAGCATATCTCCAGACCCAGGTCACCACCACCACCCAGGGGGACATCCTCATCATGCTCTTCGACGGCGCCGTGAAGTTCCTGCGGCAAGCCAAGGAGAGCATGGCGGCCAAGGATTACGCCAAGAAAGGCATCCTGATATCCAAGGCCCTGGACGTGCTGGCCGAACTCCAGGCCAGCCTCAACCCTCAAAAGGGCGGCGAGATCGCCGAAAACCTGCGCAAACTCTACCTCATGTGCTCCACCAAGCTGCTCATGGCCAACATGAAGATGGACCAGGCTCTGGTTGACGACGTGATCAAGACGCTCACCGGCATCCGCGACGCCTTCGCGCAGATCAACACGCCGGAGTTTGCGCCCACCGCGCCCGCGCCCGTGCAGGCCAGCAGGCAGGGAGCGCCCATACCCATCAACACCGGAGCGGCGGCGCCCTCCGCGGGCGCGCCCGCGCACAAGGCTTTCGCCGCGTACTCGGCCAGGAAAGTGGGGTAAGGACGGGGAGGATCGGGGGATAGGAGGTAGAATGCCTCCGGCGGCCAAAGGGTCAGTTGACCCCTTGGAATCCCCTTCAGCTTCGCGGGTTTCGGGTGGTATATTGCAAGTGAGAGAGGGGAGCGTGCAAAGCAACGCTCCCTTCGCTTTTATTACGGTCAGCTTCCCGGAATGACTCCGCCCGTGCTGGACACCCGAAGACTGAGCGCGGGCTGAAATGAAGCACTCTCTCCAGGACAGAGACAACCCTCGGCATCATGAATAATGATCGGGGGGCGTGCTTGCACGCTCCCCGATCTTCGCATCCGTATCGCTCGAAACCCGCGAAGCCATTGGCGGGCCCAGGGGGGCCTCCCCCCTGGCGGGTGCAGGGCAGCGCCCTGCCGAGTCCGGGCGGAGCCCGGCTCTTTCTCTTCTGTCTCTTTAACTCTACTCGACTCTACGAAAGCTTCTCCAGCACCTTCACGTCCATGCCGGCCGCCAGCTCCGTGGCTTTCTCCCTCCAGGCCAGCAGGTGCGGCGCGTTCAGGTGCGCTTCCAGCATTTCCCTGTTCTCCCAGGCTTCGTAGAAGACGAACACGCCCGGGTTGGCCAGGTCCCTGTGCAGGTCGTAGAGGATGCAGCCCTTGTCCTGCCTGGAAGGCTGGACCAATCCGCGCAGAAGCTCCTCCACACGTTGCTCCTGGCCCGGCTTTGCGACGATGACGGCCACAACGTTCACGATGGGCATCGGTATCCTTCCTTTCTCAGCTTTCGCCCGGCAGTGGCATCCTGGGGTAGCTGCCCAGATTGGGCTTTATGGTCCTGCCGAGCCAGTCGATGGTCTGGCCCAGATGGTTCATGTTGCGCATGCCCTCGGCGTCGCCCGCCGCCTCGCCCGGATTCAGGCCGAAGCCGAGGTTCCAGTAGGAGGAGCCGGGCACGATCATGCCGCTCATGAGGTACATGTGGTTGATGGTGTCATAGACGTGCGTGCCGCCGCCGCGCCTGACGGCCACGACGGCCGCGCCGATCTTGCCCGCGAAGGCGGTCCCGTTGGCGATGGCCACCAGCCCGGAGCGGTCGATGAGCGCCTTGAGCTCGGCGGACACGTCGGTGAAGTACGTGGGCGAGCCAAGGATGACAGCGTCGGCGGAGAGCATCTCGGCCATGCAGTCGTTGAAGACGTCGTTTTTTATGGCGCATTGTTTGTCCTGCTTCTCGAAGCATTTGAAACAGGCCATGCAGCCTTTGATCTTGGCCCCGCCCACCTGGATGAACGCGGTTTCCCACCCGGCCGCCTCGAGGGGCTTCAAAACCTCCTTCAGCAGTGTTTCCGTGTTGCCGCCCTTGCGCGGGCTCCCGTTGATGGCAACTGCTTTCATTGCATCCTCCTTGCGGGGGCTTGACCGCCCTCCATGCCTGAGAGATATGCGACGAAACCGGCGCAGTGCGCAAGTACTGACCGGGATGTGCAATACTTACATGCAGTATAGTGAGGAACCGGTGATGCAACCCTGCAAGGACAAGAACCTCAACGGCAAGGTCTACCGCTGCTTTTTCGAGCTGACCCTCCAGGTGATGGGTGGCAAGTGGAAGCCCATCATCCTGTACCATCTTGCGGTTGAAGGCGTGATGCGCTTCAGCGAACTCAGGCGCGGCATCAACGGCGTGACCGAGCGCATGCTGGCCCGACAGCTCCGGGAACTCGAAGCCGACGGCATAGTGAGCCGCAAGGTGTACCGCGAAGTCCCGCCGCGAGTGGAGTACAGCCTCACGGATCTGGGCAAGGGGCTCGTGCCCATTCTCAAGGACCTGCGCGACTGGGGGGCCGATTACGAGAGGCGCATGGGCGGGCCGGAACTTTTCACGGGCGAGGGATACGAGCGCGACGAGGATGAACAGGCAGCAGGCTAGCTCTCCGGGGGAGAGTCCAGACATTCCTTCAGGACAACCGCGTTGTTTCGTTCGCGGTCCTTGGCCGCGAAGAGAAGCGTCACCGTTTCCCGGACGGCCTCCAGGCGCAGCGCGGCCAGGATCTGGGCCGCTTCAGGGCGGGAAAGCTCGTCCCGGTAGCGGATGCCGAACTCCTCCCATCGTGCCGGGTCGTGCCCGTACCAGCGCCGCAGGGCGTCACTGGGTGCAATGTTCTTGAGCCACCCGTCCAGAGCGGCCTGCGCCCGGCTCACGCCCCTTGGCCAGATGCGGTCGGCCAGATAGCGCTTGCCGTCATCCGGCGCGGGCGGGTCATGGATGCGCTTCACCCTGATCACGACTTCATCGCCTCATCTGATGCTGACTGTCAGGGTGTATTCGGCGTTGCCCCGGGTGGGGCCCACCTCGATGCGATAGGCGCCCGAGACCGGAAGCCTGCCCCTCCAGTTGCTGGCGTCGTCGCCGTCGGCGGCGCCGGGCAGCATCCTGTTGCCGGGAGCATGGATAACGATCGCGGCATTGTTCTCCCTGGAGTCCACGTTGACCACCATCTCCTGGCCCGCCGAGGCGGAGAGCATGTAAATGTCCCTGTCCCCGCGCACGACGGCCCCCTGCACGGCGGCCGAACTGGCCCCGCGCTCAAAGTGGATCGTCTTGTGAAACACCTTGGCCGAGACGGGGAAGACCGTGATTGCAAGCGTCAGAAGGACCGCCAGGACGGCTGTCGAAGGCATGATATCCTCGCTGGGGTCTGATATGCGAGGCCGCCGGGGCGGCCTCGCATATCAGATGCCTGAAAGCGCGTTCGACGGCAAGCACGGCTAGGCCTTCTTGAGCTTCTTCCCCGCGTTCCAGCATCCGCCAAGCACAGGGCCGATGCCGTAATAAGAGAGCGTGCCCATGTCGAAGAGCAGCGGCCTGACCTTGGCCGGGTCCACCTTGCCCTTTTCCGTGAGCACGGACTCGTCCGCCCAGGTCTTCACCACCTCGCCGACGAAAACATCGTGGGTTTCGAAATCGAAGGTCCGGCTCAGGCGGCACTCCATGCCTACGGGGCAGCCCACGATGAGCGGCGCGTGTTCGAGTTCACCCCGGAACAACTCGAAAACTCTCGACTTGTCGGTGTTCTTGCCCGTGACGATGCCCACATAGTCCGTCTCCACCATGAGGGCTTCGGAAGGGATGTTCACGCTGAACTGGCCGTGCTCGATGATGCCCTTGTTGGTGTGGTGAGACTTGTTGATGCCAAACGAGAGGTACTGGGGCTGGCCGTGGTTCATGATGCCCACGTGGGCCACGGCCAGGAAGTTGGGCCTGCCGTCCACGACCGCCCCCACGATGGTGGTGAGCGAGGGATAGAGGGCGTTGGCGGGTCCGAGATCCTTTTTCATGGAAGCTTCTCCTTGGCTGAATGTTTGTTTGTACACGCAATTGAAATGCGAAAAAAAGAGCCGTCACGGATTTTCCAGACGCTGGCAGGTGGCGTGCAGCAGGCTGGTGAGGTCGCTTCCCGCCTTCTCCCCCAGGATGGCCGAGTAGTCCCTGTGGAGGGTCTTCCAGGCGGCCGCGATGTCCTGCGCGGCCTGGGCCGCCTTTGGGGTGGGATGGATGCGGGACGCCTTCCCCTCGGCCTTGCGCTCGACCAGCCCTTTCCGGGTGAGGCCGTCCACCAGCCGGGTGACGGTTGATGGCGCGAGGCGCAAACGGGCCGCCATCTCCGACGCGGCGATTCCCGGCGACTCCAGGGCCAGCATCACCAGGAAAGCCTGCGACGGGGAGAGCCCCACCGGCGCGAAGGCGTCCTCGGCCATGCGCGTGACGGCGCGGGCCAGCGCGTTGGCGGTGAAGTACAGGCAGCATTCGAGCAGGGTCTTGGAGTCGGCCATGGTCAATCCTTGTTGCTTGCGCACACAAATATCCGCCGCGGCTCTCTCCGTCAAGCTCCTTTCGACCCCCTTCGTCCGGCCACTGCTCGGCGTTGCCCAGCTTGAATCGCGATGCGACGCGGGATTTCAAGGGGTCGCGGCCCCTTTGACGGGGAAGGCGCGGAGACCGGCCGGCCGAGGCGTTCAGCTTCTTTTGCTCTTCCCCTCCTCCAGCCCCGCGCCACGAAAAAAGCGCCGCGCGGGAAATCCGCGCGGCGCTCGTGCATTCAGGCGCAACCCGCCCTCACTTGCCTGGCATCTTGCCAGCTCCCTGGCCCATGTCGGGGATGTTCATGCGCTGGTATCCGGGGGGAACCTCGAAGAGGGACTTGTCCAGGGCGGCTTCCTTGATGTTCTTGTACTCCACCACCATGGTGTCCTTGCCGTTCACGAAGACGGTCTTGACCGGGTAGTCCAGCTTGTCCGCGAACCAGGCGGTCATCTCACCCTGGCTCTTGTCCTTGAAGTCGAAGACGCGCTTCTCGCAGTCCATCCCGTCGTGCTTCTCACGGCCCACAACGCGCCATTTGCCGAACTCCCCGCCGTCCTTCATGACGTCGGGGCCCATCTTGGCGGGGTCCACGCGGGTCTCCATGTACATTTTCATCTGGGGCTGGAGCATGATCATGCGCCCCTTGTCGGGAACCGAGATGACCACCTGCGGGACGCCCTGCACGGTGGACTCCATGCGCACCATGCCTTCCTTCACCGAGGCCTTGCCGGTGAGCAGCGGGGTGCCGTTGAGGGTCTGGGTCATGTCGGCGGTGAAGTCCGCGGCCTGCGCGGACGCGAGGCCGCAGACCACCAAGGCGAATGCTGTCAGGATGCGGGCAATGGATTTCATGGCGTCTCCTTGCTTGCGGATTGCTGGCGGATATGCCGTAAGCGGGGCGCGGTCAAGCCGCCCGGCGGCGCTGGTCCAGGTAGTACATGACGGGGACCACCATGCGCGAGAACACCGTGGCCGCCACCTCGCCGGCCATGAGCGAAATGGCCAGGCCCTGGAAAATGGGATCGAACAGTATGACGAAGGCCCCGGCCACCACGGCCACGGCGGTGAGCAGCATTGGCCTGAAGCGCACGGCCCCGGCCTCCACCACGGCGTCCTCCAGGCTCAGGCCCTGTCCCCGGCGCATCTCGATGAAATCCACCAGAATGATGGAATTTCTGACCACGATGCCCGCGCCCGCGATGAAGCCTATCATGGAGGTGGCCGTGAAGTAGGCACCGGCCAGTGCGTGGGCCGGGATGATGCCGATGAGCGAAAGCGGGATGGGCGACATGATGGCTATTGGAGTCGTGTAGGAGCCGAACCACCCCACCACCAGGATGTAGATGAGAATCATCACCACCCCGAAGGCGATGCCCATGTCCCGGAACACCTCGTAGGTTATCTGCCACTCGCCGTCCCACTTCATTGAGTAGCGCTCCGTGCCCTCCGGCTGCGACGTGTAGAGCACGGGCAGATCCTCCCTTGCGGACGTCTGCCACGCCCCCTTGCCCTCCGCGCCGATCCTCTCAATGGATTCGGTTATTTTCGCCATGCCGTAGACCGGGCTTTCCTCCCGCCCGGCCATGTCTCCGGTGACGTACACGACTGGTTGCAGATTCTTGTGGTAGATTGCCGTTGGCACGGTGCGCTCCTCGATGGCCGCGATCTGCGAGAGCGTGACCATGCGCCCGCCTGCGCCCCGCACCGGAATATTGGGGATGTCAGCCGCGTGGGCCCGGGCAGCCAGGGGCAGGCGCACGATGATGGGCGCGTCCTCGCGGGCCTTGGCGTCGTGCAGAAGCCCCGCGCCGGTCCCGCGAAGGGAGGCGGCCACGGCCTCCAGCGCGCGCCTGGGTTCCACTCCGTTGGCCAGGGCCTTGTCGCGCTCGATGCGGATGAGGCTCTCGGGCTGGGGGTCGTCAACGTACCAGTCCACGTCCACCACCCCGGGCGTATCCGAAAACGCCTGCTTCACCTGCCTGGCCACCTCCAGCCTGCCCTGGTCCGTGGGGCCGTATATCTCCGCCACCAGCGTCTGCAGCACCGGAGGCCCTGGCGGAATCTCGGCCACCTTGACCCTGGCCCCAAGTCTTGCGGCGATGGGCGCGATGGCCTCGCGCGTCTGCTTTGCGATCTCGTGGCTCTTGAGCTTGCGCTCGCCCCTGGGGGCAAGGTTCACGTTCAGGTCCGCCGCGTTCTGGCCCTTCCGCAGATAGTAGTGCCGGATGAGTCCGCTGAAGGACACCGGCCCTGCCGTGCCCGCGTAAAGCTGGACGTTCTTCACGTCCGGGCGCCTGAGGATCTCGGCGGCCATCTCCGACGCGGCCCGCGTGGTGTCTTCGAGGGTCGTGCCCCGGGGCATGTCCACGATCACCTGGAACTCGCTCTTGTTGTCGAAGGGGAGCATCTTCACCAGCACCAGCTTGAGCGGGAAGAACAGGCAGGAGAGGACAAGCAGGCCAAGCACAGCGCCGAGGAACGTCCAGCGCCTGCGCGGCGCGCGGATGAAGCCCGCCATGAGCCTCTTGTAGAGGCGCGTGCCCGCGTCGTCCTCCGGCTGGTGGGGCTTGTGCGGCGTCTTGAGGAACCGCTTGGCCGTCCAGGGCGTGATCACGAAGGCCACTCCCATGGAGAGGAGCATGGCCATGGACGCCCCCACCGGCATGGGCCGCATGTAGGGTCCCATGAGCCCGCCCACGAAGGCCATGGGCATGATGGCCGCCACCACGGTGAAGGTGGCCAGCACCAAAGGCGCGCGAACCTCGTTCACCGCCTCGACGATCACCTGTGAGAGGGGCCTTTTCGAGGCCCCCGGAAGCTCCAGGTGGCGCACGATGTTCTCCACGTCCACGATGGGGTCGTCCACCAGGATGCCGATGCAGAAGATCAGCGCGAAGAGCGTGACCCTGTTGAGCGTGTAGCCCGTGAGCCAGTACACGGCCAGGGTGATGGCCAGCGTGACCGGCACGGCCACCATGACCACCATGCTCGCCCGCCCGCCCAGGAACAGAGCCACGATGAGCCCCACTGACGCCGCCGCGATGGCCAGATGCTCCAGAAGCTCGTGGACCTTGGCCTTGGCGGTCTCGCCGTAGTCGCGGGTCACGACCACGGACACGCCCGAGGGGATAACGAACCCCTTGAGCGCATTGACCCGCCCGGCCACCTGCCCAGACAGCTTCGTGGCGTTCTCGCCCGGACGCTTGGCCACGGTGACGGTGACGGCGGGCTCGGCCGCGCCCTCCCCTCCCGAGGCCCTGCCCGCCATGTAAAGCACATAGTCTGTCGATTCGTCATACGAATCTGAGATTGCGGCCACGTCGGCCAGATAAACCGGCCTGCCCTCGCGAACGGCAAGCACGGCCTTGGAGAGCTCCTTGACGCTCGAAAAGAAATTATCCAGCCGGACGCTGACGGCCCGCCCCTCCCGTGTTGCCTCTCCCAGGGTCTCGCCCTGGTTCTGGGTGTTCAGGGTCTCCAGCACGTCAACGGCGTCCAGGCCGTTCGCCCGGAGCTTCTCCTGGTCCAGCTCCACCATCACGGCCCGCCTGCGGCCGCCGATGACCGATGTCTCGGACACGCCCGGGATGCGGCGCACCTCCTCGTTCACCTGGAGGGCCACGGTGCGCAGCTGCCTGGAGTCCAGGCCTCCGCCGTGCAGGGTTAACGCGACCATGGGCACGTCGTCGATGGAACGCGGCTTGAGGATGGGCTGCGAGCAGCCGGGGGGTATCCAGTCCAGGTGCTGGAAGAGCCTGGCGTAGGTCTTCACCATGCTCTTCTCCGGGTCATCCCCCACCTTGAAGCGGACCACGGCCAGAGCGCGGCCGTCCATGGCCGTGGAGTAGACGTACTCCACGCCGGGAATCTCCCAGAGTATCTTCTCCATGGGGGCCACCACCCGGTTCTCCACCTCCTTGGGCGTGGCCCCGGGCATGGACACGTGCACGTCGATCATGGGGGCCACGATCTGCGGCTCCTCCTCGCTCGGCGTGGCCAGCACCGCGAACACGCCGAGCAGCACCGACGCCACGATCGCCAGGGGCACGAGCTTGGAGTCTACGAAGGCCGCAGTGATGCGCCCCAGCAGGTCGTGGCCGCCGGGGGCGCTCACTCGCCCTCCGCGGCCAGCCGGTCGCCCTCGCGCAGAGTGCCGGTGGAGGAACAGGCCACGCGTTCGCCGTCCAAGAGGCCGGAGAGAATCTCCACCAGGGCCGGGCGGGCGGGGTCGTCGAAGGCCTCGGAGTCGGTCAGAAAGGGCTTGCCGTCCAGCATCACCTTGATGAACCGCCCCCCCGGCTTGACCACCCGGAACGAAAGCCGCCCGTCAGCGCCCACGGCCAGCACGGCCGGGAGGTCGCCCCGCGTCACCAGGCAGGACGCGGGAAGCAAAAGCTTCTTCGAGACGCGCGCGGGCAGGAACAGCCGGCCGAACATGCCCGCCTCCGGACGGGCCATGTCCGCCGGGAGCGACGCCTTGAGCCGGAAGGTGCGGGTACCCGGGTCCACCCGGCCGATCACCGCCCCCACCTTGGCCGCGAAGGGTTCGCGGGAGAGGGCCGGGATGACCCCCACCACCTGTTGCCCCGCCTTGACCGAGGGCAGCAGGCTCTCGTCCACCTGGGCGGTAAGATCGTAGCCGCCGGAGAGGTCGTCCATCTGGGCCAGAGGCTGGCCCGCGCTCACGAAGGCCCCCTGGTCCACGAAGCGGCGGGTGAGCTGGCCGTCGAAGGGGGCGTTGATGCGGGTGTAGGCCCCAAGCGCCCCGAGCTCCTCCATCTGGGCGGCCACGGCGCGCTCGCGGGCCGCCACGGCGTCCTGCTCGCGGGAGAGAGCCAGGTACTCGGTCCTGGCCTTGTCGAAATCGTCCTGGCTTATCACCTTCTGGGAGAGAAGGCGCGAGAGCCTGTCCAGGTTGGCCTTGGCGTGGGAGACCTTGGCCGCCAGGGCCTGGCGCTCCGACGCGGCCTGGGCCATGGACGCCTTGAGGCCCTCGGAGCGGCTTTGCAGGTCCTTGTCGTCGATGCGAAGGATGGGGTCCCCGGCCTTGAGGGCCGCCCCCTCCGACGCGAAGACCTCGACCACCGAGCCCGAGAGCTTGCTGGCCAGGGTGGCGCTGTTGCGGGCCTCCACCTGGGCCGGGAAGGAGCGGCACTCCACAACCTCATCCAGACGGGCCACGCTTGTTTCGGCCTTGACCGTCCTGGTCTTGGACTCCGGAGGCGGGCTGGATCCGCAGGCCGCGAGGGCTGCGCAGGCGAGCAAGGCGAGCAGGCGCGGCAGCGCCCGGATGGACTGCATCATCATGGGATGGCTCCGTAAAACTCCCTCCCGGCTGGCGGCTAGGGAGTCCGTTTCATTGCCCTGGCCTGGGCCGGGGATGCTCCATCACAGATGATCGATAGCCTTGAACGTGTCAATACGGGGGCCAAAGCCTACCGGAGCAGTACGGATGCATGCGGGCGGTCAAGGTAAAAAAGGAGGATGTATCACCAGAACGGCGCGAAACAATCGCCCCCGCCGGATGCCGGAGCGTCGGTCAGCACGGCGGGGTCGTAGCGAAAAGAAGGCGTCCGCCCCGTTGAGCACGGAGCGGACGCACTTTTTAAAAACACGGTCAGGAGTCCCAGATCAATGGATGCCCGGTTCGTCGCCTTCGACCACAACCCAAGCCGGGCTACGGCGATGCCCAGGCCATGAAAGGACGGACGCGCCGCCGGGGGCAAAGGCGGCGCTCGCGCGGCAAAATGCCCGTGTCCGAGGGAGAGCCTGCCTCGAGCGCGCCCCTATATCTCCAGGTCCGTTCCGGCCTGGGCCACGGCCCCCGCTCCGGCCAGGACCTCCTTCAGGCAGGCCCCAAGGCGCTTGATGCCTTCCTCGATACGCTCGGGCGTGGAGTTGGAGAAGTTCAGGCGGAAGGCGTTGTCAGTGCCGTCCACGAAGAAGGGCAGGCCTGGCACGAAGGCCACCTTGCGCTCTATGGCCTTGGCGAAGACCTCCTCGGCGGAGATGCCCCGCGGCAGCTCGCCCCAGAGGAACATGCCGCCCTCCGGCTCGGTGCAGCGCACCTCCTCCGGGAACTCGCGGCGTATGGCGTCCACCATCACGTCGCGCCGTTCGCCGTAGGCCGCGCGTATCACGGCGATGTGGGCGTCCAGGTCGTTGGTCTCCAGGAAGCGGTGCAGCACGCGCTGGGCGAAGATGGAGGTGTGCAGGTCCGCCGCCTGCTTGGCGGTCACGAGCTTGTGCATGAGCTCCGGACCGGCCGCGATCCATCCGATGCGCATTCCGGGGCTTGCGATCTTGGAGAAGGAGCCCATGAGCGCGGCCTTGTCCTTGCCCAGGTAGGCCCGGATAGGAGGAACGGACTCGCCCTTGAAACGCAGCTCGCCGTACGGATTGTCCTCCAGCAGGATGGTTTCGGAGTCTTCCAGGAGCCTCGCGGCCTCGCGGCGCGTGGCGTCGTCGTAGGTGCAGCCGGAGGGGTTCTGGAAGCTCGGGACGGCGTAGAAAATCTTGGGCTTCTCCGCGAGCCTGGCCTCCAGTTCCTCCAGGTTGACCCCGGAAGGCCCCAGCCCCGCCGTCATGAAGTTTGCCCCGAAAAGGGAGAACGCCTGGATGGCCCCCAGGTAGCCGGGCTTCTCGATGAGCACCCCGTCGCCCGCGTCGAGCATGACCTTGGCCATGAGGTCCAGGCCCTGCTGGGAGCCGGTGGTGATGAGGATCTCCTCGGCCGGGATGTCCAGGCCCCATTTGGTCCTGTAGCGCTCCGAGATGAACTCCCTGAGCGGCGGGTGCCCCTCGGTGATGGAGTACTGGAGCGACTGGGGGCCGCTGTCTGCCAGCACCCCCGACGCGGCGCGGGCGAAGGCCCCCGCCGGGAAGTGGTCCGGGCTGGGCAGCCCCCCGGCGAAGGAGATGATCTCCGGGTTCTGGGTTACTTTGAGTATCTCACGGATGTAGGAGCGGCGAACGCCGGACATTCTCGCGCTGAAACGCACAATGGCCTCCAATGGTGCGGACTGCTTTCGGGTTCCGCTGCATTAGGACGAAACACGCCCGGCCGCAACCATGAGGCGCGCTAACGGGCCACGCGGCCACCGCTCACGGGAGGGCGGGAGAGGGGAGGCGGGACGCAGGGCATGCGGATGACGAACCGCGCGCCCCTGTCCGGCTGGGACTCCACGTACATCTCGCCGCCGTGATTCTGGGTGACGATGAAGTAGGACACGGAGAGGCCAAGCCCCGTTCCGATGCCGGGGGGCTTTGTGGTGAAGAACGGCTCGAAGGCGCGCTTGCGCACGGCCTCGGTCATGCCCGGCCCGTTGTCCTCCACCTCCAGCCGGACATGGCTGCCCTCGTCCTTGGCGCGCAGGATGATGCGCGGCTCCGCTCCGGATGAAGCCCCCCCTGCCAGGGCCTGGGCCGCGTTCTTGATGAGGTTGAGGATCACCTGTTCGAGTTCGGTCTGGGTGCAACGCACCTCGGGAAGGGACTCGTCGTACTCCTTCACAACCTCTATTCGCTTGAAATCGTATTTTTTCTTTAGGTCGTAATCGCTGGCCGCCAGCTCCAGGGCCTTGTCCATGATGGCGTCCAGCTCGCAGGCGGCGTGCTTGGATTCGCTGCGCCTGCTGAACTCCAACATGTTGGCCACGATGCGCGCCGCCCTTGCGCCCGCATCCTGTATGGCGTCCAGGAACGAGAATATGTCGCGGGAATCGAGGTAGGCGTTGATGACCTCCAGCGAGCATCCCAGCCGCCGCGCCGTCTCCCCGTTGGCGGGCAGCTCGCCCTTGAGCCGCCGCTTGATGATCTGGACGCTCTGGAGGATTCCGCCCAGCGGATTGTTGATCTCGTGCGCCATGCCCGCCGCGAGGCCGCCCACCGACATCATCTTCTCCGTCTGGAGGACCACCTCCTCCATGCGGGCCCGCTCGGTGACGTCGTCCAGGCGCACCACCGCCCCGGCCGCCACCCCCCCGGACAGCATGGGATACACCTGGATGTCCGCAAGCCGCTGCTCCCCGCCGATGAGGACCTTGCGCCGCTGCAACAGCGCGGGGATTGCCTTGCGCAATGCCTCGTCCACTGCCCCGGCCTCTCCCGCCAAGGCCGGGAAGGCTTCCGCCAGGGGCAGGCCGTCCGCCTGGAACGGCCCGTTCTCGCTCAGCTTTGCCGCCGCCGCGTTCACATTGGCCACCAGGCCTTTCTCGTCCAACCCGATGACCGGGGACGGCATGGAATCAAGGATGTGCTGGATTTCGAGCCTCGCCCTCTCCAGTGCCTCCCGGTTCCGTTTCTGCTCGGTGGTGTCCATGAACACGGTGGCGAACTGCCCGTTCCTTGGGCTGAAGGCCGACACGTGAAAATGCTTGCCGAGAGGCTCGAAGAACGTCTCGAACCAGACGGGTCTGGCCGTGGCCGCCACCTCTGCGTACATGTCCAGGAAAGGGGCCTCCCCCGCCCCGTACAGTCCGGACGCCAGTACCCCGACCGCCTTGTCGCGGCTGATGCCCAGTATCCGCTCGAAAGCCGGGTTCACGTCGAGGATACGATAGTCGGCCGGCTTCCCGTCCTGGCCCAGGACCACTTCATGCAGGCAGACGCCCTCGGTCATGGATTCGAACAGCGACCTGAAGCGCCTCTCGCTCTGGCGCAGTTCATTTTCCGACCTCACGCGCCCGGTGATGTCCAGCATGACCGTCAGCACCTGGGCCTGCCCGTCCGGCGACTGGGCGCGCATGGGCAGGCGCGTCGTCTCGAAGAGCCTCTCCCCGCCGCCGGTCATGACCGCCTCCACGCGGGCGCTTGCCGGTTCAAAGGATGCCAGCACCGCCATTTCGGCCTCCCGCGCGTTCACGGCCCACCGCGCGCCCGGTACCGCGTCCTCGCAGGCGTTGCCCGCAAGTTCCCCTGCCGGCAGGCCGAGCAGCTCCGCCATGGCCTTGTTGGCCAACACGTACCGGCCCGAGGCATCCTTGAGCGACACCGGGTGCGGCATGGCGTCGATGACCGCCGCGAGCAGGCCGTGCTGCCTGTCCAGGCGGTCGTACAGCCCGGCCAGATCCGAGCTCATGGAGTCGAATGCCCGGGCGAGCTGGCCGATCTCGTCAGTGCGCTCCAGGTCCAGGGCTTTTCCCAGCCCCCCCCGGTCCTTGACGCCCTCGATGTGGCTGGTGATGCGCCCGAGGGGGATGAACAACGCACGGCGCAGCATGAAGAGCGTGACCACGAAGACCAGCACCCCCGCCATGCCCACGAACAACGCGGCCAGATACACGGCGCGGTTGAACGGCGCCGGATCGGAACGCTGATGGTCCACCTTCAACAGGAAATCGGGACCGCCCAGGATGCCCGGGTAGACCGCGTACGCCGCCACCGTGTCCGGCCCCTCCACCCGGCAGAACGCGCCCTTGCCCTCGCGGAACGCGCGGAGGGCTTTTTCCGCGATGTCCGGGGGGGCCTCCTTCATGGTCATGAGGGCGGCCGGCAGCTTGAGCTGGGTGCCCAGGCCGGCCAGGAAATCCGGCCCCGCGAATCTGCCCGCGGCCAGCATCCCCCTGGAAGGACCCCAGCCCATGGAGTTGAGCACCGGCTGGAAGCACACGAACATGGGGCCAAGAGGCGTCATGATCAGCCCCATGCCCCGTGAGGCATCCGTGCCCCGGATGCTGGACAGCACTTCCGGAAAGTCCCCGAGGATCGTTGCCAGGGGGATGGCCTCGCGCGTCTTCAGGTCGAAGGCCCCCCCCTCCAACACTTTTCCCTCCGGTGAGAAGAGGACCACGAGGTTCAGGCCGCTCCCCTTGAGGGCCTCCCAGGAGAAATAGTTGGCGGCCATGGCCGGGTCGCGCTCCACGGCGTAGCGGTAGGTGATGTCCGAGACGGATTTGAAGCGCAGGGCCGCCTGCATGTGTTCGAGTTCTTTGTCCAGGGCCGCCGCGACGCGCAGGGCGTCGTTGGCCGCGCGCTCCTCGTCCAGGCGCTTGAAGCCCTCCAGGCCCAGATACCGGATTGAAGCCCACCCGGCCAGAACCATGAACAGAGAGACGGCCACCACGCCGGTCAGCACCTTGCGCTTGATGCTCATGCCGCCCTCCCCGCCCATGTCCCCGTATCCCTCACTGGTCCAGCCTCACGACCCTGCCGTCCTTCCAGACGCCCATGTAGAGGTTCTGGGCCTTGTAGAGTTCGTGCCGCTTTCCCGCGAATGGCCTCTCGAAGGTGTTGGCAACCCCCGTGAAGGAGGCCATGTTCTCCAGGGCGTCACGAACCGCCCCGCCGTCCAGGGACCGGGCCTGCCTGAGGGCCTGGATCACCAGCATGGACCCCTCGTAGGCGGCCTCCACGAACTTGAAGGGGTAGTATCCCTCCGGAAGATACCTGGCGCGCACGATGCCGTCTATCTCGCTGGCCTTGGCACTGGCGTCCGGCGACGAGCCGAGCACCCCGGCGAGGCCGTTGGAAAGCCGTTCGGGCAGCTCCTTCACCGGCTGCAGGAAGAACGGGTACTGCCCGATGAATTGAGGCCGGAAGCCGATTGCGTCGGCGCTCCTGACGAAGTTGGCCACCTCGTTGCCCAGGCTCAGTATGGCCACGGCATCGGGATTGGCCGCCGCCAGCGCGCGGGCCTCCCCTGCCATGTCCAGCGCGCCCAGCGGGAACGTGACGATGGCCGCGGGCTTCATTCCCCTGGCGGCCATGAGCTCCACCATGTCCTCCCGGCAGAGCTGGCCGTAGGGCGTGGTGTCGCATGCGATGGCCACGGCCTTGAAGCGCGGGGCCATCCAGTCCACCAGGAAGCTTATCTGGTCGCGGTCGGGGAGGGTGGCCCGGAAGATGTAATTCCTGGGCTCGTTCTCGTGGATGCGGGTGAGCTTGGTGGCCGAGGCTGTCAGGAGCATGAGGGGCTTCCCGGCCTCCTGCATCACGGGGATCATGGCCAGGGCGTTGCCGCTGTTGGCCGGTCCGAGCACGGCGACGGCCTTCTCCTCCCCGATGAGCCTGCGGGCGTTTTCCGCGGCCTTCTCCGGTTTCGTCTCGTCGTCAAGGACCATGGCTTTGAGCGGACGGCCGTCAACTCCTCCGGCGGCGTTGGCCTCGGCGAAGGCTATCTCGACCCCCCAGAGCAGGTAGTGGCCGATCACGGACGCAGGCCCGGTGAGCGGAAGGTCCACTCCGATCACGATGGGCTCCGAGGCCCTCGCCCCGGACGCGGCCAGGCAGGTCAGGCCGATGAGCAGCGCGGCGATTGTCTTCATTTCCTCTCCGTTACCGCCGGGCGGCGTCGAATCCCTTTATGGGGTCCCGGACAAACGCGGGCAGCATCACCATGAAACCAAGAGCGATTTCCTGTCATGGCGGATAAGTCACGGACGGTCCATTCCGGGCGGCCTCGCTACAGGATTGGCGACAAAAGCCTCGCCAGCCGCACGGCCGCCTTGAACCCCGGCCACCTGTCGTCATAGTCCTCGGCGAGAGCCCGGTGGCACCTCGCGAAATCCTCCACCAGCATGGACTCCACCCTGGACGCGAATTCGCGGTCGGCCACGACCATGGTTATCTCGAAGTTGAGCCTGAAGGAACGGTTGTCGCGATTGGCCGTTCCTACGAAGGCCACGTCGCTGTCCGCCAGGGCCACCTTCTGGTGGAGGAATCCCGGCTTGTAGCGGTAGAACTTCACGCCGTGACGGGAAAGCTCCGGGAAGTAGGAGAATGAGGCCAGGTAGACCATCCGGTGGTCCGGCTTCTCGGGGAGCATGACCCTGACGTCCACGCCCCGCAGCGCGGCAAGTTGCAGGGCGGTGGTCACCTCCCTATCCGGCACGAAATACGGGCTCACGATCCACAGCCGCTTCCTGGCCGACTCCACCAGCTGGATGAAGGCCAGGGTGTACGTCTCCAGCACGTCGGCGGGGCCGCTCGGCAGGGCCAGCACGTTCATCCCCCCGCCGGGAACCGGGGTGGCCTCCCAGTTGAGATCTGGCAGGCCGCCCTCGGCCCAGTACCAGTCCTCCACGAAGGAGAGTTGCACCATGGACACCGCCGGCCCCCCGCAGCGCAGGTGGGTGTCGCGCCAGGGGCCGAACCGCTTGCCGAGGCCCATGTACTCGTCCCCGACGTTGTGCCCGCCCACGAATGCCGCCTGGCCGTCCACCACCACTATCTTGCGGTGGTTGCGGAAATTGATCTGGAACCGGTTGCGCCAGCCCTTGGTGGTGTTGAAGGACCGGGCGTCCACCCCGGCGGCGCGGAGGTCTTCGAGGTAGGCGCCGGGGAGGTCGTGGCAGCCTATCTCGTCATAGAGCAGAAACACCCGCACGCCCTGGCGGGCCTTGGCCCGGAGGCGCTCCTTGAACTCCCTGCCGATCCCGTCGTCGTGGATGATGAAGAACTGGACCAGCACGTAGTCCCTGGCCTTTTCGATTTCCTCGAAGATGGCGCCGAAGGTGGCCCTGCCGTTTATCAGGAGTTCCACCTGGTTTCCGCGGGTGAAGGGCATGTCGGCCAGCTTCTCGATTACTCCGAAAGGACCTTCCGCCTCGGGTCCGTAGGGGGAGAGGTCGGCGCGGTTGCGCTCAAGCTCCCGGCGCAGGGCGTCAAGCTCCGCGCTGCCCTGCCTGCGGGCCTTCACGTAGCCCACGAAGCGGTCCCGCCCGAAAACCCAATACAGCGGGACGGCCACGTACGGGAAGGTGATCATGGACATGACCCAGGCGATGGCCCCCTGGGACGATCTGGCGGAAAACAGCGCGTTCACGGCCGACAGCACGCCAGCCGTGTGGAAGACGGCGAGGAACGTCAGGAACGCGCGCTCCAGCGTGTGGAGGAGGTCGGTTTCCAACTAGCGGTTCTCCCGAAGACTACTCCATGCAACCAATACCAGAGCGAAACCGGGATTTCCACGGGAAAAAGCCTGCCTGCCCGTGATGCGGCCGGGGAGCCGGAGACACGCTCAGCGCCAGGTCCCGTCAGCCTCCCCGGTACAGGAGCGTCAGGACGGTGATGTCGTCGGCCTGGGGCGCCTCCCCGGCGAAATCCCGGACCGACCGCACCAAGCCGTCATACGTCGCGGCGGCGGACAATCCCGCGAGCCCCCGGGCGGTGTCCAGCAGCCGCTGGTTGGAGTAGAGCCCGTCCCGGGCGTCCACGGCCTCGGTGACGCCGTCGGTGTAGACGATCAGCATGTCGCCGGGCTCCAGGGCCATGGTCTTGTCCCTGTAGACCGCTTCCTCCATGACGCCAAGGAAAAGCCCCTTCGGCAGTTCCAGCCACGCCGGTTCCCCGCCCCGCAGGAGCACCGGCGGGTTGTGACCGGCGTTGGAGTAGGACAGCTCGCCCGTGGTGAAATCCAGGATGCCAAGGAACATGGTGACGAAGAGCATGGCCTCGTTGTCCACCAAAAGCTCCCGGTTGACCCTGTCCAGGATGGCCGAGGGCGATGACTCCTGCTCGGCGATGCCCTTGATGAGCGTCTTGGTGACGGCCATGAAGAGCGCCGCCGGGACGCCCTTGCCCGACACGTCCCCCACCAGGAACAGAAGCCGCCTGTCGTCCAGCAGGAAGAAGTCGAAGAGGTCTCCGCCCACCTCCAGGGCGGGCTCCAGGCCCGCGTGCAGCTCGAACTGGCGGATGTCCGGGAAGGGCGGGAACCGCTTGGGAAGGAAGCTCATCTGGATGGTCCGGGCGATCTTGAGCTCGGACTCCATGCGCTCCTTGGCCTTGGTGGTCTCGGTGAGGTTGGCGATGTATTCCCGCAGCGCCAGGCGCATCTCCTCGAAGGAGCGCGCCAGCTGGGACACCTCGTCGCCCGAGCCCGGCCCATGCACGGGCATGTCCAGGTTGCCCTTGGCTATTTCGGCCGTGCGCCCGGCCAGGGTCTTGAGCGGCCGGGTGATGGAGGTGGAGACCGCCGTCACCACCAGGAGCAGCAGGACGAACCCGCCCGCCCCGATGGCCGCCACGCGGCGTCCCAGGCTGTCCAGGTCCTCGAAGAGCTCGTCCTCCGGGATGACCAGCCCCATGGACCAGCCCGTGGCCTTGACGGGCGCGTACGACAGCCAGGCTGGCTTGCCCCTGACGAAGACGGGCAGCTTCACGAACCCCTGCCCTCCCCTGACCATGTCCTGGCCGATGCGGCGCAGCTCCTGGCTCCCTTGCTCCTCGGCCACGCTGAAGATGCTCTCGCGCATCACCAGCTCGTCCCTGGGATGGGACAGGAAGACGCCGTTTCCGCTGATCAGGAAGGCGTAGCCCGAGCGGTAGATGGAGATGTTGTCCACGAACTCGCGCAGCCACTCCAGGGAGATGTCCGCCGTGACGACGCCCAGGAATTTCCTGCGCCCGTCCTCCTCGCGGAAGAAGGGGACGCTGAAGGTGGTCATGACGATGTTCCCGCCGCCCTCGTCGAAGTAGGGCTCGCTCCACACCGGGCGCCGCAGCTCCCTGGCGATGATGAACCAGTCCGCCGTGGTGTAGCCGTAGTCCTCGCCGAGCTCCGAGAAGGCGAGCCCGGAGGGGGGCTTGTACGCATAGGGGGCGAACAGCCGGTTGTCGTGGTCGTGGGCGTATGGCGCGTAGGCCACGCAGGAGCCGAACACGGCCTTGTTGTAGAGCAGAAAGCCGGTCAGGTCCTGCCGGATGGCCTCCCGGGATGGAGCCGACTTGCCGTAGGTGAAAGCCAGCAGGCAAGGGATCTCCTCCACTGGAAGGATGGTGGACTCGATCTTGCGCACGCTGGCCAGGGTGAGGTTCCCGGCGTCGGCGCGGACCTCCTTCATCAGGGCCTCGCGCGAGGACTGGTAGTAGTAGGCGAAGGCGGCTAGAAAGATGGCCGAGGTGGACGCCAGAATCAGCAGGGAAAGCTTGAACGCCAGCCCCTTGCCCCTGGCCGGCTTATCGGGCTGGGACATGAAACTCCTCGTACTTCACGGGCTTGTGCATGAGTCCGGCACTTTCAAGCGCCTCCGCCGCGGAATCGAATTCCTTCCGGGAGAGTTCGCCCGGCCCGGGCATCCCGCCGCCCGGCAGCATGGCTTCCCTGATGCGCGCGAGCATCCACTTCTGATGCATGCGGTTGGTGGCGCGGTTGGCGGCCACCACGCGCTCCATCACTATTTCCAGGGCCTCCTCGGGATGCTCGAAGGCGTAAAGCCACCCCTCCAGGCTGGCTTCCGCCACCGCGCGGCAAAGGTCCGGAGCGTCTTTGAAAGTCGATTCCAGGCAGTAGAGGCCGTCCTCGGGCAGGTCCAGCCCGTGGTCGCGCATGGAGAACACCGTCAGGTCCTCGGCGTCCAATCCCACGTTCAACAACATGTGATACTCATTGTAATACATAGCCGAAACCGCATCCACGCCGCCCCGCAGGAAGAGGTCAACCGTCGGCCCCTGCGGCAGCCGGGTGACGTACACGCCGTGCTTCTTGAAGAATGATTCCTGCTGGATGCTGAACTCGTCGCCCCACATGCTTACCCTCTTGCCGCTCAGATCCTCCGGCCTGACGATGCCGCCCGCCTTCCTGGCCACAAGCAGGAGCGTGCCGCCGCGCATGAACTGGACGAGGTTCTTAAGCTCCAGTCCTGCCGAGCGCGCCCGCACCGCCGTGGAGAGGAACATGGTGCCGAACTGGGCCCGGCCTTCCGCCAGCAGCTTCGAGGGAGGGCTTGCCGGGCCGCCGCGCAGGATTTCCATGTCCACGCCGCGCTTCTCGTAGAAGCCCTTGGCCTTGGCCACGTAGTACCCCGCGAACTGGGCCTGGGGCTCCCACTGGGGGATCAGGACGGCCTTCCTGAGGTCCGAAGCCTGCGCCTTGCAGGCGAGGAGCAGCAGGCAGACGGCAAGCGGCAGAAAAAAGACGTGCCTTGGAGAGGACATGGCTTGATGGTAGCCTAGTTGGAATACTTTGGGAAGCCTCGTTGCGTCCGGGGAAGCATGGTCATGCGCCCGCGGAGGCCCTCTCCCCGAGACCCTGGAATGCCCGGCGCCTCCCGCCTGAGCGGGGGAGCCTCCGCCTGGCCAAGAACCTTGAAGCGCTGCATGAACCGCCCATCCCCCTTGCGAGGAGAACTCCCCGCCGCCGTCATTGACACGACCCGGCGCATTGTGCAGGAGAATGGACTGAAATCCTCTTTTTCAGGCCGCCGCATCGGAGGGATGGCATGCAGGAATACCGCACGGAAACCGACAGCATGGGCGAGATCAAGGTCCCCTCGGACAAGCTCTGGGGGGCGCAGACCCAGCGCTCCCTCGAACACTTCAGCATCGGGCGCGACCTCATGCCCAGGGAGATGATCGGCGCGTACGCCTTTCTCAAGAAGGGTTGCGCCATGGCCAACCACGCCATCGGCCGTCTCCCGTCGGACAAGAGAGACATGATAGTGGCCGTGTGCGACGAGATCCTGGCCGGCAGGCACGACGGCATGTTCCCCCTGCACGTGTGGATGACCGGCAGCGGCACCCAGTTCAACATGAACGTCAACGAGGTTATCGCCAACCGCTGCTCCCAGATGGCGGGCGAGCCCCTGGGGAGCAAGAAGCCGGTGCACCCCAACGACGACGTGAACATGTCCCAGTCCTCCAACGACAACTTCCCCTCGGCCATGTACATGGCCGCCGCCATGGGCGCGGCCCGCGACCTGATCCCGGCCGTCAGGAACCTGCGCGAGGGGCTGGACGCCAAGGCCAGGGCCTGGGCGGACATCGTGAAGATCGGCCGCACCCACCTGCAGGACGCCACCCCCCTGACCCTTGGCCAGGAGTTCTCCGGATACGTGGGCATGCTGGACGACGACCTGGAGCGCATCGATGCTTCCCTGCCGGGCGTGTGCAAACTGGCCCTGGGCGGCACGGCCGTGGGAACGGGCATCAACGCCCCGCCGGACTTCGACGTCCAGGCCGCCGCGCGCATCGCGGAACTGACCGGCCTGCCCTTCGTCACCGCGCCCAACAAGTTCACGGTGCAGGGCGCGCACGACGCCCTGGTGCACCTCTCGGGAACCATCCGCTCGCTGGCGGTGTCGCTCTACAAGATCGCCAACGACATCCGCCTGCTCTCCTGCGGCCCGCGCGCGGGGCTCTCGGAGCTCAAGCTCCCGGCCAACGAGCCCGGCTCCTCCATCATGCCCGGCAAGGTGAACCCCACCCAGTGCGAGGCCATGGCCATGGCGGCCGCCCAGGCCATGGCCAACGACGTGGCCGTGGGCATCGGCGGCGCGGGGGGCTACCTGGAGATGAACGTCTACAAACCGCTCATGATCCACAACGTCATGCAGTCCATCCGAATCCTCTCCGACTCCATGACCAACTTCCGCAAGTACCTGGTGGACGGCATGGAGCCGGACCGCAAGCGCATCGCGTCCTACGTGGAGCGCTCGCTCATGCTGGTGACCGCCCTCTCGCCGGTTATCGGGTACGACAAGGCCTCCCGGATCGCCCACCACGCCGCGGAGCACGACCTCACGCTGCGCGAGGCCGCCATGGAGCTGGGATTCGTGAGCGCGGAGGAGTTCGACCGGGTGGTCGTCCCCGCGAACATGGTCAGGCCCTACGTGGCCAAGTGAGAAGTCACGGGCCGGACCATCGGCCCAAGCCAAGGAGTCGCACATGCCCAAGACCGGCAAGCGCGGAGCGGAAGTCCTGGCCGACGCGGCCATCAACAAGTCCACGGCCTTCACCGAGGCGGAAAAGCAGGCCCTCGGCCTCGCGGGGCTGGTCCCGGACGTGTCCGAGGACATTGACCTCCAGCTGCGACGGGTGCTCATGCAGCTGGGACACAAATCCACCGACCTGGACCGCTACATCTACCTGGTCAACCTGCTCGACCACAACGAGACGCTCTTCTACAAGACCCTCATGTCCGACCCGGCCCGGTTCCTGCCCATCGTCTACGATCCCACCATCGGCGAGGCCTGCCTCAAGTTCGGGCACATCTACCGCCAGAGCCGGGGCATGTACCTCTCCATCGAGCGGCGCGGAAAGGTGCGTGAGGTGCTGAAGAACTGGCCCGTGAAGGATGTGCGCTTCATCTGCGTCACCAACGGCGGGCGCATCCTGGGCCTTGGCGACCTGGGCGCCAACGGGATGGGCATCCCCATCGGCAAACTCCAGCTTTACACGGCCGCCGCCGGGGTGCCGCCCGAGGGCCTGCTGCCCATGTACCTGGACGCCGGGACCAACAACCAGACGCTGCTGAACGATCCCCTCTACCTGGGGCTTCGCAAGCACCGCCCGCCCACGGAGGAGCTCTATTCCTTCGTGGACGAGTTCGTCGATGCCGTGCGGGAGGTATTCCCGGACTGCTGCATCCACTTCGAGGACTGGACCGGCGTGGACGCCGTGCATCTGCTGGACCGCTACCGCGACAAATGCTGCTGCTACAACGACGACGTGCAGGGCACGGCGGGCATCACCCTGGCGGGCATGATAAACGCCTGCAAGATCAAGGGGACCAGGCTCAAGGACGAATCCTGGCTGTTCCTGGGCGCGGGCTCGGCGGGCATCGGGCTCTCAAACCTGCTCTGCTCCGCCCTGGTCGAGGAGGGCCTGACCCTGGAGCAGGCAAGGGCAAAGGTGCGCATGTTCGACGTGAACGGCCTGCTGGAGTCCACCCGCACGGACCTGGTGGACTTCCAGATGCCCTACGCCCACCCCCACGCGCCCATGAAGCCAGGCCAGTTCGCCGAGGCAGTCCTCGAGTTCAAGCCCACCACCATCATCGGCGTCAGCACCACGGGCGGAGCCTTCGACCGCAAGGTGGTGGAGGCCATGGCCAAGGTGAACGAACGTCCGGTGATCCTGGCCCTCTCCAACCCCACGGAGAAGGCAGAGTGCACCGCCGAGCAGGCCTACCTCTGGAGCGGGGGCCGGGCCATCTACGCGGCCGGGGTGCAGTTCCCGCCCGTGGCCCTTGGCGGAAGGACCTTCCTGCCGGGACAGGCCAACAACTTCTACATATTCCCGGCCGTGGGCATGGCCATATACGCCACCAAGTCCAAAAGGGTCACGGACCAGATGTTCATCGAGGCCGCGCGCGCCGTGGCGGATCAGGTGCCGCCGGACCAGCTGGCCCAGGGGCTTCTTTATCCGCTCCAGTCCGGCATCCTGGAGGCCGAGATCAGGACGGCCGCCCGCGTGGCCGGGCTTGTGTTCGACTCGGGGCTGGCTGGAGTGGACCGCCCGGCGGACATGGAGGCCTTCATCCGCGGGCATGTCTACAAGCCGGAGTACCAGGACCTGGCCTAGTTGTCCGTTCCCGGCAACGCGAAGGCTTGAGCCCCCGGAAGCGCACGCTGCCGGGGGCTTTTTCGCGCGGCTCAGACCGCCAAGTTCTTATAAACCCCGCTGGCCCCCGGCAGGCATGAACCGCCGCACGGAGGGCGCAGCCGCACCGCCTGGGCCTCGGCCCTCCGCCTCCGGTTGACCCGTCCCGGCTGATCCGGTCCGGACACGCAGGGCCATGGCCCTGGTCAGGAGACGCTCAGGTGCTCGGTCTTGCCGATGGCCTCGGCCTTGATGCGGTTCAGGGCATCGACGAGGGTT
>JBMORI010000097.1:0-21130 GCA_049322415.1 Thermodesulfobacteriota bacterium | reverse complement strand
CCGGTTGACCCGTCCCGGCTGATCCGGTCCGGACACGCAGGGCCATGGCCCTGGTCAGGAGACGCTCAGGTGCTCGGTCTTGCCGATGGCCTCGGCCTTGATGCGGTTCAGGGCATCGACGAGGGTTGGGGCCACGTTCTCCCGGATGTCGCCGGCCACGATGATGAAGAGCAGGTCGTCGCCGGGAACGAACGTCCCGGACTTGGCGTGGGCCGTGACCGAGAAGATGCCCGGGCGACCGGCAAGTTCCCGGCAAATTGCCTGTATCTTCTCCTGGTCCGGGTGGACCTCCAGGCGCTCCACGGGCTCTCGCCCCTTGCGGGACCACGCGCGCACCACGCCGTTGTGCACCAGCACCATGCCCACGTTCTCGGTGAATCCGGGTTTCTTTTTCAACTCCGCGATGGCCTGGGAGATGTCCATGAAATCCTCCGTGTGGATGCTTCGCCGTCTCCGGAGCCGGACCACGGCGGGGATGCCCGTCACGGAGCATACAGCCAGGAGGCGTGCCGGTCCAGGCGGGGAAGCTGGGTCGAGATCTCACACAAGGAACCATCCCCCGGGGCCTTCATGGAGTGACTGCCCGCAGGACCGGCGGGCGTCGCGAACGCGGCCCCGCGAAAACCGGTCATTACGGGCGTCGCGTTACCTGCCTTGCCCGCCGGGCGAGCCCTCCGGGCTTTGGTCCGGGCTGGCGGCGGCTTCACCATGCGGCGCTGCATGGGTGTTCCCGTCCGAGATGCACAGGGCGCTTTTCCTTGCGTCTCCAAGTTCGAGCGGCCAGGCGAGGCTCAGTTTCAATTTCGCCTTGTCGGGCTTGACGCTGGTTTCGAGCCTGAAGTCCACCTTGTCGGAGACATAGAGAACGATGAAGTCAGTCCCCTGCTCTATCATGATCCGGCCATTCTTGAGCCCGTCAATGAGGCCGGCGAGGTGCCCGGCGAGTTCGTCCGTCCCCATGGCCGTCTTCAGTGATATCCTGTTACCCATTTTCATACTCCGGTAGGGTCAGATGATGAACCAGGCAGCCCCGGATGACGCCCCGGGGGCTGCTGCCGGACGAGCCGGGCAGGTCAGGCGCGGGGGTCGAAGGGCGAACCGGTGCGCCACTCCATTTCGACGGCGATCTTCTCCCGGTCCTTCTTCCTCGACGCCTTTATCTTCATGTCGATGACGCTTGCGGGCGACAGGCAGAGTCTGTCCTGCCCGGAGGGGACGGCCAGCGTCCCTTCGAGCAGCCCGGAGCGTAGCCAGGCCAGACGCTCCCCGGCCTGCGCCGCGGAAAGGGTGTCTTTTAGTTTCACGCCCTGCTTGTCCTTGTCCTTGTCTCCCATCGCCGCCTCCATTCCGTTCCGTGGAGAACGCCCGCTCTCGCGGCGCGTCCGCTTTGCCTTCCCACTAACTCCCTCTCGTTACGCTCCCGTTACGAACCGCCGGTTGATTGTCACGCGCACACGGCCCGACGCCGTCGATAAAATGCCGCCTTCCTGTAACGTTTCCGGCAAGATGCCCCGTGGCGGGTGAGGTAGCGGGAGACGCATGATCAATAAGCCCCCGGACCGTGAGTTCGTCATGGGCCTGCGAGGGACGGCCGGTCAGGATAGGAGTGAAAATGCTCACCCACATGCATTCGCAACTGGACGACCTGAGGACGCGCCTTCTGAAAATGGCCGCCCTGACCATGCAGGCGGTGGACCTGTCCTTCAAGGGGTTCTCCCTGCGTGACGAGCGGCTCGCATACCAGGTCATGGAAGGCGACGCGGAGCTCGACGCCTTCGAGTGCGAAATCGACAACAGATGCCTGAGGCTTTTGGCCCTGGACCAGCCAATGGCCCTCGACCTCAGGCTTGTCATCACGGCCATGCGGATGTCCGTGGATCTGGAGCGCATCGGGGACGAGGCTGTCATCGTTGCCGAACAGACCCTGGCGCTCGCCAAGCTGCCCAAGCATCCGCCGCATCCGCTCATGGAGGAATTCATGGTCATGAGCCGCTCCATGCTGGACAAGGCCGTGGAGGCCTTCAGGCTCGAATCCTCCGCCATGGCCCAGGAAGTGGTGGACATGGCCTCGGACGCCGACGACCTCAACATGCGCATCATGCAGTTTTGCATGGAGAACATGGCCGGGGACAAGGTCACAATCCACCGGGCCCTGCACCGCTTCACCACGGCCAAGGCCATGGGCCGCATCTGCGACCTGAGCGCGAATCTCGGCGAATCGGTCATCTTCCTGACCAACGGGATAAGCATCAAGCACCGGCTGACAGGGGCCAAGCGGTGAATCCAGCCGGATCGCCCCCGGAAAGCGGCCGGATCGTCGCCGTCATCAACCACAAGGGGGGAGCCGGCAAGACGACCACGACGGTCAATCTCGGCGCGGCCCTGGCGTCGCTGGGCGTGAAGACGCTCCTGGCCGACCTGGACCCACAGGCGCACCTCACCTACTCCCTGGGCTTCATGGCCCACGATCTCCCTGAAACGCTTGCCGGCTGCCTCAGGGGCACGCATACCCCCGCGAGGGTGTTGCTCACTCGCGGGGAGATGGGCATCCTGCCGTCCGGGCTGGCCCTATCCGCCGTGGAACGCGAACTGGCGCTCAAGCCGGACAGCGAGAGAACCCTGGCCAGGGTTCTCTCCGGGATTTCCGGGTTCGCCGTCATCCTCATCGACTGCCCCCCCAATCTCGGAGCCCTGACCGTGAACGCCCTGACGGCCGCGCACGCCGTGCTCATGCCCGCCCAGCCAGAGTTTCTGGCCCTGCAGAGCCTCGGAATGCTCAAGAGAACGGTGGAGGTGGTCCGGCAGCGCCTCAATCCCGGCCTGGCGGACCAGCACATCGTCTTCACCCGCTTCCAGCGCAACCGCAGGCTGCACCGGGAAGCCCTGGCCACGGCGCGAAAACATTACGGCCCGGAGGTTCTGGAGAGTCTCATCAAGGACAACATCGCCCTGGCCGAAGCGCCGAGCCACGGGCTGGACATTTTCAGCTACCGGCCTGGCAGTTCCGGCGCCAGGGACTACCTCTGCCTGGCCAGGGAGCTTCGCAAAAGGATGGGACTATGAGCTCGGGACAAAGACTTGGGAAAGACCCCCTCGACTGGATCGGCGCCGTGCCGGATGTGCCGGAGGCGTCCGGGGAGCCCCGCGGCGGGGCCGGGAACTCTCCGCCTCCGGAACCCTGGCGGTCAATGAAACTCAAAGGGGACCGCAAGGAATTCAAGGCCGCCATGAGCGAGCGCCTGGAAAGGGAGCGCGTGGCGGAGATGCTCGGCGCCCTGGCCGGATTCCTGCGCGCCGGAAGCTTCCCCCTGGGGGAAGGCGAGCGCGCCGCCGCCCTGGACGTGGGAGCGTTGCTTGATCTGGAGGCGTCCGCGAGCCTGAAGAAGGGTAAAGCCAGGGTACGGATCGAATTGGAGTGGCGCAACCAATAGCGGCCGGGCTTCCTCGGAGGCCTCCGGACACTCGCATGGACTGACGCCGTCGTGCTGCTCCGTTGACGGCCGCCTTTCTGCCGAAACCATCACGCGGACAGGGTGAAGTTTTCCGCTCCCCGTTCTTCCGACATGGAATGCCGCCATGCGTCACTACTGATGTTTCGCATGGTTCCTTGCTACAGCCGCTGAAAATGCCGCCGGATAATGATCCAGCAATCGTCCGGGCACTGCCGGTTCATTCCACGCGTCACCTCAAAAGGAGATTGCGCTCCGACAGATCAATGGCCTGCCGGGCCTCCATGACGCCTATCCTGGCCGCCCGGGCCAGCAGTTCCGGACTGAGGGACTGACCCGGCGCTTGCGAGAGGAGCGCCTCGGCCTCGAGCCGGAAGAGCCCGGGTCCGGAGCCACGCGCCCGGCGTGGTAGTTGGCGTAGCGGGCAGCGTCGATGAGGTCCAGGGCCGCCCCGTCCGGCAGGAGCCCCCGCGCGCGTTGCACGATGATGAACGCGCCGTCGGCCTTGAGGCGTTCCTCCATGCTGAGCCCCTTGCGGAGCGTGCCCACCATGGACAGCCTGGCCATGCCGGACAGGGAGGCCGCGCCGAGGGCTGGATGGGCGCGTCCACCGGGACAGACCCCTCACCGGGAGCGCCTTGATCCGGAGCCCGCGCGGGGGCGCGGCCTGAGCCGATCCGTCCAGGGGGACGCGCTGGGCCAGGTCCAGCACCTCGGCCAGCGGACGGCGCTGGTTCTCGAGCTGGTCCCTGGCGAAGGCGGCGGCCTGGTCCTCGGGCATGCCGCGCCGCACGAGCAGTTCCGTCACCACCCGCAGATGCGCGGGCCTGACAGGACCGGATGACGCAGCCGCAGCGCCGGGGCCGGCCTCCGCGGCCTCGAACCCCGCCGTGGCCTCTCCGGACGCGGATGGGCCGGACGCGGAGATGACCACCCGTCCGTCCGGCGTCTGCGTCACGGTCACTCCCGCGGACTCGGGACCGGCCGGGAGGTCCGTGGTGGTTTCGCTTTCGCGCGGCGCCGCCTGGGCGGGCATGTCCCTGGTCGCTCCGGGGCCCGCGCCGGGCGTTGCCTTCCCGTACTGCTCCATGAGGTCCACGATCTTCTTCAGGCTCTGCTTGTAGAGCAGGTCGCGGGCCTTGACCTGGACGTCCTCGGCGCGCCGCCCGGGGGTGAGGCCGTCGTCGAGCCTGATCTCCCCGGTTCCGGTCCGGCTCTGGGCATCAATCTCCGCGGCCTTTTGCGCCGCCCGGGTCTCGAAACCGGCGTGCATGGCCTCCACCGAATCGAGCATCCGGCGGACTTCGCTCCGGGACGCGTCGGGGGCGTTGGCGAGCAGCCACTCGCGGTACTGGTTCCAGGCCTTGTCCGGCAGGTACTTGCGCGCGGCCAGGTTGGCGAACATGTCCTGGAAGCGCACGTCGTCCGGGCCGCCCTTGAAGCGGTCGAAGATTGGGTCGGTGTAGGCGTTGGTGTCCAGCGTGCGGGCGGACTCGAACCCGGCAACCTCGGACGCCATGCCGAAGCCGTGGCTCATGCGCCCGGCGAAGACGAACTGGGCCAGCTCCGCCATGGGGCCCGTGAAGCTGATGTCGTAGTCCGAGGTGAGGCTGGTGGAGCCGAACGCCTGCACACCGCCGCCAAGATCCCTGAGAACCCCGGCGGCCACGCTGTCCACCACGGCCGCGTTCTGGGCGAAGGTTCCCTGAGGGAGTGTCGCTTCGGACATGAGCTGGCTCAGGCCCGTGAGCACGCCCGCCTCCGCCGTGACCGACGCGCCAAGCGCCAGGATGCGGAAGATGTCCTGCTTGAGCACGGACAGGGCCAGGCTCTCCTCGAGGCTCCTCGCGGCCGCGCGTTCGATGCGGCCCAGGGCCTGGCCGGTCAGGCCCTGCGCGCCGATGACCGCCGTGCTGTGCAGCACCTCCTGAACGATGCCAAGCGGATCGTAGAACCTGGCGGTGAAAAGCTGCGAGGGGTCGATGGCCGCGCGGGACAGCCCCCCGGCGAATGCCTCGCCCAGGATTGCCGAAAGTGAGCGGTAGGCCGGGGCGCTCCGCAGGAAGCCGCCTCAGCCGCGGGCCGCGCGGGCCGCGCTGCCGCCGGGCAAAAGAAGCAATGCGAGCGCGGGATGTGTTCCGTACAGAGTGACAGGCTCGCAAGGGTCCAAGCGCCCGCAGGTTATTCAGTCTGGCCGTCCTGATCGAAGACCCCGGTGTTACCGGGGTCAAAAAGTATTTGAACACTCCTGGCCGTTGTTGCTCCAGAGCTGGTCTGGCGTTCTCAGTTTGACAGAGCTGCATCCAAATAGAAATTGGCCCTGGCAATGCTCCTTACCGCCTCCTCCATTCTGTCAACCGCTCCCCCCACATTGGAGCGCTCGGCTCCTTGGCCCGTGGCGGGCAATGAGATGAACCGCGCTTCACATGGTTTTATCTGGAGGCTGAGCGGCCATCTGAGCCAAACGAATCGCGCCACCGCGTAACACGTTTATAGAAGCCGTGCTATTGACACGATATTAAAATTGTTGCTACCAAGCGGCACTTTTCATGAAAACGTACCACGCGGAGGTCATCTCATGCCGTCCTGGTTAACCCGGCTGACGCTTGTTGCCATTTGCATATCCCTTTCCTTCCTCCCGGGGTTCTCATGGGCGGCGGGCGGGGAGTTGGTCTTCTCCTGGCAGGCAAACTGCGGCCCGCTCAATCCGCACTTGTACTCCCCCAACCAGATGTATGCCCAGAACATGCTCTACGAGCCCCTGGTCAAGTACGCGGAGGGCGGCAGGATCGTCCCCTGGCTGGCCGAGAAATGGGACGTCTCGCCGGACGGCAAGACCTACACCTTCACCCTCCGCCAGGGCGTGACCTTCTCGGACGGAACCCCCTTCGACGCCGCAGCCGTGAAAATGAACTTCGAGGCGGTGAAGGCCAACATCAAACGGCACAAATGGCTGGAATTGGTGAACCAGATTGACACGGTGGAGGCGCCCGACTCCAGAACCGTGAAGCTCAACTTGAAGAGCGCCTATTATCCAACGCTTCAAGAGCTGGCTCTCATCCGGCCGCTGCGCTTCCTGGCCCCCGGCGCCTTCCCGGACAACGGAAACACGGCGGAAGGGATGAAGAGGGCAGTGGGCACCGGCCCCTGGCTGCTGGCTGAGTCCAAGCTCGGAGAATACGACCTGTTCGTGCGGAATGAGAAGTATTGGGGGAAGAAACCCGCCATCGAGAGAATTCTGGTGAAGGTGGTCACCGATCCCAACACCCGTCTGACCGCCTACGAGACCGGCGAGATCGACCTCATTTACGGCTCCGGCGGTCACACGTCGGGTCAGATCAGCATGGACGCATACACCATGCTGGCCCAGGACAAGAAGAACACCGCCGCCGTATCCGGGGCGTTGGGCACTCGGGCCATATGCCTAAACTCCGGGCGCGGCCCCACGGACGAACTCGCCGTACGGCAGGCCATCACCCATGCCCTGGACAAGGACGCCCTGGTAAAGGGGATTTTCCTTGGAGTCGAAAAGCGCGCCGACACCCTCTTCGCCACGGACATACCCTACTGCGACCTGGGCCTGAAGCCCTTCGCCTTCGACCGTTCCAAAGCTGAAAAGCTCCTTGATGCCGCGGGCTGGAAACTCCCCGCCGGGAGCAAGGTGCGCGTCAAGGACGGCAAGCCCCTGGAAATCGATCTTTGCTTCATCGGCAACGACGCCCTCCAGAAGACCATCTCCGAGCTGATCCAAGGCGAGCTGGCCAAGGTTGGTATCGCCATCAAACTGGTGGGAGAGGAGGCCGACTCCTTCGGAAAGCGGCAGCATGACGGCGAGTTCGGAATGATATTCAACGACACCTGGGGTCCCCCATACGAGCCCCACGCCCAGGTCGGTTCCATGCGCGCCCCCTCCCATGCCGACTACCAGGCCCAGGTCGGCCTGCCCATGAAGGCCGCCCTGGACGGGAAGATCGGCAAGGTGTTCTCCACCACCGACGAGGAGACCCGGCAGGCGTTGTATGCGGACATCCTCACCACCCTGCACGAGCAGGCCGTGTACCTGCCCCTGACCTACATGACCAACATCATGGTGCATCGGGCAAACGTGACCGCCAAGGGGTTCGGCCCCACCAAGAACGAGTTCCCGTTCGAGGAAATGACCAAGAACTAGACCGGAGAGGGGGCAGCGCCCCCCTTTTCATGGTGAATGACCGATGACCAAATACATCCTGCGCCGCCTGGCCACCCTGCCGTTAATCCTCTTGGCGGTGTCCCTTGTGGTGTTCCTCATCCTGCGCATGGCCCCCGGGGACCCCGCCCAGTCCTACCTGCGCCTCTCCCAGATCCCGCCCACTCATGAGAACATTCTCATGGCCCGCGAGATCCTGGGTTTGGACAAACCCTTGCCCACTCAGTACGCCCTGTGGCTGGAAAAGGCCGTGCGCCTGGATTTCGGGCGCTCCTACGTCACTGGCAAGCCGGTGATCGACGAAATCATCTATTATCTGCCCGCCACATTGGAGCTGGCCGGGGCCTCTCTTCTCATAACTCTGGCTCTGTCAGTGCCTCTCGGGGTGATCGCGGCCCTGCGGCGCGACACCCTGCCGGACCATTTGACGCGCGGCCTGGCCTTCGCGGGCGTGTCCATGCCCAACTTCTGGTTCGGTTTCCTTCTGGTCTGGCTCTTCTCGGTGCAGCTGGGCTGGCTGCCGTCCATCGGGCGCGGGGGGCTGGAAAGGCTGGCGATGCCCGCCTTCTCGCTGGCGCTCATGTCCCTGGCAGTGAACACGCGGCTTATCCGGGCCAGCATGCTGGAGAACATGCACAACCGTTACATCCTGTACGCGCGGGTGCGAGGCGTGCCCGAAAGCGCCATCGTGTGGCGGCACATGTTCGTGAATGCCCTCATCCCCATCCTCACCGCCACAGGCATGCACATCGGCGAGTTGCTGGGCGGGGCCGTGGTGGTTGAAAGCGTGTTCTCCTGGCCGGGCGTGGGGCGTTTCGCCGTGTCGGGCATCTACAACCGGGACTTCCCTGTGCTCCAGTGCTTCATGCTGGTGATGACCACCATATTCGTCCTGTGCAACCTGGCCGTGGATATCGCATACGCCGTTGTGGACCCGCGCATGCGCCTCAACGGCGGCGGAGGCCGTTCATGATGAAGCTGATCCTGGAACGCAAGCTGGTCCTGGCGGCCTTCCTGGCTGTGGCGGCCCTCCTTGCCATGGCCCTATTCGCCCCATGGATAGCGCCGGGAGACCCCAACCTTACGGACATCACCCGGAAATTCGAACCGCCAAGCTGGTCCGAGCCGTTGGGAACAGACCACCTGGGGCGATCCATCCTGTCGCGCCTCATATATGGAACACAGGCATCGCTGGGTTCCGTGGCGCTCATCGTGGCGGGCATCCTGGTGGCATCCTTCGCAGTGGGGGGGCTCTCTGGTTATGCCGGAGGCGTAGTGGACGGCTGCATCATGCGCGTATGCGACGTCATCCTCACCTTTCCCACCTTCATCATGGCTTTGTTCCTGATCGGTATCCTGGGCACGGGGTTGACCAACGTGGTCATCGCCATCGTGTTCACCCATTGGGCATGGTACGCTCGCATGGTGCGCGGCATGGTGCTTCAGCTGAAAAACCGTGAGCACGTCCTGGCCGCCAAAGTGGCCGGCACCAGCGGCCTGATGCTGGCCGTGCGCCATATCCTGCCACCGGTGCTGGCGCAGATCGCGGTGCTTGCCAGCCTGGACATAGGCCACATGATGCTCCACGTGTCCGGCCTGTCGTTCCTGGGCCTGGGTGTCGCTCCTCCCACACCCGAGTGGGGGGTGATGATCGGCGACGCCCGTCAGTTCATCCGCACAGCGCCGCAACTCATCGTGTTTCCGGGACTGATGATCTTCATCTCCGTGATGTCCTTCAACATATTGGGTGACGCACTGCGCGACCACCTGGACCCAAACCTCGCACAGGGGCACGACCATGACATCTGAGCCGCTACTGGTAATCGACAAGCTTGAGGTCGCCGTCGCATCCAACCCGCACCCCAAGCCACTGGTCCGGGGCGTGAGCTTAGCCGTACACGCCGGGGAGGTGCTCGGGCTCATCGGCGAAAGCGGGTCCGGCAAATCCATGACCTGCCTGTCAGTGATGAGGCTTCTGCCCAACTCCGTGCACCGCGTCGGTGGCCGGGTCCTGGTGGATGGTTCAGAAATGTTCGCGCGAGGACGCGACGTGGGAATGGTGATGCAGAACCCGGCCAGCTGCTTCGATCAGGTGATGACCATCGAAGGCCACTTCCGCGAGACCCTGGCTGCCCATGGGGTCCCCTGGATCACCGGGCGACCCCGCGCGCTGGAATCCCTTCGGGAAGCAGGCTTCGACGAGCCCGCATCGATTCTGCCGGCTTATCCCTTCCAGTTGAGCGGCGGCATGCTTCAGCGGGTGATGATCGCTCTGGCCATGGTGTTGAGGCCAAAGCTGCTGCTTGCCGACGAACCAACCACCGACTTGGACATGCCCGCCCAGGCAAGGGTTCTGGACCTTCTGGATCGGTTGCGCCAAACCCATAATCTGGGGATCCTGCTGGTGACGCATGACCTGTCCGTTGTGGCGCGCCTGGCAGACACCGTGGCCGTCATGCACGGCGGCGTCATTCTGGAAACAGGTCCGGTACTCAGCATCTTTGAGGCTCCTGCTCACGAGTACACACGCAAGCTGTTGGCGGCGCACTTCAATCTTCACGACGCATTGAGCGCTCAAGCGCCGGACAGGGACGAGCGGATGGCAAACGCAGGAGAGTGGGCGGCATGAGCGTGTTGAGCCTGGAAAATGTGTGCAAGAGCTACCGGCGCGGCGGCATCTTCGGCGGTGGAGAGACCCTCGCGGTGCTGGACGGAGTGGACTTGGAGCTCCACAAGGGCCAGTGCCTCGGGCTGGTGGGGCGAAGCGGTTGCGGCAAGTCCACAATGGGGCGGCTGGTGTTGGGCCTGGAAAGACCTGATTCCGGCGTCGTGCGCTACAAGGGACGCGACATCCGCATGCTCAGGGGTGCAGACTGGCGTGATTTCAGGCGCAACGTCCAGGTGGTGTTCCAGAACTTCACCGCCGCGGTGAACCCGCGCATGACAGCCGAGGATATCATCGCTGAGCCCCTGCGAAACTTCGAGCGCCCGGGCGCGACCCGCCTGCGCGCCAAGGTGGGGGAACTCCTGGAGCAGGTGGGGCTTTCACCAGCCGACGCTGGAAAACTCCCCGCGCAGTTCAGCGGCGGCCAGCTTCAGAGGGTATGCATCGCCAGGGCGATGGCCCTCTCCCCCGAGGTGCTGGTGCTGGACGAGTCGGTCAGCTCCCTGGACATGCTGGCGCAGGCGCAGGTGCTTGATCTTGTGGCCGGTCTTGGACGCGAACGCGGAGCCAGCTGCCTGTTCATCTCCCACGATCTTCGGGTGGTGGCCAGGGCTTGTTCAGAGGCTGCGGTGATGCGGGGCGGCCGCATCGTTGAGCGGGCTAGGATTGATCGGGGACGTTTTGAATTTCGCGGAGACGGTTTCATGGAGCTGGCGAACGCATTGCTCGCGGCTCGCCCGAAGCTGGTCTCATCCTTTCCCTCGGGAAGCAGGTCCTAGGACATCAAGTAAGGACTGCAGCCCATCAGCACGCTCATTTTTTTAATCAAGAGCTGGCATATGCCGAGCGATTGGAGAACACGGCAAAATCGGGGCGGAAGGCTTTGCCGCTCACTCCCCCGGCTTGCCCCATGCCCGTCCGAACACGGCAATCCCTTTTTCAGTTTTCCGCAAATATGTGGGGCAGAGTGTGGGGCAGATTCGCCCCACAAGGATAAAGCCCTTACGATCTCTCGCAAGGGCTTGATTCCTTTGGCGTCCCCAAGGGGATTTGAACCCCTGTTATCGGCGTGAAAGGCCGGTGTCCTGGACCAGGCTAGACGATGGGGACGCGCTATTAATACTTGGCTGGGGGACTAGGATTCGAACCTAGGTTGATGGAGTCAGAGTCCATAGTCCTGCCGCTAGACGATCCCCCAGCACGGCGGAGGAGACGAATTAGGCCAAGTCGCCCTGCTTGTCAACACGCTTGCGCGATTTTTTTCTTTGAACTAGCACTCGGCCATGCGCGCAAGGATTCTGGCCGCACTGCTGGCCGTCCTCTTTCTCGCCTCCTGCTCCGGCACGGCCCCCAAGGGCGCTCCCAAGGGCACCTTCCGCCCCTACACCATCAAGGGCAAGACCTACCATCCTCTCAAGCACGGCCACGGCTATTCAGAGGAGGGATACGCCTCCTGGTACGAACCGGGCTGGTTCTCGGGCAAGATCACGGCCAACGGCGAACGCCTGCGCTCGGGCGATCTTACCTGCGCCCACAAGCTGCTGCCCATGAACACCATGGTCAGGGTGGTGAACCTGGAAAACGGCCGGGAGGTGACTGTGCGGGTCAACGACCGGGGGCCGTTCGTGGCAGGACGCTGCATCGACCTCACTCCGGCCGGGGCCAAGGCATTGGGCTTTTATGGAAAGGGCAAGGCCCGGGTCAGCCTGTCGACGGAGGGCGGAGTGCCGGGCATGCACGAGGACGGCCTGCCGGGACCTTTCTTCGTGCAGGTCGGAGCTTTCGCGGTGGAGGCCAACGCCCGCGGGTTGGCCGGGGCGCTCGCCAGGAGGGGATACTCCGGCACTCGCATCGAAGCCGGAGACCAGACCGGCCAGTTCCTCTGGCGGGTGCAGGCCGGGCAGTTCGACACCATGGACGAGGCCGCGGCGGCGATGGATCGTCTCGCGCCGGAGTTTTCCGGCGCCTTCGTCATCGCCAGATAGCGTGCGTGGCAAGGCGTCCTCTCCGCCTGCGCCGATTGAGGCGATGGCTCAGCAAGCCGCGTGAGCCAGGCGGAAACGACGGACGCCAATGGCCGCCTCCTCCGCCAGACGGCGGAGGAGGCGGTATTTGGGCGTCCATTGCGGCGTGACTAGAGGACTTCGTCCGGGTTGAGCTCCGCCCGGAACTTGCGCGACAGGCGGAAAACCACCACCTTGCGCGGCGGCAGAACGATGGAGTCGCTTGTCTGCGGATTGCGCCCCTTGCGGGCGCGTTTGTCGTAGGCGTCGAACTTGCCGAAGCCCGAAATGAGGAGCGAACCGTCCTTCTTGACCGCCTGCTTCATGATTTCCAGCAGGGAGTCCACCAGGACCTTGACTTCGGCCCTGTTCTTTTCGGTCTTCTCGTAGATGTAGTCGACGATGTCGGCTTTCGTGAGGGTCTTCCCGCTCATGGCGTCCTCCCAGGGCGTCGAGGGGTTAGCGGATGGATCCGATTATTTTCTGGGCCGTCTGGTTCATGTCGTCGGGACCGCCGTAGCTCTTCTGCGGCCAAAGCGTGAGCCCGTCCCCCTCGAAGCGGGGGATGAGGTGCCAGTGGGCGTGCATAACGAGCTGCCCGGCGGCGGCCCCGTTGTTCATGCCCACGTTCATGCCCTGGGCTCCCAGGCCGTCCTTGAGCGCCTGCCCGACCGCCCGTATGGCGTCGAGCATCTGCGGCGCGAGACCGGCCGGCAGGTCCCAGATGTTCTCGTGGTGCGCCTTGGGAATCACCAGGGTGTGGCCCTTGTTCACCGGGGCGATGTCCAGGAAGGCAAGCACGGAGTCAGTCTCGTAGACCTTGGCGCAGGGGATTTCCCCGCGTATGATCTTGCAGAAGATGCAGTCTTTGCCGGTCATCGTTTTCACCTCTCATGGAAAAGGCGCGACGGCCTTGTCCATATAACCATCTGGTAGCGCGGGAGAATTTTTTTTGCAAGAGGGAATCGAAAAAGTTTCCACATCTTTAGCCCGGCTGCGTTTCCCGCATCCGGCCCCAAGGCGCGTCAGACCTCGCATAATGCCCGTCTTCACGCCCCGTGCCGGGTGCAGGAGCCGGTGCGTTTTCTGTGCACAGGAGTCGCAGTCGGGCCAGGAAGTCATCCCGCTGGATGAAACCCTTTCCGCCCTGCGCGGGGCCCTTGAGGCCAAATGCGGCGGCCCGCCAGTGGAACTGGCCTTCTACGGCGGCACTTTCACTGCACTTCCCCCCGAGTGGATCGACCGTTTCCTGGAAACCGCAGCCGCGTATCGCGGCAGGGGGATGATCAGCGCGGTGCGCTGCTCGACCCGCCCCGACGCCCTCGATGCGGATCTTCTGGAACGCTTGGCAGCCATGGGCCTGGACAGCGTGGAACTGGGCGTGCAATCCTTCGACGATGCCGTCCTCGCCGCGGCCGGGCGAGGCCACTCGGGCCGGGACATCATAACTGCCTGCCGCCTGATCCGCGACGCCGGCATGGGGCTCACGCTGCAACTGCTGCCGGGATTGCCTGGGCACACCCCGGCGGTGTTCCGCGAGGACGTGGCGGCGTGCGTCCAGGCCAGGCCTGACGCCGTGCGCCTGCACCCCTGCCTGGTGCTGGCCGGGACGGGCCTTGAGACCCTCTGGCGGGAAGGGCGATACGAGCCCTGGCCTCTCGATGTCACGGTGAGCGAGCTGGCCTTCGCAACGCTCGCCCTGTGGGACGCGGGCATTGCCGTGACACGCGTCGGCCTCGCCCCCGAGCCGTCGCTGGAAGAGGCCATACTGGCCGGTCCCAGGCATCAGGCGCTCGGCACCATGGTCCGGGCAAGGGCGCTTCTTTCGCACATCGGGGAGCGCCTTGCCGGGCGCAAGGCGCTCAGGCTCGACGTGCCGCAATGCCTGAGCGGCGAGTTCTGGGGCCACCGGGGCGAGCTGGAGGGGGCTTACGCCCGGTTCGGGCTCGCACGGAGCGCGGTGGCCTTCACGGCGGACGACCATTTCACCATGGATGTGACGCGCAATGCCTGACAAGCCCTTCACCATACGCTCCAGGCGGATCGTCGGCCCAGCCGGCGTCATAGAGGACGGAGCCGTCATCATCAGCGGCGGGCGCATCGCGGATATCGGGGAGTGGTCCCTGCTCAAGGCCGCCTCCTGCCCGGACGTGCGCGACCTGGGCGATGCGACCCTCCTGCCCGGACTGGTCAACGCGCACGCGCACCTGGAGCTCTCCCATATGTCGCTTCCGCCCTTGCGCGGCGAGGGCTTCCTCTCCTGGGTGCGCTGGCTGGTGGCCCAGCCCATGGGCGAATCGGACACCGCCTCGGTGTCGGCGGCCCTGGCCGGGATGATCGAGTCGGGCACGGCTGCCGTGGCGGACATCGCCACCCGCCAGCCAGCCCTGGTGGCGTCGGTGCTGGACGCGGCGTCCTTGCAGTACTGCCTGCAGTTCGAGCGCTTCGGCTACTTCCCGCAAGCCCCCCTGCCCGAGGTCCCCGTGGACAGGCTGGCCCTGGCCGGGCACGCCCTCTACTCCACCGACCCGGAGACGCTTCGCCGGGCCAAGGCCTGGGACCGCGAGCGGGGCAAGGTCTTCTCCCTGCACCTGGCCGAGCACGAGGGCGAGACCGAACTCCTTGCCCAGGGGACCGGCGAGTTCGCCGATTTCATGAGGGAGCGCATCCTGCCGCGCGACTTCAAGCATCCCGGCATGTCGCCCGTGGCCTGGGCGGACGCGCTCGGGCTTCTGGACGGAAAGAGCCTTGCCGTGCACGCCGTGCATGTGTCGAAAACTGATATCGATATTCTCAAGTCGCGGGGCTCCACTGTCTGCCTGTGTCCGCGCTCCAACGAGGTGATCGGCGTGGGCCGCGTCCCGGCCCGCGCCCTGCTGGACGCGGGAATTCCCTGCTGCCTGGGCACGGACTCGCTGGCCTCGTCGCCGGACCTGGATTTGTTCGGGGAGCTGCGCGCCCTGCTTACGTTCACGCCGCTCACCCTGGCCGAGGCCACGGGGCTACTGACGGCCACGGCCGCCCGCCTCTACGCCTTCGAGGGGCTCGGCTCGCTGGCTCCCGGCTCGGCCGCCCGGTTCGCCGTGCTGCCGGGCGACCTGGAGGAGGCATTGGCTGAATGGTGACACCTGAGAGGAGGCGTGCCGGGGTAGGATCGCATGAAGACGGAAATTATTGCTTGCAGGGGAATGAGGACAACCTTGTTCCAGGGTGTACGGATACGTTTATCGTGTTCTCTCCGAGCACAACATCCTTACGAACCACTCGATAATCCTTAGCTTTTTCATATGACACGACCACCGTATTGTCATCTGTCCAGCATATGTCCACCCCATCGTGCTCACCTGTACTTCTTGTAGAAGTGCAACACCGGGTTGGATTCCTTGTCGAGATCCTCTTTAACAGGACCGCCCCCATGCCGGATCGCTGTGCCCTTCGTAAATTTGGTAGAGACCAGCCCCCCGCTTTGCAAACCACTCCGGGAATCCCCACGCCTTGGCCGTCACCCCGAAGTTGAAATTTCCCCCCTCCTCGTACGGACTGGGCTTGCCTGGCGCTCGCCGCTTGCAATCCCAATCTCCCCCACCCCTGACCGTGTCCTTGTACGTGAAGGGGCTCATCATATCCCTGGTTTTGCGGACATTCGCGTCATAGCTTTCCCCGGGCGGCAGGCTGGGCACCTTGATATGCCCGTTTTCCCATTCGCCCCGCTTTCGCGCCCCGGCATCCTGCATGTTGACGGGCGCGGGCGTGAACGCCTGACCGGTTCCGATTGACGCCGCCTTGCAACGTATGGGAAAATGCCCGGCGCGAACGTCAAGGACACCCCCACCCCAAGGAGCCATATGACCTGGCCACACAAGGATCTTCTGGATGTCACCCAGCTCTCCAAGGCGGACGCCCTGGAAATTCTCGGGGCGGCCAAGTCCTTTCAGGAGATCAACTCCCGGCCCGTCAAGAAGGTGCCGGTCCTGAAGGGCAAGTCCGTCATCCTCTTTTTCGCCGAGCCCTCCACGCGCACCAAGACGAGCTTCGACGTGGCCGGCAAGCGCCTTTCGGCTGACACCTTCTCACTCCAGAAGAGCGGCAGCTCCCTGGTAAAGGGCGAGTCCCTCAAGGACACCGTGCTCACCCTCCAGGCCATGCGCCCGGACGCAATCGTCATGCGCCACAACATGAGCGGCGCGGCCAAGTTCATCGCCGAGCGCCTGGACTGCGCGGTGATCAACGCGGGCGACGGCTGGCACGCCCACCCCACCCAGGCCCTGCTGGACGCCTTCACCCTCACCGAGCGCTGGGGCAGCGTCGAGGGCAGGACCGTGCTGATCCTGGGCGACATCACCCACTCGCGCGTGGCCCGCTCCAACGTGCACCTGCTGCGCCTCCTGGGGGCGAACGTGAAGCTGTGCGCGCCGCGCACGCTCCTGCCCCTGGCCGTGAAATCCTGGGGCGTGCCGGTCCACAACGACCTGGACGAGGCCGTGCGCGGCGTGGACGCCGTCATGTGCCTGCGCCTCCAGCTGGAGCGCCAGCAGGCCGGGCTCCTGCCGGACGTGCGCGAGTACTCCCGGCGCTACTGCATGACCCTGGCCCGGCTCTCCAAGGCCGCGAAGAACGCCGTGGTGCTGCACCCCGGCCCCATCAACAGGGGCTGGGAGATCGCCTCGGACATGGCCGACGCCCAGGAGAGCCTGATCCTCGACCAGGTGGCATCCGGCGTGGACGTGCGCATGGCCCTTCTGCACCTCTACATCACCCGCAAGCAATAAAGGGAGCGCGGCATGTCGCAAGCCGATTTCGTGGTGCGCCAGGCGTGCCTGGCCGAGAGCCCCCAGGAACCCGTCGATCTCTTCATCGCCAAGGGCCGCGTGCTGGCGCTGGTCCCCGCCGGGACCCGCCCAGTGCCCGAGGGGGCCAAGGTGGCCGAGGCCGCCGGGCTCCTTCTCATGCCCGGCCTCACCGACGCGCACGCCCACCTGCGCGAGCCCGGCCAGGAGTGGAAGGAGACCATCGCCTCCGGCTTGGCCGCCGCGGCCAAGGGCGGATTCGTCAACGTCATGTGCATGGCCAACACCGACCCGGTGAACGACCAGGCGAGCGTCACCGAGTACATGCTGGACAAGGCGTCCAAGGCCCATCCGCGCGGGCCGCGCCTGTTCCCCGTGGGCGCGCTGACCATGGGCCTGGACGGCAAGGCCCTGGCCCCCATGGAGGAGCTCAAGGCCGCCGGCTGCAAGGCCTTCTCCAACGACGGCCGCCCCGTGGCCGACTCCGAGCTGTTCCGCCGCGCCCTGGAGTACGCCTCGGACCTGGGCGTGCCCGTCATCGACCACTGCGAGGACCCCTTCCTGGCACCCGCCGCCGGAATCAACGAGGGCGCGGTCAGCGCCCGCCTGGGCCTTCGCGGCCATCCGGCCTGCGGCGAGGCCATCCAGGTGGCCCGCGACTGCCTCCTGGCCGAATACCTGGGCGTGCCCATCCACCTGGCCCACGTCTCCTGCGCCATGAGCGTGGACGTCATCCGCCGGGCCAAGGCCAAGGGCGCGCCCGTCACGGCCGAGACCTGCCCGCACTACCTCATCCTCACCGACGAGGACTGCGAGGGCTACGACACCAACGCCAAGGTCAACCCGCCGCTTCGCACTCCCGAGGACCAGCAGGCCCTGCTTGCCGCCCTGGAGGACGGCGTCGTCGACATCCTGGCCACGGACCACGCCCCCCACGCCGCCCACGAGAAGGAGACCCCCTTCGACGAGGCTCCCAACGGCATCTCCGGCTTCGAGACGGCCCTCTCCGTCACCTGGGAGCTGGTGGCGCGCGGCGATCTGTCCGCCAGCGCGCTGGTGCGCGCCTGGTGCACCCGCCCCGCCGAGATTTTCGCCCTGCCGCTCAACCGCTTCCAGGAGGGCGACCCGGCGGACTTCATCCTTTTCGACCCTGCCGCCCGCTGGACCGTCACGCCCCAGGCGCTGGCCTCCAAGGGCAAGAACACCCCGCTCATGGGGCGCGAACTGACCGGCCAGGTCAGGGCCGCCTACGTGGCCGGGAAAAACGTGCTGTAACACGGAGAGTTCATGAGCGATTCTTTCAAGGACGCCGTCGGCATCTGCAAGGCCATCATCCGCAACGGCTACGACGCCTACGTCATCAACGCCAAGCTCCAGAAGGCGCTCCTCGCGGGCGGCCCCCAGCCGGAGCTGGACATCTGCACCGACGCCGGGTTCGACGAGCTCACCAAGCTCTTCCCCAACCTCGCCCAGGAATGCGGCGAATCCTTCGCGGTGCTCAAGGAAGGTGAAACCGTCCTGCACTTCTACCGGGGCGACGTGCCTGAGGCCGCCAACCCCGATGAATGCCTGGTGCGCCTCACCACCAGGCTGGCCAGGAAGCTCACCGACTCCGGCGAGCTTCCCGCCACCATGGCCTGCCCCTACATGCCCAAGACCGAAGATCCCCTGGACGGCTTCGCCGACTTCGCCGAGGGCGTCATCCGCTTCAAGGGCATCCAGGACCAGACCCTCAGGCAGGACTACCTGCGCGCCATACGGGCAATGCGCTATTCCGCCAACTTCGGCCTGCCCATCGGCCCCAATTCCTGGATGGCCATCCTTCGTGCCGGGCAGTCCGTGCTGGACTACGTGCCCGTGACCGACATCATGGACGAATGGCGCAAGGTGGAGGCCGAGAACATGCACGCCTTCGTGCGCCTGCTCTACGAGTCCATGATCCTGCACGGCCTGCTGCCGGAGATCGCGGCCCTGGCCCGCATCAAGCAGAAGAAGAACGAGACCGAGGAAGAGTCCGTCTTCGACCACACCCTGAACGTCATGCGCCACTACCCGGAGGAGCTGCCCTACGACTGGTACGGCACCCTCTCCTGCCTCTTCCACGACGTGGGCAAGCTGCACACCGCCGAAATCGTGGACGGGCAATGGCACTTCCACCAGCATCACCGGGTCGGGGCCAAGGTCACGCGCAAACTCCTCGGCGGGCTGCGCATGGAGCACGACGAGATCGAGCTGATCTGCCATCTGGTGCGCCACCACATGCGCTTCCACTTCATGCTCACCGACAAGGGCATCCGCCGCTTCAAGAGCCTGGACGAATACCCGCGCCTGATCGAGCACGCCCGCGCCGACATCAAGGCCCGCGGAGGCTCCTACAAGGAATTCAACCACAACATGAAGATGCTGGAGCGCACCGAGATCCGCGAGGAGGAGCTCGAACCCATGCTCAACGGCAAGGAGATCATGACCATCCTGGGCATCTCCCCCGGACCCGCCGTGGGCATCATCCGCGACGCGCTGCTCAAGGCCCAGGTCGAGGGCGACGTGCAGAGCGTGGAGCAGGCCGTGGACTTCGTGAAGAAATACTCCGCCAAGGAGCAGCTCGGCTGATGAAACCCACGGCCCCCTCACCGGGCGAGCCCGGACAGGGCCGTCCCGACCGCAACGAACCGCAACCGGACGCGTCCGGCCTCGAAAGGCCGGGCGCGCCGGACACCCCGGCCAGGCCAAACCTTCTCGACCTCACTTTCCACGAGCTGGAGACTCTCATGGCGAACCTCGGCGAGCCGCCCTTCAGGGCTCGCCAGGTGTGGCAGTGGCTCTGGCAGAAGGGCGCGACCTCTCCAGAGGAGATGACCAATCTCTCCAAGGACCTTCGCTCGCGCCTGGCGGAGGCGTCCGTCATCGTCCTGCCCCGCGTGGCCCGGAAGCTCGAAAGCGCGGACGGCACGGTCAAGTTCCTGCTCGCGCTGCACGACGGCGAGAGCATCGAGACGGTGCTCATCCCGGAGAAGACCCACTACACCCAGTGCCTGTCCACCCAGGCCGGGTGCGCCATGGCCTGCACCTTCTGCCGCACCGGCCTCATGGGGCTCAGGCGCAACCTCTCGCACGGAGAGATCCTCGGGCAGATCCTGGTGGCCCGCAACCACCTGGAGGCGGCCGCAACCGGACTCAAGCTCAGGAACCTCGTGTTCATGGGCATGGGCGAGCCGCTCATGAACTACGACAATCTCCTTCATTCCCTCGAGTCGCTGCACCATCCGCAAGGGCTGGACTTCTCCACGCGCCGCGTCACGGTCTCCACCGTTGGCATCGTGCCGGGAATACTGGAGTTCGGCCGCGCGGGCATGGGAGCGCTCGCCGTTTCGCTGCACGCACCCACACAGGAACTGCGCGAGAAGATCATGCCCAAGGCCGCCAGGGCTCTGCCCCTGGACAAGCTCATGGAGGTGCTGGGGAAGTACCCCCTGGCCCACCGCGAAACCATCACCTTCGAATACGTGCTGCTGGGCGGCGTCAACGACACGCCGCAGCACGCCCGCGAACTGGTGCGGCTCATCTCCCACGTGAAGGGCAAGGTGAACCTCATCGCCTACAACGAATCGCCCGGGTTGCCCTACAAAGCTCCAAAGCCCGAGGACGTGGAGGCGTTCCAGAAGATTCTCTGGGACAAGAGCGTCACCGTCACGCTGAGAAAGAGCAAAGGCAGGGATATCTTCGCGGCCTGCGGCCAGTTGCTGGCCGCCCGTGAGATGGAGTGAGGCAAGGAGCGAGAGGGGAGAGGAAAATAGAGAGAAGATGCCTCCGGCGGCCAAAGGGACAAGTCCCTTTGGAATCCCCTTCGGCTTCGCGGGTTTCGGATGGGAAATTGGACGAGATAGTGAGAGTGAGAAATGGCCCTGGTGACGCGTCTTTGCGCGTCACCAGGGCCGATTGATTCTTACAGCATTCGACATGGGACCAGGGCCCGCCGGTTGTGTCCGCGCCGAGCGTCGCCGCCGCGAGGAGGCGAAACTCGCAGGAGGCTTTGCGAC